>NCEV01000074.1 GCA_002280875.1 Caulobacter sp. 32-67-35 | reverse complement strand
GGCGCTGGAGGCGGGCGCGGCCTGTTGCGGCTCGCCCCTGTCGGCCCGACTGACCCGGGCGGCGGGGCCCTATATGGACTTTCACGCCCAGGTCTGGGGAACCGTGGCCGCCTGCCATCCGCACGATGCGGTGGCCGCCGCCAGCCTGATCGCGCCCGAGGCCTTTGTCTTCGAGTCGGCCCGGCTGCGGGTGGCGGTGGACGGCGTGCGCCAGGGCCGCATCGACCGTATCGACGGCGCGCCCAATGCCGAGGTCTGTGTCAGCGTGGATGTCGTGGTGGTGGAGCGGCTGATCCTGACGACGCTGTTTGGAGAGAAGGCAGCGGGCGATCAGCGCGATCGTTCGGTCGGCGCCACATGATGCGGATCCTCCGAGAGCCAGACGATCCTTGGACGTCGTTCTTGAAGGGGGCATCAAGGACAGCCTTGGCGGTCGGTATCCCCTTAGTGATCGGGGGCACGCTCCGGGTCCTCAATGATTGGAATTCGTTTTGGCTAGGCCTCGGGATAACGCTCGCGATGACCGTCGTCTTTAGCCTGATCGCTGGCGTACTTTGCGCACTGTCGAGCGTGTTGCAGCGCTGGGCCTATGATCGTGTAACTGCTGGCCCGTTCAAATGAATGGTCATCCCGGGCAAACGCGCGGCGCGCAGACCCGGGATGGCAAAGAGTGTCACTTGCCGCCCGCATAGTCCTGGATCAGGCCGTGCAGGAAGTCGCGGCCGTCATACAGCGACTTGAGGCGGATACGCTCATTCAGCCCGTGGATGCCGTCGCCATCCGAGCCGCCGAAGATGCCGGAGACGCCATAGGTCGGGATGCCCGCCGCGTTGGTGTGCACGCCGTCCGTGGCGCCGGTCAGCAGGATGGGCACGAGGCAGGATGCGGCAATTGACGTTGGCGGTCGCGCGCTGGGGCAGGGCGTTGGGCGCGTGGCCGGCATTGACCATGGTGGCCACGCAGGTGGTGCGCAGCATCGCGTTCCACATCGGGTCGGCGGTGATGGTCTTCAACGCCGCCGGGTCCTCGACATTGGCGACCAGGGCCTTCATCGCCGCCGCCTGAGGGGGCGAGACGCGGCCCTGCATCTGGGTGAAATAGCCGCGCGTGGCGTCGTTGAACCGAGGCGGAAACGAATAGGCGCCGATGCGGCTCAGCGCCGCCGCCAGCTGATGGATGGCGTTGGCGGGCACGGGCCGGCTGGAGTGGCCGCCCGGATTGGTGATGGTCAGTGTGAAGTCCTGATAGACCTTCTCGCCCGCCTGGACCTCCAGCACCACTTCCTTGCCGTTCTCGTCCAGCAGGCCATCGGCGCCCTCGTTCAGCGCGAACTCGGCGTCGACCAGCGGGCGGTGGTTCTTCAGCAGGTCCTCGATGCCGTTATAGCCCTCGCTCTCCTCGCCGCAGGTCAGGGCCATCTTGATGTCGCGGTTGGGCTTGTAGCCCGCCTGCTTCAGGCGGATCAGGCTGTCGGTCCAGATGGCGGCCTGGGCCTTGTCGTCCGACGTGCCGCGTCCGTAGAGATAGCCGTCCTCCTCGATCAGGGTGAACGGGTCGCGGGTCCAGTCGGCGCGGTTGGCCTCAACCACGTCGATATGGGCCAGCAGCAGCATGGGCTTCGACTTGGGATCGGTTCCGCGCAGCACGGCCACCAGCGAGCCTTCGCGGGGGTATTTCGGCTCGACCACTACCCTGACGTCGGCCTCGGCGTAGCCGGCGGCCTTCAGGCGCGCGCCCATCGCCTCTGCAGCCGCGGTGCAGCTGCCCACCGACAGGGTGGTGTTGATCTCGACCAGCTCCTTGAACAGCTCGCGGAACGTCAGCTGGTCGGGGCGCGGAGCCTTGGTCTGGGCGCTCGCCATCGTCGGCAGGGCCAGCAGGGCCGCCGTCGTCATCCATCCCGCCAGTCGCATCAAATCGTCTCCCCAAGATCTTTGCGGCGAGGAGAGCGCGCAAAGCCTCGCCGCGCAAGGGCCGGCGTTTACGAGTCGTTAGCGATACAGGGGCTTTTCCTCGGGCGCGGAACAGGCGATGTTGCGAGAACACATGATGAACATGAATCGCATCCCGATCCGAATCCTGGGGCTCGACCCCGGCCTGCGCCGCACCGGCTGGGGCGTGGTCACGGTCGAGGGCTCGCGCATGAGCCACGTCGCCCACGGGGTGATCGCCCCCGACGACAAGGCCGACTTCGCCCAGCGCCTGCTGCATCTGTTCGAAGGCATTTGCGCGGTGATCGAGCAGCACCAGCCCGATGAGGCGGCGGTCGAGGAGGTGTTCCTCAACACCAATGCCCAGTCGACGCTGAAACTGGGCCACGCCCGCGCCGCCGCCCTGATCGCGCCCGCTCGCGCCGGACTGCTGGTGGCCGAATATTCGACGCGCCTGGTCAAGAAGGCGGTGGTGGGCACCGGCGCGGCCGACAAGGCCCAGATCGGCTTCATGATCGCCCGTCTGCTGCCCACGGCCGGCAAGACCACGGCCGACTGCGCCGACGCCCTGGCCGTCGCCATCACCCACGCCAACCTGCGCGTCGCCAACCGGAGGGTCGCATGATTGGTCGCCTGCGCGGGGCCGTCGCCGAGGTCGGCGAGGAGGAGGCCCTGATCGACGTCATGGGCGTGGGCTATGTTGTCCGTTGCGGCGGCCGCACCCTGTCGCGCCTGCCGGCCCTGGGCGAAGAGGCGCTGCTGCACATCGAAAGCCAGTGGAGCGAGAGCGCCGGCCTGCGGCTCTACGGCTTTGCCACCCGCGAGGACCGCCGCGCCTTCGTGCTGCTGCAGGCCATCCAGGGCGTGGGGCCCAAGGCGGCCATGGCGGTGCTGGATATCCTGTCGCCGGCCGAGCTGGCCAGCGCCGTGGCCCGCGAGGACAAGGCCGCCGTCGGGCGTGCGTCGGGCGTGGGACCGAAACTGGCTCTTCGGATCGTCACAGAGCTGAAGGACAAGCCGATCACCGACGGACCGGTGCTGATGACCGCGCCTTCGACGGGTTCGGCGCCGGTGAAGGCCAAGCCCGCCCCGACCGGCGACGCCGTGGCGGCGCTGATGGGTCTGGGCGTTGCGGAAGTGAACGCTCGCCGTGTGGTCGAGGCCGCCGCCGCCAAGCTGGGCGAGGAGGCCACGGTGCAGGCGCTGATCAAGGCCGGTTTGCAGGAGCTGGGGCGGTGAGGGCGCTTAAAAGCCCTTCCCCCTTGATGGGGGAAGGGTTGGGATGGGGGTGTCTCGGCACTGGCCGCTGGCGCGAACCTGACCGCCCCAGTCACCCCCATCCCCGACCCTTCCCCCATCCGTCGACGGGAAGGGAGGATATCGCTCAATGACCCGCATCATCTCCGGCGAAGCCCAGCCCCACGAGGCCGTCCCGCTGGCCGCCGACAAGGCCCTGCGGCCCCAGACCCTGGCCGAGTTCGTCGGTCAGGAGCAGGCCAAGAGCAATCTGCGCGTCTTCATCGAGGCCGCCAAGGGCCGGGGCGAGGCCCTGGACCATGTGCTGCTGTTTGGCCCGCCGGGCCTGGGCAAGACCACCCTGGCCCAGATCGTCGCCCGCGAACTGGGCGTGAACTTCCGCGCCACCTCCGGCCCGGTGCTGAACAAGCCCGGCGACCTGGCCGCGATCCTGACCAACCTCGAAGCCAACGACGTCCTGTTCATCGACGAGATCCACCGGCTGTCGTCCAACGTCGAGGAAATCCTCTATCCGGCCATGGAAGACCATGTGCTGGACCTGGTGATCGGGGAAGGGCCTTCAGCCAGATCGATCCGCATCGACCTGGCCCCCTTCACCTTGGTGGCGGCGACTACCCGGGCGGGCATGCTGGCGACACCGCTGCGCGACCGTTTCGGCATCCCGATCCGGCTGGAATTCTACACCCACGCCGAGCTGAAACACGTGCTGCTGGGCGCGGCCCGCAAGATGGGCGCGCCGCTGTCGGAAGACGGCGCCGCCGAGATCGCCGCTCGTGCTCGCGGCACGCCGCGCGTCGCCGGCCGCCTGCTGCGCCGGGTGCGCGACTTCGCCGAGGCGGATGGCGCGACGGTCATCGACCGCAAGGCGACCGGCATGGCGCTGGCCCGGCTGGAAGTGGACGAGGTCGGCCTCGACAGCCTCGACCGCCGCTACCTGCGCGCCCTGATCGAGCACTATGGCGGCGGCCCGGCCGGGGTCGAGACCATCGCCTACGCCATCGCCGAGTCCCGCGACGCGGTTGAAGACGTCATCGAGCCCTATCTGATGCAGCAGGGCTTCATCCAGCGCACCCCGCGCGGCCGGGTGGCCTGCGGCAAGGCCTATTTGCACCTTGGGCTGAAGGCTCCGGCCGCGCCGGCGGGGCAGGCGGGTTTGTTCGGGGAGGAATAGGGCCATGCGCGCCATCCGGTTCGTGACGGCCGTCCAGGCGGCGGCCTGTCTTGGCGTCTCGCTGGTAGCGATCAGCGTGGCCGGCGCCGGCCGGAACGCGCTGGTGATGCAGACCCTGGCCGCCGTCATCGCCCTTGGTCTGGCCCTGGTTGTCGCGCGCTTCTGGCGAAAGGTGGGGTGGCGGTACTGGTTGCTGGTCGCCGCCTGCGCCCTGGCCCTGGTCTGGACCCTGATGACCGGCGTCACGCTGGAGGGCGCGCGGCGCTGGCTGGCCGTGGGGCCGGTGCAACTGCACACCGCCTTCCTGGCCCTGCCCCTGGCCGTGTGGGCGTTCGCCAGAGGTTTCGAGGACCGGCGCGTCGCGCCTCTGGCCGCGGGCCTGAGTTTTGCGCTGCTCTACCAGCATGACGCGGCCTCGTCCCTGGCCTGGGCCCTGGCCATCGGCGCGGCGACCCTGGTCCAGCGCCCGCGCCAGATGGTCCCGTGGGCCGTGGTCGCCGTCGCCGCCGTGTTCGCCTACGCCGCCTGGACCGAACCCGACACCCTGCCGGCCGTGCCCTATGTCGAGGGCCTGCTGGCCGCCAACTTCGCGACCAGCCCCGTGGTCGGCGCCCTGGCCGCGATCCTGATGTTCAGCCTGCCCGCGCCGTTTCTGCTGGTCGCCGCCAGCCGACCCGAGCGGCGCGCCGAGGCCCTGGCCCTGGCGGCGTTGTGGGCGGGCTGGATTTTCGGCAACCTGTTTGGCAACTATCCCGCGCCGGTCCTGGGTTACGGCGCGGCGCCGATCCTGGCCTGGGGCCTGTCGATCGGGCTCATATTCGCCGAAACCGCCAACCAGGGCGATCCGGCGCCATGATCTAGGCCTCAGGCCTCGACGTCCCGAGCGCCGTGACGAATCCGCAGGATGAGAACGGTATCGCCCTTGACCCTGTAGCGGATCAGGTAGGGGTGAATGATCGTGAGCTCTCGCAGTCCACGGACGGTCTCACGTCCCCGATCCGGATGCGTGGCCAGGCTGTCAGCCGCCGATTGAAGGCGTCGCGCCAAACGAACAGCCGCGGACGCGTTGAACGCTGACACGTAGGCGAAGATGCTTTCGAGGTTGGATACGGCTTCCACCGTCCAGATAATCCGCCGCACTAGTCGCCAGATTGAGGCGCCGGCGTGGGTGCGCCATCGGACCACGATTTCAGCCAGCGGCTTACGGCTTCATGACTGATAACCCGGCCTGCCGAAATATCAGCTTCGGCGCGCGCGTCGGCGGCGGCTTCAGCGGCATCGTCCGTTTCATCGAAGATGGCGGGTTCGATCTTCATGGCCAGAATTTATCATGGCGAGGCGAAAGTCCATAATCAATTCCAGATTGAATTTTCACCTTTGCGCCTTTGACGGCGGTACCGATTTCGCCAGCGGGCTTATCGCCCTTGCCTGACCAACCTATACTCCCCGGACCCCAGGGCGCGCCGGAGCGTAGATGACCACCCCAGACCCCACCGCCGGCGTCTTCGACGGCCGCGAGCACCAGCTGCCCGTCCGCATCTACTACGAAGACACCGACTTTTCCGGCATCGTGTATCACGCCAACTACCTGCGCTATTTCGAGCGTGGGCGGAGCGATTTCTTTCGGCTGATCGGCATCTCGCACACGGCTCTGGCGCAGGCTGACACGGCGTTTGCGATCATCCGGATGGAGCTGGATTTCAAGCGCTCGGCCCGGATCGACGACGCCCTGGTGGTTCGCACGACCTATGACAGCGTCAAGGGACCGCGCCTGTTCGTCAGCCAGAAGATCACGCGCGGCGACGACGTGATCTGTCAGGCCCAGGGCGTGGCGGTCTGTATCACGCTGGACGGCCGCCCGCGCAAGCCGACCGCCGAGATGCGGGCCCAGCTGGAGCCGTGGCTCGCGCCCGGGTCCGGGAACGAAAACTGAGCGTCGGGAATTTTCGGTATCCCCCGGTGATTGTCATAGTTTCACCAAAGCGCCGCTTCATGCCAGTAAGACGCTAGATCGATACTGACGCCCCAACGGAGCAGGATTCCCGCATGGACGCCGCCGCAGCCGCCCCCGCCAATTTCTCGTTCCTCGCCCTGTTCATGCAGGCCGACTGGGTGGTGAAGGGGGTGATGATCGGCCTGATCCTCGCCTCGCTGGGCTCGTGGGCCGTGATTCTGGACAAGCTGTTCCGCTTTGCCGCCCTCAACAGCGCCGCCGACCGCTTCGAAGGCCAGGTCAGTCAGGGCCGGTCACTGGAAGAAGTGGCCGGCGAGGCCGGCGCCAATCCGCGCCATCCGCTGCCGCGCATGCTGCAGGCCGCCCTCAAGGAATGGCGCGACGCCAAGGCCCGGGGCGCGATCAGCGAGAACCAGGCCGCCTTCCTGATCCAGCGCATCGACCGGATCATGGACACCATGATCGCCCGCGAGACCGCCAAGGTCGAAGAAGGCCTGGGCAGCCTGGCCATCGTCGCCACCGCCAGCCCGTTCATCGGCCTGTTCGGCACGGTGTGGGGCATCATGCACGCCTTCCAGGCCATCGCCCTGTCGAAGAACACCTCGCTGGCCGTGGTGGCCCCGTCAATCGCCGAGGCGCTGTTCGCCACCGCCATCGGCCTGGTCGCCGCCATCCCGGCCTATATCGCCTACAACAAGTTCTCGACCGACGCGGGCAAGTACGCCGGCCGCCTGGAGGGCTTCGCCGACGACCTGTCCACTGCGATCCAGCGTCGCCTGGCCGAGCGGGTCTAGCCCATGTCGATGTCCGCCAATGACGCCTTCGCAACCGGCGGCCGCCGCGGCCGTCGTCGCGGCCGCCGCTCGCGCGGGGCGCTGTCCGAGATCAATGTCACCCCGCTGGTCGACGTGATGCTGGTGCTGCTGATCATCTTCATGATCAGCGCCCCGCTGCTGACCGCCGGCGTGCCGCTGGAGCTTCCCAAGACCGAGGCGGCCGCCCTGCAGAGCCAGCAGGAGCCGATTACCGTATCGATCCGCGCTGACGGCCAGATCTTTGTGGGCGAAACGCAGATCCCGTTCGAGAACCTGGCCCCGCGCATCACCGCCATCGCCGGCGACGGCTATGACAAGCCGCTGTTCGTGCGGGCCGACGGCGCGGCGACCTATGCCGTGGTCGCCCAGACCATGGCGGCGCTTTCGAATGCGGGCTTCGCCAAGATCAATCTGATCACCGAAACGGGTGGCCCCTCCTCGGGGGCCGCGCCGCGCGACGCCCAGCCCGAGGGCGCGGGCGACCTGCGGCCGGCCCAATAGGTCGCTGATGGCCCGTACTCGCGCCGACACCGGATTCTCGCCCGCCCTGATCGGGTCGGTCGCGCTGCACGGGCTGGTAGCGGCGGCGATCCTCATCGGTCTGCCGTGGAAGAAGCCCACGCCCATCACCCTGGGCGAAAGCGTGCCGGTGACCATCGTCACCAATGGCCCGACCAATGTGCGGCCGGCCGAGGAAGCGCTCGAAGAGCAGACAGCCCTGACCGAGGAGCCGGTAGCCGAGGCTACCCCCACTCCGCCGGCTCCCGTGCCTGCGCCCGTGCCGACGCCCGCCCCGACCCCGCCGTCGAAGGCCGCGCCCAAGCCGACCCCCACCCCGACGCCCGCCAAGAAGCCGACCCCGGCCAAGGCCAATGACGACTTCTTCGCCTCGCTGGAGGCGTCGCTGTCCAAGACCAAGAAGTCGACCGGCAAGCCCGCCGCCAATGCGCCCAGAGGTCCAACCCGCGCGGAGACTTCCGTGTCAGCACGCCCCGCCGCCGGCGCCGCTACGGGATTGTCCGCCGCTGCGCTTGGCCGTTTGCAGGGCGAGGTGCAGGATCGCTGGAACCCCAATTGCGAGGTCGAGGGCGGCTCGAACGTCAATGTGCGCGTGGTGTTCGTGATCGGCCCCGGCGGCCGCGTGGTGGGCCAACCGGAATCGCCGGGCACGAGTTCGCCAGACCCGGTGGTCAAAGCGGCGTCCGACCGCGCCGTTCGCGCGTTGTTGCAGGCTTCGCCGTTCGCCTATCTGCCGTCCGACCTTTACGGTCAGAAAATCGCCCTGAATTTCAACGCAAAACAGGCCTGCTCGCGATGATGTCGAACAAGGAAAACCCGATGCGCTTGAAAGCCTTGCTGCTGATGGTCGCCGCGCTGATCGGCGGAGCCATGGTTTCCCCCGCCGCCGCCCAGATCGAGGTCGACATCAATGCCGGCGCGGTCAAGCCGCTGCCGATCGCCGTGCCGGCCTTTTCCGGCACGCCGCGCGGCGCCGAAATCGCCCAGGTCATCACCGGCAATCTTGAGCGCTCGGGCCTGTTCCAGCCGCTGAACGTCTCGGCCGTGGCCGACAAGCTGCCCGACGTGAACGTCCAGCCGCGCTTCCCCGACTGGCAGGCCACCGGGGCCCAGGCCCTGATCAATGGCCAGGTGACGGTAGGCGCCGACGGCGGCCTGCGCGTCGACTTCCGCCTGTGGGACGTGTTTTCCCAGCAGCAGCTGCTGGGCCTGCAGTTTTCCTCGACGCCCGACAACTGGCGCCGGGTGGCCCACAAGATCAGCGACGCCGTCTATGAGCGCCTGACCGGCGAAAAAGGCTATTTCGACACCCGCGTCGCCTTCGTGGCCGAGAGCGGTCCGAAGATGGCCCGGGTCAAGCGCCTGGCGATCATGGACCAGGACGGCGCCAATCCGCAGTTCCTGACCGACGGTTCCTATATCGTCATGACCCCGCGCTTCTCGGCCACCAGCCAGGAGCTGACCTATATGGCCCTGCGGCCTACCGGGTCTTCGATCTACCTGCTGAATCTCGAGACCAGCCGCCAGGAAACGGTGGGCAAGTTCCCGGGCATGGTGTTTGCGCCGCGCTTCTCGCCCGATGGTGCCAAGGTGGCCTTCTCGGTCGAGAAGGGCGGCAATAGCGACGTCTATGTGCTGGACCTGCGCAGCCGCCAGTCGACCCGCATCACGACCGATCCCTCGATCGACACCTCGCCCTCCTTCTCGCCGGACGGCAGCAAGATCGTCTTCAATTCCGACCGGGGCGGCCAGGCCCAGCTGTATGTGATGAACGCCGATGGCTCGGGCGTGCGCCGCATCTCCTACGGCGGCGGTCGCTACACCACGCCGGTGTGGAGCCCGCGCGGCGATTTCATCGCCTTCACCAAGCAGGCTGGCGGCCAGTTCCATATCGGCGTGATGCGCACTGACGGCAGCGACGAGCGCTTGCTGACCACCAGCTATCTGGATGAAGGCCCCACCTGGGCGCCGAACGGCCGTGTGCTGATGTATTTCCGCGAGACCCAGGCTGGCACGCCGCGCCTGTGGACCGTGGATGTCACCGGCCGCATCCTGCGTCCGGCCGCCTATCAGGGTCAGGCCTCCGATCCGGCCTGGTCGCCCCTGCTCGACTGATTTGACCCGCCAGCGAACCTTTTGCGCAGTGGGGGCGTTACTGTGACGGTTCGCCTTGCAAGTGAATCAAGGTCGCGACAGGGTCATCTGACGTCATTGTGAGGCTTGGTCAGGCGTTTTCATTGTCCCGCCAAGGTCATTGGCGGGTATCCATCAGGTCCGAACCGAGGTTTTGAGGAGAAACTGGATGAACTTCGACACAAAGCGCGCCGCTAGACTGGCGCTGATCGGTTTGGCGGCCGCATCGCTCGCCGCCTGCGCTTCGCGTCCGAAGCCGGCCGGCCCCGCCCCCGTCGCGCCGAGCGAGCCCTCCAGCCCCAGCGCTCCCTATACGCCGCCGCCGTCGCCGGTCGCCCAGGGCGCCATTCCCGGCTCGGTGCAGGACTTCGTCATCAATATCGGCGAGCGCATTTATTTCGACACGGACGAATA
Source organism: Caulobacter sp. 32-67-35 (assembly GCA_002280875.1). Classification (GTDB taxonomy): domain Bacteria; phylum Pseudomonadota; class Alphaproteobacteria; order Caulobacterales; family Caulobacteraceae; genus Caulobacter. The sequence continues at coordinate 5,908 of NCEV01000074.1, read as the reverse complement.
TGTCGTGCGCAGCGACGCCCAGCCCGTGCTCGCCGCCCAGGCGCAATGGCTGAACCGCTATCCGGCCGTGCGTGTCCGCATCGAAGGCAATGCCGACGAACGCGGCACCCGCGAATACAACCTGGCCCTGGGCGCCCGCCGCGCCAACGCCGTCCGCGACTTCCTGGTCAGCCAGGGCGTGTCGGGCGCGCGCATCGAGACCCTGTCCTACGGCAAGGAGCGCCCGATCGACGGCGGGTCGTCGGAAGACGCCTGGGCCAAGAACCGCAACGCCCGCACCGCCATCACCGACGGCGCGCGCTAAAATCATAAGGAACCCTTCCCCCTTGATGGGGGAAGGGCAGGGATGGGGGTGATGCGGCCGTTGGTCCGTCCAGCGCCGCTTCACCCCCACCCAACCCTCCCCCATCAAAGGGGGAGGGCTTTTCTTTTCGAGATTTCGTCGCCCCACTTTTGTCCGTAATCAGGGCATAATCGCCGACATGACGCTGAAATCCATCCTGCTTGCCGCCCTGCTGGCCTCTACAGCCCTCCCGGCCCTGGCCCAGACGCCTCTGCCCCAAGATCCGCTGGATGACCGCTCGGTCCGGCGCGTCGAGCGCATGGAAAAGGTGGTTCGCGAACTGCGGTCGATCGTCTTTCAGGGCCGCGACACGGGCAAGCCGGTGGTCGTGCAGCCGGCCGAGACCGAGGCCCAGATCCTGACCCTGGGCGAGCGCATCACCGATCTGGAACAGACCCTGCAGAAGGTCAACGGCCAGAACGAGGTCCTGACCCATGACCTGGACCAGGCCCGCCGGGACTCGACCGAGCAGAAGGGGCGCGCCGAGGCGCTGGAGGCCCGTCTGGCGGCGCTGGAGGCCAAGCTCACCACGATGGAAACCGCTGCGGTCCAGGTTGCCGCCGAGACGCCGGCCCCGCCCGCGCCGCCGGCCGATCCGGCCGTGGCCTTCAAGCAGGCACGGCAGTTCCTGCTGGACGGCGACTATGCCAACGCCGAGGCCGCCTTCTCGGCCTATGTGGCCAACTATCCCGACACCCCGCGCACGCCGGAAGCTCGCTACTGGCTGGGCGAGACCCTGTTTGTACGGGAAGCCTATGGCGACGCCGCCGGCGCCTATCTGGGCGCAGTGCGGGGGTGGCCGCAGAGCAGCTGGGCGCCCGACGCCACGCTGAAACTGTCACGCTCGCTGGTGGCGCTGAAGAAGCCTGCGGACGCCTGCAAGACGCTGGACGAGTTGGCCAGGCGCTATCCCAAGGCCCCGCCGGCCGTCGTGTCGCGCGCCGCCTCGACCCGCGTCGCGGCCAAGTGCGGCTAGGCGAGGTTTCGGCCGCCCTCGACCGGCGGCTGGATCCCCACAGCGCCGCGCCCGTCGCGGTGGGCTTCTCCGGCGGCGGCGACTCGCTGGCCCTGCTGCTCCTGACGCTGGACTGGGCCAGGGCCCATGGCCGGCCCGTGCTGAGCCTGACCGTCGACCACCAGCTGCAGCCTGACAGCGCCGCCTGGACCCGCGAAGCCGTCGCCGCGGCGCAAGCCCGCGGGGCGAGAGCCCTGGCGCTCGTCTGGACCGGCGAAAAGCCGACCACCGGCCTTCCCGCCGCCGCCCGCCGCGCGCGCCACGCCCTGCTGGCCGAGGCCGCCCGCGCCGCCGGGGCTCGGGTCCTGCTGCTAGGCCATACGGCTGACGACATTGCCGAGGCCGCCGTCATGCGCGCCGAGGGCTCCACCGTCTCCGATCCGCGCGACTGGTCGCCGTCGCCGGTCTGGCCGGAGGGGCGAGGCATCTTTCTGCTGCGCCCCCTGCTGGACCAGCGTAGGGCTGAGCTGCGCGCTTGGCTGCGAGCGCGGGGCGAGACTTGGCTGGACGATCCGGCCAATGACGATCCCCGATCGGCCCGCGCCAGGGCGCGGCGAGGAACCGAGCGGCCCCCACGCGGCGAGCGCCTCCAGCGTCTGATGGCCCGCCTGCGGTCGGGCGAGGTCTTCACCGCCACCCTGGCCGGGGCGCGGATCGAGGCCGCCGCCGACGCCGTGCGGGTCTTTCGGGACGCCGGCGAGACGGCGCGCGGCGGCCTGGCTGATCTGGCCCTCGCGCCGGGCCAGACCGGCGTCTGGGACGGCCGCTATGAAATTTTCGCCGGCGGCGCGCCGGTCACCGTGCGGGCGCTCAAGGGCCTGGCCTCCAGCCTGTCGAAAGCCGACCAGGCCGCCCTCCGCACCGCCCCTGTCGCCGCCCGCCCGGCCTTGCCTGCCTTGGTGTTGGCAAGCGGCGCGGTAACCTGTCCCGCCCTCGGCGGCCCGGCTCTTGCAGGCGCAGACGGCGTGCGAATCCGGCCTCTCTTCCTGGATCGTTTCAGGGCCGCGACGGGCCTGATCGACCAAGAATGCGTGACCTGACAACGCGCGCGTGGCGCAAGCGCTCTCGACCCCCTATCTTGGGAAGACGAAGGCTATCGTTGGAAAGACGACGCGTATGAATTTCAGGAATGCGGCCATCTGGCTGGTGATCGTTGCGGTGCTGGTCGGCATGTTTGTCGTCAACCAGACCTCGCGCACCCAGGCCGGCGGCGAAATCAGCTACTCGCAGCTTCTGCGCAAGGTGGACGCGGGCGAGATCAAGTCGGCCGACATCGCCGGGCAGATCGTCCAGGCCAAGGACGGGTCTGGCAATGTGCTGACCGTCAATGCTCCGAACAATCCGGACGAACTGGTCAATCGCCTGGTGGCGCGGGGCGCCGACGTCAAGTTCAAGGGCGGCGGCGTCAGCCTGCTGGCCATCCTGGTCAATCTGCTGCCGATCATCCTGGTGATCGGGGTGTGGGTGTTCTTCATGCGGCAGATGCAGGGCGGGGCCAAGGGCGCCATGGGCTTTGGCAAGTCCAAGGCCCGCCTGCTGACCGAAAACAAGAACAAGGTGATGTTCGACGACGTCGCCGGCGTCGATGAGGCCAAGGAAGAACTGACGGAGATCGTCGACTTCCTGAAGGACCCGGCCAAGTTCCAGCGCCTGGGCGGCAAGATTCCCAAGGGCGCCCTGCTGATCGGTCCTCCCGGTACGGGTAAGACCCTGATCGCCCGCGCGGTTGCGGGTGAGGCGGGCGTGCCCTTCTTCACGATCTCGGGTTCGGACTTTGTCGAGATGTTTGTCGGCGTCGGCGCCAGCCGCGTGCGCGACATGTTCGAGCAGGCCAAGAAGAACGCCCCCTGCATCATCTTCATCGACGAAATCGACGCCGTCGGCCGCCATCGCGGCGCGGGCCTCGGCGGCGGCAATGACGAGCGCGAGCAGACCCTCAACCAGCTGCTGGTCGAGATGGACGGCTTCGAGGCCAATGAAGGCATCATCCTGATCGCCGCCACCAACCGTCCCGACGTCCTCGATCCCGCCCTGCTGCGTCCGGGCCGCTTCGACCGTCAGGTCGTGGTGCCCAATCCGGATGTCTCGGGTCGCGAGAAGATCATTCGCGTCCACATGAAAAACATCCCCCTGGCCGCCGATGTCGACGTGCGCACCCTGGCGCGCGGCACCCCCGGCTTCTCGGGCGCCGATCTGGCCAACCTGGTCAACGAAGCGGCCCTGACCGCCGCGCGCAAGAACCGTCGCATGGTCACCATGCACGACTTCGAGCACGCCAAGGACAAGGTGATGATGGGCGCCGAGCGACGCTCGATGGCCATGAGCGACGCCGAAAAGAAGCTGACCGCCTATCACGAGGGCGGCCACGCCCTGGTGGCCCTGCGCGTCCCCGTCGCCGATCCGGTCCACAAGGCCACCATCGTGCCGCGCGGCCGGGCCTTGGGCATGGTCATGCAGCTTCCCGAGGGCGACCGCTACTCGATGAGCTACGACATGATGACCTCGCGCCTGGCGATCATGATGGCCGGCCGGGTGGCCGAGGAACTGATCTTCGGCAAGGAGAAGATCACCTCGGGCGCCTCCAGCGACATCAGCGCCGCTACGGGCCTGGCCCGCAACATGGTCACCCGCTGGGGCTTCTCTGACGAACTGGGCACCGTGGCCTATGGCGACAACCAGGACGAGGTGTTCCTGGGCCATTCTGTGGCTCGCACCCAGAACGTCTCGCCCGAGACCATGATCAAGATCGACAGCGAAGTGCGTCGCCTGGTCAAGGGCGGCGAGGACGAGGCTCGCCGGATCCTGACCGAGGAGCTGGACAACCTGCACGCGGTGGCCAAGGCCCTTCTGGAGTTCGAGACCCTGAGCGGCGACGAGATCATCGGTGTCATGAAGGGCGTCCAGCCGACGCGCAAAGACGAAGACGAAAAGAAGCCGACCCTCCCGATGTCGTCGGTGCCGATCTCGCCCACGGGCGTTACGGCCTAGGGGCTTCCGAAGACTGCACGGAAAAGCCGGTCCCTCGCGGGGCCGGCTTTTTTCTTGCGCGGCGACCGCCGGGACGCCCAAAAAGGGTCTCATGACTTTCCCCGCCAGGCCCCGCGTGATGGGCGTCGTCAATGTCACCCCCGACAGCTTTTCCGATGGCGGCCGGTTCCTGGACCACGCCTCGGCCCTGGCCCATGTCCGCCAGCTGATCGCCGACGGCGCCGAAATCCTCGACATTGGCGGCGAGTCGACCCGCCCCGGCGCCGCGCCGGTTACGGAAACCGACGAGTTGGCCCGGGTGATCCCGCTGATCGAGGCGATCCGCGCCCACAGCGACGTGGCGATCTCGATCGACACCATGAAGCCCGCCGTGGCCCGCGCCGCCGTCGCGGCAGGGGCCTCGATCTGGAACGATGTCGCCGCCCTGCGCTTCGGGCCGGATGCGCCCGAGGTCGCCGCCGAGCTGGGCTGCGAGGTGGTGCTGATGCACATGCTGGGCGAGCCGGGCACCATGCAGGACGCGCCGGTCTATGATGACGTGGTTGCGCAGGTACAGGCCTTCCTGCTGGCCCGCGCCGACGCCGCCATGGCGGCGGGGGTGGCGCGCGGGAAGATCTGGCTGGATCCCGGCATCGGCTTTGGCAAGACGCTCCAGCACAACTTGGCCCTGATCGCCGCCCTGCCGCGCCTTGTCGCCCTGGGCTACCCGGTGCTGCTGGGCGCCAGCCGCAAGCGCTTCATCGCCGCCATTGATCCGCTGGGAGAGGCCGCTGACGCACGGCTGGGCGGCTCCCTGGCGGCGCACCTGGCCGGCGCAGCGGCGGGCGTCGCGGCGGTGCGGGCCCACGACGTGCGCGAGACGGCCCAGGCCCTGGCGGTGTGGCAGGCGGTGAGGGCGGCGCCGTGAGGGGAGGGGCGGATGCTTTGAAGGTCTGTATCGGGTGGATTGCTGACGCACCCGCAGATAGCTTGGCCTGATGAGCACAGTCATGCGGGAAAGCGAAATCGAAGGGCTGGAGCGATTCAGTTTCGGTGACGGGGGCGAACTTGCCGACAGCCTGCTGGCCTTGGTGCTCGCCGGCGAGAAGACGGCGACATGTTGGGACGCTGTACTTGGGCGACTGACCGAAGTAGGCAGGCTAATGGTCGCTTGCGACGGTGACGGCAGGCCGCGAGCCGTGTTGCGCACGGTAAAGCTCGTTCAGAGCCGTTTTTGTGACGTCACCCCGGAGTTCGCTCAAAAGGAGGGCGAGGGAGACCGCAGTCTCGTGTGGTGGCGTGATGCGCACGAGCGCTACTTTCGCCGCAACGGAAATTTCTCACCGGGGATGATGCTGTGGTGCGAGGAGTTTGAGGTTGCGGCTCTCGTCGCGAGCTGAACCTTCGCAAAACGTGCGAAGGCACACTTCGCTTGTCCGCTCGAAAGCGGACGCCCCGCGTCCCGCTCATCCTTAAATCTCTTGGAGGCTGCAGCGTGCCGGACTGGAAAGGTCTGTCAAGGACGGCGCTCCGCGCCGCCGCGGAGCGGCCGCCCAGAGGGCGGTCCTTGAGAGACCTTTCCA
>NCEV01000073.1 GCA_002280875.1 Caulobacter sp. 32-67-35 | reverse complement strand
AAGGCCGCCGACGTGGTGCTGTGGACCGGCGATCCGCTGGAGACCACGACCTGGGCCGAGAAGGTGTTCATTGGCGGCGTCGAGCAGCCGAAGGACAGCCGCCAGACGCAGCTGCGCGACCGGTATGCGGCGCCGGATAACGGGATGCCGGTAGCTTACCGGTAGGGCCCAAGATCCTCCCCCTGACGGGGGAGGTGTCGCCGGAGGCGACGGAGGGGGAAGTTCTGGGCCGCATTGCGGTCTTCCCCCTCCGGCCCTACGGGCCTCCTCCCCCACCGAGGGGAGCATCTTGCTCCCCAACAAATCCGCCCCCCGCGACGACACGCCTCTTTTCACCGGACTCCGGGAAGCCCATACGAAGCTTCCATCGAATCGACGCATGTTCCCGTAATGTCCTCTAAAGACGATCCCAACTCGCTGTTCTCGTTGTTCGACGACGCCCTGGCGCCGACGCCGGCCGCGCCATTGCCGGCTCGCGAGCCGCACGTCGAGGCCCCGGCCCGCGCCGCCGCGCCACCGCCTCCATCCGCTGCGCCTGCACCGGCTTCGTCGGGCGGCTACACGGCCAGCGACATCGAGGTGCTGGAAGGTCTGGAGCCCGTCCGCAAGCGGCCGGGCATGTACATCGGCGGCACCGACGAGCGGGCCCTGCACCATCTGTTCGCCGAGGTGCTGGATAACTCGATGGACGAGGCCGTGGCCGGCTTCGCCAAGACCATCGAGGTCAAGCTCGACGCCGACGGCTTCCTGTCGGTCAAGGACGACGGCCGGGGCATGCCGGTCGACCCCCATCCCAAGCACCCCGGCAAGTCGGCGCTGGAGGTGATCATGACCGTCCTGCACGCCGGCGGTAAGTTCAGCGGCAAGGCCTATGAGACCTCCGGCGGCCTGCACGGCGTCGGCGCCAGCGTCGTCAACGCCCTGTCGGAGCGGGTCGAGGTCACCGTCTGGCGCGACGGGTTCGAGCACCTGCAGGTGTTCTCGCGCGGCAAGCCCCTGGGTCCGGTCGAGAAGATCGGCCCCAGCAGGAAGCGCGGCACCATGGTGCGCTTCAAGCCCGACGACGAGATCTTCGGCGAGGGCACCAATTTCAAGCCCGCCCGCCTGTACCGCATGGCCCGCTCCAAGGCCTATCTGTTCCGCGGCGTGCAGATCAAATGGTCCTGCGCCGCCGAGCGCATCCACGACCAGACGCCCGCCGAGGCCACATTCCACTTCCCCAACGGCCTGGCCGACTTCCTGGCCGAGCGCACCAAGGGCCTGGAAACCGTCACGCCTGAAAGCTTCGCCGGTCGCATCGAGCGCCAGGGCGAGGCCGGCGCGGTCGAATGGGCCATCGCCTGGACCCCGCGCGGTTTCGGCGAGCACGACGGCTTCATGCAGTCGTACTGCAACACCGTGCCCACTCCCGAAGGCGGCACCCACGAGAGCGGCCTGCGCGCCGCCCTGACCCGGGGCCTCAAGGCCTATGCTGAACTGAAGGGCGAGAAGCGGGCGGCGATCATCACCGCCGACGACGTCATCGCCCAGGCCGGGGCCCTGATCTCGGTGTTCATCCGCAATCCCGAATTCCAGGGCCAGACCAAGGAAAAGCTGTCCTCGAGCGAGGCCCAGCGCTTCGTCGAAGCGGCGCTGCGCGACCCGTTCGACCACTGGCTCACCGCCTCGCCGAAGAACGCCCAGGCCCTGCTCGACTTCGTCATCGAGCGCGCCGAGGAACGCCTCAAGCGCCGCAAGGACAAGGAAGTCTCCCGCGCCTCGGCGACCCGCAAACTGCGCCTGCCGGGCAAGCTGGCCGACTGCGCCGGCGGCGCGGTCGACGGCGCCGAGCTGTTCATCGTCGAAGGTGACAGCGCCGGCGGCTCGGCCAAACAGGCCCGCAACCGCAAGAACCAGGCGATCCTGCCCCTGCGGGGCAAGATCCTCAACGTCGCCTCGGCCACCGGCGAAAAGATGAGCGCCAACAAGGAGTTGTCGGACCTGATGCTGGCCCTGGGAGCCCAGGGCGGCGCCAAGTATCGCGAGGAAGATCTGCGCTACGAGCGGATCATCATCATGACCGACGCCGATGTCGACGGCGCCCACATCGCCTCGCTGCTGATCACCTTCTTCTACCGCACCATGCCCGAGCTGATCCGGGGCGGGCATCTGTTCCTGGCCCTGCCGCCGCTGTACCGCATCAGCCACGGCGGCAAGAGCGCCTATGCCCGCGACGACGCCCACAAGGACGAACTGCTGGCCACGCAGTTCAAGGGCAAGAAGCCCGAGATCGGCCGCTTCAAGGGCCTGGGCGAGATGATGGCCGCCCAGCTCAAGGAGACGACCATGGATCCGGCCGTCCGCACCCTGGCGCGGGTGACTCTGCCCCGCTTCTAGGACGTACTTCCCCGCGAGGGAGGAGCGGGACGCCGCCTCAATCGTCGGCCCAGCTGCAGACTGTGCGATCCCGGTCCCCGGGCCACCGCGAGCCTCTAGGCCGCCGCGATGATCGCCAGGAAATCGCTGGCCTTCAACGAGGCGCCGCCGACCAGCGCGCCGCCGACCTCGGCCGCGCGCAGGATCTCCGCCGCGTTGTCGGGCTTGACCGAGCCTCCATAAAGGATGGGTGGCGCCTTGCCGGCCTCGCCAAACATCGCGACCAGCTGGGCGCGGATGGCTGCGTGCATGTCTTCGATGTCAGCGACCGTCGCCGTGCGGCCCGTGCCGATCGCCCAGATCGGCTCATAGGCCACCGAGAAGGCCTGCCCTGCCAGACTGCCCGGCAAGGATTCGCGGACCTGAGTGGTCACGACCTCCAGCGCAGCACCCGCCTCGCGCTGCTCCAGGCTTTCGCCCACGCAGATGATCGGCTCCAGGCCGGCCGCCAGGGCCGCCTCGACCTTGGCCGCGACCAGCGCGCTGGTCTCGTCATGATCCACGCGTCGTTCGGAGTGGCCCAGGATCACCAGGCTGGCGCCGGCGTCGATCAGCATCGACGCTGCGATGTCGCCGGTGTGGGCGCCGCTCGTCTTCACATGGCAGTCCTGCCCGCCGGAAAGGACGCTAGAGCCCTCCAGCGCCTGGCTCAGGCGGTGCAGCAGGGTCGCCGGCGGGCAGATCGCGACACGGGCGGCGGCGGGACTGGCGTCGAGGCCAGCGACGATCGCGTGGGCCTCATCAAGGCTCTCGGCGAGGCCATTCATTTTCCAGTTTCCGGCGATCAACGGCCGGGGCGTCAGGCTCGAAAGGGTCATAATAGGGTGTTGAGCTTGCCGTCCCTTGGGAAGTCAAGACCGCCGTGGCTTGCCCCCCTGCCACAGGCTCAACTATACCCGCTGCTCGCGTCCGCCGCGTCGCTCCAGGTTCAGGCCCGGGGCCGCGCGGATACGGCAAGTCAGGAAGGTCTTCGAAAATATGCTCGCCGGTTTCCGCACCTTCGCCAAATCACCCTTCGCGGTGATCCTGTTTGGCCTGCTGATCCTCAGCTTCGCCGTGTTCGGCATCAGCGACGTCTTCAACGGGCCGCGCATGTCAGGTGTGGTCTCGGCGGGGTCGCGGACGGTCTCAGCGACTGATTTCAAGACCCGATACGAAAACTACCGCAAGGAAACCGAGCGTCGCTCCGGCGAAGCCCTGACGCCTGACCAGGCCGTCGAGCGCGGTGTCGATCGCCAGATCCTGCAGGAAATCGCCCTCCAGGAGTCCATGGCTGCGGTGGTCGAAAAGTTTGGCATCCGGCCCTCTGACAAGCTGATAGGCAACATCGTGCGCGAGCAGATGAGCAATCTGCACCCCAATCAGCGTCCGTTCGACCCGATCACCGGCAAGTTCGATCCCAAGATGTACGAGGCCCTGCTTCGCGAGAACGGCCTGACGCCGGACAGCTATCAGGCGTCCCTGAGCGACGAGATCGCCCAGACCCATGTCTTCACAGGCGTGGCCAATGGCCTGCACGCGCCCAGCATCTATGCCGCGCTACAAGCGGCCTATGGGCTGGAGAGCCGCGATCTGGCGGCCTTCGCGATCAATCCCGCCACCATCGAACGTCCGACCGATCCGACCGACGCCCAGTTGACCACCTTCATGAAGGAAAATGCCGACCGGCTGACCCGGCCCGAGACCCGCGTCCTGTCGATCATGCGCGTCAGCGCCCAGGCGCTGGAGCCCTCGGTGACGATCAATCCGGCCGACGTGCAGAAGACCTTCGATTTCCGCAAGGACACCCTGGCCACACCGGAAACCCGTTCGCTGGTCCAGATCCTGGCGCCCGACGCCAAGGCGGCCGCCGTGATTGCCCAGCGTCTGGCGAAGGGCGATCAGCCAGCCGTCGTGGCCAGCGCCTATGGCAAGCAGCCGGTCATCATTAGCGACAAGCCCAAGTCCGCCCTGCCCGACCGCAAGGTCGCCGACGCGGCCTTCAGCCTGGCCGTCGGTCAGGTGAGCCCCCCGATCACTGGCAATCTGGGCCTCTCGGTCGTCAAGGTGACCAAGATCACGCCGGGCGCCGGGCCCACCCTTGAGAGCGTCCGTCCCCAGATTGAAGCCGAGCTGCGCACCCAGGGCGCTCAGGCGAAGGCTTACGAGCAGACTGAAGCCTATCAGGACGCCCACGACGCTGGCTCAGACCTGGTCGCCGCCGCCACCAAGGCCGGCGCCATGGTGATGACCACAGCCCCGATCACGGCTCAGGGCGCCGATCAGACGGGTCAACCGATCCCCGGCCTGACCCCGGACATCCTCAAGACCGCCTTTGACCTGTCGGCGGGCGGCGAAAGCGAACTCGTCGAGCTCGGCAAGGGCGAATATTACGCCGTCAAGGTTGAGAAGATCGTTCCCGCCGCTCTGCCTGCTCTGGCGGATGTTCGCCCGCAGCTGGTCCAGGTCTGGCTTCAGAACGAGATGACCGAACGACTGCGCGCCAGGGCCGAGGCTATGGCCGCTCGCGTCAAGAAGGGGGAGTCGATGGACGCTGTCGCTGCGTCGGCCGGCTCCAAGGTCCAGCGCGTCCCGGGCATCAGCCGCGAGAACGCCCAGCAACACCAGGGCCTTGGCCGCGACCTGCTGCTGGCCACGTTCAACGCCAAGCCGGGTGATGTCTTCGCCTCACGGGCCGGCCAGATGGCTTTCGTGGTCGCCAAGCTGGAAACCGTTCGCACGGGCAAGATCGCCGACATGGCCCGGATCACCCAGGCCATGCGTCCGCAGGTCGACCAGGGCCTAATGCGTGACCTTGGCGAAGCCGCTCGCCTGGGGGCCCAGGCTCGCGTGAAGACCAAGACCAACCTGACCCTCGCCCGTCAGGCGATCGGCGTCGACACCGACGCCCTGGCCAAGGCCGAGGCGGCCCAGAACAGTGCGGGCAAGACCGGTGCGGCCAAGAAATGAGCCTTGAGCCCGCCTTCGACGCCTTCGCCCAGGCCTATGACGCCGGCCAGCCCCAGGTGGTCTGGACCCGGCTGATCGACGATCTGGAGACCCCGGTCTCGGCCTATCTGAAGATCGGCCAGGGCAAGCCCTATGCTTTCCTGTTCGAAAGCGTCGAAGGCGGCGCCTGGCGCGGCCGCTATTCCATCGTGGCGATGAAGCCGGACTTCGTCTGGCGTTGTCGCGGCGATCAAGCTGAGGTCGCCGAGGGCGACGCCATCGCTCGCGGCGAGTTCACGCCCCAGGCCGGCGGCGCGCTGGACAGCCTGCGCGACCTGATCGCCGCCTCGCGGATCGAGCTGCCCAAGGGCCTGCCGCCCATGGCAGCCGGCGTGTTCGGCGCCCTGGGCTATGACATGGTGCGGCTGGCCGAGCGCCTGCCTGACATCAATGAAGACACCACCGGCCTCCCGGACGGGATCATGACCCGGCCGTCGATCGTGGCGGTGTTCGACGCCATCGCCCAGGAGATCATTCTGGTCACGACGGTGCGTCCGACCGCTGGCGTTTCGGCGCAGGACGCCCATCACGCCGCACGGGCGCGCATCGAGACGGTGATGGCCGATCTGCGCCGGCCCCTGGCCCACGACGCGCCGCGCAAGGGCCATGCGCCCATCGAGTTCACCACGCCTGTCAGCCGCGAGGACTATGCGGTGGTGGTCGAGAAGGCCAAGGAATACATCCGGGCCGGCGACATCTTCCAGGTGGTGCCCAGCCACCGCTTCCGGGCGCCGTTCGACCTGGATCCGTTCGCGCTGTACCGCTCGCTGCGCCGGACCAATCCATCGCCGTTCCTGTATTTCCTGAACCTGGACGGCTGCCATCTGGTGGGCTCCAGCCCCGAGATTCTGGTGCGGCTGCGCGACGGCAAGATCACCATCCGCCCCATCGCCGGCACCCGTCCGCGCGGCGCAACTCCGGAAGAGGATCTGGCGCTGGAAGCCGAGCTGCTGGCTGATCCCAAGGAACGCGCCGAGCACCTGATGCTGCTCGACCTGGGCCGCAACGACGTGGGCCGCGTCTCGATGCTGAAGGAGCCGGGCAAGAACACGCCGGCTCAACCGTCCAAGGGCCCGCGCGTCAAGGTGACCGAAAGCTTCAAGGTCGAGCGCTACAGCCACGTGATGCACATCGTCTCCAACGTCGAGGGCGTCGCGCCCGAGGGCGTGGATCCGGTCGATGTGCTGATGGCCGCCCTGCCCGCCGGCACGCTGTCGGGCGCGCCCAAGGTGCGGGCCATGGAGATCATCGACGAGCTGGAGATCGAAAAGCGCGGCCTGGGCTATGCCGGCGCGGTCGGCTACATCGGCGCCGACGGCTCGGTCGACACCTGCATCGTGCTGCGCACGGCGCTGGTCAAGGACGGCATGATGTACGTACAGGCCGGCGGCGGTGTCGTGGCCGACAGCGATGCTGACGCCGAATATGATGAGACCCTGCACAAGTCCCGCGCCCTGAAGCGTGCGGCGGAAGAGGCCTGGCGGTTCGCCTAAGCAAGCGTGACGGCCGAAAGTGGACGCCGGTTTCGGCGCTCGTCACGCGCCAAAGTATCAATATCCCAGGCGGTCAGCTGGCAGATGCTGGATGACCGCCGGCGGAGCCAGCACCATTACGGTGGCGAAGCTTAGCGCGCAGATCGCCGCAAAGGCCGCCGCCGCCAGGACAGGGCCCATCTTCTGGCGACGCTCCCTGGGTCGCAACAGGGCGCGGGCATAGGCGATGGCGACGGGGTCGAGGGCGGAATCAGAAGAGTCCATGGCCGGAACATGCCTCACGCCAAACGATCTGTAATCGCCTTAAGCCTTTCTCGCGCGCAAATGCCGCAAACCCCCTCCCGCTTCGGGCGCGCCCGTTCTAGAAGCTAGGTCATGATCCTGGTCATCGATAACTACGACAGCTTTACCTACAACCTCGTTCACTATCTGAACGAGCTGGGGGCGGAGACGCTCGTGCATCGCAACGACGACCTGACGGTGCAGCAGGCCCTGGCCCTGCGCCCCGCCGCCATCCTGCTGTCGCCCGGCCCCAAGGCCCCCGACCAGGCCGGCATCTGCCTGCCCCTGCTGCGCGGCGCACCGGAAGACATGCCGATCCTGGGCGTGTGCCTGGGCCACCAGGCCATCGGCCAGGCCTATGGCGGCGAGGTGATCCGCGCCAAGGAAGTGATGCACGGCAAGACCAGCCCGATCCGCCATGCCGACAAGGGCATCTTCAAGGGTCTGCCTAACCCCTTTACCGCCACGCGCTATCACAGCCTGGCCATCCGCCGCGAAGACCTGCCGCCCGAGCTGGAGGTCACCGCCTGGACCGACGACGGCGAGATCATGGGCGTGCAGCACCGCACCCGCCCGGTCCACGGCGTACAATTCCACCCCGAATCCATCGCCACCGAGGGCGGCCATCAGATGCTGGCCAACTTCCTTGACCTGGCCGGCGTCAAGCGCGACGCGGCGATCTGGGTCTAGGCTTCAACCATGTCCGACACCTTCAAGCCGCTGCTGGCCAAGCTGGCCGACGGCCAGACCCTGTCCGAGGACGACGCCGAGGTCTTCTTCAGCGCCTGCCTGCGCGGCGAGCCCACCCCGGCCCAGGTCGGCGCGGCGATCACCGCCATGCGCCTGCGCGGCGAGACGGTGGGCGAGATCGCCGCCTGCGCCCGCGCCATGCGCCGCGCCGCCGTCATGCTGGAGCACCCTTACGACGTCATCGACGTCTGCGGCACCGGCGGCGATGGCCTGCATACGCTCAACATCTCCACCGCCGTCGGCTTCGTCGCGGCGGGCGGCGGGCTGAAGGTGGCCAAGCACGGCAACCGCGCCGTGACCTCCAAGTCCGGTACGGCCGACGTTCTGGCCGCCCTGGGCGTCAATATCGACGCAAGTCGCGATCAGCAGCGCAAGGCTCTGGACGAGGCCGGCATCTGCTTCCTGTTCGCCCAGGCCCATCACGGGGCGATGAAGCACGTCGCGCCGATCCGCCAGCAGCTGGGCTTCCGCACCATCTTCAACCTGCTGGGCCCGTTGACCAATCCGGCCGGCGCCCGGCGCCAGGTGGTGGGCGTCTCGGCCCCGCGCTTCGTCGAGCCCATCGCCCGCGCCCTCGGTGCGCTCGGAGCAGAGCGCGCCTGGTCAGTGCACGGCCAGGGCATGGACGAGCTGACCACCACCGGCGAGACCGAGGTCGCCGAATGGCGCCATGGGGCGGTGCGCCTCTTCACGATCACGCCCGAGGCCGTCGGTCTGCCGCGAGCCTCGCTAGCCGACCTGACCGGCGGCGAGCCCGACTTCAACGCCGCCGCCCTCACCCGCCTGCTGGACGGTGAAAAGGGCGCCTATCGCGACATCGTGCTGCTGAACGCCGCGGCCGCCTTCCTGGTCGCCGACAAGGTCGAGACCCTCAGTGAGGGCATCAAGGCCGCCGCAGCCTCCATCGACAGCGGCGCGGCCAAGGCGGCTCTGGCCGGTCTGGTCGCGGCCACCAATACCGAACTGGCGAGCGCATGACCGACATCCTGGCCAAGATCGCCGCCTACAAGCGCGACGAGGTCGTCGACCGCAAGCGCCGCCGCACCCTGACCGCGCTCGAGAACGCCGCCAAGAATGCCTCGTCTCCGCGCGGCTTCAAGGCTGCCCTGAAAAACGCCCACGCCCCCGGCAAACTGGCCCTGATCGCCGAGATCAAGAAGGCCTCACCCTCCAAGGGCCTTATCCGCGCCGATTTCGACCCACCAGCGCTGGCTCGCGCCTACGAAGCCGGCGGCGCGGCCTGTCTGTCCGTGCTGACCGATGGACCCAGCTTCCAGGGCGCCGATCCCTATCTGATCGACGCCCGCGCCGCCGTCAGCCTGCCCTGCATCCGCAAGGACTTCCTGGTCGATCCCTGGCAGGTGGTCGAGAGCCGCGCCCTGGGCGCCGACGCCATCCTGGTGATCCTGGCGATGATCGACGACGTCCTGGCCGCCGAGCTGATGAGCGAAGCCGAACGCCTGGACATGGACGCCCTGGTCGAGGTGCATGACGAGGCCGAGATGGCCCGCGCCGGCCAGTTGGGCGCCACCCTGGTCGGGATCAACAATCGCGACCTGAAGAGCTTCGTCGTAGACTTGGCCGTCACAGAGCGCCTGGCCGCCCAGGCCCCGACGGACGCCTTGCTGGTCACCGAGAGCGGTCTTTTCACCCACGACGACGCGGTGCGGATGGAAGCGGCCGGGGCCACGGCCATGCTGGTGGGCGAAAGCCTGATGCGCCAAGCCAATGTCGCCGAGGCTACCCGCGTCCTCCTCGGCTGAAACCGGACCGGGTAGAGCTCGTATGGCGTTTCGGCGTCGCGCCATCCACAGTCTGCTTTAACCGGCCCATCAAGACGGCTGGAATCACTCGGGAGGTCTCGAATGCACTGGATCGCCCGGGTCGTGAATCGGTCCCTCGTAGCCTTCTTCAAGCACGAAGGCTGGACCATCGAGGGCGCCGCCCCGACGGCGACCCGCAAGTTCGTGATCGTCGCCGCGCCCCACACCAGCAACTGGGATTTCGTCTACTTCCTCGGCGCGGCCGACGCGCTGAACCTCAAGCTCAGCTTCATGGGCAAGGCCTCGCTGTTCCGTTGGCCCTTCGCGCGCCTGATGCGCGACCTGGGCGGCGTGCCGGTCGACCGGTCCCGCTCGGGCGACACCGTCCAGGCCATGGCCGACGAATTCGCGCGTCGTGAGGAATTCATGCTGACGATAGCGCCGGAAGGCACGCGCGGCAAGGCTCGCCAGTGGAAGACAGGCTTCTACAACATCGCCCTCAAGGCCGGCGTGCCCCTGGTGCCCGCCATGATGGACTATCGGCGCAAGGTCGTGGGTCTGGGCCAGGCGATCATGCCTTCAGGCGACTATGATAAGGACCTGGCGCAATTGGCCGCCTTCTATCGCACCTGCACGCCCAAGCATCCCGAGCGGGCGACAAGCCTCTAATCGACCTACCCCCGGCGCTGTCGAATCACGCCGCGATCGGCGATCCCCGGACGTCATCCCGCCGCAGCGGCCGCCGTTCGCAGTGATTCTATGTTGGCGGGTGGCGCAATCTTTCGGCCCATGGTCCAGTTGGACTGGACCCGAACCTTGGGATTGGGCGCCGACCAGATCTCGCCGGTGCCGTCGATCGCCACCACCCAGATCAGATGATGTTCCTGCCCGTAGTCGATGACCGCAAAGGCAAAACCGCTGCCCTTGCCCTCGACGATGACCGGCATGGTCGGGTTCAGTTGCTGGAAGCTCATCACCAGGCGTCCTCTGAAAATCGTCCGCCACCAACGATTGTCGAGCCCCTTGCGTTCCTGCGTCGTCAACTTGACATCAACAAAGCCCTGAGCGTCCACCAATGATTTCAATTACTTAGAAATCGATCATTTCCGACTATCCAGTTTATCGCGACCCTTAGTCGGAAGCGTTCTGGATATGCGGGCTGTCACACGCATTTTAGCGGGGACAAGGTCGGATCGGCGATCATCGATGTAGATGAAGCTCGAACGTGGACCTTCACTCCGGTACCGGCGTCGAGATCAAGCCGATCCTGCCGCGCATTTTTCCAGTTGTGTCTCAGTTTGAACTCTGATGCCGTTGACACACTTGACCCATGTCCCATTTTCCCGCATCAATTGATGACGGGAAATGGGACATCGATTCGTGACAGACTCCGCAATTCTGATCGCTACTGAAGAAGTTGTTCCGGCGTTGAGCCGCTTGGAGCTGGATCGCGAAGGCTTGATCGAAGCGATCATGTACGCCGATGGTGAACGCGCCCTATGCACCGCCAACGACCCTAAGGGCTTCGAACTGATCACGATGAATGCCCGATTGGCACGCGCGCTGCGCGATAGGTTTGTGGGGGACCGTTGGGAGGTTGACGAAAGCGACAATCAGCCCGGCATCAGGAATCCGCATCTGAAGGTCCGGGTGATCCCCTGCAATTTCGATGAGAACGCTGGAAACCGCCTCGCTGACCCGTCGAATCTGCGCGACAAGGGCTCGGCCTCTCGCTCAAAGACCCAGTGCAACAAGACGGCTTGGTTGCCAGGGTTTGAGCCATCACCAGAAACGGAAAAGACCGAATATGAGACGTATGTGCTTGGCACATACGCGGCAGGCGGGGAATTGCGCGCCGAGCTTTCAAAGCCCCAGAACTTCGCAGCTGGAAAGTACACGCGGTTTCTTCCGAGGATCATTCTCCTCGATGGTTCAGAGCATGAGCCCATGGGCGCCAAAGCGCCGCGAGAAGCCCCTACCGAAGTCATCGATATCGCCGTCAAGCGGAAATAGTTATGTACAATCCCGAACGCGTAGAGTTGGTCCGGCGAAGGCTGGGACTGACGAAGATCGGATTCGCCGAGCAACTAGGTGTTGATCGGAAGGCTATTCAGCGTTTCGAAAGCGGAGATTATGATCTTCCGGAGATCGCTCGTGAAAAGCTACTGATGGTGTCTGGCTATCCCGAGGGTTTCTTCGCCAAGTCGACGCCAGAATATCCCAATCCTGATGGAGTTAGCTTTCGGTCTCTGCGTTCCCTTACGTCGTCTTCGCGCGACGCTGCAATTGCAGCGGGTGCCCTTGCGTTCGAACTCGATGATTGGATTAGGTCTGAATACGAGTTGCCAACACACGATCTTACCGCTGAGCGCGATCTAGCTCCTGCGGAAGCCGCTATGCGGTTGCGGGTGCGGTGGGGTATCGGCAATCGCCCCATCGGCAACATGATGAACCTATTGGAAGCGCATGGAGTGCGTGTGTTTTCTCTGGTCGAGGAAACGCGACACCTTGATGCTTACTCACTATGGCGGAATGACCAACCATACGTGTTTCTCAACACGCTGAAGACGGCGGAGCGAAGCCGTTTTGACGCCGCTCATGAACTCGGCCATCTGGTGATGCACCGACATACGGGCTCTACGCATCCCAAGGCTGAAAGCGAAGCCGATACCTTTGCGTCTGCGTTTCTTATGCCACCTGATGACGTTCGAGCTGAAATTCCGTGGGTTCGCAGTCTCCGGGACATTATTGAGAAGAAGCAGCGCTGGGGGGTCTCCGCTGCCGCGCTGGCATACACGCTCCACAAGTCTGGGCGCATCACCGACTGGCATTATCGTGGTTATTGCATTCAGCTAGGAAAATACGGACGCGATGCTGAGCCCAACCCGATGAGGCGCGAGGTCTCGCAGGTTTGGACAAAGTTGCTCACTGATCTTTGGCGCCAGGGAATATCGCTCTCTCGGCTGGCGAGCCGTCTTTCTATCCCGGAGCGCGAGCTAAGCGCGCTGCTATTTGGGATCGTAGCCGACCCTAATACGAGTGGCGATACAGACCGAAAGCTGCACGTTGTTAGCTGAACACAATGCTTGGCACCCAAGCGGTTCACTTTGGCCGAGACACCAGCAGTCGCTCTGATTGGCCTAGGCTGAACCGCGAAGGCCAAGAATCACGCGTCCAAATCATGAGAAATGCGGCTCGCGTTGGCGCCTGTTTCTGCCGAACAAAAGAAGAACGATTTCAATTTTCAACTGCCAAGTCGGACGTCCGACTTGGTCAAAGTCGGAAATACCCATATGAAATCAACGGCTAAATTGATTTCCTTACTTTTTTTCGTTGAGTTTCGTTAACTAGCGATCAACTTGACATTAAGGAAGAACGCCTAGAGAACATTCGTAAGGGTTTGCGGTTTGTTCCGCGTCTTCACCGAGGTCGAGATGCTCACGCGCAAGCAGCACGAGCTGCTGATGTTCATCCACGAACGCATCAAGGAGAGCGGCGTGTCGCCGTCGTTCGACGAGATGAAGGAGGCGCTGGATCTGGCGTCCAAGTCCGGCATCCACCGCCTGATCACGGCGCTGGAAGAGCGCGGCTTCATCCGTCGCCTGGCCCACCGGGCCCGGGCGCTGGAAGTGGTGAAGCTGCCCCAGCAGGCCACGACAGCTGCTCCCCCCAAGGGGCGCGGCGCGTTCAAGCCTCAGCTCGTCGAAGGCGGCGGAGCTCCGGCGACCACCAATGGCGGGCCTTCGGCGGTCCCGGCCAATGACAGCCGCGACCTGCCCATCCTGGGCAAGATCGCCGCCGGCACGCCCATCGACGCCATCCAGCACGAACGCGATCGCCTGCCGGTCCCCGAGTCGATGCTGGGCAGCGGCGAACACTATGTGCTCGAGGTGCAGGGCGACTCGATGATCGAGGCCGGCATCCTCGACGGCGACTATGTGATCATCAAGAAGGGCGACACCGCTACGTCCGGCGAGATCGTCGTGGCGCTGGTGGGCGAAGAAGCCACGCTGAAGCGCCTGCGCAAGAAGGGTGGCTCGATCGCCCTGGAGGCGGCGAACCCGAAATACGAGACCCGGATCTTTGGTCCGGACCAGGTCGAGGTGCAGGGCAAGCTGGTGGGGCTGATCCGGCGCTATCACTAGGGTCGGCTTGAGCTGACAAGGTTTGGGCCGTTCCGGCGATGTCGGAGCGGCCTTTTCTTTGCACAAATTCGCTTGTCACCCCGTGACGTGACCCCCTGAAACTCCTCCAGGAATAATTAGAGTCCGCCCACCAAAAGGACGGACGAATGAAGCGATCACGGTTCACGGAAGAGCAGATTAT
>NCEV01000072.1 GCA_002280875.1 Caulobacter sp. 32-67-35 | reverse complement strand
GGGGGAGCCATGACGCTCCGCACCGGCAAGGGCGGGCGCTATCGCTATTACACCTGCTCCATCAAGGCGCGGCAGGGCGAGACGGGTTGTTCCGGTCGCTCCATACCGATGCCGCAACTCGACGCCATCGTCTGCGATCATATCGAGAACCGGCTGCTCCAGCCCGAGCGGCTGGAGGAGATCCTGGCCTCAATCCTCGACCGGCGCGAGGAACGGGCCGAGCGTCGCCGCGAACATATCGCCGAGTTGAACCGTCGCGCGGCCGAGACCGAGCTTCGCCTGAAACGTCTCTATGAGGCCATCGAATCGGGCGTGGCCGATCTGAACGATCCGGCCTTGAAGGAGCGCGTCGTCGCCCTTCGGGCGCTACGCGACCAAGCGCAGGTCGATTCCGAGCGGGCACAAGCCATGCTCGAAAGCTCCGGCAGTATGGCGGTGACGCCGGTCGTTCTACGCAAGTTCGCCGCGACTGCGCGGCGGCGGCTCAGGCAGGATGGGGGCGGCTATCGACGGGACCATCTGCGCGCTTTTGCCCAGCGCGTCGAGGTCGGAGAAGGCCATGTTCGCATCATGGGATCGAAGGGCGAGCTACTGCGTGCCCTTACTTCGGTCTCTAGCGGGAAATCGGCGGGCATCGGCGTGCCCACTTTGGGACTGAAATGGCGGTGAGAGAGGGATTCGAACCCTCGTTAGGCTTTCACCTAAACACGCTTTCCAAGCGTGCGCCATCAACCACTCGGCCACCTCACCATGCGCACGGGAATCGGAGGCGGTTGAGGCCCCCGTCGCAGGAAGGCGCGCAATATACTCACGGGGCCCTCGGGGGCAAGCGTCCATGAGGGATGAAATGTGCGACGGGAGCACATATATCGCTTCAGACGTTTTCCCGCCGAGGCCCCGCCATGCTGTTCGCCAAGAAGTCCCTGGATCTGCCCACTGCCGACACCGCCCTGCCGGGTCGGGAGGCGGCGATCCCGACCGCCCAGACCCATTTCGTCAACGGCCATCCGCTGAAAGGGCCCTATCCTGACGGGATGGAGACGGCCGTGTTCGCGATGGGCTGCTTCTGGGGCGTGGAGCGGATCTTCTGGAAGGTCCCAGGCGTCTATGTCACCGCCGCCGGCTATGCGGCGGGGATCACGCCCAATCCGACCTATCAGGAAGTGTGCAGCGGCGCGACGGGCCACACCGAGGTGGTGCTTGTGGTCTTTGATCCGAAGGCGGTCAGCTACGAGACGCTGCTCAAGACCTTCTGGGAGAACCATGACCCCACCCAGGGGATGCGCCAGGGCAACGACATCGGCACCCAGTATCGTTCGGGCATCTATGTCTCGAGCGATGCGCAGGCGTCCGCGGCCGTGGCTTCGAAGGAAGCCTACGACCAGGCGCTTTCGGCCAAGGGTCTGGGCGCGATCACCACCGAGATCGCCGCCGCCGGACCGTTCTACTTCGCCGAGGACTATCACCAGCAGTACCTGGCCAAGAACCCGGGCGGCTATTGCGGCATTGGCGGCACGGGCGTGACCTGCCCGATCGGCGTGGGCGTCGAGGCTTGAGCCCACAAGCCTTCGACGCCGCCTGCAGGGCGTTGCCGGCGGTGACGATGGATATCCAGTGGGGCTCCGACCAGGTCTACAAGGTGGGCGGCAAGATGTTTGCGGTGATGGGCGGCCCGGTCGCGCAAGACGGGGTGTCGTTCAAGGTCTCGGACGTCGCCTTCGAGGTGTTGACCGAAACCGGCCGCGCGATCCCCGCGCCGTATCTGGCGCGGGCCAAGTGGGTGAAGTTCGACGATCTGGCCGCACTCGACGAGGCCGAGGTTGTCGACTGGCTGACCAGCGCTCACGGGCTGGTCGCCGCCAAGCTGACCAAGAAGCTGCGGGCGGAACTGGGCCTGGCCTAGAGCGTATCGACCGGCGGGTCCCTTTCGGCGTGGCGCATGTGCGGGCCGTGGACCACCGGTTGCCGTTCCAGGATCTGGCGCACCTTGCGGACGGCGGCCGAGGCGCGGCTACGACGCTGGCGCCAGAGCAACAGGGCCAGGGCGCCCAGCGTTGCGGCGATGAAGGCGTAGGGCCCCAGCAGCCAGGCCGCCCCGGCCAGGGCAAAATAGTATCCACGGACGCCCGCGTTGAAGGCTGACAGGGCGGGGTTGAGGATGCCGCCGGTCGCCTCGGCATATTCCGCCAGGGTGGACGGTGAAGCCCACATCGGCGTGGCGCCAATGGCGGCCAGGCAATAGTTCATCTGGCGAATGGCCCAGATGAAGTCCAGCAGACCGCGCGCCAGGGCAAACAGCACCAGCCCCAGTTTCAGCTCGAACAGGGTTTGGGTGGCGGGGGCCAGGACGGCCAGACCTTCGATGCTCTTGAGCGTGGTGTCGCCGCCAAACAGCACGCCTGCTGCGGCCGCGATCAGGATCAGGTTGGATGAGGCGAAGAAGCTGGCTGAATTGATGGCGTGGCCCAGCAGTTGGCCGTCCAGCAGGGCGACCTCGCGCACGGCCATCTCCTGCATCCAGCGCCGCCGGATCACCGTCATGTCGGTGTTGATCAGGTGTCCGCCTTCACCCAGCCGCTTGAGCAGCGGTTCATAGAACAGCCAGGCGAACACGAAGAGGGCGAGGGCGACGATGTCGATGATCGGCATGGCCATAGCTTAAGGCTGGAACGGGATTCGACGGAAGAACTCAGTCCTCCAGAATGCGACTGTGCTTGCCGCTGTCGCGAAGCGCAAAGGCGATCACGGCGCCCATCGCCATCATGCCGGCCAGATAGACATAGAAGCCGCTCTCCAGGCCGATGCTCTTGAACCATAGGGCCACGAACTCGGCGGTGCCGCCGAACACGGCGTTGCCGAGGGCGTAGGGCAGGGCCACGCCCAGGGCGCGAACATGGGTCGGGAAAAGCTCGGCCTTCACCACTGCGCTGATCGAGGTATAGGCCGACTGCACCACCAGGGCGGCGAAGATCAGCATGAACGCCACAACAGGGTCGGTCGCCCTGGCCACCATCGAAAAGATCGGCCAGGCCAGGATCGCGCCGCCGCCAAAAGCGAAGATCAGCATCCGCCGCCGGCCCCACCGGTCGGACATCCAGCCAAACAGCGGCTGGATCAGCATGAAGCCGACCAGCGTCGCCAGGTTCACCGCCCCGGCCGTCTCCTTGGAGAAGCCGGTGGTGTTGGTCAGGAACTTCAGCATGTAGGTCGTGTAGGCATAGAAGGCCAGAGAGCCGGCGGCCGTCAGGCCGATGATGGCGAAGGCCTCACGCGGGTGCTCGGTGAACATCGCCAGGGTGTTGGCCTTGGGCGCGCCCTGGGCCTTGGCGTTGGTGTAGGACTGCGACTCTTCAAGTCCGCTGCGGATCCAGAACACGATCACCGCCAGGCCCGCGCCGATAAAGAACGGGATGCGCCAGCCCCAGGCCGACAGGGCTTCGGGCTCCAGCGTGGCCTGCAGGATCACCAGCACCAGGGCGGCCACCAGCTGGCCCATGATCAGGGTCACGTACTGGAAGCTGGACCAGAAGCCGCGGCGCTTCTTGCCGGCCATCTCGCTCATATAGGTGGCGCTGGCGCCGTATTCCCCGCCCACCGACAGGCCTTGCAGGATACGGGCGGCCAGCAGGATGGCGGGCGCGGCGGCTCCGATCTGCGCGAAGCCGGGCGTGATGGCGATGATCAGCGAGCCCAGGCTCATCAGGCCCACGGCCAGGGTCAGGGCGGCGCGGCGGCCGGCGCGGTCGGCATAGAGCCCCATCAGCCAGGCGCCGACCGGGCGGGCCAGGAAGCCTACGGCGAACACCGCGGCGGTCTTCATGAACTGGGCGGTCTGGTCGCCTTCCGGAAAGAACACCTTGGCGAAATAGATCGAGAAGGCGGCGTAGGCGAACCAGTCGTACCATTCGACCAGGTTGCCCGCCGATCCGCCGAGAATGGCGCGGGCCCGGGTCATGGGGCTCATGCCGGTGCTCGTCTCGGCGGCTTGTTTCGTCATGCCCAGATTCCCCCGAAGCGTTGCGCGGGGAGCTTAGGCCAAGCCCTGGCCGGACGCCAACCGCTGTTCGGCGGCGTCCGGCGCAAGCTCTAGAGGCGCCCCATCAGGACCAGGACGAGCAGGATAACCAGGATCAGGCCCAGGCCACCGCTGGGGAAATAGCCCCAGGAACGGCTGTGACCCCAGGTCGGCAGGGCGCCGATCAAGGCTAGGATCAGAATGATGATGAGGATCGTGCCGAGCATGTCCGTTCTCCCGTTCAGTCCGGACCTTCGGCGGCAGCGCCGGGGTCGCGGTGTCGGGGGGAGGAATGTACGGCGCTGCTTGTCGGTTCCGGAGGCGGTGCGTTCAGACCTCGGGCGTATCCTCGGCCTTGCGCAGTTTGATCGCCCACAGGGCGCCAATCACCGCGCCCTTGACCCGCGGCAGCAGCAGCAGGGTCAGGGCCGCCAGGGGCAGGATGGTCAAGGGCAGAACCAGGCCCACCGGCGCTTTCCAGATGAACGGGAACAGCAGCAGCGGGGCCACGAACAGATGGCCGATGATCAGGATCGTGAAATAGGCCGGGCCGTCATCGGCCGGATAGTCGGCCAGGTCATGACCGCAGACCTCGCAGTCGGAATCGACTTTCAGATAACGCACATACAACCGGCCGTCGCCGCAGTTGGGGCAGCGGTGCAGAATGCCACGCTTGAGGCCGGTCAGGACATGGGGGGGTGAGCTACTCGACATGCCCTCTATATGCGCCCCCTCGTCGCATGTTGAAAGGTGACTTAGCGACGCATCTGTTAGTTAATCGGACATAAACATGTCCATTATCAAGTATCGATATGTTTCAGTTCGAACATGATCTGAACAATATCGGCGTGGCAGGTAATCTTAACTATCAAAATCGGCGTTCGGTGGCTTTGGCTTGGCAGCCATGCTCTGTGCAACCTGGGCGGCGGCCCCGCGTTTCAGGATCGTGCTTGAAACGGAGCCAGACCACCATGCCGGAAAACGGTCCCGCCATGCCGCCTGAAGACGATCGCCCGCCCGCCGCCTCGCGCGCCGAACAGGCGGTGCGCAAGGCGTCGGACCAGGAGATCGCGCCTCACGAAAAACAGGCCATCGCCATAGAGACGTCCCGCGAAGAAGACGCCTGAGCCGTCTAGTTCTTCACGTCGCGAGCCGTGTCGGTGACCGCGCGGCCGGCGGCCGAGACGTCGCGGCCCACGCCTTCGACGGTGTTGCAGGCCGAGACCAGCAGGGCGGCGGCCGCGGCGGCCAGGACGACGATCTTGCGCATGCGCTAAGCTCCAGCAAAAGGCGCGGGAGCTTAGCCATGGCGCGCGGCAGCCATCAAGAGGTCGCCGCGGTTTTTGGCCGGCGTTCTAGCGCACGCGGCGGATCGAGCTGATCCTGTCGTTCAGGTCCCTGTTGAACAGGCCCTCGTCGCGCGTCAGGGTCCAGCAGCGGCCCTGATAGTTGGTGTGTTCGCAGACCTGCCATTCGCCGCGCATGATCCGGATGGACGAGGCCACGTCGTTGAACTTGATGGCCGTCAGGTCGGGCATGTCGCCGCGCACCTCATAGGGGCGGCCCTCATAGCCGGCGTGCTCGAACAGCACCGCGTCGGCGCGATAGGCGTTGCCGCCGCCACCCGGACGGCCGCCGCCGCGACCCCCGCCGCCGACCAGGCTCTGGCAGATCAGCCGGCCGTCGCCGGCATTGGCCAGGCCCTGGTTGTTGCAGTCGCGCAGATGGGCGCCGGTCCAGGTCCAGCGGCCATCGCTGGTCTTGCAACGCGCATAGACGTTGCCATTGAAGGTGGTGATCTCGCGGCACGTCTCGACATAGGAGCCGCGCGGCGGCTCTTGGTACGGGCCGTTCCAGTTGGGCGCCTGGGCCTGGGCGGCCGCGCCGATACTGGAGGCGACGCCAAGGGCGATCAGGCTGATGGTCTTGCGCATTGCGGTTTCCCCACGCTTTGAACTTTATGAAGCCAAGCTAGGCCGTACGGCTGAACCGTAGCTGAACGCACGCGGGGCGCTACTTCTCACGGCGACACGATTGCCGGTCCGGTGCGCGGATCTGAGGGCTTGCCTGGCGGCGGCCGGGGATCAGAACTCGACGTTCAGCCCGGCGACCAGCGCGCCCGCATACTGAGGACCCTGCGCCAGCGCGTCCGTATCATGCCAGCGCAGATCCAGGTCCAGGCGGTCATTGACGGCATAGGTCACGCCCGCATTCCATCCGGTATAGTCAATATTGGCGCTCTGCTCGCGACGGCCCACGGCGGTGCTGGCGGACAGGTTGGGGGCAAGATCCCAGCCCAGCCTGGCCTCTACCCAGGTCCAGGCCCGTGTTGCGCCTGCGCCTTCCGGCGAGTGCTGCAGTAGCAAGCGGGCGCTGGCCGGGCCGATCGAACGGCTCACGCTGGCGGTAAGTTCGAGTGTCTTGTTGTCGGCGCCGGGATTCGCATCAGCCTGCCATTTGTGGGCGATGTTCAGGTCGAGATCGACGCCGGCCAGCGTGGGGCGGACGCCCAGGTTCAGCTGGTATTCCACATCCGAGCCATTGGACTCGATCGTCTCGACCCCCGCGCCGCCGTAGAACAGGCCGTCTGGGCTGAGCCACTTCACCTCACCATGGACAAACGGGTCCCCCCGGGTCTTGGAGGCGTCCTTGGAGCGATTGTCGGTCGCGCCGCCAAGCGTGAACGACCAGGATCCTGGACTCGATACCGGGTGCGCCAAGGCGGGCGAGGCGAGGGCAGCGGTGGTCAGCGCCAGCAGAACGAATTTCAACATGGGCTCCAGACGCGCAAACGGCGCCGCAGGTTCCTTGGACGGCGTCGATTTACCTTAGCAAACTTGCTCCGAGTTCTGACGTTATTCGAAGGGCGTGTGGTAAAACAAGCCGCTGTTACCTCTCCCCCGGCCGATAATCCTCCCGCACGTGCCCCTTCAACTGCGCCTCGGTAAACAGCACCGGCCGCGTCTTCATCGCCACGAACAGCGGCGTCTGGTCGGCATGGTGTTTCGACCCCGCATCCAGCGTTGCCGACCCGAACTGGTGAATGGCGTCGGATGACAGCTTCCCGTCCCGGTCCCAGGTGACGAACATGATGAAAGTGTCACCGCCGTCGGCGGTGGTGGTTCCGTCCTTCTGCAGGATGCCCCACACCGAGCGATAGGTGTCGGCGGCGCCGTCGATGGGCAGATCAACCTTGCCCCGGCGGATGCGGTTGACCTGACCCCACTCGGGGTCGAGCCGGCCGAAGTGGGTCTTCAGGTTGGTGATGGCGGCCTTCAGCGTGTCCATCGGATCGGGTTCGGCCTCGCCGCTGGTGCGGGCGAACAGGATCGGCTGGCTCATCAGCGCCGCCAGGGCCGCGCCGCGATTTTTCACGTCGGTCTGGCGGTTCCAGCCCTTCAGGATCGCCTGGGCCGCCGCCAGGTCCTTGTCGTCGCCCGGATCGACGGCGGTGACCTTTTCGATCATCGCCGCCAGGCTGGAGCGCTGGCTGTAGGTCAGGTCGTACTTGTAGCGGCGGAAGCTCTCGTCGGTGATCGCTGGATCGACGCCCACCGTCTCCTGCACCCGCAGGGCGCGGTTGGTCATGTTGGTCTGCAGGCCCATCGCGGCGGGGAAGTCGGCGGGCTTGAGATTGTCGGCCGGAGCGCTGGCCTCGAACGGGGTGTTGTTGGAATTGTAGACGTAGCCCGACTGCGGATTCCACAGCTGCGGGCTCTGTTCGACCGGCAGGTAGCCCTGCCAGATCAGGTCGGAGCGATCGCCCGGCAGCACATTGGCCCAGTCGGCCTTGGCCGTGCGGTTGGGGTACTGGCCGTTGTGGACGAAGCCGATATTCCCCGCCGCGTCGCCATACACATAGTTCAGGCTGGGCAGGGCGTGGGTGGCGAGTGCCGCGCGCCATTCCGCCAGGTTCGTGGCGCGGTCCAGCTTCCAGTACTGCACAGCCTGACGGTATTCGCCCATGCCGGCGTAGCGGATGGCGAAGACGCCGCGCCCGGTTTCCAGCACCGGGCCGTGGGCTGAACGCAGCACGGCCTTGCGCACCGGCAGCACGATGGGGCCCCACAGCCTGACGCGCAGGGTGGCGGTGGTGCGCTCAAAGTCGCGCCAGGCGCCGTCCAGCCGGTACTGGTTCTTGTTCTGCGGGTTGATGGTCAGCCTGTAGACGTCGACCAGGTCGGGCTTGGAGACCGTATTGGCCCAGCCCAGGGTGGCGTTATGGCCGTGCAGCATGAAGGGCGAGCCGGGGAAGAAGCCGCCGGCCACGTGCCAGCCTTGCCCGCTCTGGACCACAGCCTCGTACCAGGCCACCGGGCCGGTATAGGGCTGGTGCGAATTGACCAGCAGACGCGTGGCGCCATCGGCGTTGCGCGAGGGGGCGATGGCCAGGCCGTTGGAGCCCTTTGGCGGCGGGGGAGGGGCGTCCGGCGCGGTCAGCTTTTTCAGCTCGCCGTCCAGGCCGTAGAAGAACGGCTGCTTGAAGACAAAGCCCGCCTCAATGTCCTTGCCGGTGATCGGCAGCAGGCCGGGCGTCACCTGCTCCGGGTGCAGGGCGGCATAGTGATTGACCCCGTCGGCATAGGCTTGAAGCACCTTGCGCAGATCGGCCGGCAGCTTGTCGTAATTGGCGTGCACGGTCGGCCAGACATTCAGTAGCGACACGACATAGTCGGTGGGCGCGGCCGAGGCGCCCTGGGTGCGGGCCAGCACGCCGCGCGTGGCCAGGGTGACGTCGCGCAGGGTGGCGAAGTCGTCCTCGCTCTGGGCGAAACCCAGGCCATAGGCGGCGTCGGCGTCGGTCTTGCCCAGAATGTGCGGCACGCCCCATTCGTCGCGGCGGATGCGGACGTCATAGCGTTCGCCGGCCGCGATCAGGGTCGCCTTGTCGGGCGCCTTTTGCAGGCTGGCGCGGTCGATGATGATCAGGGCGACCACGGCCAGCACCATCAGCGCCAGCAGTCCGCCGATCCCGCGCAGGATCCACCGCATCCAAGCCTCCCCCGTCTTTTCTCGTTGCCGCGATCATGGGGGCAAGCGGCGGGGCAGGGGAAGGGCGACGCTGGGGAAGGCGCGGCGGCGTGTTACCGAGAATTCATGAGAACGCCGTTCGCTGAAGCTTTGAAAGCTGGTACCCGTTGGGAAAAATCAGGGAGACGACGCATGATCCGCAAGTCCATGGCCTCCGCAGTCGCAGCGTTGGCGCTGGGGGCCGTCAGCAGCGCCGCCTTCGCCCAGGTTCCCGCCAACATCACCGCCGCCCTGGCCAGTCCGGCCCGTCCCGCCGAGGACACCGCCCGCGACGCGGCCCGCCATCCCGGCGAAATCCTGGCCTTCGCCGAGGTGAAGCCCGGCGCCAGCGTAGTCGATTTCATCATGGGCGGCGGCTATTTCACCCGCATCCTGTCGGGCGCGGTAGGGTCCACCGGCACGGTCTATGCCTATCAGCCCGCCGAGTTCATCCAGTTCTCGGCCAAGTATGGCGAAAACCTCAAGACCGTTTCGGCCGCCCTGCCCAATGCCAAACCGCTGGACGGCAGCCTGCTGGCCCTGGACCTGCCCGACAGTCTGGACCTGGTGTTCACCGTCCAGAACTATCACGACCTGCACCTCAAGCCCTTCCCGAAGGCCACGGCCGCCGGGGTCAATGCCGAGGTGTTCAAGTCGCTGAAGCCGGGCGGGCTGTTCGTGATCATCGACCACGCCGCCGCCGCCGGCGCCGGGACCACGGTGGCCCACGACCTGCACCGCATCGAGATCGCCGCCGTCAAGGCCGAGGTCGAGGCCGCCGGCTTCAAGCTGGAGGCCGAAAGCCCGCTGCTGCGCGACTCCAGCGATCCGCACACCGCCAGCGTCTTCGACCCGGCCATTCGCGGCAAGACCGATCAGTTCATCCTGAAGTTCCGCAAGCCCGGCTAGGGCGCGCCGCGTCTAGCGGGTCATCCAGGGCTTGGACTTGCCGGTCTGGACATTGGCGGCCTGCTCGCGCTGGAACTTGCCGCCGCGCGGCGGTTTCGGCTTGGCGTCGAGGGCGGCCTTCTTCAGGCGCAGGGCGCGCTGGATCGGAGTTTCTTCGGGAGCGTCGGTCATGACGGCGCCTATAGCACAGGCGCGGCGCGAGGGGCGCCTTGAGAACGCCCAGCTTGCCGGTCAAGCTGCGCCCATGATCCTTCGCGCCCTCGCCCTGACCGTCCTTCTCGCCAGCGCCGCGACCGCCCAGGTGCGCGAGGAGCCGACCGCCGTCTCGCCCGTCACGGTGATGCCGCCGACCCTGCCGCCCAAGGTGGTGGCCACCTATCCTGCGCAGGGCGAGACCATCGCCCCCGGCGTGCTGATCGTGAAGGTCGCCTTCGACCAGCCGATGAACCCCAGGGCCTGGAACTACGGCGTCGCCGAAGGCGGCGAGCAGCCCGAATGCATCAGGACCCCCCGCCTGCTCAACGACCAGAAGACCTTCGTACTGCTGTGCCGGGTGCTGTCGAACCGCACCTACAAGGTCGCCCTCAACGGCGAGCGGGCCGGGGGCTTCGCCAACCTGGGCGACAACCCCGCCGAAACCCATGTCCTGACCTTCCAGGTGGTGCGCGGCGAGCCCGTGACCTCGATGTCTCGCGCCCTGAAGGCGGCGGGTCTGAAACCCGAAGATGAGCCCATTCAGGAAGCGCCCCCGACGCCGCCCCGCCCCGCCCTCTAGCTCGGGCCAAGCTTTGGTGGCGCGACGGCCCCGCCTGAGGCATCGTCGCGCCGTGAGCGAGGAAACCCACAAGACCGGAGACTGGAGCGAGGCCGATCTGGACCTCGTGACCGGCGACTATTTCGTCATGCTGGCCAAGCAGTTGGCCGGCCAGCCGGTCGATCCGGCCAGCCACCAGCGCGCCCTGCGATTCGTCACCGGCCGTCCCGGCGGGGCCATCGAGTTTCGCCAGCGCAACATCTCGGCCGCCCTGACCCTGATCGGCATCCCGATCCTGAAGGACTTCGCCCCGCGCTGGAAACTGCATGACCAGCTGATCGACGCCGTCGACCGCCAGCTCTCCAGCCGGCCCGGCCTGATCGCCGCCGCCATGCGCCCGCCGGTGCTGTTCACCGCCCGCGAGCCGCTGCATCTGGTCGAGGGCCCGCCCCCTGTCTTCGATCCCGACCAGCTGCAGCCCAGCCCCCGCGCCGAACAGCTGATCGCCCGGTTCGACCCCGCCGGCCGCGACCACGCCAACACCCTGCTGGCCGAGGCCGGCCGCGCCGCTGTCCTGGCCTTCGAGCAGCGCCGCCTGCGCGACCACGGCCGCGCCGACCTCGCCGATCAGGTCCGCTTCGCCAGGGCCCCGGGCGACCTGCCCGGCCACGACATCCTCAGCTTCAAGCCCACCGGTGAAGAGCGCCTGATCGTGGTCAAGACCACCCCCGGCGGCGTCGGCACGCCGATGGCCCTGACCGACGACGAAGACGCCCTGTGGACCACCCGCCCCGACATCTTCCGCCTGTTGGCTTCATCAGGGTCGGGCGAAAAGGGCTCTAAATCAAAAGTTTAGAGCATTTTTCGATCCGATAACCGTTTCACACTTATCGGAAAATGCTCTAGCGCGCGTCCTGCCAGCCCGGTTCGCCGCCTGAACCCGCCGCCTGGACCCGCCTGCCGCCCATTGTCGGCACGCGTGTCTGCAAGCGCTTGCGCTTCCAGCCGGGCTGGGGAAAGGGCGGGTCGGCCGGCGGCCAGGTCCGCAGCCGCTCGCGAACCCCGGTGTCGGGATTGACCACATCGACGCGCTCGAAGAAGCGGTCTTCCAACGCCATCAGGGCCTGCTCGGTGATCGCCTCGGCCGATCTCAGGATGCGCGGCTCGTCGGTCTCGCCCAACACGTCGCGGCGGAAACGATAGACCATCCGCATGAAGGTCGGATGCACCGCGGCCGGCTTGTGCAGCATCGCCAGGGCGGTCAAGGCGATCAGGCGAAACATGGACTCTGTCTCGCGCTCCACCGCCTCGCGCGTCGGGCGCCAGTCGATGAAATACCCGCCGTCGTCGGGATAGCCCTCCGGAGGCGGCGTCGGCCAGGGCCGCTTGCCGGGCTCTCCAGGCCATTGCGGGACGCTCGTGGCGGCGGCCTCGGCCCCGCCCGGCTCGCCCGCCGTCTCGATCAGCCTGTCCAGCCTCTGGACCAGCGCCGACAGCCGCAGGGCCTCGTGGTCGCGCCCGTCATGGATCGCGCCGGCCAGCCGCGCCAGCGCCGCCGCCCTCAGGTCGGCCGGATCGGACGAGGGCGGCGGACCGCAGGCCGCCACGCCGTCCGCGCGCCGCGCTGGCGCCGACACCGCCCCCGCCGCTCGCCGAGCCTCGGCCTCCGCCCGCCGCGCCGCCACATGGGCCCGCGCCACCGCGTCGGCGCTGACCTTCTTGGTCCAGCCCTCCTTGCAGGCATGGCGATAGATGCTGCCGGGCGCCACCCGCCACAGCGCCGACAGCTCCTTGGCGGTCGCGCCGTTGCGATAGGCCTCCCCGATCTCGGCCCACGAGGCCTCGGACAGACGGAAATAGGTGGGTGGGGTTTCTGAGCTGTGTTCGGTCATGGGCAGCATTATGCGGCCGGGGTGAGAGGTGGGGATTGGGGCGGCGGTTTTTTAGTAAGGCGTTGAAGGAGCGGGGGAAGTTTTGGCGGCAGGCGGGGATAGAGGTGGGGGGATGCCCTGCGTCGCCCTATGTGAACTCAGGCGCGCTGTATTGCTCGGCGAAGCCGCCGCCCCTCTGGGCAGAGCCATCCTTACATCTCACGGCGAGACGATCGCAGGGCTGATCAGGTCACTCAAGGCCGACGCTTCGCG
>NCEV01000071.1:12023-26081 GCA_002280875.1 Caulobacter sp. 32-67-35 | reverse complement strand
CAGACCGCCAACGCCCTGCTGCACTATGGCTGGGGCACGCCGGCCTTCGTGCTGGCCCGCATCCTGTCGCCGGCGTTTTTCGCGCGGGGCGACACCAAGAGCCCGATGCGCTTTGCCCTGGTTTCCGTGGCCGTGAACATCGGCCTGGGCCTGGCCCTGTTCCCGGTCATGGGCGTGCCGGGCCTGGCCGCCGCGACCAGCGCCGCCTCGTGGATCAATGTGCTGCAGATGGTGCTGACCCTGGGCAAGCGCGGCGACTACACCCCCAGCCTTCACGCCTGGGGCAAGATCGTCCGCGTGCTGGCGGCCAGCGTCGCCCTGGGCCTGATCCTGGCGGCGATGTCGCACTGGCGCGCCGCCATCGAGGCGCCGATCCTGGGGCTGGGCCTCGCCTCCGCCAAGGAGCTGGCGATCCTGGCGACATGCGCCGTGGCGGCGGGGCTCTATCCGTTGCTGCTGCTGCTCTCGGGCGGGGTGACGATCGCGGAAGCCAAGACCGTGCTGCGGCGCGGCCGGCGCTAGGCTTGCCCTGCGGCGTCCGGAGCGGTAACCAGCGTCCATGGCTTTGATCGGTCCCTTCGCGCCGCGATGGCGCGGCTCCCGCTGACCCTGATCTCCGCGTTTCGGCGCGGTTCGCGCTGCCGCGCTCGCCATTCCAAGTTTCAAGATCCAAGGCTGAAGCCATGACTGACCAAACCGCCGCCGCCTATGCGGGCCCCGCCCGCGTGCTCTCCGGCGTGCAACCCTCCGGCGCCCTGCACCTGGGCAACTATCTGGGCGCGCTGGTGAAGTTCGCCCGCCTGCAGCACGAGATCGACACCTTCATCTTCGTGGCCGACCTGCACGCCATCACCGTCTGGCAGGAGCCGGCCGCCCTGGCCCAGCAGACCCGCGAGATCGCCGCCGCCTATCTGGCCGCCGGTCTCGACCCGGCCAAGGCCACCATCTTCCCGCAGTCGGCCGTGCCCGAGCACGCCGAACTGGCCTGGATCTTCCAGTGCGTGGCCCGTCTGGGCTGGCTGGACCGCATGACCCAGTTCAAGGAAAAGAGCGGCAAGAACAAGGAGCGCTCGAGCGTCGGCCTCTACACCTATCCGGTGCTGCAGGCCGCCGACATCCTGATCTACAAGGCCACTCACGTGCCGGTGGGCGAGGACCAGAAGCAGCATCTGGAACTGACCCGCGACATCGCCGCCAAGTTCAACCACGACTTTGCAGCGCCCAACTTCTTCCCGCAGCCCGACCCCCTGATCCAGGGTCCCGGCGCGCGGATCATGAGCCTGCGCGACGGCTCGGCCAAGATGAGCAAGTCTGACCCGTCGGACTACAGCCGCATCAACCTGACCGACGACGCCGACGCCATCGCCACCAAGGTGAAAAAGGCCCGGACCGATCCTGAGCCGCTCCCGGAAACCCTGGAAGAACTGGCGACCCGTCCCGAGGCCGACAACCTGGTCGGCATCTTCGCGGCGCTGGACGGCCGGACGAAGGCTGAAGTGCTGGCCGACTACGCCGGCAAGGGCTTTGGAACCTTCAAGCCGGCCCTGGCCGAGCTGGCCGTCGAGAAGCTGGCCCCGGTCGGCGAGCGTATGCGTTCGCTGCTGGCCGACCCGGCCGAGATCGATCGCATCCTGGCCAGGGGCGCGGAGCGCGCGCGTGAAGTCGCGGCCCCGACCGTGGCCGAGGTGAAGACGCTGGTGGGGTTCTGGGGGGCTTAGAAGGCCTCTTCCTTCTCCCCTTGCGGGAGAAGGTGGCGCGGAGCGCCGGATGAGGGGTCGAAAGACCTTTCGGCCTTGGTTCGAAACCGGCTGGATGAGGGGCGTTCGCGCAACCCCTCATCCGTCGGCTTTCAGCCGCCACCTTCTCCCGCAAGGGGAGAAGGAAATCAGACCCGCTCGGGGATCCGCACCGTCAGGGTCTCATAGCCCTTCACGAAGCTGGAATAGACCCGCTTGGGTTCGTCCAGCACCTCGATCTTCGGGAAGCGCTTGAGGATCTCTTCCCAGACGATCTTCAGCTGCATCTCGGCCAGGCGGTTGCCCACGCAGCGGTGGATGCCAAAGCCGAACGACAGGTGGCGGCGGGGGTTTTCGCGGTCGATGATGAAGCTGTCGGCGTCTTCGATCACCGTGTCGTCGCGGTTGCCCGAGACGTACCACATGACGACCTTGTCGCCCTTCTTGATCTGCTTGCCGGCCAGTTCCACATCTTGCAGGGCGGTGCGGCGCATGTGGGCCAGCGGCGTCTGCCAGCGGATGATTTCCGAGACCATCGAGGGGATCAGCTCGGGATTGGCCCGCAGCTTGGCTTCCTGCTCGGGGTTCTTGGACAGGGCATAGAGGCCGCCGGTCAGCGAGTTGCGGGTGGTGTCATTGCCGCCGACGATCAACAGGATGATGTTGCCCAGATATTCCATGGGCGGCATGTTCTTGGTGGCTTCGCCCTGGGCCAGCATCGAGATCAGGTCACCGCCCGGCTCTTCGGCATTGACCCGCTCGTTCCAGAGATTGGTGAAATAGGCCAGGCATTCCAGCAGCTCGGCCCGGCGGGCGTCCTCGCTCTCGACGATGCCGCTTTCCGGCGAGGCCGTGGCCACGTCCGACCAGCGGGTCAGCTTGCGGCGCTCTTCCCACGGGAAGTCGAACAGGGTGGCCAGCATCTGGGTGGTCAGCTCGATCGACACCCGGTCGACCCAGTCGAAGGGCTCGCCGATCGGCAGGTCGTCGAGGATCAGATTGACCCGCTCGCGGATCAGACCTTCGAGCTTGGCCAGGTTCTGGGGCGAGACGATCGGGCTGACGGTCTTGCGCTGGATGTCGTGCTTGGGCGGGTCCATGGCGATGAACATCGGCAGGACGAAGTCCTCGTCGAAGTCGCGGATGGTGATGCCGCCCAGATGGGCGTCCGACGAGAACACCTGGTGATTGGTGTCGACCGCCATGATGTCGTTATAGCGGGTCACCGACCAGTAGGGCCCGACCTCCTCGTTGCCCCTGGACCAGTGGACGGGGTCTTCTTTCCGCAGGCGCTCGAAATAGGGCCACATGGCGTCGGCCTGGAACAGGGCCGGATCGGCGACGTGAAAGTCTTCCAGCGGCGTGGACCAGGCGGCGGCGCTCAGCGCGGCCTTGCTCAGATCGATTGAACCATCGCTCATGGCGGACCCCTCCCAAGGATCGTTGTTTTCCGCATCACGCCAGAAAATGACGCCTGTGTCACCTTTCTTTGTGGTCACCCGCGCATCTTGCGCCGAAGGCTGGCGAGGTCCATTTCTCCACCATGTTCATCCAGACCGAAACCACCCCCAATCCCGAGGTCCTGAAGTTCCTGCCCGGCCGCGACGTGCTGGGGGAGGGCGCTCGCGAGTTCAAGACGGCGGACGAAGGCGAGTCCTCGCCGCTGGCCAAGGCCCTGTTCCAGCTGGGCGACGTGACGCGGGTGTTCTTCGGTCCTGACTTCCTGACCGTGACCAAGGACCCGGACGCCGAGTGGCCGCACCTGAAGGCGCCGATCCTGGCGGCCATCATGGACCACTTCACCAGCGGCCGGCCCCTGCTGCTCGACGCAACAGAAAGCGGTCATGACGACGACGGCGTCTATGACGAGGAAAGCAGCCAGATCGTCGCCGAGATCAAGGAACTGCTCGACACCCGCATCCGCCCGGCCGTGGCCCAGGACGGCGGCGACATCGTTTTCAGCAGGTTCGAGCCGGCCACCGGCGTGGTCTGGCTGCACATGCGCGGCGCCTGCTCGGGCTGCCCGTCTTCGTCGGCGACCCTGAAGTCCGGCGTCGAGAACATGCTCAAGCACTATGTGCCCGAGGTCACCCGGGTCGAGCAGACGCTCTAGCTTTTCTGCCCCGGCCCCGACTTGCGCGGGCGCGTCGAAGACCTATATCGCAACCAGATTAGTTGCTGATAGCCCCTCTGAGGATCGCACATGGCCAAGCTCGACGCTCCGGCGCTCGCCCAACTGTTTACAGAGGCGCGCACGCGCAATGGCTGGAAGACCGACCCGCTTCCCGAGAGCCTGCTGCGCGAGCTGTACGACCTGGTGAAGTTTGGCCCCACGGCCGCCAACTCGACCCCGGCCCGTTTCGTGTTCGTGACCAGCCCGGAAGCCAAGGCCAAGCTGGCGGCGCTGTCGTCCGGCTCGAACGGCCCCAAGATCCTGCAGGCCCCGGCCACGGTGATCGTCGGTTACGACCTCGACTTCCCCGAAACCCTCGACAAGCTGTTCCCGCACGCTCCGGGCGCCAAGACCTGGTTCGCTGATCCGGTGGCCAAGGAATGGGGCGCGTTCCGCAACAGCTCGCTGCAGGGCGGCTATTTCATCCTCGCCGCCCGGGCGCTCGGCCTGGACGTTGGCGCGATGTCAGGCTTCGACAATGCCGGGGTCGACGCGGAATTTTTCGCCGGGACCAACATAAAGTCCAATTTCATTGCTTCCATTGGTTACGGCACCGACGAGGGCCTGTTCCCGCGCGGCCCGCGCCTCGCCTTCGAGGAAGCCGCCAAGATCATCTGAGTTTGGCCCGGTCCGCGTGAGTAAGGATCGGGTCCGAACCTGAACCTCCGGTCGTTTCGGCGTCCGGAGGCGACGGTTGTTTTGTGCATGTGACGCACACGCGCTAAAACCAGCCCATGACCCAGCGCCTCGCCTTCATCGCCCTGCCCATCCTGCTCCTGGCCGCCTGCGGTCCGGTGGAGAAGAAGGCCGACGAGGCCGGAGCCGCCCCGCCGCCCGCCGCAGAGGGCCAAAGCGCCTCGGTCGCCGTCGCCGTGACGCCCCATGCCGGGGGCCCGCTGGCCGTCAGCGCCCAGGGCGTGGGCCCGATCACCAGCGCGACGGCCTTCGACGCCCCGACCCTGGCGGCGCTGTTCCCCAAGGCGGTGGTCAAGAGCGCCTTCCTGCATTCGGGGCCGGGGCCAGCCGCGCCGATCATCACGGTCGAGCAGAACCAGATCCCGCTGATGGAGATCAGCCGGAACGAGGACGGCGACCTCGGCGCGATCCGCCTTGAAGGCGGCGATGTGCGCGGCCCCAGGGACGAGACCCTGCTGACCAAATGGTCGGCGCTTGGCCTCGACATCGCCCATTGCCGGGCCGGCGAGGGTCGCGACGTCAACACCGTGGTCTGCGTTCGCCCCGAGGCGCCCAATGTGCAGTACCTGATCGGCGTGCGCGGCTGGACCCAGGGCGGCCTGCCGACGGTCGAGACCCTGAACGCCAAGGGTCAGCTGAACGGCTTGGTCTGGCGACCCATCGAGGGCGCGGCCGTCGGCTCGGCCTGACACCCATGATCCTGTCCATAGACACCTGCCTGGGCGCGAGCGCCGTCGCGATCCTGGACGGCGACCGCGTGCTGGCGGCGCGCAGTGAGCCGATGACCCGCGGCCACCAGGAGCGTATCGGCGTTCTGGCGCGAGAGCTCGCGCTCGAGGCCGGCGTGACGTTTTCCGACCTGACCCGGATCGGCGTCACGGTGGGGCCAGGCTCGTTCACCGGCCTGCGCGTGGGCCTGGCCTTCGCCAAGGGCCTGGCCACGGCCCTGTCGATCCCCTGCGTCGGGGTTAGCACGCTGGAGGCCCTGGCCTTCGGAACGCCCGGTTTCGTCGCCGCCGTGCTGGATGCGCGGATGAGCCAGGTCTATCTGCAGATCTTCGACCGCGGGACCGCCCTGATGGCGCCCGACGCCCTGGATCTGGGCTCGGCCGCCGCGCGGCTGGCCGAACTGCATGGCGGTCAGGCCGTGACCCTGATCGGGTCCGGCGCGCCCTTGCTGGCCGAGGCCTTCCCGAAAGCGAGCGTCCCGTGGGCCTGGAGGCCTGTTTTATCCTCGCCGACCTGCACGACCGCGCGTTCGAGCGGCCGTGGGACGCCATGGCGTTCGAGGACCTGCTGAAATCCCCCGGCGTCTTCGCCGTGCTGGGCGAGGCGGGCGAGCCGGGCGTGGAAAAGGGCTTCATCCTGTGCCGCGCGATCGCCGGCGAGGCCGAGATCCTGACGATCGGCGTCGACCCGGCCGCGCGGCGACGCGGCTGGGGCGGCGCCCTGGTCGAGATGGCCGCCGGCATTGCCTCCGAAACCGGCTCCGAAGCCATGTTCCTGGAGGTGGCGGCCGACAACGCAGGGGCCATTGCGCTCTATGCCGCCACCGGCTTTGCCAGGGTTGGCCTTCGCAAGGGCTATTATCCCCATCAGGATGGCGCTAGGGACGCGATTGTCATGCGGCGAGCGCTTAACAGCTAGGGCTCGACCGCCTATCCTGCCATCGACTCAGACGGAGGCGCCGCCTTGGATCGACTCGAAAAACTCTGCATCGAGAAGGGCATGCGCATGACCGACCAGCGTCGGGTCATCGCCCGCGTGCTGTCGGCCGCCGACGACCATCCGGATGTGGAAGAGCTGCACCGCCGCGCCCACTCTGTTGACCCGCACATCTCGATCGCCACGGTCTATCGCACCGTGCGCCTGTTCGAGGAGAGCGGCATCATCGAGCGCCACGACTTCCGCGACGGCCGCTCGCGCTATGAAGAAACGCCCAGCCATCACCACGACCACCTGATCGACATGAAGACCGGCAAGGTCGTCGAGTTCGTGGACGAGGAGATCGAGGCCCTGCAGAACGCCATCGCGCAGCGGCTGGGCTACAGGCTGATCGACCACCGGCTGGAGCTTTATGGGGTTCCGATCGAGGAGTGATCGCGGCCTAAAGTCCTCCCCCTGAAGGGGGAGGACTTGCAGCGCCGATCTTGCGCCAGCGCCCTCACGCCCTCATAACCTCGCCGGATGAGCGAGACCCCGCAAAAGCGCCTCTATATCAAGACCTACGGCTGTCAGATGAACGTCTATGACAGCGAGCGCATGGCCGATGTCCTGCGTCCGCTGGGCTATGGCGTGGTCGATGAGCCCGAAGGCGCCGATCTGGTGGTGCTCAACACCTGCCACATCCGCGAGAAGGCCACCGAAAAGGTCTATTCGGAGCTTGGCCAGATCAAGCTGATGAAGGACCGCAAGGCGGCGGACGGCGGTCGCATGACCATCGCCGTGGCCGGCTGCGTGGCCCAGGCCGAGGGCCAGGAGATCATGACCCGCCAGAAGGCGGTGGATCTGGTCGTGGGTCCGCAATCCTATCACCAGCTGCCCGAGCTGATCGCCCGCGCTCACCGGGCCACCGGCGAGCGGCTGTCGACCAGCTTTGCCGCCGACGAGAAGTTCGACGCCCTGCCGGCCGAGCGCCAGGTCAATGGCGTCACGGCGTTCCTGACCGTGCAGGAGGGCTGCGACAAGTTCTGCACCTTCTGCGTGGTGCCCTATACGCGCGGCGGCGAATGGTCGCGGCCCGTGAACGACATCCTCGAAGAGGCCCGCCGCCTGGCCGACCAGGGTGTGCGCGAGGTCACCCTGCTGGGCCAGAACGTCAACGCCTATGACGGCGATGGCTCCACCCTGGCCAAGCTGGTGCGCCAGCTGGCCAAGATCGATGGCCTGGACCGCATCCGCTATACGACGAGCCATCCGCGCGACATGGGCGATGACCTGATCGAGGCTCATGGCGAGCTGCCGGAACTGATGCCCTATCTGCACCTGCCGGTGCAGGCGGGATCGGACAAGATTCTCAAAGCGATGAACCGCGACCACACGGCCGAGAGCTATGTGCGGTTGATCGAGAAGATCCGCGCTGCGCGGCCCGACATCGCCATGAGCGGCGACTTCATCGTCGGCTTCCCCGGCGAGCGCGACGGCGATTTCGAAAAGACCCTGGAGCTGGTCCGCGAGGTTGGCTTCGCCTCTGCCTTCTCGTTCAAATATTCGCGCCGCCCCGGCACGCCCGCCTCGGCCATGACCGGCCAGGTCGACGAAGCGGTGAAGGCGCAGCGGCTGGAGCGCCTGAACCAGCTGCTGGATGAGCAGCAAAAGGCCTTCAACGCGACCCAGGTCGGCAAGGTGCTGCCGGTGCTGTTTGAGAAAAAGGGCCGTCACGCCGGTCAAATCGTCGGCCGCAGTCCCTATCTCCAGGCCGTCCACGCCGAGGGCGGGGATCATCTGCTCGGGACGATCGTTCCGGTCCGTATCGACAGCGCCGCCAAGATGAGCCTGGGCGGCGTTCTGGAAACCTCTGCCGTTCTGGAGACCGCTTGAGCCGCACCCCTGAGTTCCTGCCGCTGTCGGACGACGCCGTCCATGCCGTCTCCGGTCCCGGTGGCCGTCACGCCGCCCTGATCGAGGACGCCTTCAGGGTGTTGATCGAGACCCCGGGCGGCGGCGTCACCATCACGGGCGACGTCAAGGGCCGCACGGGCGCCAAGCGGGCGCTCAACGATCTTGCAGCGCGCGCCGACGCCGGCGAGGAAGTGGTCGAGGCCGATGTGCGGATCGCCGTCGGCGAGGCCCAGAGCACCGGCGGCCAGGCCTCGGCGCGCACGGTGCGCAAGGGCTCAGTCTCGCCCAAGACCAAGGGCCAGGCCCGCTACATGGAAGCCATGGGCAGCCATCCGCTGTCGTTTGGCCTGGGTCCGGCCGGCACCGGTAAGACCTTCCTGGCCGTGGCCCACGGGGCCGGCATGCTGCTGCGCGGCGAGGTCGATCGCCTGATCGTCACCCGCCCCGCCGTCGAGGCCGGCGAGAAGCTGGGCTTTCTGCCCGGCGACCTGAACGAGAAGGTCGACCCCTACATGGCCCCGGTCTGGGAAGCCCTGACCGACATCATGGGCGCCGAGCAGCTGCGTCGGCGCCGCGAGAAGCTGGAAATCGAAGTCGCCCCGATCGCCTTCATGCGCGGCCGCACCCTGGCCCATGCGTTCGTCATCGTCGACGAGGCCCAGAACTGCTCGCGCCTGCAGATGAAGATGGTCCTGACCCGCCTGGGCGAAGGCTCGCGCATGGTGGTGACGGGCGATCCGACCCAGATCGACCTGCTCAATCCGCGCGATTCGGGCCTGGCCCACGCCGTGTCGATCCTGGAAGGGGTCGAGGGGGTTTCGGTCTCGCGCTTCACCGCCGCCGACGTGGTGCGCCACCCGCTGGTGGAGCGGATCGTCAAGGCCTACGACGCCGACGCGGCCCAGAGCACGCCCCGCTGATGACCCCCCACCAATGACCCCCCACCAATGACCATGACTGTCGACATCGAGATCGAGGACGAGGCCTGGCTGAAGGCCGAGCCCGAAACCGAAGCCCTGGTCTGGCGCGCCGCCCAGGCGGTGCTGGACGCCCATCAGGACATCGAGGGCCAGGGGATCGTCATCCTGCTGGCCGACGATGACAGCGTTCAGGCCCTGAACCGCGACTTTCGCCAGAAGGACTATGCCACCAACGTCCTGTCGTTCCCGTCGCCCCAAGGACCTGAGGCCAATCCGGAAGGTCAGATCGGCGATATCGTCCTGGCGTTCGGCGTCTGCCAGCGCGAAGCGATCGAGCAGGGCAAGCCTCTTGCGCATCACCTGCAACATCTGGTGGCGCATGGGGTATTGCATCTTCTAGGATACGACCACGAAGGCGACGAAGAGGCGGAGACCATGGAGGCCCTGGAACGCGAGATCCTGGCCACCCTGGATATCCCGGACCCTTACGCCGCCGATGTGACCGAGCAGGGGTGACTCCAGAGGCCATGCCAAGCGACGACTCTAGTCCACAGCCCGGCGGTCCAGCTCGACAGAGCCGGGGCGTGCGGGCGTTTTTTCGCAGGATGCGCAAGCAGCTTTCGGGGGCGGCGGAACCCGCCCGCCCGCCCGGACGCCGCGCGCCGACATTGTCTCGGTCGAGCTGTCCACGCCGTTCGACGCCCTGATCGCCCAGTTCACCGAGGCCGAACACTCGCGGATGCCGATCTACCGAGAAACGCTCGATGATCCGGTGGGCGTGGTCCACGTCAAGGACGTGTTCCGCATGCTGGCGGCCGGCGAGAAGCGCCCCAGCGGAACCGACGTCGTTCTGCACAAGGTGCGGCGCGAGGCGCTGTACGTGCCCGCCTCGATGCGGGCCGCCGACCTGCTGCTGCGCATGCGGACCAGCCGCATCCACCTGGCCCTGGTCATCGACGAATTTGGCGGCACCGACGGCCTGGTCACCATGGAAGACCTGATCGAGGCGGTGGTCGGCGACATCGACGACGAGCACGATGACGCCACCGTCGCCGGCATCGTCGCCCGTCCCGGCGGGGTGTTCGAGGCTGACGCCCGCGCGCCGCTCGAAGAACTGGAAGCGGCCCTGGGTCGCGAACTGGCCCCGCCCGACATGGAAGAAGACATCGATACGGTCGCTGGCCTTGTCGTGGCCCTGGCCGGCCGCGTGCCGCAGCGGGGCGAGGTGATCGCCCATCCGCATGGCTATGACCTGGAAGTGGTCGAGGCCGATCCGCGCCGGGTGCGCCGGGTGCGGGTGCGGCCGGCCGCCATCCCCGGCGCGGCCTCTCAACCGGCGGAAGCTGCGGCCTCGTGAACCTGAAACTGGCGACGCCGTGGCGCGAACGGGGCCTGGCCCTGTTGGCGGGTCTCGCCGCCGCCCTGGCCCATCCGCCGTTCGGCGTGCTGCCGGGCCTGCTGGGCTACGCCCTGCTGCTTTGGCTGCTCGACACGATCGATGACCCGCGCCCGCTGCGCGCGGCCTTTTTCCGGGGCTGGCTGGCGGGGCTGGGCTATTTTGGTCTGGGCACCTGGTGGATCGGCGAGGCCTTTCTGGTCGACGCGGCCAACCAGGGCTGGATGGCCCCGTTCGCGATCGCCGCCATGGCGGGGGGTCTGGCCCTGTTCTGGGGCGTGGCCGCCGTGGCGTATCGCCTGGCCAGACCGCCGGGCGTGCGCCGCGTGCTGGTGTTCGCCGGCGCGTTTGCGGCGCTGGAATGGACCCGAGGCCATGTCCTGACCGGCTTTCCCTGGAACCTGCCCGGCGAGACCTGGAAGGCTGGCTCGGCCCCCTCCCAGGCCGCCGCCATCGTCGGCGCCTATGGCCTGACCTGGATCACCCTGGCGATCGCCGCCGCCCCGGCTGTCTGGCGCGACGGCCTGGCCGGACGCAAGGCCATCGCGGCGGCTGCGGCCCTGCTGGCGGCGCTCTACATCAATGGCTGGATGCCCGCCGCGCCGGCCCCCAAGACCACCACGCCCAAGACCACCACGCCCACGGTCCGCATCGTCCAGGCCAATATCCAGCAGGACCTCAAGTGGGACGAGGGCCGCTTCGTCCAGATCGCCCAGTCCTATGTCGACCTGACCGCCCGGCCCTACAAGGACGGCAAGCCGGCCGACATCGTCGTCTGGCCCGAAGGCGCCCTGCCGCTGTCGCTGAACGAGTATCTGGCGCCCGGCGTCTGGGTTCGCGACGCCATCATCGACGCCCTGCAACCCGGGCAGCTGCTGTTGATCGGCGGATATCGCCAGGACGGGACCCTGCAGGATCCGGTCTATTTCAACAGCCTGGTCGCCCTGAGACGCGGCGCCGACGACATCGAGGTGGTCGGGATCTATGACAAGCACCGCCTGGTGCCGTTCGGCGAGTTCCTGCCGATGGACGCCCTGCTTACGGACCTGGGCGTCAAGAGCATGGCCCATCTGGGCGACGGCTTCGAGACCGGCCCGCGCCCGGCCCCCCTGCAGGTGGCGCCCGATCTGATCGTCCAGCCGCTGATCTGCTACGAGGCGCTGTTTCCGGGTCTGGCCAAGCCTGATCCCAGGGTCCGCGCCCTGGTCAATGTCTCGAACGACGCCTGGTTCGGTGTCACCTCCGGACCACTGCAGCACCTCAACCTGGCCAGCTATCGCGCCATCGAGACGGGCCTGCCGATCATTCGCGCCACGC
This sequence comes from Caulobacter sp. 32-67-35, assembly GCA_002280875.1. Lineage (GTDB taxonomy): Bacteria > Pseudomonadota > Alphaproteobacteria > Caulobacterales > Caulobacteraceae > Caulobacter. Next base: position 14,282 of record NCEV01000071.1, on the reverse strand, counting down.
CTACCGGCGTCTCGGCCCTGATCGACGCCAGGGGCAAGATCGTGGGCGGCGCCCAATTGAACCTGGGCGATGCGGGCGTGATCGACGGGGTTCTCCCCGATATGGGGACGGCCACGCCCTTTGGCCGGCTGGGAAACACCCCGTTTATCCTGATGATTTTGATATCGGCGTTCGCCGGAGTTCGCCTGAAGGTGGGTAAGGGCTTTTAATTATTACAATTTCGTTAGAGATAGGCTGAATAAAAACCGCAATTTCAGCTATCAAGCGTAGGCATGAGCGCTCCCTCCGACCAAGACCGTCACCCCAATCCGATCGACCTGCATGTCGGCGCCCGTATCCGGATGCGTCGCAAGATCCTCGGCGTCAGCCAGGAACGGCTGGCCGAGGACCTGGGCCTGACCTTCCAGCAGGTGCAGAAATACGAGCGCGGCGCCAATCGCGTCAGCGCCAGCAAGCTGTATGAGATCGCCCGCAGCCTGCAGTCGTCGGTCGCCTATTTCTTCGAGGGCCTGGCCGATCCGACCTCCGCCGAGGGCATGGCCGAGACGGGCTCGGAGCAGTTCGTGCACGACTTCCTGATGACCCCCGAAGGCCTGGAGCTGGCCAGCCTGTTCCCCAAGATCAATCGGGGCAAGGTGCGCCGCCGGATCCTGGATCTGGTCCGCTCGATGGCCGACGAAGAGACGCCCGAAGCCGAAGATTAGGGTGTGACGGTCGGCGCCGCTTGCCGACATAAACATATCTTTATATGGTCGCCGGCTAACTGGGTGGTCACATCGTCCGCCTGGGCGAATTTATTGGCCGGAGCTGTCCCTTGAGCCGTTCGTCCTACATCTTCACCAGCGAGAGCGTCTCCGAAGGCCACCCCGACAAGGTCGCCGACCGGATCAGCGACACCGTGGTCGACGCCTTCCTGAGCGTTGACCCCGAAGCCCGTGTCGCCTGCGAGACCCTGGTCACTACCAACCGCATCGTGCTGGCCGGCGAAGTCCGGGCCGGAAAGCCCGATGGCGACAAGGCCGCCAACAAGCAGCTGACCAAGGACATCCTCAAGTCGCTGGAGCCCAAGGTGCGGGCCGCGATCAAGGACATCGGCTACGAGCAGAAGGGCTTCCACTGGGAGAAGGCCAAGTTTGCCAACTACCTGCACGGCCAGTCGGCGCACATCGCCCAGGGCGTGGACGCCAGCGACAAGAAGGACGAAGGCGCCGGCGACCAGGGCATCATGTTCGGCTACGCCAGCACCGAGACCCCGGAGCTGATGCCGGCCACCCTGCAATACAGCCACAACATCCTCAGCCACCTGGCCAGGCTGCGTCACAGCGGCGAGCTGTCGGCGCTGGAGCCAGACGCCAAGAGCCAGGTGACCCTGGAATATGACGCCAACGGCAAGCCGACCCGCGTCGTCTCGATCGTCGTATCGCACCAGCACAAGAAGAAGATCGACGGCAAGGCCGCCACGTCCAAGCGGGTGCTGGACCTGATCCGTCCGCACATCCTGCCGATCTTCCCCGAGGGCCTGATCACCAAGAAGACCCAGTGGCTGGTCAATCCGACCGGCCGCTTCGAAATCGGCGGCCCCGACGGCGACGCCGGCGTCACCGGCCGCAAGATCATCGTCGACACCTACGGCGGCGCGGCCCCGCACGGCGGCGGCGCGTTCTCGGGCAAGGATCCGACCAAGGTCGACCGCTCGGCCGCCTATGCCTGCCGCTACCTGGCCAAGAACGTCGTGGCCGCCGGCCTGGCCGACCGCTGCACCATCCAGATCGCCTATGCGATTGGCGTCGCCCAGCCGGTGTCGTTCCACGTCGACCTGCACGGCACGGGCAAGGTTGATCCGGCGGTGCTGGAAAAGATCCTGCCGCAACTGATCGGCGGCGCCACCCCGCGCTCGATCCGCGAGCACCTGCAGCTCAACAAGCCGATCTACGCCCGCACCGCCGCCTACGGCCACTTCGGCCGCACGCCGGACAACGAGGGCGGCTTCTCGTGGGAGAAGACGGATCTGGTCGGCGAGCTGAAGGGCCTGGCTTAACAACGCCAACCTCATCTGCCTTCCCAGGCCTTGTGCCTGGGACCCATGTTTCCGCCAGCGTTGAGATCGTCATCGCGCGACCACGCTGGCGGAGCGCCTTCTTCCATTCAGAGCCAAGCCTCGCCATGGGTCCTCGCCACAAGGGCGAGGAAGGCGATGTTTTGGTGTTCGCGCTTCGCACGCGATCCTACTCGCGGTAAGAGCCGCCTCATGACCTCCCC
>NCEV01000071.1:0-12008 GCA_002280875.1 Caulobacter sp. 32-67-35 | reverse complement strand
CTGATGCCCGAGGCGACGGAAGCCTGGCTGGAGATCGGCTTTGGCGGCGGCGAGCACATGGCCGCCCAGGCCGGCCGTCACCCTCACGCCCTGATCATCGGCGCCGAGCCCTTCGTCAACGGCGTGGCCAGCGCTGTGCGCCACATCGAGGAGCGGGCCCTCAGGAACGTCCGCATCCACGAAGGCGACGCCCGCGACGTGATCGGCTGGCTGCCGGACGCCTGCCTGACGCGAGTCTTCATCATGTTCCCCGACCCCTGGCACAAGGCCCGGCACAACAAGCGCCGCCTGATCCAGCCGGCGGTGGTGACAGAGCTCGCCCGTGTGCTGAAAAGCGGCGGACGCCTGCGCTTCGCCACCGACTGGGCCGACTATGCCGAATGGACGATCGAGCGGGTGCTGGCCGATCCGGCGTTCCGCTTCGAAAGCGAAACGGCGGATCGCAACGCCCCGCCGGCCGATCACGTGACCACGCGCTACGAGGAAAAGAAGCTGGGCGACTGCGCGCCGGTGTTCCTGGATTTCGTGCGGGTCTGATCGGCCGCGCGTCTGCTAAGCTTGCCCCCGGCCCGCGTCATGACGGGCGGGGGGAAGCGACCATGAACTGGATTGTCGAGCACTATCAAAGCATTCTGGTGATCAGCGGGCTGCTGACCCTGACCATGCTGCAATTTGTCTTCGCCCCGACGCGCTCGCAGCGCTCGACCTATGGCGAGGCCCTGGAAGGACCGCTTGCCGATGTGGTGGTGCGGGGCTGGGGTCTGTTGATCGGCCTGACCGGCGGCATGCTGGTCTGGGCGGCGTTCCATCCCGAGACCCGGCAGCTGGCCGTCGGCGTCGCGGTGATCAGCAAGGTCTTCTACATGGGGTCGCTGGTCGCCAAGGGCGGCCGGTTCCTCAAGGGCTTCTCCGGCGTCACCGTGCTGGTCGACGCCGTGATGATCGTCCTGCTTGTGGCCGGCCTGATGGCCGGCCACGCAGGCTAGTTCAAACTAGTAATTATCGTCGTGGCGCTTGATCGCCGCGCGGATGATGTCGGCGGTTTCTTCCAGGTCGGCCCAGCCGGTGATCTTGGTCGACTTGCCTTTTTCCAGATCCTTGTAGTGCTGGAAGAAGTGGGCGATCTGCTCGGTGAGGATCACCGGCAGGTCGCGCCAGCTGTTCACGCCCGTATAGAAGGGGTGCAGCTTGTCGACCGGCACGGCCAGAATCTTTTCGTCCGAACCCGCCTCATCCACCATCATCAGGGTGCCGATCGGCCGGCAGCGGATGATCGCGCCGGGAACCACCGGGGTCGGGCCCACCACCATGATGTCGGCGGGGTCGCCGTCGTCGGCCAGGGTGTGGGGGATGAAGCCGTAATTGGCCGGATAGAACATCGCCGTGTGCAGGAAGCGGTCGACCATCAGGGCGCCGCTGGCCTTGTCGATCTCGTACTTCACCGGCTCGCCGCCCTGCGGGATCTCGATGACGGCGTTGAGGTCGTAGGGCGGGTTGACGCCCGTGGCGATCTTGGAGAGGTCCATTATGACTCTTCTGTGGAATGAGCACCGCGGGGAGGCGGGCCTGCGCGGGCGCTTGTATAGGCTACAAGTGTTGCGGTGCGAAAGAGGCCGCGCATGACGGCCGGTCCCGGAGGCTGTTCCCGCGGCTTTTTGAGGGGCTTCCAACCGCTCGCCTATCGCGCTATATAGCTCCTACATCGTCCGTCAGCGCTGAGTGCGCTTTCGAGCGGCGGCCCGAAAGGCTGCCGCTTTTTCTTTGGCTGTTTGGCGGCGACGCCCTCTGGCCCTGTTCTGAGTTGAGAAATCCGTTGCGCGGCAAGACGCAGGAAGACCGTGATCTGATCGAAATTCTCGATCCCGTGGCTGAAACCGTCGGCTTCGAGATCGTGCGCCTGCGCCTGATGGGCGGGGCCGAGACGCGCCGTCTGCAGATCATGGCCGAGCGTCCGATGCAGCCCGATGGTTCGGGCGGCGACATGAATGTCGAAGATTGCGCCAAGCTGTCGCGCGCCGTGTCCGAAATCCTGGACGCCGCCGATCCGATCAGCGGCGAGTACACCCTGGAAGTCTCCAGCCCTGGCGTCGATCGCCCGCTGACGCGACTGAAGGATTTCGACGACTATGCCGGCCTTGAGGTGCGCATCGAGCTGGATCGCGTCGCCGAGGGCCGCAAGCGCTTCAAGGGCGAGCTGGCCGGCGTCGAGGACGGCCAGGTCGGCCTCAACATCGAGGGCGAGGACGACACCACCGTCTATTTCCCGTTCGAGTGGCTGGTCGACGCCAAGCTGGTGCTGACCGATCAGTTGATGAAGCGCGGCGCTGAACAGCGCGCCGCCCGCGTCGCCGCCGACGGCGGAGACGCAGACGAGGATGACGTCGCCGCCGACGGCGGAGACGCAGACGAGGATGACGTCGCCGCCGACGGCGGAGACGCAGACGAAGAAGATCTCGGCGACGACGCCGAAGACGAAGATTTTGACCTGTCCGAAAGTGAAGAGGACTGACCATGGCCATCGGCATTTCCGCCAACCGGCTCGAGCTGCTGCAGATCGCTGACGCGGTCGCGCGCGAAAAAGGCATCGAGAAGGAAGTCGTCATCGAGGCGATCGAGGACGCCCTGCAGAAGGCGGCTCGCGCCCGTTACGGCGCCGAGCACGACATTCGGGTGAAGATCGATCCCCGCACCGGCGAGACCTCGCAGAAGCGGATCATCACCGTGGTCGGCGACGACCAGGAGATCGAAGGCGAGATCGGCCAGGTCCAGCTGTCGATTGCCAAGCGCACCTGGCGCGACGCCGAAATCGGCAAGGTCTATGAAGAAGACCTGCCGCCGTTCGAGATCGGCCGCGTCCAGACCCAGATGGCCCGCCAAGTGGTCATGCATAAGGTCCGCGAAGCCGAGCGCGAGCGCCAGTACGACGAGTACAAGGACCGCGCCGGCGAGATCATCAACGGCAGCGTCAAGCGCGTCGAATATGGCAATGTCATCGTCGACCTGGGCCGTGGCGAAGGCATCATGCGCCGCGACCAGTCGATCCCGCGCGAGAACTTCAACGTCGGCGACCGCATCCGCGCCTACATCTACGACGTCCGTCGCGAGACCAAGGGCCCGCAGATCATGCTGTCGCGCGCCCACGGCGGCTTCATGGCAAAGCTGTTCGCGCAGGAAGTGCCGGAAGTCTATGACGGCGTCATCGAGATCCGCGCCGTGGCCCGCGACCCGGGTTCGCGCGCCAAGATGGCCGTGATCTCCAATGACGGCTCGATCGACCCCGTCGGCGCCTGCGTTGGCATGCGCGGTTCGCGCGTGCAGGCGGTGGTGGCCGAGCTGCAGGGCGAAAAGATCGACATCATCCAGTGGTCCGAGGACGAGGCGACCTTCATCGTCAACGCCCTGGCCCCGGCCGAGGTCTCCAAGGTCGTGATGGACGAGGAAGACGAGCGCGTCGAAGTCGTGGTGCCCGATGAGCAGCTGTCGCTGGCCATCGGCCGTCGCGGCCAGAACGTGCGCCTGGCCAGCCAGCTGACCGGCTGGCAGATCGACATCATGACGGAAAGCCAGGAGAGCGAGCGCCGTCAGAAGCAGTTCACCGAGACCACGGCCCTGTTCCAGGAAGCCCTGGACGTCGACGAGGTCATCGCCCAGCTGCTGGTCACCGAAGGCTTCGCTGCGGTGGAAGATGTGGCCTATGTCGAGCCGCACGAAATCGCGGCCATCGAAGGCTTCGACGACGAGACCGCCGACGAGCTGCAGACCCGCGCCCGCGAATTCCTCGACAAGGAAGCCGCCGCTCTCGACGCCAAGCGCGTCGAGCTGGGGGTCGAGGATTCCGTGCTCGAGATCGAAGGCGTCACCCTGGCCATGGCTGTGGCCCTGGGCGAAGGCGATGTGAAGACCGTCGAGGATCTGGCCGGTCTGGTGCCCGACGACATGCGCGGCTGGTTCGAAACCAAGGACGGCGCCCGCGTTCGCGAGCCGGGCATCCTGGAAAGCTTCAACCTGTCGCCCGAAGACGCCGAAGCGCTGATCATGCGCGCCCGGATCGTCATGGGCTGGGTCGAGGCCCCGCCGGAGCCGGAATACGAAGAGCCCGTCTATGACGAGGCCGAATTCGAGGGCGAGGCCCCGGAAGCTGAGGGCGAGGCTGAAGTCGAAGTCGAAGCCGAAGAAGAGCCCGCCGCCGTCGAAGAGACGCAGGAAGGCTAAGCCAGATGTCCCGACCTTTCCCGCTCGCCGGGGAAGGTCGGGCCTTTCGCGAGACGCATGACCGAGCCCGACGCGCCCAAGACCCACGCTGAAGCCTCCCGCCTGCGCAAGGACGTCGTCCTGGGCGAGGCGACGGACGAGGCGCGGCTGATCCGCTTTGTCGAGGGGCCGGGCGGAATCGTGGTTCCAGACCTGGCGCGCAAGCTGCCGGGCCGCGGGATCTGGGTCGGCGCCGACCGCCAGTCGGTGACCTTGGCCGCCAAGAAGGGTCTGTTTTCGCGCTCGGCCAAGACCAAGCTGACCGCTCCGGCCGACCTCGCCGACCAGGTCGAGGCCCTGCTGGTCAGGCGCGTTCTGGACGGCCTTGGCCTTGCGCGCCGGGCTGGAAACATTATCTCGGGCTTTGAAAAGGTCGTCGCCGCCCTCAATTCGGGCAAGACGGCCTGGCTGATCGAAGCCTCCGACGGCGCCGATGATGGCCGGCGCAAGATGCTGACCGCCGTCTACAAGGCCCCCAATAGCCCGCGAATTCTCGGGATGTTCACATCCGACGAATTGGGTTTGGCCTTGGGCGGGGAGAATGTGATACACACGGCGCTTCTTGCCGGGCGCGGCACTGATCGCTGGACTTTGGACGTCGAGCGTTTATCAGGCTTTCGCCCGCTACTCCCCCCGACCTGGTCGGCGAGTTGGCGCGAGAAGCCCTAGGGCCTTTCGATTGAACCGGCGTGGCCGGTCTGATCGCAAGGCTCTAGAATCTTTGAGATGGTGCGCCCGCAAGGTCGCGCCCGTGAGTGAAGGGTCGGGAAACGCGCTTTCTTCGTGAAAGTACGTCCGGGCCCCTTTCTCGCATGGAACGAACGGTTTTTGGCCAGGCTTTGTCTGGCGGAAGTACAAGCGAGCGCATGAGCGACGAGAACGATAACGGTCGGCCCGGCACCCCAGGTGGGCGCGCGCCCATCACACTGAAGCCCCGCCAGGGCTCGGTGAGCGCCGGCGTGGTGAAGCAAAGCTTCAGCCACGGCCGCACCAAGACGGTTGTGGTGGAAACCAAGCGGACCCGTCCGCACGCCGCGCCGGCCGGCAACCTGGCCGCGCCGTCCTCGGCCGAGCGCCGTCACACCAACGAGCCGCGCCCGTCCCAGTCTTCGGGTGGCGGCGGTTCGGCAGGGGGCCTCTCGCAGGATGAGATGCGCGCCCGCCAGCGCGCCATTGAAGCGGCTCGCGAGAACCAGGACCGTCAGGCGACGCAGCGCGCCGCCGACGAGGCCAGGGCCCGCGCCGCCGAAGCCGCGGCTCGCGACGCTGCCGCCAAGGCTGCGGCCGTCGCCAAGGCCGCCGCCGAACCTGCGCCCGCGCCGACCCCGGCGCCGGCGCCCGCTCCGGTGGCTGCTGCTCCGGCGGCTCAGGCCCCCGTTGCTCCGGCCCCGGTTGCTCAGGCTCCTGCACCCGTTGCGCCCCCGGCGCCTGTCGCGCCTCCGGTCGCTGCTGCTCCAGCTGCGCCGCGCGCCGAGGCGCCGCGTCCGGCGGCTCCGTCCAGCCAGACGCGCACCTACGAGCCCAGCCGCGAACGTCGCGACGACCGCACGTCGACCACCACCTATCGTCCGCCCGCCGGCGAGCGCCCGCCCCAGGGTGATCGTCCCCAGGGCGACCGGCCGTTCAACCAGCGCGCTCCGCGCCAGGACGGCCCCTACAATCAACGCGCGCCGCGTCCCGACGCTGCGCCGCGGGGTCCGCGTCCGGAAGGCGCCGGCGGTTTCCGCAACGATCGTCCGCAAGGGGACCGTCCGCAAGGCGACCGGCCCCAGGGTGATCGTCCGCAGGGCGATCGTCCGACCCAGACCGTGCGCTATTCGGCTCTGGCCCCGCGCCCGGCGCCCGGCGCCCGTCCGGGGCCTGGTGGTCCGCAGCGCGGTCCGCGTCCCGGCGTTCCGGCCGCCGCTCCGGCGACCCCGGAAGTCCAGCGCGCCATGCGCTCGGCGCCGCGTCCCGGCGGCGAAGTCAGCCGTCGTCCCGAGGATGACGATGATCGCCGCAAGGCCGCCGCCCCCGGCAAGGCCGTGTCGCGCGCCAAGGGCGCTCCGGTGCGCCGCGAAGGCCGCCTGACCATCCAGACCGTGGCCGGCGACGGAGATTCCGCCGACCGCATGCGCTCGCTGGCCTCGGTTCGCCGGGCCCGTGAACGTGAAAAGGAAAAGCGCCGCGGCGGTCCCGCCGAGGTCGTCAAGGTCAGCCGCGAAGTGGTCATCCCCGACGTCATCACCGTGCAGGAGCTGTCCAACCGGATGGCCGTCCGCGGTGTCGAGATCATCAAGTTCCTGATGCGTCAGGGCGTGATGCTGAAGATCAACGACGTCATCGACAATGACACCGCCGAGCTGGTGGCGACCGAATTTGGTCACACCGTGCGCCGCGTGTCGGAAGCCGACGTCGAAGAAGGCTTCATCGGCGCCGAGGACATCGACGATCACCTGGAGTCGCGGCCCCCGGTGGTCACGGTCATGGGTCACGTCGACCACGGCAAGACCAGCCTGCTGGACGCGCTGCGCAAGGCCGATGTGGCCGGCGGCGAACATGGCGGCATCACCCAGCACATCGGCGCTTACCAGGTTCGCCTGGAAAACGGCGAGAAGGTCACCTTCCTCGACACCCCGGGCCACGCCGCCTTCTCGCAAATGCGGGCTCGCGGCGCCAACATCACCGACCTGGTGATCCTGGTGGTGGCCGGCGACGACGGCGTCATGCCGCAGACCATCGAAGCGATCAAACACGCCCGCGCTGCGGAAGTGCCGATCATCGTGGCCGTCAACAAGATGGACAAGCCGGGCTCGGACCCGACCCGCGTGGTCAACGAGCTGCTGCAACACGAGATCGTTGTCGAAAGCCTGGGCGGCGAAACCCAGATCGTCGAGGTCTCGGCCAAGACCGGCCAGGGCCTGGACGAGCTGATCGAGCGCATCCTGCTGCAGGCCGAGGTTCTCGACCTGAAGGCCAACCCCGACCGCACCGCCGACGGCGTGGTGATCGAGGCCAAGCTCGACAAGGGTCGCGGCGCGGTGTCCACCGTGCTGGTCAATCGCGGCACGCTGAAGCGCGGCGACATCGTCGTGGCCGGCAGCCAGTTTGGCCGGGTTCGCGCCCTGCTCAACGAGCGTAACGAGCAACTGACCGAGGCTGGCCCCGCCACCCCGGTCGAGATTCTCGGCCTGGACGGCGTTCCCTCGCCTGGCGACACCTTCGCCGTCGTGGAAAACGAAGCCCGCGCTCGCGAGCTGACCGAATACCGCATCCGCCAGAAGCGCGAGAAATCGATGCATCCGGTTGGCGCGGGCGCCACCAGCATGGCCGACATGATGGCCAAGCTGCAGGACAAGAAGTTCCGCGAACTGCCGCTGGTCATCAAGGCCGACGTGCAGGGCTCGGCCGAGGCGATCATCGGCTCGCTGGACGCCATGTCGACCGACGAGGTCCGCGCGCGGATCATCCTGTCGGGCGCCGGGGCGATCAGCGAAAGCGACGTCATGCTGGCCAAGGGCGCCGGCGCGCCGCTCATCGGCTTCAACGTCCGGGCCTCGGCCCAGGCGCGGGCGCTGGCCGAGCGCGAAGGCGTCGAGATCCGCTACTACGCGATCATCTACGACCTGCTGGACGACATCAAAGGCGTGCTCTCGGGCATGCTGGCGCCGATCCAGCGCGAAACCTTCCTGGGCAATGCCGAAGTGCTGCAAGCCTTCGACATCTCCAAGGTCGGCAAGGTCGCCGGTTGCCGCGTCACCGAAGGTGTCGTGCGCAAGGGCGCCAAGGTCCGGATCATCCGTCAGGACATCGTGGTGCTCGAACTGGGCACCCTGCAGACGCTCAAGCGCTTCAAGGACGAGGTCAACGAGGTCCCGTCCGGCCAGGAGTGCGGCATGATGTTCGCCGGCTTCCAGGACATCAAGGTCGGCGACACCATCGAGTGCTTCACCGTCGAAGAGATCAAGCGCCAGCTCGACTAGGCGTTCGATCCGAACTCAGCTTAAAGGAAGGGCGCGGGCGCAAGCTCGCGCCTTTCTTGCATTCGGAGACCGCAGATGATCGCACCACGCGCATCGACTTTCTCGGCGGGATATGCCAGCATATCCCATGCTGAGCGGAGCGACGCCATGACCAAGGTCACTGTCGGAACCTGGGGGAAGAGCTTGGCCGTCCGCGTGCCCCAGGACATGGCGCGTCTGGCCGGCCTCGTCGATGGCGAGCAGGTCGAGATCGAGGTCAAGGATGGCGACATCCTGATCCGCCGCACCGACGCCAAGGCGGAGGCTTTAGCTGAGGCCATGGCCGCTCTTGAAGAAATCAGTGCCGACAGAAAGGGCCGAAGCTTGGCTGGTGTGTCGATCCGCGAATTGATCGACGAGGGCCGGAAGTGACGTTGGTTCTTGATGCGTCCATCACTCTGGCGGGGCTATTCGAGGACGAAGACGGACATGCAGCCCTGGACGCCTTGCGTCGGGGGATTGTTGAAGGCGCGATCGTGCCCGCGTTGTGGCGGCTCGAAGTCGCCAATGCTCTTCGTACCGCTGTGAAGCGTAAGCGCTGCGACGAAGTTTTTGCCGATACGGCGCTGGCGCGTCTCGGGCGGATGCGGATTGCGATTGACTCAGAGACCGACCTGCACGCCTGGGGCGCAACGCTTAGCTTGTCGCGCGCTGAAGACCTCACGCTCTACGACGCCGCCTATCTAGAACTGGCGATCCGGCTTGGAGCCACACTCGCGTCATTTGACAGAGAGCTGATTGCCGCCGCGCGCCGCAACGGTGTCAACGTTGTGACCGCCTAAAAGTCGCCGGACTGGAATTCGCCCAATTCCGGCGCTACGCCTTCCGCTATGCGTATCAAAGCCCTCCTCGCCCTGACTGCCGCGACGCTCTCGCTGAGCGCCTGCGCCACCGCCGACCGCTATGATGCGGCCGGCGATGTCCATGCCCTGCTGACGGCGATCCGCGACCGCGACCGGGCCGCTTTCGACGCCCGCGTCGATCGTCGGGCGCTGAAATACGAGATTGAGGCGCGGCTGCTGGATGAGGCTCGCAAGCGCAAGGCCGACAACAGCCTGATGGCCATCGCCGCCGCCCTGGCCGGTCCCGCCGCCGATATCGCGGGCGAGGCGCTGATCCGGCCCGAGACCTTCCGCGCCGCCGCCAACTATTACGGCTACACGCCCGACCGCCCGCTGCCGGGCCGGATCGCTATCGCCGGCGCCCTGCGTCCAGCCGGCGACGGCCGGGTTTGCGCGGCCAGGAAGGACGGTCCCTGCCTGCTGACCTTTACCCGCGACGGCTCGGTCTGGCGGCTGAGCGGTTTTGATCCGCAGGCGGCGAACCTGCACTTCAAGCGATGAGACTGGCGTTACCGATCGTTCTGGCGGCCTCCGCTCTGGCCACCACCGCCCAGGCCGAAAAGCGGATGTTTTCCTACGACCCGATCTCGCCCGACGCCAGGCGGCTGACCGGCGCGGGTCTGACCGTGCTGTTCGACCAGGGCCTGATGAGCGCCAAACCCGTCAAGGTGCTGGCCACCGGTGTTCCGGCCCAAGGCCTGCTGATCAAGGGCAAGGACCGCGACCTGGGCCCCAAAGGGCTGGCGGGTCTGGAGGGTGTGGACGCCGACGCGGCGCTGTACGAGATCGACCCCAAGGCTGAGCAGGGCCGGGTCTATATCCGCGCCTTTTGTCCGGGCGCCACGCGTCTGTGGCTGAGCTTCAGCCGGATCGCCGTGCGCCGCGACCTGCGCATCCAGGCGCTGGGAGATGACCCCAAGACGCCGGGTCAGGCGCGGGTATGCGGCACGCTGGACTTCTCCTGGCGCGGCGAGTGGAAGCTGCCGGACCGCCACCGTCCCGATCCGATGGAAGACTGGACCGACAACCTGAACGGTGTTCGCTAGGGCCGCTAAAGCTGTCATCCCGGCCAAGCGCAGCGGAGAGCCGGGACCGCAAAAGCTCGGCGTTTCCGGCGGTCCCGGCTCGGCGCGCTTCGCGCTTGGCCGGGATGACAACGAGAAGGATGTCGGCCAAGCTCCCGCCCAACGACACGGGGGTGGGAAACAATGAGCAGCGCGCTGGACGGCTTCACGCGGTTCGAGTTCGACGACGGGCGCTGGACCCGCGAGGTCTGGCGGATCGGGACGGGTCCCGCCGTCATCGTCATCCACGAAATCCCCGGCCTGCATCCCGGCGTCCTGGCCTTTGCCCGCGACGTGGCAGCGGCCGGCATGACCGTCTTCTGCCCCAGCCTGTTTGGCCAGCCCGGCAAGCCGGTCAGCAACGGCTACGCCCTGGGCGTCATCGCCAAGACCCTGTGCGTGCGCCGTGAGTTCACCGCCTGGGCCACCGACCGCTCCAGCCCCATCGTCGACTGGCTGCGGGCCCTGGCCCGGCAGGCGCACAAGGAGTGCGGCGGCAAGGGCGTGGGCGCAGTGGGCATGTGCTTCACCGGCGGCTTTGCCCTGGCGATGATGACCGAGCCGTCGGTGGTGGCGCCGGTTCTGTCGCAGCCGTCCTTGCCGCTGGGCAAGGCGGGCCGGGCGTCTCTGGGCTGCTCCGCCGTCGAGATCGCCTGCGCCCGCACGCGGTTCGAGACCGAGGACCTGTCGCTGCTGGCCCTGCGGTTCTCGTCCGACAAGCTGGTGCCCGACGCGCGGTTCGAGACGTTGAAGCGCGAGTTTGGCGACCGCGTGGAGACGGTGGAACTCAAGGACTCTGACGCCGCCCCAAACCCGGCCATGGCCCCGCACTCGGTCCTGACCCTGCACCTGGACCGTTCCGACCCGCTGGGCGCGACCATGCAGACGCGCGACAAGGTGATCGCGTTCTTCAAGGCGCGGACGGAGGCGTAAGCTGGATGCTCCCCCTCTGGGGGAGCTGTCGCGGAGCGACTGAGGGGGCTAATGCGGCTTATGCCGTGCTGGCCCCCTCCGGCCCTCCGGGCCACCTCCCCCAGCGGGGGAGGATCACCGCCGCGCTGGACTTTCTCGCCTCACGCGCCTAGACACCGCGCCTTGATTTTTCCCCCGCGCTCCGGTGTTCGATCCGCCGGCCGGGCTGTAAGGACATCGCGCCATGAAGCGCCATACCGACAAGACCCCCAAGCCGGCCTCTACCGGTCCGTCGCAGCGTCAGCTGCGCGCGGGCGAACTGATCCGCCACGCCCTGGTCGACATCCTGCGTCATGAAGACCTGCAGGACCCGGCCCTGGTCAATGTCTCGGTGACGGTGACCGAGGTGCGGCTGACGCCGGACCTGCGCCACGCCGTCTGTTTCGTCGAGCCCCTGGGCGCCGGCATCGCGCCCCGGATCGCGCGCGAGGCCTCGTCGCCGTCGCGGATCGCCGTCGAGCTGGGCAGCCCCGAGGTGGTGGTCGCGGGCCTCAACCGCGTGGCCAAGTTCCTGCGCGGGCGCCTGGGCAAGACCATCGACATGAAGTTCACGCCCGACCTGAAATTCATCCACGACGAGAGCTTCAACTCGGCCGCCGAGATGAACCGCCTGTTCGACAATCCGGTCGTCCAGCAGGACCTGCGCCGCCTGTCCGATGTGGTCGAGGACGAGGATAACTGAGCGTGGCCCGCCGCAAGAAGGGCGACGCCGTCTCGGGCTGGCTGTGCCTGGACAAGCCCTACGACCTGACCTCGACCAGCGCGGTCACCCGCGTGCGGAGGGCCTATAACGCCCAGAAGGCGGGCCATGCCGGCACGCTGGACCCGCTGGCCACCGGCATCCTGCCGATCGCGCTTGGGGAGGCCACCAAGACGGT
>NCEV01000070.1 GCA_002280875.1 Caulobacter sp. 32-67-35 | reverse complement strand
GCCAGGCTTGTCCGGGATGACACGTTCTCTGCGGGCGAATCCAAAGGCCATCGCCTCCCCCGTCAGGGAGAGGGCTTTCCGGACCTTAAAGCCTGGCCAACACCGCATCGCCCATTTCCACCGTCGACAGCGAACCGCCCAGATCGCGGGTGCGCGCGCCGCCGTCCAGGGCCGCCTTGACCGCGGCCAGCAGAACGTCGGCCGCCTCGGCGCGGCCCAGCGACCAGCGCAGGGCCATCTCGAACGACAGGATGGCGGCCAGCGGATTGGCGACGCCCTGGCCGGCGATGTCGGGGGCCGAGCCGTGGATGGGCTCGTACAGGCCGGGCTTGCCGGCCGCGCCCAAGGCCGCCGAGGGCAGCATGCCCAGCGAGCCGGTCAGCATGGCGGCGGCGTCCGACAGGATATCGCCAAACAGGTTGTCGGTGACGATGACGTCGAACTGCTTGGGCGCGCGGACCAGCTGCATGGCGCAGTTGTCGGCCAGGATGTGCTCCAGCTGGACGTCCGGATATTCGCGGGCGTGCAGGTCGGTGATGACCTGCTTCCACAGCAGGCCCGATTCCATGACGTTGGACTTCTCGGCCGAGTGAACCCGGTTGGTGCGGCCCCGGGCCAGCTCGAAGGCCACGCGTCCGACGCGCTCGATCTCGCTGGTCGTATAGACGGCCGTGTCAAAGCCCTTTTTCTGGCCGTCCGGCAGGTCCTCGATGCCGCGCGGCTGGCCGAAATAGACGCCGCCGACCAGTTCGCGCACGAACATGATGTCCAGGCCCGAAACCAGCTCGCGCTTCAGGCTCGACGCATCCGCCAGGGCCTCAAAACAATAGGCCGGGCGCAGGTTGGCATAGACGTCCATGGCCTTGCGCAGGTTCAGAAGGCCGGCTTCCGGGCGCAGGTGGCGCGGGGCGTCCTTCCACTTGGGACCGCCGACGGCGCCCATCAGAACGGCGCCGCTGGCCAGGGCGCGTTCACGGACCTCGTCGGTCAGGGGCGTGCCGTGGGCGTCATAGCTGGCGCCGCCATAGATGGCCTCTTCGACCACCAGGTCGGGCGTCAGCGCGGCCGCCACGCGGCGCACCTGCGCGCAAACCTCGGGACCGATCCCGTCGCCGGGCAGCAGGAGAAGCGTGGACATCGGAAGGCTTCCTAGATTTCGCGGTAGTCTGAAACGTCGAACGAGGACATTCGGCGCTCGCCCAGACCCAGCTCCGGCCAGCAGGCGCGCCAGGCGGCCATGTGCGGGCTGGCGCGGTGAAAGGCCAGGGCGTCCTCGTCGACGAAATGCTCATAGACCCGGATCAGGCCCGGATCGAGCGGATCCTCGGTCAGGGCGTAGTCCAGGCAGCCCGGCTCGGCCCGGCTGCCCTCGACCTGGGCGCGCAGATGCGGCCGCAGGTCGGCCAGACGTTCGGGCGCAATGCGGACGGTGCCGGCGAGGATGATGGTCATGGGTTCATCTCAAAAAAGGTTGTCATCCCGGACAAGGCCCGCAGGGCCGCCGATCCGGGACCGCCCTGGAACGCGGCGCTCAGGCGTCGGTCCCGGATCTTCGCGCGACGCGCTCGTCCGGGATGACAGCCCTTACGTCTAAACTTCCAGCCACGGCTCGCTGATCGCCCGCTTGCTTTCGAACAGGTCGATGTCGCCGCCGTGCATCATCGTCTCGCCGATGGCGTCCAGGCCGCGCAGCATCTTGTCCTTGCGTACCGGGTCGATCTGGAAGCTGAAGCTCTTGCCCGAAGGCGAGATCACCGTCTGGGCTTCCAGGTCGATGCTGACCATGTGGTTGCCGCCTAGCGCCTCGTCCATCAGGACGGCGATCTCGTCGGGCGCCAGCACCACCGGCAGCAGGCCGTTGTTGAAGCAGTTGTTGTTGAAGATGTCGGCGAAGCTGGTCGAGATCACGCACATGATCCCGAAGTCCATCAGGGCCCAGGGGGCGTGCTCGCGCGAGGAGCCGCACCCGAAATTGTCGCCGGCGATCAGTACGCTGGCGCCCTTGTACTCCGGCCGGTTCAGAACGAAGTCGCTGATCTCGTTCCCCTCGCCGTCGAAGCGGAAGTCATAGAACAGGCCCTTGGCCAGGCCCTCGCGCTCCACGGTTTTGAGGAACTGCTTGGGGATGATCTGGTCGGTGTCGATATTGGCCAGCGACAGCGGGACGGCGCGGCCGTCGAGGCGGGTGAAGGCCTGCATCAGACGGTCTCCGTCAGGAAGGTGCGCACGTCGACAAGGTGGCCGGCGATCGCCGCCGCCGCCGCCATGGCGGGCGAGACCAGGTGGGTGCGACCGGCCCGGCCCTGGCGGCCTTCGAAATTGCGGTTGCTGGTCGAGGCGCAGCGCTCGCCTGGCTGCAGCTTGTCGGGGTTCATGGCCAGGCACATCGAGCAGCCCGGTTCGCGCCAGTCGAAACCGGCGGCCTTGAAGATGGCGTCCAGTCCTTCCTCTTCGGCCTGTTCCTTGACCAGGCCCGAGCCCGGCACGACCATGGCGGTGACGTGGTCGGCCACCAGGCGGCCGTGCAGGAAGGCTTCCTGCACCACGGCGGCGGCGGCGCGCATGTCCTCGATCCGGCTGTTGGTGCACGAGCCGATGAAGACGCGGTCGATGCGGGCCTCCGAGATCGGCTGGCCGGCAGTGAGCCCCATATAGTCCAGCGCCCGGTGGGCGGCGGCGCGCTTGTCGGGGGTGGGAAAGCTTTCCGGGTCGGGGACGTTGCCGGTGACCGGGATCACGTCCTCGGGGCTGGTGCCCCAGGTGACCATCGGGACCAGGGACGAGGCGTCGATCGTCACGATGCGGTCAAAGACGGCGTCCGGATCGGTGAAGAAGCTCTTCCAGTGGCTTTTGGCCATGTCCCAGGCCGCGCCCTTGGGGGCGGCGGGCTTGCCCTGGATATAGGCGTAGGTCTTGTCATCCGGCGCGATCAGGCCGGCCTTGGCGCCGCCCTCGATGGTGAGGTTGCACAGGGTCATGCGGCCTTCCATCGACAGGGCCGAGATGGCCTCGCCGGCGAACTCGATAACATAGCCGGTGCCGCCGGCCGTGCCGATCTCGCCGATCACGGCCAGGGCGATGTCCTTGCCGGTGACGCCTGGGCCCAGCTGGCCGTCGACGCGGACCAGCATGTTCTTCGACTTCTTCTGGCGCAGGGTCTGGGTGGCCAGGACGTGCTCGACCTCGGACGTGCCGATGCCGTGGGCCAGGGCCCCGAAGGCGCCGTGGGTCGAGGTGTGGCTGTCGCCGCAGACGATGGTCATGCCCGGCTGTGTGCGGCCCTGCTCGGGACCCACCACGTGGACGATGCCGTTGCGGATATCGCCCATCGGGAAGAACGGGATGCCGTTGTCCTTGACGTTGCGGGCCAGGGTCTGCAGCTGCAGCCGCGCCTCTTCGTCGGCCACGGCGTCAACGCCCAGGGCCTGGCCTTCGGTCGGGATATTGTGGTCGGCCACCGCCAGGGTGCGGTCGGGACGGCGCACCTTGCGACCGGCCGCGCGAAGGCCCGCGAAGGCCTGCGGAGTCGTGACCTCGTGGATCAGGTGCAGGTCGATATAGAGGATGGCCTCGCCGTCGGTTTCGCTGACGACGTGGGCGTCCCAGATCTTGTCATAAAGGGTTTTGCCGGACATGGCGGGGATATAGGGCGGATCGTGCGCCAAAATCCAGTCCCGGCCCGGGCGCGAGACCATTTCTTGCGCGCTGTGGCCCTGACAAGACAAAGGGCGCGCATTTCAGCGCGCCCTCGTATCGCTTTTAAGTCCAGTGACGCGGAACGCCAGCTGAAGCGGGCCACCCCCTGAGAGGGAGCGGTCTAAAAGCCCGTCGCTGAGCGGCGGGGGTGACGTGAAGGTCCTCCCGCCAAGCCAATCTGTCAAGAAGCGTGCGAACGCACTAAAGGGCGATCTCGCCCGGATTGGCTGAAAGCCTCAAAGAAAAAGGCCCCGGTGTTTCCACCGGGGCCTCGTTCAAATCTTCTGGTCGAAGGCCTATTCGGCGGCTTCGCCCTTTTCCTTGCGGATGGTCTGGCGTTCGGCGATCCGGGCCGACTTACCGCGACGGTCGCGCAGGTAGTACAGCTTGGCGCGACGGACGACGCCGCGACGCTTGACTTCGATGCTTTCGATGTTCGGCGACAGCAGCGGGAACAGACGCTCCACGCCTTCGCCGAACGAGATCTTGCGGACCGTGAAGCTCTCATGGATGCCGGCGCCGGCGCGGGCGATGCAGACGCCCTCGTAGGCCTGAACGCGTTCGCGCTCGCCTTCCTTGATCTTCACGTTGACGCGCAGGGTGTCGCCGGCCTGGAAGTCGGGGATCGCCCGGACGGCCAGCAGACGCGCGGATTCTTCCTGCTCGAGTTGCTTAATGATGTTGATCGCCATGTTTCAGTCTCCTTTGGGCTTACCCTTGGTCGGGCCGCCTTTTGCCTGTTGATTGGCGAGATGCGCTTCCCAGAGATCGGGTCGCCGCTCGCGAGTGGTCTCTTCACGCATACTGGACCGCCACTGGGCCACCTTCTTGTGGTCGCCCGACAGCAGCACCTCGGGGATATCCAGCCCTTCGAACGTCCGCGGTCGCGTGTACTGCGGATGCTCGAGGAGGCCGTCCTCGAAGCTTTCTTCCAGCGTGCTCTCGATGTTCCCCAGCACACCCGGGGCAAGTCGAACGCACGCCTCGATCACGACCATCGCCGCCGCCTCGCCACCGGCGAGCACCGCGTCTCCGACCGAGACCTCCTCGAACCCCCGGGCGTCGAGCACCCGCTGGTCCACCCCCTCGAAACGGCCGCACAGGACGATGATCCCGGGCGCCGCGCTCCATTGCCGAACACGCGCCTGGGTCAGGGGCCGACCCCGCGCGCTCATGTACAAAAGCGGCCGCCCACCGACGTCCACGCTGTCCAGCGCGGCGGCGATGACGTCCGCTTTGAGTACCGCTCCCGCGCCGCCACCCGCAGGGGTGTCGTCGAGGAAGCCGCGCTTATCCTTGGAAAAGGCCCGAATGTCCAGTGTTTCCAATCGCCACAGGTCCTGCTCCTTCCAGGCGGTCCCGATCATCGAGACGCCGAGCGGGCCGGGAAAGGCCTCGGGGAACATGGTCATGACGGTGGCGGTGAACGGCATGGGCGCTGTTTAGCCGCCCGCACCGCAATTGTCGAAGCGCGGCAAGGCGCCGGGCAGGTCTTCACCATGCGCGTTGGGGGCTTGTTCACCCTCCTGCGGCAGGGTGAGGGCTGCAAATCGCCCGGACTCCGCCATGACCGCTCACCGCCGCCTCATCGAACGCCTGCGCGACGACGATCGCGGCGCGGTGGCCGTGCAATTCGCCTTCCTGGCCCTGCCGATCGCCATCCTGGCCTTCGGCCTGCTCGACATGAACCGCATCAGCGTCCAGCGCCGGCAGCTGCAGGACGCCATGGACGCCGCCACCCTGATGGCCGCCCGTTCGACGGCGACCACCGACGCGGCGCTCGACACCGTGGGCGACGCCGCCTTCGCCGCCGAAATGTCGGGCCTGGGCCTGACCCTGACGACCGCCAGCACAACCTTCAAGTCCGGAACGGGCAACAAGGTGATCGGTACGGCCTCGGTGACCGTGACGCCGATCATCGCCAACCTCTGGACCCAGGGCGACACAACCGTCACCGCAAGCTCTGAGGTCGTGCGGTCGGTCAACAAGCTGGAAGTGGCCCTGGTGCTGGACAATACCGGCTCGATGGGCAGCAAGCTGGGGTCTGGCGACAAGAAGATCGACGCCCTGATCGACGCCTCCAAGGACTTGGTCGACACCCTGTCCGCCGCCGCCGCCCGGGCCTCGGAAACCGACGCGGTGAAGATCGCCGTCGTGCCGTTCTCGATGACCGTCAATGTCGGCTCGACCTATTCATCGGCCAACTGGATCACGGGCACGATGCCGACCTCCAGCGACTATGGCGACGATGTCTTCGGCAGCGCGCAGAACCGTTTCACCCTGCTCACCCAGACGGGTCTGAGCTGGGCGGGCTGCGTTGAGAGCCGGCCAGATCCTTATGACATCAGCGACGCCGCGCCCAACAGCGCAACGCCCGCCTCGATGTTCATTCCCTATTTCGCGCCCGACGAGCCCGACGATGACAAGGTGACAAAGTCCGGTTCGAACAAGTATCGCGACGCCCGGACCAACTGGTGGGGCGAGATCTACAACAACTGGATCACGGACGATAAAACCAAATCCAAGGACTGGTTCACGCGCCAGGGCAACACGTCAAAGTACGCGGCCAACAACAAGTCCAAGGTGATCAGCGACGCCAAGAACGGCACCAACTACGGCCCCAACGCCGGATGCGGCATCACCAGCGTGCTGCGCATGACCAATGTGCGCACCAGCGCCGGCGCCACCACCGTCAAGAACAAGCTCGACGACATGGTCGCCACCGGCAACACCAATGTCGCCATGGGCACGGTCTGGGGCTGGCACATGGTGTCGCCCAACGCCCCGTTCGCCGACGGCTCGGCCTATGGGACCAAGAATGTCAGCAAGGTCATGGTCCTGCTCACCGACGGCGACAATGTGATGAGCGAGACCTCAAACCCCAATGACGGCACCTATAGCGGCTATGGCTATATCTGGCAGAAGCGGCTGAAGAACGCCTCCAACGTCGCCCTGGACGCCGGCGCCACCGGCACGGATCGCCGGAACGCCATGGACAGCCGCCAGAAGAAGACCTGCGCCGCCGCCAAGGCCAAGGGCGTGATCATCTACAGCATCGGCGTCGGGGTATCGGCCCACTCCAAGGGGATCCTGCAGGAATGCGCCTCGACCTCGGACAAGTATTACGATGTCACCGACTCCGCCCAGCTGGCGGCGGTGTTCGACGCCATCGCCGGCTCGATCCAGAACCTGCGCATCGCCAAATAAGAGAGGATCAGCCCTCTCCCAGAGGGAGAGGGGTCAAATCAGGCCAGCTTGATCTCGCGCAGGCGCTGCTGGAGGAATTCGTCGGCGGTGATCGACTCCGGATAGCGGTCCGGATTGTCCGGCGTCACGCAGCCCGGCAGGGTCTTGATCTCGTAGTCCGACGCGAAATGCAGGAAGAACGGCGTCGAATAGCGCGGCACGCCGCGACGTTCCGGGGGCGGATTGACCACCCGGTGCTGGGTCGAGGGCAGCACGTGGTTGGTCAGCCGCTCCAGCATGTCGCCGATATTGATCACCAGACAGCCGGGGGGCGGATTGATCGGCAGCCACTGGCCGTCGCGATCCAGAACCTCCAGCCCGCCCTCTTCGGCGCCCAGCAGCAGGGTGATGGTGTTGATGTCGCCATGCGCCCCGGCCCGCACGCCCGTGGCGTCCATCGGGATCGGCGGATAGTGCAGCAGGCGCAGCACGCTGTTGCCGTTCTCGATGGTCGGCGCGAAGAAGTTGCGGTCCAGCTTCAGATAGGTGGCGATCGCCTCCAGTACCTTGCCGCCCATGCCGTCGAGCGCATTGTAAAGCCACGACACGTCATGCTTGAAGGCCGGGATCTCGGCCGGCCAGACATTGTCGGCCATCGTGGCGCGGAAGCGGTGGCCGGGCGGCAGGTCGCGGCCCATGTGCCAGAATTCCTTCAGGTCGTAATGGGTGGCGCCCTTGGCGGTCTCGACCCCGAACGGGATATAGCCGCGCGCCCCGCCCTTGACCCCGGCATATTGCTTCTTGATCTCGACCGGCAGGGCGAAGAAGGCCTTGGTGTCGGAAATGGCCGCGTCGATGCGGTCCTGATCCAGGTCGTATTCCGACAGCACCGCAAAGCCGTAACGCTCGAACGAGGCCCCCAGCGCCTGGGCGAAGCCGGTGAAATCTTTTTGGTAGAGCGTGAAAGAAACCGGTTCGATCGCAGACGTGGACACAGGGGTGAGCCTTCGAAAAGTCAGTCGGGAAACTAGTAAGTTGCAACTTACTACACCGGGAACAGGCGTGAGCGAAGACCCGTTCATCATCGTGTCATGTCCCGTGATGGAACTTGACCATGAGCCGGGCGTTAGCCCTCTCGATGATCAAGCGTGGCTGCACGCACCGGAACGGACACGGAAGACAACGACCATGATGATGAAGAAGACTGCACTCGTCGCCCTGCTGATGGGCGCCGCCGCTCTCACCGCCTGTACGACCACCGATCCCTATACCGGCATGCCGATCCGCAACAACACCGGCACCGGCGCGCTGAGCGGCGCCGGCGTCGGCGCGGTGCTGGGCTATCTGACCAACACCAATTCGGGCGAGCAGGGCCGCAAGAACGCCCTGATCGGCGCGGGCATCGGCGCCCTGGCCGGTGGCGCGGTCGGCAACTACATGGACCGCCAGCAGGCCGACTTCCGTCGCAGCCTGGAAGGCTCGGGCGTGATGATCCGCCGCAACGGCGACCAGATCGTTCTGGTCATGCCCAGCGACGTGACCTTCGCGGTTGACCAGTCCGACGTGCAGCCGCAGTTCACCCGCGTGCTGGACGACGTGGCCCGCACCCTGAACGCCTATCCCCAGACCACGATCGACGTGGTTGGTCATGCCGACAGCAGCGGCGCCGACGCCTATAACCAGTCGCTGTCCGAGCGTCGCGCCAGCTCGGTCGCCGGCTATCTGACCGGCCCCGGCCGCGTTCTGCCCGACCGGATCTTCGTGGCCGGCATGGGCGAACGTCAGCCGATCGCCGACAATGGCACGGCCGAAGGCCGCAGCCAGAACCGCCGGGTCGAGATCGTTCTGCGTCCGATCACGCAGTAATTGTCGAACTGCCTTCTCCCCCTGCGGGAGAAGGTGGCCCGCGCAGCGGGTCGGATGAGGGGTCGATAGCCCTTTCCGGCAAATAACGAAGCGACGGATGAGGCGGCCCGCGTCAGCGCGACCCCTCATCCGTCAGCCTGCGGCTGACACCTTCTCCCGCAAGGGGAGAAGGATCAATCCGCCCCCTCACGCTCGGCCCGCTCGCGCAGCTCCTGCTCCAGGCTCGCCGTGTCCCACGCCCCGCCGGCGTCCCCCGGCCGCATGCGCGACAGGTCGGCGGCCAGTAGTTTGTCCATGGTCTGGGCGGCGTCGCGCGAGGCCAGGATATAGGCCTCTTCCTGACCCCACACCGGACGCAGGTCCTCGAAGGTGCGCCGGTCGTGCCGGCGGAAGAAGGACGCGGCGCGGTGCGCGCGGTGGGCCCTGAACCCCAGTTTCTGCAAGGCGGTCTGGCCCAGGGCCAGGGCCGACTCGAAGGTCTCGCGCTCGACGGCGTCGGCGCCATTGGCCAGCAGGTCATAGGCATGGCGGCGATCCCAGGCCCGGGCCAGGATCACCAGATCCGGAAAGGCCTTGCGGGCCGTTTCGACCAGCTCGACCGTCTTTTCCCGATCATCCAGCGCCACGATCAGCATCCGCGCCCGCTCGATGCCGGCGGCTCGCAACAGGTCCATCCGGGTGGCGTCGCCATAGTGCACCCGCCGCCCGAACCGGCGCAGCAGGTCGATCTGCTCGATATCGCTGTCCAGCACCGTCGATCGAAAGCCGTTGGCGGTCAGCAGGCGGCCGGTGATCTGACCAAACCGGCCGAAGCCGGCGATGATGATCTCGGGCTCGCCATCGTCGAAATCACCGGTCTCGGGCGTGACATCGGGGATCGCGGCGTCAAGGGCGGCGGCGACCCGCTCATAGAGGATCATCGCCAGGGGGGTCAGGGCCATGGAGACGGCGACGGCGGCGGTCAGCAGCGCCGCCAGGGTTGCGCCGATCACCCCGGCGCCGACGGTGAAGGTCAGCAGCACGAAGGCGAACTCGCCGCCCTGGGCCAGGGCCGTGGCCACAGCGGCGGCCCCGCGCAGGGGCGCGCCAAACAGGCGGGCCAGGCCCAGCATGACCAGGAACTTCAGCACCATCAGGCCCAGCACCAGGCCGATCAGGGTCAGGGGCTGGCTGGCGATCAGCGGCAGGTCGACGCCCGCCCCGACCGTGATGAAGAACAGACCCAGCAGCAGCCCCCGGAAGGGCTCGATGTCGGTTTCCAGTTCGCGGCGGAACTCGCTCTCGGCCAGAACCACCCCGGCCAGGAAGGCGCCGAGCGCGGGCGACAGGCCGACCATCTGCATCAGGCTGGCCACGCCGACGACGATCAGCAGGGCCGAAGCGGTGAAGATCTCGCGCAGCCGTGCCTTGGCGATGAAGCGAAACAGCGGCCGCACCAGATAGCGCCCGCCCCCGACCACCGCGCCCACGGCGGCGAACACCGACAGGACCTGAGCCCAGACGGGCAGATGGGCCACCAGGCTCACGCCATGGCCGGCCTCGGCGGCGTGGGTTGGCGGCGCGATCGTGGCCAATAGCGGCAGCAGGGCGAACATCGGAATGACCGCCAGGTCCTGCAGCAGCAGCACCCCGAACGCCGCGCGGCCGACGGGGCCCTGCCGCAGCCCCTTCTCATCCAGGGTCTGGAGCACGATAGCCGTCGACGACATGGCCAGCACCAGACCCACGGCCAGGGCCGTCTGCCAGGGCAGGCCCAGCAGCATCGAGACGCCGGCCACGCTCAGCGCCGTGCCCGCCACCTGGGCGCCGCCCAGGCCAAAGATCGCCTTGCGCATGTCCCACAGGGTGGAGGGCTGAACCTCCAGCCCGATCAGGAACAGCAGGATGACCACGCCAAATTCGGCGAACTGCATCACGTCGGCCTGGGCGCCGATCAGCGACAGGGCGTGCGGCCCGATGATGACGCCGGCGATCAGATAGCCCAGCACCGAGCCCAGCCCCAGCCGCTTGGCGATCGGCACCGAGATCACCGCCGCGCCGAGATAGAACAGGGTCTGGGTCAGAAAGGATTGCATGGCTCAGACCTCCAGTGTGGCCGACAGCAGCGAGGCGATCCGCGCCTTGTAGCGTTCGGCCTCGGCCTTCAGGGCCTCGTCGTCCTTGACCGCCGCGCCATGTACGACAAACGGCGTCTCCCAGACCATGCCGCACAGATGCGCCGTCTGCTCCAGCGGCCGCAGGAAGTCGTCCATCGTGAAGCGGTTATAGCCCTGGGCGTGATAGGCCTTGGCGCTGGCCCCGGTGGTGCAGGCCACGAACAGGCGCTTGCCGACCAGGGCCGTGCCGTCGTGGCCATAGGCAAAGCCGTGCAGCCACACCAGATCCAGCCACTCCTTCAACAGGGCCGGGGTCGAGTACCAGTAAAGCGGAAACTGCAGGGCGATGACGTCATGGGCCAGCAGCGAGGCCTGCTCGGTCTCGATATCGATCGCGAAGTCCGGATAGGTCTCGTACAGATCGCGGAAGGTGACGCCGGACAGCCCCTTGGCCGCCTTGGCCAGGGCCCGATTGGCGCGAGAGCGTTCAAGGGCGGGATGGGCCAGGACCAGCAGCACGCCAGAGGTGGCGGCGGCCGGGGGGGCGGTGATAGCGTCACCCCTGTTTTCGATCGGGCTCAAGCGGCGTCTCCAGGCGTCGAATTTTTATTCATCAAGGGTTGAATTTCTTTGGTCGCCGGGCGAGACCCTTCGCCAAACATCGGCATGCCAAAGGCTGGTGACGGAGGATCCATGGTCGACAAGGTGCAGAAAGATGCGGTCGAGGCCCTTTCGGGGCTGCTGTTCGACGGCATGACCATCATGGCCGGAGGCTTTGGCCTCTGCGGCATTCCCGAGAACCTGATCGCGGCGATCCGCGAGACGGGCGTCAAGGACCTCACGGTCGTCTCCAACAATTGCGGCGTCGATGGCTTTGGCCTGGGGATCCTGCTGGAGAACCGCCAGATCAAGAAAATGATCTCGTCCTATGTGGGGGAGAACAAGCTGTTCGAACAGCTCTACCTTAGCGGCGAGCTGGAACTGGAGTTCAATCCGCAGGGCACGCTGGCGGACGCCGACCTGTCGATCGTCAAGGCCTGGAAGGCCGACGCCGAGGGCAATCTGGTCTATCGAAAGACGGCCCGGAACTTCAATCCGATGATGGCCACGGCCGGCAAGGCCTGTGTCGTCGAGGTCGAGCAGATCGTCGCCATCGGCGCGCTCGACAAGGACAACATCCACACCGCCGGCATCTATGTCGACCGGGTGCTGAAGGGTGCCAAGTTTGAGAAACGCATCGAGCGGGTCACCACGCGCCCCAGAGACGAGAAGCGTGAGGAGACCGTCTGATGGCCTGGACCCGCGATGACATGGCCGCCCGCGCGGCGAAAGAGCTGCGCGACGGCTTCTATGTAAACCTCGGGATCGGCATCCCGACCCTGGTGGCCAACTACATCCCCGAAGGCATGTCCGTCACGCTGCAGAGCGAGAACGGCATGCTGGGCATGGGCCCCTTCCCCTATGAGGGCGAAGAAGACGCCGACCTGATCAATGCCGGCAAGCAGACGATCACCGAGCTGGACTCCAGCTCGTATTTCTCGTCGGCCGACAGCTTCGCGATGATCCGCGGCGGGCACATCGCCCTGTCGATCCTGGGCGGCATGCAGGTGTCCGAGACCGGCGACCTGGCCAACTGGATGGTGCCGGGCAAGATGGTCAAGGGCATGGGCGGGGCCATGGATCTGGTCGCCGGCGTCAAGCGCGTGGTGGTGGTGATGGACCACTGCGAGAAGTCGGGCGCGCCCAAGCTGCTGAAGTCCTGCTCGCTGCCCCTGACCGGGGCCGGCGTGGTCGATCTGCTGATCACCGAACTGGGCGTCTTCGAGATCAATCGCGGCAAGACCCCGGTGCGGCTGATCGAACTGGCGCCGGGCGTCACGGTGGATGAGGTGAAAGCCAAGACCGAAGCGGCCTTCGAGGTCGCGATCTAGCCGACACCGCTGAGCCATGATGGCGAAACGGCGCTGACCTGCCTCTGATTTTTTCCTCCACGCGGAGCTAGAGTCCGGCCCTTGAGAGGACGGACATGAAGCGAGCTAGATTTACGGAAGAGCAGATCATCGGGATCCTGCGGGAGAGCGAGGCCGGGGCGAAGGCGGGTGAGTTGGCCCGCAAGCACGGGGTGTCGGAAGGCACGATCTATGCCTGGAAGGCCAAGTTTGGCGGCATGAGCGTGTCGGAGGCCCAGCGGCTGAAGGCGCTGGAGGACGAGAACCGGCGGCTCAAGTCGCTGTTGGCAGACGTCATGCTCGACAAGGCGGCGTTGAACGAGCTGCTCTCAAAAAAATGGTAGGGCCCGCCGCCATGCGCGAGGGCGTCGCTCATCTGCGGACAGTGTTCGAGATCAGCGAGCGGCGGGCCTGCTCCATCGTCAAGGCGGACCGCAAGATGGTGCGCTACCGGTCTCGCCGCCCACCAGACACCAAGCTCCGTGCGCGACTGCGTGACCTGGCCGCCGAGCGACGGCGGTTCGGCTATCGACGGCTGTTCGTCCTGCTGCGTCGGGAGGGCGAACTTTCCGGCAAGAACCGCATCTACCGGCTCTACCGCGAGGAGGGCCTGACGGTGCGCAAACGCCGGGCTCGTCGCCGCGCCATTGGCACACGGGCGCCGATCCTGGTGGAGGCCAAGGCCAACGCCCGCTGGTCGCTGGACTTCGTGCACGACCAGTTCGCGGGCGGACGCCGGTTCAGGGTTCTCAATGTGGTCGACGACGTCACCCGGGAATGTCTGGCGGCGATCCCTGACACCTCGATCTCGGGCCGGCGCGTGGCGCGCGAGCTGTCGGCGTTGATCGCTCGTCGTGGCCAGCCAGGGATGATCGTCAGCGACAACGGTACGGAGTTCACCTCGACGGCCATTCTGGCCTGGGCGCAGGATCACCGCGTCGCCTGGCATTACATCGCGCCGGGCAAGCCCACCCAGAACGTAGCCCTCCGGTGAAGGCCGCCTTGCCGAGGTGTCTGGGATGCTGATGCTGTGCTCGTAAGGACGTCCTTACGAGTACGCAAAGCTGCAGGGCAT
>NCEV01000069.1 GCA_002280875.1 Caulobacter sp. 32-67-35 | reverse complement strand
ATGGTGGACGCGACAGGGATTGAACCTGTGACCCCCTCGATGTCAACGAGGTGCTCTCCCGCTGAGCTACGCGTCCGCCGAAGCGGTCCGGATCAGCCTCGAAAGGCGTCCCGGCCGGGAAGGAACGGGGATATAGCGGCGGTGTTTGCGATGCGCAAGCCGCTTGTCGGCCTTTTATGCCGCCATCATCTTTTCGACCTCGGCGACCAGGTCGCGGAGGTGAACGGGCTTTGACAGCACCTTTGCCCCGGCCGGCGCGCGATCCTGGGCCGAGAGGGCCACAGCGGCGAAGCCAGTGATGAACATGATGCGCAGATCGGGGTCGCGCGCGGCCGCCTGACGCGCCACCTCGATACCGTCCATGCCAGGCATCACGATGTCGGTCAGCAGAAGATCCCACGGATGATCAAGATGCTGAACAGCTTCCTCGCCATCGGCGCAGGCCTGGACCTCGAACCCCGCGCGCTCAAGGGCGCGCGCCAAGAAACCCCGGAGGGAGTCGTCGTCTTCGGCGAGAAGGATGCGAGCCATGTCGGTCTTTTTTCCGCAGATCGTCGGCGTTGGGAACCCACCCTAACCCGCCGACTGTAAATCGGGGATGAACTCTGCGCACTGCGACAGGACCGCCCAACTTTCCCGGGGAGGTTTGTCCGAAGGTGTTTGACCCCGCCGGGCGCGCCTTGCGAATATGGCCCATGAGCGCTTGGGAGCCAATCGGGACGAGAAACCAGCCGGCGAGCGCCGTTGCGTCGCCCGTCGATCCCCTCGCCTGCCCGGCGCATGATGTCCTGCGCGGCGCGCCCGAGCCCGCGCCGCCGCCGACCGCTCTGGTTTTCGCCTCGCCGCACTCGGGCAGCATCTATCCCGCCGACATGATGGCCGCCGCGCGCCTGGACGCCGAGGCGATCCGCAGTTCGGAAGACGCCTTCGTCGACCAGATCATTGCCGGGGCGCCTGATCTCGGAGCGGCGGTGATCCGGGCGCGGCTGGCCCGGGCCTATATCGATCTCAACCGCGAGCCCTGGGAGCTGGACCCGGCGATGTTCGAAGATGAACTGCCCGAATACGCCAGAAGCCGCTCGGCCCGGGTCGCCGCGGGTCTGGGCGCCATCGCCCGGGTGGCGGCCGAAGGTCGGCCCATCTACGCCCGCAAGCTGACCTTCGCCGAGGCCCAGGCGCGGGTCGAGCTGGCCCACCGGCCCTATCACGACGCCCTCGACCGCCTGCTGGCGGCAGCGCGGTCGGCCCATGGCTGCGCGATCCTCCTCGACTGGCATTCGATGCCAGCCGCGGCGGCGCGCGGTCACAGAGCGCGGGGCGGCGGCCCCTGTGATATCGTGCTGGGCGACCGGTTTGGCGCGGCCTGCTCGCCCAAGCTGACAGCCCTGGTCGAGCGCGAGCTGGAATCACTGGGCTACCGTGTGGCCCGCAACACACCGTATGCCGGGGGCTATACCACAGAGTATTATGGTCGCCCGGCAAAGCGCACCCACGCCCTGCAGATCGAGATCAACCGTGCGCTCTATATGAATGAAGTGACCCGCGAGCCTACCGAGGGGCTCGCCAGACTCACCGCTGACGCCGGGCGCCTGACCCGCGCCCTGGCGGATCTGGATGTTTCCAGCCTGCGCTAGGCCTGACCTGGCGTGATTTCCCGAGGGCCATTTCCGTCACTCCGGGGCTGACGAAACGAGGACGCAGCGCCGCGGGACCGCTACCAGCGCTCACGCCAAAAAAAAGCCCGGCTCGAAAGCCGGGCAGTTCATTAGGGAGGAAACGCCCAGGAAGGGCAGAGGCGGCGAGGCCGCCTCACACCCCGTTTATAGGGTGCGGTGCGAAATCGGGCAAGCGAAAAAGTGTGCGGGAATGTCGATTTCTCAGCAGGGGTTTAAAGAGAAACCCTTTCCGGAGCAGGGATTATCGAACACCAATCTGCCATAACCGCTACTTTTTGAGGCATGCTGCAGTGCACAATTAGTTGCATGCGAAACAACTCCATCCGTTGCGGCCCCTCAAACCCCACGGAATCAAGGGTTTCAGCTTGACACCGGTTTCCACGAAATCGCCTTTTGCAAGAGGTGGGGTGGCTAAACGCAGCGCAGTCGCGTAAAAGCCGCGCGCCTGACGCGCGCAGCGTCAAACCCGTTCTCTTCCCCGAAAGTTCGCCTTCTCCATGTCTATGCGAAACATCGCCATCATCGCGCACGTCGATCATGGCAAGACCACGCTCGTCGACCAGCTGCTCGCCCAGTCCGGCATCTTCCGCGCGAATGAAGCCACGACTGAACGCGCCATGGACTCCAATGACCAGGAGCGCGAGCGCGGGATTACCATCCTGGCCAAGTGCACCAGCGTCCTGTGGAACGGTGAGGCGGGCGAGACCCGCATCAACATCATCGACACCCCCGGCCACGCCGACTTCGGCGGCGAAGTCGAACGTATCCTCGGCATGGTCGACGGCTGCGTCATCCTGGTGGACGCCGAAGAGGGCGTCATGCCCCAGACCAAGTTCGTCCTGGGCAAGGCCCTGAAGATGGGCCTGCGTCCGATCCTCTGCCTCAACAAGGTGGACCGTCCGCACGCTGATCCGGACCGGATCCTGAACGACGTGTTCGACCTGTTCGCCGCCATGGGCGCCACGGACGAGCAGCTGGACTTCCCGCACATCTATGCGTCGGGCAAGAACGGCTGGGCCACGCTGGACATGAACCAGCCCAACAGCACCCTGGCTCCCCTGTTCGACCTGATCGTGCGCCACGTGCCCGAGCCCAAGGTCGTCGCCAACGTCGACAAGCCGTTCCAGATCCTGTCGGTCCTGATCGAAAACGACCCCTTCCTGGGTCGCCTGCTGACCGGCCGCATCACCTCGGGCAAGGCCGTCCCCGGCATGGCCATCCACGCCCTGTCGCTGGACGGCAAGGAAATCGAGCGCGGCCGCATCACCAAGGTTCTGGCCTTCCGCGGCCTGAAGCGCCAGCCGGTCGATGAAGCCGAAGCCGGCGACATCGTCGCCATCGCGGGCCTGTCCAAGGCCACCGTGGCCGACACCCTGTGCGCCATGGAAGTCACCGAGGCCCTGCCCGCCCAGCCGATCGATCCGCCCACCATCTCGATGACCGTCTCGGTCAACGACAGCCCGCTGGCGGGTAAGGAAGGCGACAAGGTCCAGAGCCGCGTCATTCGCGACCGCCTGCTGCGGGAAGCCGAATCCAACGTCGCCATCAAGGTGACCGAGTCGGCCGAGGGCGACGCCTACGAAGTCGCCGGTCGCGGCGAACTGCAGCTGGGCGTGCTGATCGAAGGCATGCGCCGCGAAGGCTTCGAAGTGTCGATCAGCCGTCCGCGCGTGGTCTTCCAGACCGATCCGGAAACCGGCAAGCGCCTTGAGCCCATCGAAGACGTCATGATCGACGTCGACGACGAGTTCTCGGGCATCGTCATCGAAAAGCTGTCGCAGCGTAAGGCCGAGCTGAAGGACATGGGTCCGTCCGGCGCCGGCAAGACCCGCATCCAGCTGACCGCCCCGTCGCGTTCGCTGATCGGCTATCAGGGCGAGTTCCTGACCGACACCCGCGGTTCGGGCGTGTTGAACCGCGTGTTCAGCCACTACGAGCCCTACAAGGGCGCCATCGACAGCCAGCGCAAGGGCGTGCTGGTTTCGAACTCGGACGGCGAAACCGCCGCCTTCGCGCTGTGGAACCTGGAAGATCGCGGCACGATGTTCGTCGGCGCCGGCGAAAAGACCTATCAGGGCATGATCATCGGCGAGAACGCCCGTTCGGACGACCTCGACGTCAACCCGATGAAGGCCAAGCAGCTGAACAACATCCGCGCCTCGGGCAAGGATGAAGCCGTTCGCCTGACCCCGCCGCGCCGCATGACCCTCGAACAGGCCATCGCCTATATCGAGGAAGACGAGCTGGTCGAAGTGACGCCCAAGAACATCCGCCTGCGCAAGCAGACCCTGAACCCGTCGTTCCGCAAGCGTCGCGTCAAGGAAGAATAGGACTTCACGTCCTGATCTGACAAAGGCCGCCGCCCCTTTCGGGACGGCGGCCTTTTTGTTTGGGGCGAAGGGCGCGTCGCGACCAAGGGGCGCATCAAGACACCCGGCAAACTTAACGACGAGTTTACGATAACGGGAGATGGTCACCGCCGGGATGTTGTCGTCCCGGGGGAAAGCCAGGACCGCGCCGTGCTCAAGGCCGCCGCTAGCTCGATCACGGCAGGGCGTTTGAACGCCCTGTTCGCCAGCATGCTCCCGGCGGTGCCCGAGGAGATGGCCGGGCGCGTGCGCATGGAGCAACTGGTCAGCATCCTGCGCCTGACGCCCATCATGATGGGCGCCAATATCGTCATCGCCATCCTGGTTTGCCTGACCGGCCTGGCGGGCCCGCATCGCATCGCGCTGACGATCTGGTCCGCCCTGGTGATCAGCTATGGCCTGCTGGGCCTGCGCGGTTGGGTGGCCGCCCAGCGCCGCAAGAGCGGCAAGACCACCGTCTCGGCCCGCGGCCTGGGCCGGATCGCCCTGCAGGCGGGTTTGCTGGGCTGCCTTTGGGGCGCCCTGCCGATGCTGGCCATGGATGACGACGCCGCCAGCGTTCAGATGCGGATGATGATCGTCTCGGTGATCGCCGGCATGATCGGCTGCGGCGGATTTGCGATGCTGGCCCTGCCACCCGCCGCCATCGCCTATTCGACCCCGATGGTGATCGGCTCGCTTTTCGTGCTGGTGCGCAGCGGCGACCCGATCCTGCTGGCCTTGGGCGGTCTTCTGATCTTCTGCTACCTGGTCGTCAGCTTCTCCTGCCTGTCGCACGCCAAGGTCTTTGCTGAACGCCTGGTGGCCGGCGAAGACCTGGAACGCCAGAAGCAGGTCGTCAGCCTGCTGCTCAGCGACTTCGAGGAGGGGGCCAGCGACTGGCTTTGGGAAATCGACGATCAGGGCGCCCTGACCTATGTGTCCGACAGGATGGCCGCCGCCGCCGGAGTCAGCCGGAGCGATCTGATCGGCCGGCCGCTGGCGGCGCTGTGCGGAGCGGCCGCTGAAAGCCCCGCCGGCCCCGTGGCGTCGCTGACGGCGCTGTTCGCCGACCAGAAAATCTTCCGCGATGTCGTCGTATCGGTGCAGGTGGACGACCAGACCCGCTGGTGGTCCCTCAGCGCCAAGCCGATCCACGATATGGACGGGCTGTTTATCGGTTTCCGGGGCGTGGGCGCCGATGTCACCGCCGCCCGGGCGGCGCAGGAGCGCATCTCGCGCCTGGCCCATTTCGACGTCCTGACCCAGCTGCCCAACCGACTGTCCTTCCTGCAGGCGCTCAGCAAGGCCTGGACCGACCATGCCGACCCTGGTGCAGACGCCTCTGGGGGTTGCGCGGTGTTGTGCCTGGATCTCGACTATTTCAAGGGCGTCAATGACAGCCTGGGCCACCCGGTGGGCGACGCCCTGCTGATCGAGGTCGCCGAGCGCCTGCGCGACACGGTGGCCGACACCGGCCTGGTCGCCCGACTGGGCGGCGACGAGTTCGCCGTGGTGATCGCTCCCGCCCCGGCGCCAGACATCCTGGGCGACCTGTCCCGCATGATCGTCGAGACCTTGTCCCAGCCCTACGAGATCAAGGGCCACAACATCCTGATCGGCGCCAGCATCGGCATCGCCATCGCTCCGGCCGACGCCGCAGATCCCGACAGCCTGCTGAAGAACGCCGACCTGGCCCTCTATCGCGCCAAGGGCGACGGTCGCGGGGCCTATCGCTTCTTCGAGGTGTCGATGGATGTCTGGGCGCAAGAGCGCCGGGCTCTGGAAATCGACCTGCGCGCCGCCCTGAAGAATGAAGAATTGAAGGTCTTCTTCCAGCCGCTGATCGGCTGTCGCGAGCACAACATCACAGGCTTCGAGGCCTTGCTGCGCTGGCAGCACCCGCGTCGCGGACTGGTCCCGCCCAGCGACTTCATCGAATGCGCGGAACAGTGGGGCCTGATCGGCAAGATCGGCGAGTGGGTGCTCAACGAAGCCTGTCGGCAGGCCGCCTCGTGGCCGGCGCCCCTGACCGTGGCCGTCAATCTGTCGCCCAACCAGTTCGCCTCGGGCGAGCTTGTCGGCCAGGTCGCCCACGCGCTGAAGCTTTCGGGGCTGGACCCGTCGCGCCTGGAGCTCGAA
The DNA here is from genome assembly GCA_002280875.1 of Caulobacter sp. 32-67-35. GTDB lineage: Bacteria > Pseudomonadota > Alphaproteobacteria > Caulobacterales > Caulobacteraceae > Caulobacter. Next base: position 8,720 of record NCEV01000069.1, on the reverse strand, counting down.
ATCACCGAGGGTCTGCTCCTGAGCGACACCGCCCGGACGATGGAACAGCTGGCGGCGCTCAAGGCGCTCGGTGTGAAGATTGCCATGGACGATTTCGGCACCGGCTATTCCAGCCTTGCCTATCTGTGGCGGTTCCCGTTCGACAAGATCAAGCTTGACCGCTCGTTCGTGGCCGAGATGAGCGACAACGCCGCCATCACCGACATCGTCCGCACCATCACCCTGCTGGGCCAGACCCTGAAGCTGCAGGTTACTGCCGAGGGTGTGGAAACTGCCGATCAGGTGCGGATGCTGGGCGAAATGCACTGCGACCACTTCCAGGGCTTCCTGTTCGGACGCCCGATGCCGGTCGGTGACATTCCCAATTTTCTGGTCAACGACCTGGCGCGCCGCATGCGGCGCGAAAGCGTCGAGGCCGAAGCAGACAGGGCGTCCGCCTCGGCCTGATGGCGTTTAGCGCTTCTTGATCAGGCCCAGCAGGGCCAGAAGAATGATCGCGCCAATCGTCGAGATCACCAGGCTGCCGACGAAGCCGCCGAAGCTGATGCCCAACATGCTGGCGACGAACGCGCCCAGGAACGAACCGATCACACCGACGATCAGGTTGGTCAGCAGCCCGTGATTGCGCTTCATGATCTGTTCGGCGATCCAGCCGGCCAGAATACCGATGATGATCGCGCCGATAATGCCTACGCCGCTCATGTGTCTCTCCTGATAGCCCAGTTGAGACTTCGGAATGCGCGAGCTGCGGTGAAGGTTGCGTCAGACTTTGCGTTCCATCCAGACATTGCATCGCGCATAGGGCGTGTCGCGGGCCGGAAGGTCGACAAAGCCCATGGCGCGATAGAGGCCCAGCGCCGGCGCCAGGCTGGCATTGGTCTCAAGATAAAGGCGCGGCGCACCCAGCGCCCTGGCCCTGTCAATACAGGCCTGCATCAGGGCCTTGCCCAGCCCGGCGCCCCGCGCCTGCTCACTGACCGTCATCTTGGCCACCTCGAAGCCGCCATCCGAGAGCGCGATCAGGCCCACGCAGCCGATCGGCTCACCCTCGTCCGTCTCCGCCATGAAGATATGACCCCCCTTGTCGAGGATCTGGCCGCGGGGATCGTCCAGAACTTCGATGTCCTTGGCCTCCAGCGTGAAATGGCTGGAGATCCAGGCGGTGTTGAGGTCGCGCCAGGCGTCGGCGTGTCGGGGCTCGAAGGGCAGGATGCGCATGATGTTGATATCCTGCGATCAGACGTTTCGGGCAACAGGTTAGGCGCGCCTCATGGGTGCGGGCGCGGTCCCGTCTCCGCGGTTGATTGACGCCCTTCGCGCGCCTACCACCGGATGCGGCAGGCGCCTCAGAGCGCTCCAGAGGGGGGCAGACATGGCCGGATCGATGCTCATGGAACGCGGCCAGGTCATTTCACTGATCTGCGCGACACCCGACATGCTCGACGCGGAAGACGCCGGCGGCGGCGCCATCGCCATGCGGCTGGGCGTCAAGCCTCCGCTTTCCTGGCCGCCGGAGCATAACGACACCGCCACTCGCGCCTGGATGCGCCGCCTGCTCACCGAGACGCCGGACGAGCCCGGCTATGTCTGCTGGTACATGATCGCCCAGAATCGCCTGGTCGGCATCTGCGGTTTCAAGGGACCTCCGACCGACAAGGGCGAGGTCGAGATCGGCTACTCCGTGGTCGAGGCCGAGCATCGCAAGGGCTATGGCGTCGAGGCCGCTGGCCTGCTGGTGGCGCGGGCCTTCCGGGATCCCCGGGTAGACGTTGTCACGGCCGAGACCCTGCCCAGGCTGATCGCCTCGCAGAAGGTGCTGGCCCGCTGCGGCTTTACTCATGTCGGCGGCTATATTGACGCCGAGGACGGCCAGATCATGCGCTTTGAGATGCGGCGCCCGTCTGAGCGCCCCGGGGCGTAGGCAGGCGCGGCGACAAGGCCTGGTCCATGGCCGACAGCAGGGCGCGCAGGTCGATCGGCTTGGCGACATGGGCGTCGGCCCCCGCGGCCAGGCAGGTCTTGATCTGAGCCGACATAACGTCGGCGGTCAGGGCGATGACCGGCAGCTTGGCGAAACGCGGCTCGGCGCGCAGACGCCGCGTGGCTTCCAGTCCGTCCATCACGGGCATGTTGACGTCCATCAGCACGATGTCGATGGGGCCGGCTTCCAGGGCGTCCAACGCTTCGCGTCCGTTTTCCGCCTCGACCAGGTCGCACTCGAACGGCGTCAGGAACAGGCGGATCACGCGGCGGTTCACGGGATGATCGTCCACCACCAGCACGCGGCGGCCATGCAGGGCGGCGAAGGACGGCTCGCTGGTCTCCTCAGGCGCTTCGGCGTCGACCGGCGCCTCGCTGTCAGCCCCGCAGGCGTCGGCCAGCATCTCGACGATGAAGGTCGAGCCCACGCCCTCCACGCTCTCGACCCGGATCTCGCCGCCCATCATCTCGACCAGCCGGCGGGTGATGTTCAGGCCCAGCCCTGTGCCGCCGAAGGTGCGGGTGGTCGAGGCGTCGGCCTGGGTGAAGGCCCGAAACAGCTTGGCCAGAGTCACTTCGCTCATGCCGATGCCGGTGTCTGTCACCCGCAGGCGAATCCGCTGGCGACCAGTCGTCAGGTCCGGCCCGGCGGCCAGAATCACCTCGACCCGCCCGGCATTGGTGAACTTCAGGGCGTTAGACACGAGATTCGTCAGGCACTGGCGCAGGCGAACCGCGTCGAACATCAGCGGGCCGGGCGCCACGCCCTCCACCCGGAAGATCAGCTCGATGCCCTTGTCGCGCGCCGTGGTCTGATAGCCGCCGATGAGGCGGGCGCAGACCTGGACCAGATCGCCGGCCGTTGGGGCGATTTCCAGCTTGCCGGCCTCGATCTTGGACAGGTCCAGAATGTCGTTGAGCAGCACCAGCAGGGTGTCGCCGGAGTCCAGGATCAGATCGACCTGCTCGCGCTGATGATCGCCCAGTGCTTCGGAGCGCAGAGACTGGGCCAGACCCAGCATGCCGTTCAAAGGGGTGCGCAGTTCATGACTCATCACCGCCAGGAAGGCCGACTTGGCCTGGTTGGCGGCCTCGGCCTTGGCCCGTGCGTCGCGCAGCGAGCGGGAGATCCGGCGCTGGTTGAACGCCCAGCTCACTCCGCCCAGCACCAGCAGGGCCAGGAGCACCGCGATCACCCCGGAGGCGGCGGCCAGGCGGCGGTTCAGCTCGACTTCAGCCGCCAGCCGGCGGCTTTCGTCGCGCTTGGCGCTCAGCTCGCTCTCCAGCGCCGCCGACATTTCAGCAACGCTGCTCGAATGGGCCCTGTCGTTTTCGGCGCGGTCCACGCGTCGCCAACGATCCAGCTTCTGGAAGGCGGAGGCGCCGCGTCCCTCGGCCTGGTCGATATAGGCCTCAACCAGGAGTTCGGCCTGCGGATCGCGGTCGATCAGGGTGGTGGGAACGGCGCGCAGGTTGTCCAGATCGACGCGGGCCGCAGCCGCGTCGCCCAGCACGGCGTGGGCCAGCACCCGCTTTTTCAGCATGATGACCTGCAGGCGCCGATCGGGCTGGCGAAGCTCGTTCTGCATTTCGCCAAGGCAGCCCAGCACAGCGCGCGGATTTTCCTGTGCTTCGGCGACCATGGCGCAGAGAAACCGGTCCCAGGTGCGCAGCGCCGGATCGCCATTGGCGCGGATCATCTCGTTGTGCAGCCGGGCCAGCCGGGCCGCCGCATCGATCTCGCCGACCTCGACGGCGGTGTAGGCGATGTCATAAACCCGCTCGATCTTGCGGATGTAGAAGGCGTCGCGTTCGTCGAGATTGGCCGCCTGGGTCATACGGTCCAGTGCGCCTTCCTTGTCGCCGATATCGGCCAGGGTGTAGGAATGCACCTGATGGGCTTCGGCCAGCAGCGGCCGGGCGATGTCGCCGCGCCGCTCGATCTCCAGAGACAGGTCAGCGGCCAGGCGCGCGGCCTCGGCCCAGCGCCCGGACTGGCCCAGATGACGCGCCCGCTCGACCCCGGCCATCATCCGGATATCTTGCGACGGACCGTTCAGGAAGCGCTTCCAGTCCGCGTCGGAAAAGGCGCGATAGCCTTGAGTCTCGTTGCGATAGGCCAGAACCATGAGCTCTGTCAGCGCCAGCAGCGGGGCGTCGCGGTCACGTTCGGCGGTCAGGCGGGCGCGGGCGATCCAGGTGTCGAAGCGCCCCTGAATCTGGTTGCTCTTGTAGGCGTAGAGCACCCGCCAAAGACCATAGAGCCGCTCCTCGCCGGTCTGCCGCAGCGCCTTGCGGCCCGCGCGCTCGATGTCGGCATTGTCACGCGGGGGCGTCTTGACCTGATGCGCGCCGATCTGGTCGTTCAGCTGATTGAGGCGAACAGCCAAGGCCGATGGCGCATCATCCGCCGCCCAGGCGCCGGCGCAGACCGCCAGGCTCCCGATCAGGGCGAGGGATGCAAGAAATCGCCGCAAGGCCGGTCCTCAGGTGAGGCCCAGACCCTGCGGTTGAAGCGGTTGAGTTTATGTTAAGCTTACCGAAACGGGCGATCAGATGGTCGCGCCGCCGTCCACCACCAGGGCCTGGCCGGTCATGAAACTGCCCGCCTGCGAGGCCAGATAGACCGCCGCCCCGGCCAGTTCGTCCGGCTCGCCGATGCGGCGCAGCGGCACGCCCTTGGTCGAGCGCTCCAGGGTTTCGGGATTGTCCCAAAGGGCCTTGGCGAAGTCGGTCTTGATCAGGCCCGGCGCGATGCAGTTGACCCGCACATTGTCCGGGCCGAACTCGTGGGCGAGGTTGCGGGCCAGCTGGAAGTCGGCGGCCTTGCTGATGTTGTAGGCCCCGATGATGGCGTTGCCGCGCAGACCGCCGATCGAGCTGACGATGATGATCGACCCGTCCCGGCGCTCGCGCATCTCCGGCGCGACCATGCCGATCAGCCAGTGATTGCTGATGATGTTGTTGTCGAGGATCTTGCGAAACTGGTCGTCGGCGATCCCGGCCAGCGGGCCGTAATAGGGATTGCTGGCGGCGTTGCAGACGCAGATGTCGACCTTGCCGAAGGCCTTCTTCGTCTCGTCGACCAGGCGCTGCAGGTCTTCCTTCGAGCCGATATTGGCCGGGACCGAGATGGCCGAGCCCTCGCCGTACCGGGCGGTGATCTCGGCCGCCACCTCGTCGCAGGGTCCGGCCTTGCGCGAGGAGATCACCACCTTGGCGCCGTGCTCGGCCATGCGCTCGGCGATGGCCTTGCCGATCCCGCGCGAGGATCCGGTGATGATCGCCACCTTGCCGGTGAGGTCGAAGAGGCCCATGCCGCGCTCCCTGAAACGCTTGTTTGAATTTCGGTCACAGTGCGTTGAGGCGGACCTTGGGTCAAGATCGCCACCGCGCCAAATAAACCTGTCTGCTGTGTCTGCGCCTCTGGAGCCCGCGTGCCCTTGAGGCGACAGTCACGCCAATTCCGATGGAGCCGACCATGCCTCTCGACACCGCCAACATCGATCAGGACCGCGACCTGGTCCTGACCCGCATCATCGACGTCCCGGCCGCCAAGCTGTTCAGGTGCTGGACCACGCCAGAGCTGCTGCCCAAGTGGTTCTGCCCGCCGCCCTGGTACGTGTCCAAAGCCGTGATCGACGTGCGCACCGGTGGAAACAGCCTGATCACCATGAACGGCCCCGACGGCGAGGTGGTCGACAATCCGGGCGTCTATCTGGAAGTGATCGAGAACCAGAAGATCGTGTTCACAGACGCCTTCACCGAAACCTGGAAGCCGTCGGCCAAGCCGTTCATGACCGGCATCATCACCTTCGAGGACCTGGGCGACGGCAGGACCCGCTACACCGCCATCGGACGGTCGAGGACCGCCAGACCCACGAGCAGATGGGTTTCCACGAAGGCTGGGGCGTTGCGGCCGATCAGATGGCCGCGCTGGCGGTGACGCTTTAGGGGGAACCAGCCCGGCGTCATCGCCGTTGCTCCTGCACATGCAGGAGTTCCCCATGCCCCACACCGTCGATGCCGACACCGCGCTTGAGGACGTCCTGGGCTTTCTCGAAAACCCGCCCGAGCCAGGCTCGCCGCAGGACGCGATCTTTGGCCAGCGGTTGCTGCAGGTGATCTCCGCTTCGATCCCCGCCGATCCGGAAAACGAAGACGACGAGCCACCGGCGCTGGAGCTGGGCGCGGACCTGCGTCGCAAGCTGGAGGACGCCGCCCGCAAGCGGGGCGGCGGTCACCCCTTTGGCGACCACCCCGATGGCATCGGCCCGACCCTGGGTATGGATCTGGGCAAGCGCTGACGCCTCAGGCGCACTTGTTCCAGCCGCTCATGTCCAGATGGAAGTGGTCGCGGTGCTCGGCGTTGTAATCGGGGCTCAGCGTGGTCAGGAACACCTTGCAGGCGCCGTCCCGCACCCGGCGCAGGAACTGCCCCTTGGGGCCGGGATCGGTCCAGTCGGTCGCCACCATCACGCGGCTGCCGTCGGTCAGCTTGAAACCGGCCAGGTCGACCGCGTTGGCCAGGGCGTGCTCGCTGACCGGCCCGTCAGGCTTGCCGTACATCCGCCGGCACGAATAGGCGCCGTAGTGCTCCAGGCCGGTCACGCCCTGTCCCAGAAGCTCATAGGCGGCGGGCTGCACGACCTGACGCTCCCAGATCGACAGGGCCAGGGCCTCCTTGCAGACCATGGGGGCGTCGGCGGGCAGCAGCGGCGCCATGCCGGATTCGATCTGCAAGGCGTCGCGGACGACGCAGAAATCGCCCTCGGTCCTGTCGGGCAGGTCGCGATAGGTGAGGCCCGCCTTGGCCAGGATCGCCCGGCAGAGCTTGGGGTCCTGCCCGCTGCGGGCGGCCTTGATGCGCGTGGCCATGCCAACAGGGTCGACAACCCGCAGCGCCTTCCAGGGCGCGTGCTGGCTGGGAATGGTGCGCTCGGCGAGCAGCGCCATGATCGCCACCAGGATCCAGAGCAATATCAGGCCTGTCAGCCGCGCCAGGCGCGTCTGATGCTTTGCGTGGTGCTCGATGCGCGGGTGGCGCGGAACGCGATAGGCCATGGGGCGGGGGAGCGCCTTGCAAAGGTTAACGACGCACCAAGCACGACACGGGCCAGCGATTCAACCGGCAAACCGCTTCAGCGGCACAGAGGATACGGACTGTGATCGAGATGCAGGTGGTCGGCGTGGGCGGCGTTGTAGGCGGGGCTCAGCACCACGCTGAACAGCTTGCAGGCGCCGTCGCGGGCGGCGCGCAGGAAACGGCCCTCGGGACCGGGATCGCGGAAGTCGCCGATAATGCTGAGCTTGCGACCGTCCGATAGCTGAAAACCGGCGACGTCCAGGGCGTTGGCGCGGGCGTGCTGGCTGGGCCGCTCGCCCGGTCGGCCATAGAGGGTGCGACAGGCATAGGTCCCGAAGTGATCGACGCGTATGACGCGGGCGTCGAGGATTTCCCGCGCCGCCGGGGCCAGCACCTGCCGCTCCCAAAGCACATAGCTGAGCGCCATCGGGCAGGTCATGACCGGCGCGGCCGGCGCCAGGCGACTGGGGAAGCGGACGGTGTCTCGCGTTGAGCAGAAATCCTTCTCGCGCACCGGCTGGTCGGTGAACTTCACGCCGCCCTCGCTAAGAGCCGCGCGGCAGGCGACCGGGTCGGCGGCGATCTGCGACAGCTTGCCCGCTGTCGCCAGGCCCAGGGGCTGGTTCAGCGAGAACGGCATCCATGGCAGGTCCTGCGGCGGCGCCAAGCGGTCAACGAGAGCGAAAAGCAGCAGGCCGGCCAGCGCCATGTCGAGCAGGAAGGCGGCCATCTCCGCGAGGGCGGCAAGATGCGGTGGAACGCGGGGCGAAGGCGAGACCGCCCTGCCCTGCTCGACCCCAAGCTGCTGCCGCGCTTTGCGCTGCTGTGCCTGGGCATCTGGCTGAACGCGGCCGACACGCTGGTGACAGCGACCATCATGCCCAGCGTCGCCGAGGAAATTGGCGGCTATCAGTATTTTGGCTGGTCGGTCGCCGCCTTCCTGATGGGCTCCATCCTGGCCGGAGCCTGCAGCGGCAAGCTGTCCATCGCCCTGGGACTGCGGCACGCCACCATTCTGGCCGGGGTCGCCTACGCCGTCGGCTGCGCGATGAGCGCCCTGGCGCCAGAATTCGTCACCTTCGTGGTCGGCCGGCTGGTTCAGGGCCTGGGGGCCGGCGCGGTCGTGGCCCTGTGCTATGTGGCAATCACGGCTCTCTTCCCCGAAAGCCTGTGGCCGCGCGTCTATGGCGCCGTGGCCGGCGTCTGGGGCGGGGCCACCCTGCTGGGACCGCTGATGGGCGGACTGTTCGCGCAGGCGGGGTTCTGGCGCGGCGCCTTCTGGATGTTCGTGGTCCAGGCCATCATCTTCGTGGTCGCCGTGGCCGTGATGCTGCCCTCGGAGAAGCGCGGCGAAGCGCGCAATCGCATTCCCGGCCTGCAACTGACCCTGCTGATCGTCGGCGTCAGCCTGATCGGCGCGGCGGGGATCGTTTCGTCCCCCGCCCTGGCCGGGGTCTGCGCCCTGCTGGGCGTGGTCGGCATGGGCGCGATGCTGGTCGCCAACGGGCGTACGCGCGACCGGCTGCTGCCGCGCGCCGTCGCCGACCTGACCACCGCCACGGGCCTTGGCCTGTTGATCATGTTCGCCTGCGAGGCCGCCGCCATCGGCTTCACCGTCTATGGCCCCGCCTTCATCCAGGCCCGGCACGCGGCC
>NCEV01000068.1 GCA_002280875.1 Caulobacter sp. 32-67-35 | reverse complement strand
CCGCTCGATCACCCCCCGCCGCCGCAATGGTCGCTGGCCTTGCGCCCTTTCCTCGCGACGAGGTGGGAGCATTATGCGGGAGGTTTCAGCGCGTCTGATCGATTGGCTGAACGCCCACGCCGATCCCTGTTCCATCGACCCTCTCCCAGAGGGAGAGGGAGGGGCCCACGCTGGCGTGGGAGGGTGAGGGGTTACGCCGTCAAACGTTGTCGCACTTGGGCCGTGCCCTGTCCGGACGGGCTTCGCAAACCCCTCATCCTCCCACGCCTGCGGCGCGGGCCCCTCCTTCTCCCTCTGGGAGAAGGTTGCAGATCCCCGTTCCTATCGCGGCAAAGCGCGATCGCTATCCCCGTCGTCACAGGCCCGCCAGGACCTCTTCGGTCACCATGATGGTCGCATATTCGCCGCTCAGGTTGGACAACGACATTAGGTGCCAGTCGCTGGCCGGCCTTACGACGCCCAGATAGTCGGCCTTGTCATAGTCGTAGCAGGCGTCGCTCGGGACCGTGACCGCAAAACCCCTGCAGAACCCAGCCCGCACGGTGGCCTCCACCGAATTGGAGGTGCTGACGCCGACGACGACCAGATCGGTGATGTCGCGAAGGCGAAGCCACCGCTCCAGCCCGCTGCCGGCGAAGGCGTCGGGGACGTTCTTCTCCATCCGGTGCTCGGACGACAGGGGCTCGAACCGCGGCTGGAACTCGCAGTTGGGCGAGCCAGGCCAGAACGCGCCCTCTGGCGACCGCGACATGTGACGCACGTGAACAATCGGCTGCGCCGCCGCCCGCCAGGCCGCGAGCAGACGCGCGATATTGTCCTCGGCCTGCGGATTGTTTCTTGGCCCCGTGTTCTCCGGCTCCATGCCGCGCTGCATGTCGATGATGATCAGGGCGGCGGGCATGGAGCGGATATCCTAAAGCGGGATGTTGTCGTGCTTCTTCCAGGGGTTGGACGGGTTGGCGAAGGCGTCCTTGTACTCGGCCTCGCGGGCGGCCAGGGCGACGGGGTCCTTGGCCTCGGCGCGGAAGATGATCTCGACGGCCCCCTTGGCCCCCATCACCGCGATCTCGGCGGTGGGCCAGGCATAGTTGAGGTCGCCGCGCAGGTGCTTGGAGCTCATCACGTCATAGGCGCCGCCATAGGCCTTGCGGGTGATGACGGTGATCTTCGGAACCGTGGCCTCGGCATAGGCGAACAGCAGCTTGGCGCCGTGCTTGATCAGGCCGCCATATTCCTGCTTGGTGCCCGGCATGAAGCCCGGCACGTCCACCAGCGTGACGATCGGGATGTTGAAGGCGTCGCAGAAGCGCACGAAGCGGGCCGCTTTCCGCGATGAGTCTATGTCCAGCACGCCGGCCAGCACCTGGGGCTGGTTGGCGACGATGCCGACGCTTTCCCCGTCCATGCGGGCAAAGCCGCAGATGATATTCTTGGCCCACTCGCTGGAGATCTCGAAGAAGTCGGCCTCGTCAACGATCTTGAGGATCAGTTCCTTCATGTCGTAGGGCTTGCCCGGATCGCTGGGGATCAGGGTGTCGAGACTCATCTCCTCGCGCAGGGGCTCATCGAAGCTCATCCGCTCGGGGGCAGGCTCGCGGTTGGAGCTGGGCAGGAAGTCGACCAGGCGGCGCACCTGGGTCATGGCCTCCAGGTCGTTCTCGAACGCGCCCTCGGCCACGCCTGACTTGGCCGCATGCACCCGGGCCCCGCCCAGTTCCTCGGCGGTGACCACCTCGTTGGTGACAGTCTTGACCACGTCAGGACCAGTCACGAACATGTAGCTGGTGTCCTTCACCATGAAGATGAAGTCGGTCATGGCCGGGCTGTAGACATCGCCGCCGGCGCAGGGGCCCATGATCACGCTGATCTGCGGGATCACGCCCGAAGACAGCACATTCTCCATGAAGATGTCGGCATAGCCGGCCAGGCTGTCGACACCTTCCTGGATGCGCGCGCCGCCCGCATCGAACAGGCCGATCACCGGCGCGCCCACCTTCATGGCCTGGCGCTGCACCTTGACGATCTTGGCCGCGTGGGCGCCCGACAGTGAACCGCCGAACACCGTGAAGTCCTTGGAGAACACATAGACGATCTTGCCGTTGATCGTGCCCCAGCCGGTGACCACGCCGTCGCCGGGGATCTTCTGGTCCTGCATGCCAAAGTCGGCGCAGCGGTGTTCGACGAACATGTCGAACTCCTCAAAGCTGCCCTCGTCCAGCAGCAGGTCGATCCGCTCGCGCGCCGTCAGCTTGCCCTTGGCGTGCTGCGACGCCACCCGCGCCTCGCCACCGCCAACCCTGGCCTGCGCGCGACGACGATCCAGTTCCTCGAGAATGTGCTGCACGGATGGACTCCCCTGGGCTTGCCAGCCTCGTGATCACGGGGGCCGACTTTTCGGATCGAGGGGTAAAGCCGCGCGGTCGGGCTGGCAAGCCAGCCCTTGCGGCAGCGCAGCAATGCTCTCGCCGCTGATGATGCTCAGCGCAGCGCCGAGAACCACCGCTCCAGGGCCAGGGCTTCGATGGCCAGATTGTGGGCCCGCAGCCGCGCCTCGTCGTCCTGGCCCCAGATATCGGCCTGGAAGGTCTCCTCCAGCCGCGACAGGTCCAGAGCCTGCTGGCCGCTCATCTCGCCCGCGCGCAGGGCCAGGGCCAGAACGGTCGAGCCCAGCAGGCCGGCCGCATAGGCCACCCCGGCCAGGCTGAAGTCATCCAGCGACAGCGCCAGGGCCTCGACGGCGATCAGGGTCTGCGGGGGCTGCGGCGTGTGGATGATGCCGGTGACCGGTGCAAAGCTCACGCCCAGCGTCCGGCCCGCCCAGTCCAGCACCGGCTGCCATTCGCGGGTCTGGCGCTCGACCAGAGGGGTGGGGTGTTCAGCGCGGTAGCACAGCAGGTCCGAGCCGGCATAGGCCGCGACCTCGGCGGCGACAGCGGCCCGGGTCTCGGCGATGCGGTCGATGGCGGTGAAGGCCAGGCGCGTGGCCGGCATGATCGTCGAATCGATGACCTTGTGCTGCGCCTCCCACTCGTCGGCGACCAGCTGGGCCAGGGCCGGACTGGGCAGGATGAGCGGCGACTTGGCCGGCGACTTGGGCGTGCGGCCATCCAGCAACACGGCGAAACCGCCCTCGACAGGTCCAATCGTCGCCGCCTTGTAGAACCGGCGGGGTTTTTCGATTGGCGGGGTCTTCTCGGCCACGGCTGATGGCTCCTTCGGCGACGTTTTGCGGATCGGACGACGGATCGCCATCTTCTGGGCGTTGAATGATCAAGAACGACCCCGGACACAAGACCGGACACCCACAAGGCCAGACAGCCACAAGGAAAGAGCGCGCTTGTCCCTGCCCTCCAAGGATATAATGGCCGCCCTGGCCGTGACGCGGTTTGGCCTTGGCGCGCGTCCGGGCGACATCGCCGGCGCCCGGCGCGATCCGCGCGGCGCGCTGATCGACCAGATCGACGGCCGGGGCGCCGATCAGCCGCAGGACAATCCCGAGACGGCGGCCCAGCGCTTCGTGGCCATGCGCGCCTATCAGGAGCTGCGTCGCGAGGCCCGCGACGACGGCGATCCCAGGACTGTCGCGGTCCAGCAGGCCAACAAGGCCATTCGCGACAAGGCCGCTGCCGACTTTCTGGCCCGGGCGCGGCTGGGGGCCAGCACGGCGAGCAGCTTTCGCGAGCGCTGGGCGCTGTTCTGGGCCAACCACTTCACCGTGTCGGGCGCCAAGGAGCTGACCGCCGTCATGGTCGGCCCCTTCGAGCAGGAGGTCATCCGCCCCTACGCCTTCGGCCGCTTCGAGGACATGCTGGTGGCCTCGACCACCCATCCGGCCATGCTGACCTATCTGGACCAGGCCCAGTCGGTTGGGCCCGGCAGCCTGGCCGGGGCCCGCAACGGCCGGCGCGGCCTGAACGAAAACCTCGCCCGCGAGATCCTCGAACTGCACACGATCGGCATCGAGGCGGGCTACAGCCAGGCCGACGTCACCGAATTCGCCCGGGCCCTCACCGGCTTCAGCGTGGGGCGTGAGGACGAAGACCGGGCGGGCCAGTTCGTGTTTCGGGAAAACATCCACGAGCCTGGCGCCCGCACGCTGCTGGGCAAGGCCTACAGGCCAGACCAGCTCGGCCAGGGCGTGGCCATCCTGAAGGACCTGGCCGCTCATCCGGCCACGGCGCGGCACGTCGCCTTCAAGATCGCCCGCCACTTCGTCGCCGACGATCCGCCGCCCGCCCTGGTGGCGCGGCTGGAGCAGAGCTTCCTCAAGAGCGGCGGCCGGCTGGACCGTGTGGCCCTCACCCTGGTCGAGGCCCCGGAAGCCTGGGAGCCGGCGGCGACCAAGTTCAAGACGCCCTACGAGTTCCTGATCTCGTCCTGGCGGCTGATCGGCGCCCAGCCCTCGGCCTTCGAGCGGATCACCGTGCCCCTGATCGGCCTGGGCCAGCGCGGCTTTTCACCCCCCTCGCCCAAGGGCTGGTCGGACATGGCCGGCGAATGGTGCTCACCCGACGGCCTGATCAAGCGGCTGCAGTGGAGCCAGGCCTTCGCCGCCGTGGTCGCCGACAAGCTGGATCCTAACGAGGCCGCCTCGGCCGCCCTGGGCGCCCGACTGACCGCCCCCACCGCCCAGGCCGTGGCGCGGGCCGAAACCCGTCGAGAGGCCATCGCCCTGTTGCTGATGAGTCCGGAGTTCCAGCGCCGATGACCGATCGCCTGATGATGAACCGTCGCCGCGTGCTGGCCTCCGCCGCAGGCCTTGGCCTGTCGGTGACCTTCCTGGGCCGCCCCGCCCTGGCCGACACCGACGGCGCCCTGGACAAGCGCAAGCTGGTCGTCGTCATCTGCCGGGGCGGCATGGACGGCCTCTCGGTCAGTCCGCCGGTCGGTGACGCGGACTATCAGGGCCTGAGGCGCGGCATTGCCTTCAAGCCCGAGGATGTCCTGAAGCTGGACGGAACCTTCGGCCTGCACCCCGCCCTGACCTCGGTTCACGCCCTGGCGCTGAAGGGCCAGGCCCGGATCGCGCCAGCCGTGGCGACGCCCGACCGCGCCCGCTCGCATTTCGAAGCCCAGGATGTGCTGGAAAGCGGCTCGGCCCAGGTCTATGCGACCACGTCAGGCTGGCTGAACCGGGCGCTGGAAGCCCTGCCCGCCTCCCGCAAGGCGCAGGGTCTGTATGTCGGCGCCACCACGCCCCTGATCCTGCGCGGTAAGGTGCAGGCGGCCAGCTGGTCCCCCGGCAAGGGCGTGGACGAGACCGCCCGCCTGCCCACCCTGCTGCAGGACCTCTACAAGACCGACCCCCTGATGGGTCCGGCCTTCGCCCGGGGTCTGGAAACCGAGAGCATGGCCCAGGTCGCCATGACCGCCATGGCCACGCCGGTCGAACCGCTTGTGGCGGCGGGCGGCATGGCCGCGCCGGGCATGATGGCCGCGTCCGCCGTCGGGCGGGGCGGACGCGCGGGCCGCGACGCCGCGCGCAAGCTGGGCGCCACCCTGGCGGGCTTCATGGTCCAGGACGGCGGCCCGCGCATCGCGGCCCTCTCGCTGGACGGCTGGGACACCCATGCCGGCCAGGTGGGGCAGATCAATACGCGCCTGACCTATCTGGACGCGGTGCTGTCGGGCCTCAACACGGGTCTGGGCGACGAGTGGAAGAATACCGTGGTGGTCACGGTCACCGAATTTGGCCGCACCGCCCGCGCCAATGGCACGGGCGGCACCGACCATGGCACGGCCTCGACCGCCCTGGTGCTGGGCGGCGCGCTGAAGCCTGGCGGGATCATCGGCGACTGGCCGGGCCTGGCCCAGCCGGCGCTTTACGAGAACCGCGACCTGGCGCCGACCCTGGACATGCGCGGCCTGTTCAAGGGCCTGCTGGGCGACCACATGGGCCTCGATCGCGCGGCGCTGGAGTCCAGGGTCTTCGCCAACAGCGCCGAGGCCCGCGCGGTGACGGGACTAGTTTAGGCCCTAGCGCCGCTTGATCTGCTTCTTGGCGAACGGATCCTGATCGGCCTCGTCTTCCGAGAAGCCGAACTTGGCGAAGCCGGCCTTCAGTTCGGGGCTGATCGGGGCCTCGATGAACAGCATGCCCACCGACGGGTGCGGAAGCATCACCGAGCGGGCGTGCAGCTGCAGCTTCAGGCCTTCCGACAGCTGGGTCGATTTCTCGTCGCTGTATTTCGGATCGCCCAGGATCGGGTGGCCGATGGCTTTCATGTGGGCGCGCAGCTGGTGCGTGCGGCCGGTGTGCGGACGCAGGGCCATGAAGGTGACGCGCGGGCCGGCGCGGCTGATCGAGACGAACTCGGTCTCGGCCGGCTGGGCGTCCTTGTCCTTGGGTTCGGCGGGAACCACCAGTTCGCGGTCGCCCACGCCGCGCTTGGCCAGATGCAGCTCGATCACCCCCTCGACCGGGTGGGGATTGCCCTGAACGATGGCCCAATAGGTCTTCTGCGCCTTGCGCTTGGCGAACGAGCCCGACAGCCGCGCGGCGGCGGCGGGGGTCTTGCCCAGCAGCAGCACGCCCGAGGTGTCGCGGTCCAGACGGTGGACCAGCTTGGGCCGGTTGACGCCCTCGCCCCAGGCGCTCAGCAGCTTGTCGATATGGTGGGTGGTCTTGGTGCCGCCCTGCACGGCCAGGCCGGCGGGCTTGTTCAGGGCCAGGACTTCCTCGTCCTCGTACAGCACCAGCGACTTGGCAAACGCGATGTCGCGCTTGGACAGGGCCTGCTTTTCATCTGGATCGGGCGCGTCGGGCAGCGGCGGCACGCGCACCTGCGAGCCGGCGACCAGCTTGGTGTCGGCCTTCACCCGCGAGCCGTCTACCCGCACCTGACCGGAGCGGAACAGCTTGTTGAGCTGGATGTGGTTGAGATGGGGCCAGCGGCGCTTGAACCAGCGGTCCACCCGGGTGCCATCCTCGCCCGCATCCACATAGAGCGTGCGTACTTCTTTCATGCCGCGAACATCCTGCGGGCGATCAGAAGGCCCGCGAAAAGGGCCGCCACGGACAAGAGCACGCTGGCGGCGGAATAGGTGAAGGCCTGGGCGTAGGCGCGCTTCTGAATCATCAGCGCGGTCTCCAGCGAAAAGGCCGAGAAGGTCGTAAAGCCGCCCATGACGCCAACGGCGAGCAACAGGCGGACCGGTTCGTGGTTGGCGTTGCCCCGGTGCGCCAGCCACGAGGCCAGCACGCCCATCAGGAAACCGCCGATGATATTGACGGCGAAGGTGCCGTAGGGCCAAGCCGGTCCCATCAGCCGCAGGGCCTGAGCGCCCACCAGATAGCGGGCGACCGAGCCAACGGCGCCGCCGGCGGCCACGAGAAGCAGTTTAGTCATTGGCTCCTTATGCGCGCAGAGCGCCCAAACGCCAAGTCGCGCGGCGCTTGACCGCCCAGGATCACCCTGTGATAGCATGATCGAAGGACATATCCCGGAGGTCGTATGCGCTGACTGTTTCTGCTGACGCTGGCGCTGATCACGCCCGTCGCCGCCCAGGCCCGGTTGCCTCTGCCGCCGTCCGGTCCAAGGCCGCCGCCCCGCATTGTCAGCTTCGCCCCGCCGCCTTCCGTTGTCGCCTGCCAGAGCGGCCAGGCCCGGCTCGTCGAGAGCGCGCCCTTCCATGACCGTCTCTGGCATCCCTGGGTTCCGCCCGTGATGGCTGGAACGACCCAGCAGAGTCCGCCGGCTCCGCCGACAGCCGACATCTACACCTTTTCGATCGACGCGGAGGGCGCGGTCACCGACCTGACCCGCCTCTCGATGCCGACGATGTGGCCCGGCGATGAGCAGGCCGCCGCGCTCGCTACATGGCGGTTCGCCGCCGGCGCCCCGGCCAAGGGATGTCGCCTTGATTTGACCCCGACCACGGTCGCCCTCTCGGAGGCCTCGCCGGCCAAGCTGTTCGAGATCATCGCGCTACAGGGACGCCAGGCGCCCCCGGCCGTGAGCGAGGCCCTGTCGAAGCGCGGGGATTGCCACAAACAGCCCGTAAGGCGGCCCCAGATTGTGGTCTATCCAGACCTGCGCGCGTTCGACAACACAAGCATCGCGCCGGCCTGGGCGGGGATCCAATACGGAATCGACGCCAACGGCGCCGTGCGCGACGTGACCATCGTCGCCCGCCATGGCGAGGCGGCCTTCGCCGACACGGCCGCCGCCTCCGTGGCCGAAAGCCGCTTCCTGTCGGGCTCGCCGCGCACCGCCTGCTACGCCGTCTTCTCGGCCAGCGCCCGCGCCACGCCAGCCCGCCCACGACCCGAACTTAAAGCCTACAAGCGTCCTGGCGACACCTGCGAGGTCACGCGCGAAGCCCTCAACATTCCCGAAGCCAAGATGTATCCGCCGGCCTATGCCGCGCGGAAGGTTCCGGGTTGGGCGATCCTGCGCTTTGACGTCGCGCCGTGGGGGGCGGTTGGCAATATCGAGGTGTTGGCGTCACAGCCCAGCGACGCCTTCGGCGCGGCCGCCCGCAACCTGGTCGCCAACGCCCGCCCAAACCCGCCCGCCAGCGGTTATCGCGGTTGTCTGGTTCCGGTCATCTACGCGATCCCGGACGCAGTCGAGGGGGACTCTTGAGCTTCGCCGGCAGCGTTGCGGATCATGATGAACCAAGACGGTAGCCCCGCTGGCAACCTTGTTTCCGAACGCGCCGTTAAGCGCGGCGCAGGCATTCTGGGGCTTCCTCTTGTGAACCGAGTCCCATGCCCTTCGACAGCAACGTCCAGGACGATACGACCCAGCGTCTCGCTCTGCCCGCCCCGGTCCTGCACCGGCTGGCGGGGACTGAGCTGATCGCGCGCGGCTCGGTCAACGTCATCAGCGTCCGGGCCATCCGCGCCTGGGCCGGCGACTGGTGGGCGCAGAAGCGCGGCGACGTCTGGACCTATGTCGAGCGCAAGCTGGCCGAGCACCTGGACCGCAACGACATGCGGGCCCGTATTTCCGACAGCGAATTCCTGATCGCCATGAACAGTGACCAGGGCCTGGCCGCCCAGGCGACCAGCGTCCGCATCCTGGAAGACGTGCTGACTCACCTGCTGGGTTCAGTCGACGCCAGCGACATGGGGATCAGCTCGGTCATCGGGCTGGAAAACGGCGAGGCTGTCTGCCGCAAGATCGACGCGGCCACGGTGCTGGCGGCCCGCGCGCGGCGCGACTCCCAGCGCTCGCCCGTGCGGCGCGCCGTCGAGGCCGGCGATGAGTCGCGACGCACTCCGGTGGCCTTCACCACCGCCTCCGGCGCGGCCCTGCGGGTGGATTTTACGCTGGAACATGTCATCAGCCTGCGCCGCAATGTCGCCACGGCCATCCGCATCGAGCCGGTGGTCACCCATCTGGGCAGCGGCCGCCAGGCCAATTCCCGCGCTGTCAGCCGCCTGCCCGATCGCGACATCGCCTTCATCGACGAGGCGACCCTGAAATACGCCGCCCTGTTCGCGCGCGGCGCCCAGGGTCACAACGTGCCCGACCTGATCCTGCCAGCCTCGTTCCGCACCCTGGCCACCCAGCGCGGACGCGACATGCTGACCGGCACGCCTGGCCTCTCGCTGGCCCTGTTGCGCGGCGGCGTGATGATCGAGCTGGTCGATGTGACGCGCGGCACGCCGTCTGGTCGCCTGATCGAGGTAGTGGGGCTGCTCAAGGCCCTGACGCGCGGCGTCATCGCCCGTGTACCGCCGGAGAAGGACGCCTTGCTCGGGCTGAAGGACGCGCGCCTGAGCGGTCTGACGCTGGACGCCTCGGACCTCGCCGGCCCCGCCGAGCGGATCGCGACCGACATCATGAACTTCGGCCGCGACACCAGGGGCGTTGCGCCCATGACCATTCTGCAGGGCCTGCCCGCCGAGGGCTATTTTGCAGCGGCCGAAACGGCCGGCCTCACCCATGCCGGCCTGCGCGCCACCCATCCGCTGGCGGCCAGCCGGGCGACAGCCGCCTGATCAGGTCTGGCTACGGCCGTAGCCGACGGAACGGATGATCGCCTGGGCCACATAGACGTCGGCGTCGCGTGGCGCGGGCCCCTTGCCGAACACCACCTCCAGCGAGCTGGTCACAGCCGGGCCCGGGCCAAGGTTGAAGCTGGTCCCGACACCCAGCCCCACCGCGCTGCGGCCGCCATAGCGGCTGGAGCCGCCGCCGAGCGACAGGCGCGGGCCATTGCCGGCGCGGGAGCTGGACGTCACCCGGTCAGACACCCGGAACCAGTCATAACCGTCGCGCACCGCCAGTTCAGCGGCGCGCAGCAGCGCATAGTCTGACACCTGCTCGACCGGCGCGCCGGGGCCGCCCTGAAACGTGACGCGATAGCGGCCAGGCTCGAGCCGGAACTCGGTATAGCCCACACCCGCCGGCGTCGCCCTAGCGGCATAGAGGGTGGGCGCGCTGGCGCAGCCGCCAAGCAGCGCAAGGGACAGGACCAGACCGGCAAGGCGTTTCATGGCGTTTTTCTCCTGCTGGCTAAACGGCTTGGCTAGGCGCGCTGTTCCGGGAGCGGCAATCCAAGCTTCTCCAGCATGGTCGCCATGTCGGCGGGGATCGAGGCGGCGATCCGGCGCTCGCCGCCTTCGGGATGCGGAAACACCAGCTGGGCGGCGTGCAGCATCAGGCGCGGAACCGCCGTCCCGCCCAGCATAAGCGCTCCGCCATAGCGGCTGTCGCCCGAGATCGGCCGGCCGATCGAGGCCATGTGAACGCGCAACTGGTGCATGCGGCCGGTGTCCGGCGACAGTTCGACCAGGGCGGCGGTGGCGTTGGACGACAGGGTACGATAGCGGCTGCGAGCGGTCTCGGCGTCGGCGTGATCGGGCGGGCAGACGCGCATATAGGCCTCGCGGCCGATCGACTCGCGTCGTAGCGGACTGTCGATCATCCCGCCTTTAGGCTCCGGCGCGCCGGGCGCGACGATGGCCATGTAGGACTTGCGAAAGCGCTTGCCCATCAGGGCCTTGCCCAGGAACGCCGCCCCCGGCTTGGTCTTGGCGGTCAGGATGACGCCCGAGGTGTCGCGGTCCAGCCGGTGGATCAGGCGCGGACGCGGCCGGCCGGGACGCGCGAAGGCCCACAGCAGGTCGTCCAGCGTATGGGCCTGGATGCGGCCGCCCTGACTGGACAGGCCGGCCGGCTTGTTCAGCACGATGACGCTGTCGTCCTCATGGATCACCCACGACCGCGCCAAGGCGATCTCGTCCTCGGTCAGGGTGATGGGAGCGTCGGAGGCCTTGGGTTTCGGCGCGAGGGGCGGACGGCGGGGGGGACGTTGGTCCGAGGGAAAAGGCTTATTCAGCGGAGTGAGTCTCGCGGTGACGCTGGGCTTGCAACTCATCAAGCTCGCGCTTGAGGAAAAGCGCATAGATGCCGACCGCTATCAAGATCGGCCCGAGGATGTAGATCATGGCCTCAAGCGGCGTCATGGCTTCTCTCCGTGAGGGGCAGCGTACCACGCTATCGCGTGCAGCACGAGCGCGAGCCCGATGCCTACATAGCTCGCCGCCTTGAAACCCGCGCCTTTGATATAGGGCTCGATGAACGATGCGCCCATGACCGCATAGGCATAGGTGGTCGCATTGGTGACGAAGAGCTTGAGCCGCACTTTCAGGTCAGCCTCGCGCTTTTCCCAATCGACCGACTTCGCCATCGTGCTCTCGCAATCCAACGAGAACAAATAAAGAACAATCTTCGGGTGAGCGCAAGCTTTAACTCGCCTACTTCCCGTCCCGCCGCAGCTTGCGCCAGGCGTCCAGCCGCTCGCGCACCTTGGCCTCGGCGCCAATCGGCTTGGGCTCATAGAACCGGGCCCGCGCCATGCCGTCCGGGAAGTAGTTCTGGCCCGAGACGCCGCCCTCGACATCGTGGTCATAGGCATAGCCGTCGCCATAGCCGAGCGACTTCATCAGCTTCGTGGGCGCGTTGAGGATGTGGGCGGGCGGGGCCAGGGAGCCGGTTTCCTTGGCGGCGCGCTTTGCGGCTTTGAAGGCTGTGTAGACCGCGTTCGACTTGGGCGCGCTGGCCATGTGGACCACGCACTGGGCCAGGGCCAGTTCGCCCTCGGGCGATCCCAAAAAGTCGAAGGCGTCCTTGGCGGCGGTGGTCAGAAGGAGCGAGAGCGGATCGGCCGCGCCGATGTCCTCGGACGCCATGCGCACCAGCCGGCGGGCGATGAAAAGCGGGTCCTCGCCGCCCTCCAGCATCCGCGCCAGCCAGTAGAGCGCCGCGTCCGGATCGCTGCCGCGCACCGACTTATGCAGGGCCGAGACGAGATTGTAGTGCTCCTCGCGGTTCTTGTCGTAGGCGGGCCGGCGCTTCTGCAGGAATTGGCCCAGCTGGACGGCATTCAGCGGCGTGTCGGTGCCGATCGACAGCAGGGTCTCGGTCAGGGTCAGCAGATAGCGGCCGTCGCCGTCGGCCATGGCGATCAGGGTGAAGCGGGCCTCGGAGTCCAGCGGCAGCTTGCGACCTTCGACCGCCTCGGCCTTGGCCAGCAGGGCCTCAAGCGCCTCCTCGTCCAGGCGCTTGAGCACGAACACCTGGCAGCGGGACAAGAGAGCGCCGTTCAGCTCGAACGACGGGTTCTCGGTGGTGGCGCCGACCAGGGTGATCACCCCCTCCTCCACGAACGGCAGGAAACCGTCCTGCTGGGCGCGGTTGAAGCGGTGGATCTCGTCGACGAACAGCAGGGTGCTCTGGCCGGCCAGGCGGCGGCCGCGCGCCTGCTCGAAGGCCTTCTTCAGGTCGGCGACGCCGGAGAACACCGCCGAGATCTGCTGGAACTCGTAGCCGCCGGCCTTGGCCAGCAGCCGGGCGATGGTGGTCTTGCCGGTGCCGGGCGGGCCCCACAGGATCATCGAGGCCAGACGCTGGGCCGCCGCCATCCGGCCAATGGGGCCTTCGGGACCCAGCAGATGCTCCTGCCCCACCACCTCGCCTAGCGTCTGGGGCCGCAGGCGCTCGGCGAGCGGAGTCGGCGCGTGGGGCGTCAGGCCGGCGGCTTGGACCCTGACCAACGAAGAAGACCCGGCGCGGGGTCCGCGCCGGGTCCATTGGCTTGGCTCAATCAAATGATCAGGTGTTGAACCGCGCCGAGATGCGCTGACCGCCCCGCTCGATGGTGACGGTCCAGGCGCGGTTGCCGCCGTTCGACACGGCGACCAGTTCGGCCACCGTATTGATCGTGCGGCCATTGACCTCACGGATGAAGTCGCCCGGACGCAGGCCGGCATTGAGCGCAAAGCCCTGGCCGATCTTGCTGACCAGCACACCCTTGCCGACAAACGGGTCGACATTCAGGTCCTGGGCGACGGCGGGCGACAGGTTCAGCACCGTGGCGCCATCGAACGGGTTGCGGCCGGTCAGGGTCTTCTGGTCGCGGGGCGGACGCCGCCGCCCTCGTCGTTCACGGCCTTGCCGTCGATGGACAGGATCACGTCGCTTTCCTGCAGCCCCGCCTTGTCGGCCGACGAGCCGGGATAGACCTGGGCCACCAGCACACCCTGCGGGGCGCGCATGCCCAGGCTGCGGGCGATCTCGGCGGTGACGGGCTGGCCCTTCACGCCCAGCCACGGACGCACCACGCTATGACCGCCGCCCAGGGCGGCGTTGACCACCTGCTTGACCACGGCGGCGGGAATGGCGAAGCCCACCCCGCTCGACGAGCCGGACCGCGAGATGATGAAGGTGTTGATGCCGATCAGGTCGCCATCCATGTCGACCAGCGGACCGCCGGAATTGCCCGGATTGATCGAGGCGTCGGTCTGGATGTAGCTGCCGAAATCGGCCGCGCCCACGTCGGTGCGGGCCATGGCCGAGATGATGCCGTTGGTCACCGTCTGGCCGACGCCAAACGGGTTGCCCAGGGCCAGGACCAGATCGCCAACCTCCAGCTCTTCCTGGTCGTCGATGGGCATGACCGGCAGGCTTTCACCCTTGGTGTCGATCTTCAGCACGGCCAGGTCGGCCCGCGGATCATCCAGCAGGACGGTGGCGATGAATTCGCGGCGGTCGGCCAGCTGAACGGTGATCTCGCCCCGGCCTTCCACGATGCCGGCGATATTGTGGTGGTTGGTGATGATCACCCCGTCGGCGCGGACGATGGCGCCCGAACCCAGGGAGCCCTGCACCTGCTCGCGGGGCGCGCCGCCGCCGCCGCCCATGAAGAAGTCCCAGAACGGATCGACGCGCTGGCGCACCACCCGCTTGCTGGCCACATTGACCACGGCCGGCGCGGCCTTCTTCACGACCGGCGCGAACGAGGCCTTCATCGAGACCGGGTCGCTGGGCGCGCGGCGGTTGGGCTGGGCCAGGTCCGGGATCGCCTGGGCGTTGGACGGACCTTCCGGCGAACAGGCCGCCAGCAGGATCAGGGCGGGAAGCAAAGCGCGATGGGCTCGCATGGGTGTGGAGCATCTCCTTGGAAGCGGCCCGGACATCAGCCGAGCTTTCAGGCGCATTGATGGCCGCGCCGTGACCTAACCGGTTATGCCGGACGCGGTTCGGTTGAAATAGGGTGGGCGAAGCGGAACGCCAGACCCGTCGCCGCCAGCATCAAAGCCGCCGCGATCAACACCGGCAGGCCCGGCATGTGCAGGGTGGCGTCGTTTCGCACCGCCCAGGCGAACGGGGCGAGGTACAGCGTCGGCCCGATGATCGAGGATATCCCCATCATCGCCGAATTGGCGCCCTGCAGCTGTCCCTGTTCCTGCGGCGAGACCCGGCGGGTCATCAGGCCCTGAAGCCCCGGCTGGATCAGGCCCGAGAAGGCGAAGATCGGCAGGCCGCACAGATAGAGCCAGCCGGTCGGGGCCAGGGCATAGATGAGGAAGCCGACGAAGCCGGAGAACAGACCGATCATCAGCGCGCCGCGCTCGCCCACAGCCTTGACGATGCGGCCGACCAGGAAGGCCTGCAGCAGGATGCCCGAAATGCCGCTGGCCATCAGGGTCAGGCCGATGGTCTGCACCGACCACTGATAGCGGAAGCCCATATAGAGCACGAAGACCGACGGCAGGACGTTGTGGGCCAGCTGGAACAGGAAGCCCACGCCGGCCAGGCCCATCAGGTTGGGCTTGCTGGCCAGCAGGGTCAGCGAGCCGAGCGGATTGGCCTTCTTCCACTCGAATTTCTGGATCCGGCGCTCGGGCGGCAGGGATTCGGGCAGCACGAAATAGCCGTACAGCCAGTTGCACAGCGCCAGGGCCGCGCAGACCAGGAACGGCAGGCGGTGGTCGAACTGCCACAGAAAGCCGCCCAGGGCCGGACCGAAGGTGAAGCCGACGCCGAACGCCGCCCCCATCAGGCCAAAGCCCTTGGCGCGGTTTTCTGGCGTGGTGACGTCGGCCACATAGGCGCCGGCGGTCGAGAAGCTGGCCGCCGTCATGCCGTTGAACACCCGGCCAATGAACAGCCACCACAGGCTGGGCGCGAAGGCCATGAACAGGAAGTCGACGCCCAGGCCGAAGATCGAGGTCAGGATCACCGGGCGACGGCCAAAGCGGTCCGACAGCAAACCCAGGACCGGTGAGCAGAAGAACTGCATCACGCCCCACGTGGTCGCGAACAGCACGTTCCACAGCGCCGCGTCGGCGGTGTCGCCGCCGTTGAACCGCTTCACCAGTTCCGGCAGCACCGGGATCATCACGCCCAGCGACAGCACGTCGAGCACGGCGGTGATGAAGATGAAGCCGAGCGCGGCCTGTCGTCGGCCGCCCTTGATCGTGTCGGTCATGCTTGGCCCTCCCCGGTGGTCCCTGGTTGCCGGTCCGCCGCTGCGAGCGCAAGGCCGTCCAGCAGATCGCGCCACCATTCGCCATGTCGGCGCAGAAACAGGCTGTCGGGGAAGGTGTGACGCGCCACATGGGCCGAGGGCACGCTGTCCCAGCCGCGATGCTCGACGGTGACCCGCGTGCCGTCCTCGACCGCCTCGAACCGCACCTCGACCTCGGTGTCCATCTCAGGCGCAAAGGTGGCCTGTCGCCAGCCGACCACCAGGCGCTGACCCGGCTCCCACACCCGCACCTTGCCGACCTCAAACACCTTGCCGGAGGCCAGACGCTCGACCAGACGACGAGCGCCCTCAACATCTTCGAAGGCCATCACACCGGGTGACCGGGGCGTGAAGGCAAATAGCGAATTAGGTCGCCACCAGAGGGCGATCTCGCGGGTGAAGGCTTCGAACACCCGCACGGGCGGCGCCTTGATGCGAAGGGCGACGACGACGCGCGAACTCATGAGCCCTCCACGTGCGCCTTCAGCGCCGACAGCTGGTCGACCCAGTGGGTTTCGGCGAGCTCCAGCCAGGCTTTCAGCTCGTCCATCGGGCCTGGCCGCAGATGATAAACCCGCACCCGGGCGTCGAAATCGGGATGGCTTTCCTCGACCAGGCCCGACTGGCGCAGGGCGCGCAGGTGGCGGCTCATGGCCGGCGGGGTCAGGCCCACGGCCTCCGCAAGCTCCCCCGCCCGATGCGGCCGCAGGCGCAGCAGGTCGACCACCCGGCGCCTGTGCGGATCAGCCAGGGCGGCCAGGGTGCGGTCGATTGCGGCGGTCACGCGTTGCGCCCGATCACACCTGCCCCGTGATCTTCAGGCCCGTGCGGCGTTCCATGTCTTCGACCGACACGGTTTCGACATTGCGCCCCACCGTCCAGATGTGGCCCTCGGGATCTTTGCAGCGATAGGTGCGGTCGCCGTAGAACTGCGTCGCAGGCTCAACGATGATTTCGGCGCCCGCAGCCCGGGCGCGCTCGCAATGGGCGTCCAGATCGCCGTCGCTCAGCTGGATATGCACCGTCTGGGTGTTCTTGCCGCCCACCGAGGCCGGGCTCTTGTGGTCATCGCTCCACTCACCCCCCACCATCAGGCGGGCCGCGCCAAAGCGCATTTCCGAATGGCCCAGATTGCCCTCGGCGTCCTCGACCAGGAACACCAGCTCAAAGCCGAACGCTTTTTCCAGCCAGGCCAGGGCCGCCTTCGGGTCGCGGTAGAGAACCGCCGAAATCAGATCGGGACGTCCCTCGGCCATGTCGCCACTCCGTTTCAGATATCGTCAATATTTAACGCATAATGAAACTATCTATGCAAGGGGCAAGTGTGAGTTGGCGGGCTTAGCGCCTAACTAAAACCCTGCCTTCCTGGGCCTTGCGCCCAGGACCCAGGGCTCAGAGGTCATGGGGTTGGGTTTGCGTTCTAGGCCCGAGCGTATCAAACAGCCCCCAAGTCAGGGCCTGCCGCCGACATGGATCCTGGGCGCAAGGCTCAGGAAGGCGGTTCTTTGGGTCATGGGGCATAGGTGTGCAAGCCTATTTCAGCGCCTGCCCCACCACCTTGAGGCTGCCATCGCCGTCTTCGGGCTTCACGCCCGAGATCCTGGCCAGCAGCGGATAGACATCGACATTGTCGAAATCCGGCAGAACCACGCCTGACCGGATCGAAGGACCATGGGCGACGAACACCGCGCGCATGGCCGGGTCATAGGGATCAAAGCCGTGCTGGCCGCCGATCGGCCCGTCCCGCCGGCCGGGCCTGGCCAT
Organism: Caulobacter sp. 32-67-35; assembly: GCA_002280875.1. Taxonomy (GTDB): domain Bacteria; phylum Pseudomonadota; class Alphaproteobacteria; order Caulobacterales; family Caulobacteraceae; genus Caulobacter. The sequence continues at coordinate 17,435 of NCEV01000068.1, read as the reverse complement.
CATCTCGCGGGTGGTCACATACCACCCCGTCTCCGAAAGACAGACAATGGCCGGCACGCGCGGATTGCGGCCATAGTGATAGCGCTCGGGGATCTGGCCCTTCTTCCAGCAGGTCAGGTGCGGCAGCGGCTTCAGCAGCGCCGCTTCGACCTCCGCTTCAAAGCCGGGCAAGGGCGTCAGGCCAACGACCGCGCCCGTGGTGACGAGCCGGACCTTGGACAGATCGACCACATCGTCCAGCGGCCAGCGCTGAGCGGCGGGCACCGGCGCCATGCCATGGTCGGCGACGACGACGATGTCGGTGGTGTCGAACCGCCCGCGCGCCTTCAGGCCCTCGACCAGTCTGGCCATCGCGCGATCGACCTCGGCGACGGCGGCGCGCGCCTCCGGCGAGCCTGGTCCATAGTGGTGACCCTGGGTGTCGACCACGTCGAAATAGAGGGTGGCAAGCCGCAGCTCTGGTCCCTTGGGATCATCCAGCCAGGCCAGCAGCGTATCGACCCGGTCGTTCGACGGCATGGCCTGGTTGAAGACCATCCAGCGCGAGGGCCGCACCCCGGCGATTTCGGCTTCCGAGCCCGGCCAGAACATCGCCCCAGCCTTATAGCCCTGCGTCTCGGCCGAGACCCAAAGCGGCAGGGCCTGATCCCACCAGCGACCGTCCCGGACGGCCTGCGCATTGGACATCTTGAAGGTCACGCCCGGAAACTGCGCGTCCTCCATCACATTGTTGACGATGCCGTTGCGGTCGGGCCGCTTGCCGGTGATCAGGGTGTAGTGGTTGGGAAAGGTCAGGGTCGGGAACGAGGGCCGCATGGCGCCGCGCGCGCCGCTGGCGGCCAGGGCGTCCAGGGTCGGGCTGTCGCCCTTGTCCAGATAGTCGGCGCGGAAACCGTCAATGCCCACCAGGACGGTCAGCCGGCTCTGGGCCGGCGCGGCGTCCTGGCCCAGCGAGGCGCAGGCCGACAGCAGCAGGGCGGCGCCCAAGGCCACAGCGCGCAACAGGCTTTTCATGGCGTAACCCTTTCGACAGTCTGGCGGCGTCGATGCCAGTGGGACGTCTCGCCCGTATGACAGGGGCGTATGACAGCGGCGTAAGACCTCGTCTTAACTTGGCGGGCGACAAGCGCACCCCCATAGTTGCCGCCATCGACAGGATTCTGCCGTTATGGAAGCCGCCCTCGCATGAGCATCGCCCTTGAGGCCACCGGCCTCACCAAGACCTACGGGGCGGTGCGCGCGCTCGACGACTTTTCCATCGCCATTCCGGCCGGCGGCGTGTTCGGCGTGCTGGGTCCCAACGGCGCGGGCAAGAGCACCCTGTTTCGCATCGCCCTGGGCCTGGTGCGGCCCACCAGCGGGACCGCGCGGCTGTTTGGCGCGCCCGCCGGCGACGTGGCCGCCCTGCGCCGGGTGGGCGCGATGATCGAGACGCCGCGCTATCCGCCCTATCTGACCGCGCGCGACACCCTGCGCATGCTGGCGCTGGAGAGCGGGTTCCAGAACCCTGATATCGCCGCCTGGCTCGAGCGGGTCAGTCTGACCCACGCCGCCGACCGCGCCACCAGCGGTTTCTCGGTGGGCATGAAGCAACGCCTGGGCCTGGCCGCCGCCTTCCTCACCCGTCCCGAACTGGTGATCCTGGACGAGCCGACCAGCGGCATGGACCCGGCCGGCATTCAGGAGATTCGCGCCCTGATCGTGGACCTGGCCCGACACGAGGGCGTCACCGTGATCCTGGCCAGCCACCAGCTGGACGAGGTCAAGCGCGTCTGCGATCGCGTCGCCATCCTCTCGCACGGCAGGGTGGTGGCTGAAGGCGGCGTGGCTGAACTCACCGCCGGGGAAGCTCGCCTGCGCCTGACCCTGGCCTCCCCCCTCGCCCCGGTCCTGGCGGTGCTGGCTGATCGCGGCCAGGCCGATGGACCCGACGCCGTGCTGGCCGACATTCCGCGCGCCGAGGCGCCGGCCGTGATCCGCGCCCTGGTCGAGGCCGGCGCCGAGATCGTCGAGGCCCGCTGGCGCGAGGTCGACCTTGAAGGCGTCTATCTGAAATCGCTGGGCCAGACGCCCACGGCCGCCGCCCCGGAAGGAGCCGCCTGATGCTGGCCGACGCCATCGCCGCCGAACGCTTCCGCCTGCTGCGCGACCGCTCGGCCCTGTTCTGGGGCTTCGGCTTCGCGCCGCTGGTGGGCTTTATCCTCGCCATGGGCGGCGACCTGTTCGTCCGCACCATCATCAAGCGGCCGATGCCGGGCGCGACCGTCGATCTGGCCGCCCAGGTTATCAAGGCGCTGGGCAATGGCGCCTCGACCATGGCGGCGCTGTTCCTGATGATCGGCGCCGCCTCGATCCTGGCCGGCGACTATCGCTGGGAGACCTGGCGCCTGCGCACGCCGCGCAACAGCCGCTTCAACCTGCTGGCCGCCAAGCTGATCGTGATCGGCGAGGCGATCATGTGGAGCCTGGTCCTGACCGTGGCGCTGACCCTGGCGGCGGCCGTGATCGGCGCGGGGATCAACGGCAAGGCCATCGTCGCCTCGACCCTGGGCCTTTCGGAAATCGCCGGCGTCTTCGTGGTCACCTGGCTGGAGGCCATGAGTCTCGCCGCCCTTGCCGCCTGCGTGGCGGTCGTGGCGCGCTCGCCGATGGCGGCGGTCGTGGTCTGCCTGGTGGTCCGCTTCGTCCAGTCGATCCTGGCGGCCACGCTGGGCATGACCCCGGAACCGACCTGGAAGGCTCTGGCCATACCCGCCTATGACGCCGACCTGCTCCGCGCCTTCGTGAGCGCCCCGTCCCACGCGGGCATGGACGGCGGACCGGCGGGCTGGGCGCTGCTGGTTCTGCTGGGCTGGATCGCGGCGCTGACGGCGGGGGCCATCGTGCTGTTCCAGCAGCAGGATTTGACGCGGGAGTAGCTGCGCATGATCGTCTTCGTCCTATTGCTGACGGGCGGCCTTCTATGGGACGGATACCAAATCGTTTTTCGGCGGCGAGTAGCTCTGCCCCTCCGGACTTTCGGGGTACCGTTTTACGTAGAACTAGCAAAGGCGCCGAAGGCCTTCTGGCTCGTCCTCGCCCTGCACGTTACCTTTTGGGCTTTCCTGATCTCAGGAACGATCCGAGCGCTTCAACCATAAAACACGCATGCGCTCGCCTCACTTGATCGGACACCAAAACGCAAAAAAGGCCCCGGATCGCTCCGGGGCCTTTTCCGTCAGCAAAAGCTGAGAATTAGTCTTCGGCTTGGGCCGAGTAGTCCGGGCCCGAGTCCTTGCCCTTGGCCGAGACGTCGCGGTCGACGAACTCGATCACGGCCAGCGGGGCGTTGTCGCCATAGCGGAAGCCGGCCTTCAGGACGCGGATGTAACCGCCCTGACGCGACTGGTAACGCGGGCCGATGGCGGCGAACAGCTTGCCGACCTGTTCGACGTCGCGAACGATGCTGATGGCCTGACGACGCGCATGCAGGTCGCCGCGCTTGGCCAGGGTGACCAGCTTTTCGACGAAGGGACGCAGTTCCTTGGCCTTGGGCAGGGTGGTGACGATCTGCTCGTGCTTGATCAAGCTCGCCGACATGTTGGCGAACATGGCGGTGCGGTGAGCGGACGTGCGGCCGAGTTTACGGTGAGCTTTACCGTGACGCATTGTAGTGTCTCCTGGGCCTTGGCCCGCAGTGGCGCGATCTAGCGCTGATTGTCACCCATCCCAGCCTGTTCCCGGCCGGGTCAGAACGAAGCGCCGGGGCCCTCCACCGCAGTTGCGGCTTCAAAAGGCCCAGGCCGCCCGCCATTCCCGAAGGATGACGAGCGGCCCGGATCGAGCGCGTAGTCTCTAGCCTTAGATCTGGTCTTCGAACTTCTTGGCCAGGTCTTCGATGTTTTCGGGCGGCCAGTTGGGCACGTCCATACCCAGGTGCAGCGCCATGCCAGCCAGCACTTCCTTGATTTCGTTCAAGGACTTGCGGCCGAAGTTCGGCGTGCGCAGCATCTCGGCTTCGGTCTTCTGGATCAGATCGCCGATGTAGACGATGTTGTCGTTCTTCAGGCAGTTGGCCGAACGCACCGACAGTTCCAGCTCATCGACCTTCTTCAGGAGCGCCGGGTTGAACGGCAGCTCAGGCTTGGCCTCGTCGGCCGACTTGGCCTTGGGCTCTTCGAAGGTGATGAAGATCTGCAGTTGGTCTTGCAGGATCCGGGCGGCGTAGGCCACGGCGTCCACCGGCGTAACGGCGCCGTTGGTTTCGACTTCCAGGATCAGCTTGTCATAGTCCAGCGACTGACCCTGACGGGTGGGCTCGACGCGATAGGCGACACGCTTGACCGGCGAGTACAGGGCGTCGACGGCGATCAGGCCGATCGGCGCGTCTTCCGGACGGTTCTTGTCGGCCGGGACGTAACCCTTGCCGGTGTTGACCGTGAACTCCATGCGCACGGTGGCGCCGTCGTCCAGCGTGCACAGCACGTGGTCGGGGTTCAGGATCTCGATGTCCGAAGGCGTTTCGATCTGACCCGCGGTCACCGGGCCAGGGCCCGTGGCGCGCAGGGTCATGCGCTTGGGGCCCTCGGCGTGCATGCGCACGGCCAGTTGCTTGATGTTCAGAACGATGTCGACGACGTCTTCGCGGACGCCTTCGAGCGAGGAGAATTCGTGGACAACGCCATCAATCTGGATGGCGGTAACGGCGGCGCCCTGAAGCGACGAGAGCAGAACGCGGCGGAGCGCGTTGCCGAGCGTCACGCCGAAGCCACGCTCGAGAGGCTCAGCCACGATCCGCGCCTTGCGGGTCGCGTCGGCGCCAGGCGAAGGAGAATTGAGTCTAAAAAGTACTAGACGCGACGACGCTTGGGCGGACGGCAGCCGTTGTGCGGGATCGGCGTGACATCGCGGATCGTCGTGATCGTCATGCCTGCGGCCTGAAGGGCGCGCAGAGCCGACTCACGGCCCGAACCCGGACCCGACACGTTGACCTCAAGGGTCTTCACGCCGTGCTCGGCAGCCTTCTTGCCCGCGTCTTCCGCAGCCATCTGAGCGGCGTACGGGGTCGACTTGCGCGAACCCTTGAAGCCCATCGCGCCGGCGCTGGACCAGGAAATCGTGTTTCCCTGAGCGTCGGTGATGGTGATCATGGTGTTGTTGAACGAGGCGTTCACGTGCGCCACGCCCGAAGTGATGTTCTTGCGTTCGCGCTTTTTAACGCGACCCGGTTCCTTGGCCATCGTCAGGCTACCTTATTTCTTCTTGCCGGCGATCGGCTTGGCCGGACCCTTGCGGGTGCGAGCGTTCGTGTGCGTGCGCTGACCGCGGACCGGAAGGCCCTTACGGTGACGCAGGCCGCGATAGCAGGCCAGGTCCATCAGGCGCTTGATGTTCATGGAGTTTTCGCGGCGCAGGTCGCCTTCGACCGTGAAGTCCTTGTCGATCGTTTCACGGATCTGCAGGACCTCAGCGTCGGTCAGCTGGTTGACGCGGCGGGTGTCGTCCAGGCCCACCTTCGTGACGATGTCACGAGCGGACTTCTGGCCGATGCCATGAATGTACTGAAGCGCGATCAAAACGCGCTTGTTCGTCGGGATGTTGACGCCTGCGATACGGGCCACGTCTAATGTTCTCCTAGTCACGCACTAAAGACGCGAACGGCGCGCCCGGCCCGGTCTTTCGACCCAGTCCGGCGCGCACAGATCGCGCCCTTTCGCGGAAGCGCCCCGTTATAGGGATCGTTGCGCCGCCGTCAATGGTTGAATCCGCCGAAAATCAACGAATTGAAAATGTCTTACGCCGCGCCCGAAAGCGCCGCGTCGATAGAGGCGGCGACCGTTTCCACGTCCGCCATCCCGTCCAGCTCCGTCAACTTCCCCTGCTCCACATAGTAGGGCAGCAGAGGGGCGGTCTGGGCGTTGTACTGGGCCAACCGCGTCACGAAGACTTCCGGGTTGTCGTCGGCCCTGCCCTGCTCGGCAAATCTCTTGGAGATCCGTTCGATCAAGGACGGTTCGTCTACCTTGAGTCGGAGGACGAGGTCGATCTTCTGGCCGCGGGCGGCCAGCATTTTATCCAGCGCCTGCGCCTGAGCTACGGTGCGGGGAAATCCGTCGAAGATGGCGCCGCCAGCGGCCTCAGCCTCCGGCAGGCGGTCCTCGATAAGCGCGATGACGATCTCGTCGGTCACCAGCTCGCCACGGTCCAGAACGCCCTTCACGCGCGCGCCCAGGTCAGAGCCTGACGCGATGGCCGCCCGGAGCATGTCGCCGGTGGAAAGCTGGACCATGCCGCGCTCGGTGACGAGCCGCTTGGCCTGAGTCCCCTTCCCCGCCGCCGGCGGTCCGAACAGGATCAAGTTCATGAATGCCCCTTCGCGCGTCGCCGAGTCTCCGCTCGGTCACTTCCCCGCAGACCTAGAGTGCGGCGAAAAAAAACGGAAGCCGGTTTTGTGACAAACCGGCTTCCGAAACGCTTTATCGTTGCTAGCGGCCCTTGCCGCCCCTGAGTTTCGACTTCTTGATCAGGCCCTCGTACTGGTGCGCCAGCAGCTGGGACTGGATCTGGGCCACGGTGTCCATGGTCACGGTCACCACGATGAGCACCGAGGTGCCGCCCAGGGCGAACTGGGTCGCGCCCAGCCCGGTCATCATGATCTCAGGGATCAGGCAGACCGCCGTGATGTAGGCCGCGCCGATCACCGTCAGGCGGGTCAGCACATAGTCCAGATACTCGGCCGTGCGCTTGCCTGGACGGATGCCCGGCAGGAAGCCGCCATACTTGCGCAGGTTCTCGGCCGTCTCATCGGGGTTGAACACCACCGAGGTGTAGAAAAACGAGAAGAAGATGATCAGGCCCGCATACATCAGCATGAAGGCCGGCTGGCCATGCTGCAGCGCGCCCACGGTCCCCGGCAGCCAGCCGGCCCAGGCCGGCAGGGTCGCCGTCGACAGGAAGCCCATGGCGGTCGTCGGCAGCAGCAGCAGGCTGGAGGCGAAGATCGGCGGGATGACGCCGGCGGTGTTGATCTTCAGCGGCATGAACGAGGTGTCGCCGCCGATCATGCGGTTGCCCTGCTGGCGCTTGGGATAGTGAACCAGCAGCCGGCGCTGCGAGCGCTCGATGAAGACGATCGCCCACACGGCCGCAACCGCCAGCAGCATGATCACGAACAGCGGCAGATAGTTGCCCGAAGTCTGCGACTGCACCAGCAGCTGGCCGATGCCGCGCGGCAGGCCCGCCACGATGCCGGCGAAGATGATCAGCGAGACGCCGTTACCCACCCCGCGGCTGGTGATCTGCTCGCCCAGCCACATCAGGAACAGCGTGCCGCCCGTCAGCGCCACCACGGTGGAGGCGATGAAGAAGGGCGCGCTGATGCCTTCGAACACCAGGCCAGGCTGGCTGTGCAGACCAACCGCGATCGAGAACGACTGCACGATGGCCAGAACCACGGCCAGATAGCGCGTGTACTGGTTGAGGGTCTTGCGGCCGGCTTCGCCGCCTTCCTTCTTCAGCTTTTCCCACGGCGGATACACCGAGCCCATCAGCTGCACGATGATCGAGGCGCTGATGTAGGGCATGACGTTCAGCGAGAAGATCGCCATCCGTTCGACGGCGCCCCCCGAGAACATGTTGAACATGCCCAGGATGCCCTGCGACTGGCCCGCGAAGGCGTTGGCGAAGGCTTCCGGATTGATGCCGGGGATCGGCACATAGGTGCCAAGACGGAAGACGACCAAGGCGATGATCGTGAACCAGATGCGCTTGTGAAGTTCGGTCGCCTTTTGGAACGACGCGAAATTCATATTGGCTGCGAGTTGTTCGGCGGCCGAGGCCATTCAATTCCCCACGACTCTAATACTGAGCCACAAATAGGTGAGGCCCGCCGTGATGTCACGGCGAGCCCCCTAATTCTGTCATCCCGGCCGAAACTAAGTCCCGCGGGCGCGGCCAGCGCGCCCTCGGGATGACATATGGACTTTAGGCCTTGGCTTCGGCTGCGACCTTGACCTTCTTGGTCACGGTCACCGAACCACCAGCGGCTTCAACGGCCTTGATGGCCGCTTCGGTCGCCGAATAGACGGTCAGCTTCAGGGCCGACTTGATCTCGCCCTTGCCCAGCAGCTTCACGCCGTCCAGCTCGCGACGGATCACGCCGGCGGCGACCAGGTCAGCCACCGACACGTCGGCGCCGGCCTTCAGCTTGCCCGCTTCGACGGCCTGTTCCAGGCGCCACAGGTTCACTTCAGCAAACTCGAGGCGGAAGGGGTTGTTGAAGCCGCGCTTGGGCATACGCATGTGGAGCGGCATCTGGCCGCCCTCGAAGCCGGCGATGGCGACGCCCGAGCGCGCCTTCTGGCCCTTCACACCGCGACCGGCGGTCTTGCCCTTGCCCGAACCCGGACCACGGCCAACGCGCATGCGGCCCTTGGTCGAACCTGGGGCCGGAGCCAGTTCATTAAGCTTGGTCATATGTGCCTCTCCTTGGAGATCTGCGCCTGGCCAGGGGCCAGACTCGGCTTGAAAAATAAGTGCTCGCCTGACGCCCGACCGAGGCCGGGTCTCAAACGAAAACCACCCCGGCTTTCACCGGGGTGGCGATTTCGGCGTCGTGTAGCAGACCTACTCGACGATTTCCAGCAGATGCTGGACCTTGCGGATCATGCCGCGAACCGAAGGGGTGTCTTCCAGCTCGGACTCGCGTCCCAGCTTGTTGAGACCCAGGCCGGCCAGCGTTGCGCGCTGGACGGCGTTGCGGCGGATCGGGCTGCCGGTTTGGCGAACCTTGACGGTTTTTGCTTCAGCCATGTCTTAGCCCTCGATGGCGTCCGGAGCCGAAGCTCCGTCGGCGCGGCGGCCGAGAATGTCGCCAACCTTCTTGCCGCGCTTGGCGGCGATCTGGCGGGGCGACGATTGAACCTTCAGGGCCTCGAACGTGGCGCGAACCATGTTGTACGGGTTCGAAGAACCCGTCGACTTAGCCACGACGTCCTGGACGCCCAGGGTTTCGAGAACCGCGCGCATCGGACCACCGGCGATGACGCCCGTGTCGGTCGCCTTGCGGATGGCTTCCGGCACTTCACGCGCCTTGCCATGACCGAAGCCGACGCGGCCCTTTTGGTCGCCAACGACCATCAGAGCAGCGAAGCTGAAGCGACGGCCGCCCTTAACGGTGGCGGCGACGCGGTTGATGTGAACGAGCTTTTCGACGATGTCGCTGTCGACCCGCTCTTCGGGGGCGTTGCGGTCGCGACGGCCACGATTGGGGCCGCCGTCTCCGCGCTGTTGATCACCACGAGCCATGCTGTGATTTCCCTTAGAAATTCAGGCCGGCTTCGCGCGCGGCGTCGGCCAGGGCTTTCACCCGACCGTGGAAGATGTAGCCGCCGCGATCGAAGACGACGTCCTTGACGCCCTTTTCGATGGCGCGCTCGGCGACGAGCTTGCCGACCAGTGCAGCCGCGTCCTTGTCCGCGCCCTTGGTCTTGCCTTCACCCTCGAGGGTGGAGGCGGCAGCCAGGGTCACGCCGCGTTCATCATCGATGATCTGGGCGTAGATGTTCTTGGACGAACGGAAGACCGTAAGACGCGGACGACCGTTGGACAGGGCCTTGAGGCGGGTGCGGGTGCGTTGGGCACGACGCACGGCGGATTCGCGAGGTGAGAGCGCCATGGCTTACTTCTTCTTGCCTTCCTTGCGGCGAACCTTCTCGCCGGCATAGCGCACGCCTTTGCCCTTGTAGGGCTCGGGCGGACGAATGCGGCGGATCTTCGCGGCAATCTCGCCAACCGCCTGCTTGTCAGCGCCGGCGATCTTGATTTCGGTTTGCTTCGGAACCGCGAAGGTGACGCCGGCCGGAGCCTCGACATCCACATCGTGGCTGAAACCGAGCTGGATGGAGAGCGCAGTGCCCTTCATCGCGGCGCGGTAACCAACGCCGACCAGTTCGAGGGTTTCCTCAAAGCCGGTGGTGACGCCGTGCACCATGTTGGCGACCAGCGTGCGGGACAGACCCCACATCGACTTGGCGCGCGTGGACTCGTTCCGCGGGGTCAGGGTCAGCTCTTCGCTTTCGACCTTGATCTCGATATCTTCCGGAACCGTCCAGGAGAGTTGGCCCTTGGGACCCTTGACCGACACAGTCTGACCCTCGAGCGTCAGCGTGACGCCCTTGGGGATTGCGACGGCTTTCTTACCGATACGTGACATGCTCTTTCCCTCCCGCGCCTAGTAGACGCGGCAGAGGACTTCGCCACCGACATTAGCGTCGCGTGCGGCGGAGTCCGACATGACGCCCTTCGGCGTCGAAAGGATCGAGATGCCCAGGCCGTTCTTGATCGGCTTCAGGTCCTTGATCGACGAATAGACGCGGCGGCCCGGCTTGGACACGCGTGCGATTTCGGCGATCACGGGCTCACCGTCAAAATACTTGAGCTCGATCTCGAATTCGGGGAACGCACCGGGCTTCTCGACCAGCGAGTAGCCGCGGATGTAGCCTTCGTCGGCCAGCACGTCCAGGACACGGGCGCGCAGCTTGGAGGCTGGCGTCGCGACCTTGGCGCGCTTGCGCGTGGCGGCGTTCTTGATGCGAGCGATCAGGTCGCTCAGGGGATCGTTCATCGACATATGATCGTCCTCACCAGCTCGACTTGACGAGGCCGGGGATCTGGCCCGACGAGCCGAGCTCGCGGAGCGCGATACGGCTCATCTTCAGCTTGCGATAATAGGCGCGCGGACGGCCCGTGACTTCGCAACGGTTACGAATGCGAACAGCGGAGGAGTTACGCGGCAGCTTCGCGAGCTTCAGACGAGCTTCGAAGCGATCCTCGAGCGGCAGGCTCTCGTCGTTGGCGATCGCCTTGAGCGCAGCGCGCTTGTCGGCGAATTGCTTGACGAGGGTCTTGACCATCTCGTTACGATTGACGGCGCTTTTCTTGGCCATGGTGTGTTTCCCTGCCCGCTCTTAATTCGTGAACGGGAACTGGAATTCCTTCAGGAGAGCCTTGGCTTCCTGATCGGTCTTCGCAGTGGTGCAGACGATGATGTCCATGCCCCAGATCTGCTCGATCTGGTCATAGTTGATTTCCGGGAACACCAGGTGCTCTTTCAGACCCATGGCATAGTTGCCACGGCCGTCGAAGCTCTTGCCGTTCAGGCCGCGGAAGTCCTTCACGCGCGGCAGCGCGATCGTGACCAGGCGGTCGAGGAACTCGTACATGCGGTCCTTGCGGAGGGTCACCTTGGCGCCGACCACCATGCCTTCGCGCAGCTTGAAGCCGGCGATGGACTTACGGGCCTTGGTCGGGACAGGCTTCTGACCGGCAATCGCCATCAGATCCTTCAGCGCGGTCTGGGCCTTCTTGGAGTCAGCCACAGCCTCGCCGATACCCATGTTCAGGACGATCTTGTCCAGCTTGGGGATCTGCATTTCGTTGGTGTAGCCGAACTGTTCCTTCATCGCGGCGCGGATGCGCGCGCGATATTCGGATTTCAGCCGCGGCTCGTAAGCTTGATCAACCATTGATCACCTCGCCCGTGGTCTTGGCCACGCGCACCTTCTTGTCGCCTTCGATCTTGAAGCCGACGCGGGTGGGCTTGCCGTTGGAATCCACGATGGCGACGTTCGAGACGTGCAGCGCAGCTTCCTTGCTCTTGATGCCGCCTTGCGGATCGGCCTGCGTGGCCTTGGTGTGGCGTTGAACCAGGTTCACGCCTTCCACGACAACGCGGTTTTCCTTCGGGCGAACTTCAGACACAGAGCCTTGCTTGCCCTTGTCCTTGCCCGCCAGGACGACAACGCGGTCGCCCTTCTTGATCTTGGCAGCCATTACAGCACCTCGGGGGCGAGGGAGATGATCTTCATGTGGTTCTTGGCGCGCAGTTCACGAGGAACCGGGCCGAAGATCCGCGTGCCGACCGGCTCGCTCGCTTTGTTGACGATGACCGCGGCATTCTTGTCGAAGCGGATCAGCGAACCGTCCTTGCGCTTCATGCCTTGGTTGACACGAACGACGACGGCGCGAAGCACGTCACCCTTCTTCACGCGGCCGCGAGGAATGGCTTCCTTCACGGACACGACGATCACGTCACCGACGCTGGCGTAGCGACGACCTGCGCCACCCAGCACCTTGATGCACATGACCCGGCGAGCGCCGGAGTTGTCGGCGACTTCCAGGTTAGTTTGCATCTGGATCATGGTTTAAACCTTCCAGACTTAAGCGGAAGCCTTGGGAAGTGCTTCCCAGGTCTTCAGCTTGGACTTCGGAGCGCACTCGATGATCTTGATGGATTCACCGGTCTTGTACGCGTTGACTTCGTCATGAGCGTGGTACCGCTTGGAGCGGCGCACGATCTTCTTCAGAAGCGGGTGAACGATGGTCCGTTCAACCTTAACTACTACGGTCTTGTCGCCCTTATCGGAGACGACAACCCCTTCGAGGATACGCTTGGGCATATCGTTCTCCTTAAGCCGCGGCCTTGGCGCGCAGCACGGTCTTGATGCGGGCGATGTCCTTGCGGATCTCGCCAACGCGGTGGGTCTTTTCCACCTGACCGGTCGCAGCCTGGAAGCGCAGGTTGAACTGCTCCTTCTTGAGGCTGAGCAGCTGCTCGGCGAGTTGGTCGGGCGTCATGCCCCGGATGTCAGCAATCTTGGTCATGCCGCTTCGGCCTCCAGAGCCGCACCAGCGTCGATGCGGGTGACGACACGGGTACGGATCGGCAGCTTGGCCGCGCCGAGGCGCAGAGCTTCGCGAGCGATATCGTCCGGCACGCCGTCGATTTCGAACATGATCCGGCCCGGCGCGACGCGCGCGGCCCAGTGATCCACGGCGCCCTTGCCCTTACCCATCCGGACTTCAGCCGGCTTGCCGGTGACCGGCACGTCGGGGAAGATGCGGATCCACACGCGACCTTGGCGCTTCATCTGGCGAGTGATCGCCCGACGAGCCGCTTCGATCTGGCGAGCGGTGATGCGTTCCGGCTCAACGGCCTTGAGGCCGTAGGAGCCGAAGTTCAGCAGGGTGCCGCCCTTGGAGACGCCATGAATGCGCCCCTTGAACTGCTTGCGGTACTTGGTTTTTTTCGGTGACAGCATAGCGCTCTATCCTTAGCCCCGATCGCGACGGCCGCGGTCGCCCCGGTCGGGACGATCGCCGCGCTCGCGCCCACCACCTTCGCCGGCCGGGCCGGACTCAGTGGCGAGACGCTTGTCGAGCGCCATCGGGTCATGCTCCAGCACTTCGCCTTTGAAGATCCAGGTCTTCACGCCGATGATGCCGTAGGTGGTCTTGGCTTCCGCGAAACCGTAGTCGATGTCGGCGCGCAGGGTGTGGAGCGGCACGCGACCTTCGCGATACCATTCCATCCGCGCGATTTCCGCGCCGCCGAGGCGGCCCGACACGTTGATGCGGATGCCCTTGGCGCCAAGACGGACGGCCGATTGGATCGACCGCTTCATGGCGCGACGGAAGGCAATCCGGCGCTCGAGCTGCTGGGCGATGGACTCGGCCACCAGCTGGGCGTCGGTTTCAGGCTTACGGATTTCGACGATGTTCAGGTGAACCTCGCCTTCCGTCATGATCGACAGGTCCTTGCGGAGCTTGTCGATGTCAGCGCCCTTCTTGCCGATGATGACGCCCGGACGGGCGGCATAGATCGTGACGCGGCACTTCTTGTGCGGACGCTCGATGATGATCCGCGAAACGCCAGCGAGATACAGGCGCTTCTTCAGCATCTTGCGGACAGCGATGTCCTGATGCAGGAGCTTGCCGTACTGGGGACCGTCGGCGAACCAACGGCTGTCCCAGGTGCGGTTTACGCCGAGCCGAAGCCCGACCGGATTGACTTTCTGACCCATCAGGCGGCCTCACCCAGTTCGCGGACCACGATGGTGATCTCGGAGAACGGCTTTTCAACGCGCGTCGCACGGCCGCGGGCGCGGGGCGAGAAGCGCTTCATCACCAGGTTCTTGCCCACATAGGCCTCGGACACGACCAGCGAGTCGATGTCGAGGTTGTGGTTGTTCTCGGCATTGGAGATGGCCGAGTACAGCGCCTTGCGGACGTCCTGGGCGATGCGCTTGTGGCTGAATTCGAGCTCGTTCAGAGCGCGCTGGACGTTCAGGCCACGGATGGACTGAGCAACCAGGTTCAGCTTACGAGCGCTGGTGCGCAAGGTGCGAACCTTACACATCGCTTCGTTGGCCGGCAGGCGGCGAGGTTGTTTAGCTTGGCTCATGGCCTACTTCCTCTTCGCCTTCTTGTCGGCAGCGTGGCCGGGGAAGTTGCGGGTCGGAGCGAACTCGCCGAACTTCATACCGACCATGTCTTCCGACACGATAACGGGGACGTGCTTGAGACCGTTGTGGACGCCGAAGGTCAGGCCGACAAATTGCGGCATGATCGTCGAGCGACGCGACCAGGTCTTGATGACGTCCTTGCGGCCCGACGACAAAGCGACGTCGGCCTTCTTCAGGAGGTACCCGTCGACAAACGGGCCTTTCCAGACGGAGCGGGTCATGGCTTAGCGGCCCTTTTTCGCTTTGTGGCGCGAACGGATGATGAACTTATCCGTGGCCTTGTTGACGCGGGTCTTGGCGCCCTTGGTCGGCTTGCCAGCCGGGGTCACCGGGTGACGGCCGCCCGAGGTCCGGCCTTCACCACCACCGTGGGGGTGGTCGACCGGGTTCATGGCGACGCCGCGAACGTGGGGACGACGACCCATGTGACGAACACGACCGGCCTTGCCGAGGTTTTCGTTCATGTGGTCAGGGTTGGAGACTGCGCCGACCGTGGCCAGGCAGGTGTCGAGGACCATGCGCAGCTCGCCCGAGTTCAGGCGGATCTGGGCGTAGCCGGCGTCACGACCGACCAGCTGGGCATAGGCGCCAGCCGAACGGGCGATCTGACCACCCTTGGCGGGCTTCAGCTCGACATTGTGGATGATCGTGCCAATCGGCAGGGTCCGCAGCGGCGAGGTGTTGCCCGGCTTCACGTCGACCTTGTCGGCGGTGACGACTTCGTCACCAACCTTGAGGCGCTGCGGGGCCAGGATGTAAGCCAGCTCGCCATCGGTCTGATACTTGATCAGGGCGATGAACGCGGTGCGGTTGGGGTCGTATTCAATACGAACAACCGAAGCCACGCCCTGCTTGCGACGCTTGAAGTCGACCAGGCGATAGAGGCGCTTGGCGCCGCCGCCGCGGAAGCGGACAGCGATACGGCCATTGCCGCCGCGACCGCCCGACTTGGTCAGGCCTTCAACGAGCTTCTTCTCGGGACGACCCTTGTAGAGCTCGCTGCGGTCGATCAGGACCAGGCCGCGCTGGCCTGGGCTGGTCGGGTTAAAGTGCTTCAAGGCCATCTGATTAGAGCCCCGTCGTGATGTCGATCGACTGGCCTTCGGCCAGGGTCACGATGGCTTTTTTGACATCGGAGCGACGTCCGATGATGCCGCGGAAGCGCTTGGTCTTGCCCTTGGTGACCATGGTGTTGACCTTGGTGACCTTGACCTTGAACAGCTCTTCGACTGCGGCGGCGATTTCGTCCTTGGACGCATCGGCGGACACCCGGAAGACAACCTTGTTCTGCTCGGAAAGCAGGGTGGCCTTTTCGGTGATCACCGGCGACAGGATCGTGTCGTAGTGGCGGGCAGTTGCGGCCATTACGCGGCTTCCTTCTCAGCGAAACGGGCCGAGATCGCATCCACCGCGTCCTTGGTCAGGACCAGGGTGTGGCGACGCAGCACGTCATAGACGTTCAGGCCGGCGTTCGGCAGCACGTCGATGTTCGGAATGTTGCGAGCGGCGAGCTTGAAGTTGCCGTCCACTTCCGGACCCGCGATGACCAGGGCGTTCTTCAGACCCATCTTTTCGAAGGTGGCGCGCAGGGCGGCCGTCTTCGGATCGGTCAGAGCAACGTTGTCCAGCACGATGAGCGAGCCGGCCTTGGCCTTCGACGACAGAGCGTGACGCAGAGCCATCGCACGGATCTTCTTGGGAAGATCGAACGCGTGGCTACGGACGACAGGGCCGTGAGCCTTGGCGCCGCCGACGAACTGGGCCGCACGGCGCGAGCCGTGACGAGCGCCGCCGGTGCCCTTTTGCTTGTACATCTTCTTGCCCGTGCGAGAGACCTCGTTACGGACCTGAATCTTGTGGTTGCCGGAGCGGCGCTTGGCCAGCTGCCAGGTGACGACGCGCTGCAGGATGTCGCCGCGGATGTCGGCGATGCCAAAGATGGCGTCGTCGAGATCAACGGAACCGGCCTTGCCGCCGTCCAGTTTGATGACGTCGAGTTTCATTAGCCTTCGCCCTCTTCGGTCGATGCCGCGGGGGCTTCCTCAGCGGGGGTTTCAGCAGCGGCGGTCGCCGGAGCCTGGCCAGCCTTGCGGAAGGCGCCCGGACGCGGCAGGTCGGCCGGAGCGGCCTTCTTGATCGCGTCGCGAACCTTCACGTAGCTGCCTTCGTGGCCGGGGACAGCGCCCTTGACCAGGATCAGGCCGCGCTCGACATCGACTTTCCAGACGGTGACGTTCAGCGTGGTGACCGTTTCCTGACCCAGGTGGCCGGCCATCTTCTTGCCCTTGAACGTACGACCCGGATCCTGGCGTTGACCAGTCGAGCCGTGCGAACGGTGCGAGACCGAGACGCCGTGGGTGGCGCGCAGACCGCCGAAGTTCCAGCGCTTCATGGCGCCGGCGAAACCCTTACCGACGGTGACGCCCTGGATGTCGACCTTCTGGCCGGCGAGGAAGTGGTCGGCGGTGATTTCCGCGCCCACTTCGATCAGGGCGGCTTCTTCGACGCGGAACTCGGCGACAACCCGCTTGGGTTCAACCGAGGCCTTGGCGAAGTGGCCACGCATACCGTTGGGAGTGTTCTTCGGCTTCTTGGCGCCAGCGCCGAGTTGGAGGGCGGTGTAACCGTCCTTCTCCTGGGTGCGCTGCGCGGTGACCTGGCAACCGTCGAGCGACAGGACGGTGACCGGGATGTGCTGTCCAGCTTCGTCAAAGAAGCGGGTCATGCCGAGCTTCTTGGCGATAACGCCAGTGCGTTGAGCGGGGAGAGTCATAAGATTCGGCCCTCCTTACAGCTTGATTTCGACGTCAACGCCGGCCGACAGGTCGAGCTTCATCAGCGCGTCCACGGTCTGCGGAGTCGGGTCAACGATGTCGAGAACGCGCTTGTGCGTACGGATCTCGAACTGCTCGCGCGACTTCTTGTCGACGTGCGGCGAGCGGTTGACGGTGAATTTCTCGATAAGCGTGGGCAGGGGGATCGGGCCCCGTACCGTCGCACCCGTGCGCTTGGCCGTATTGACGATCTCGCGCGTGGAATGATCCAGCACGCGGTGATCGAAGGCCTTGAGCCGGATGCGGATGTTCTGACGATCCATATCGCTCGGTTTCCTAGTGGGCTGCGCCCGCGTCTCGAACCATTTCAAAGACCAAC
>NCEV01000137.1 GCA_002280875.1 Caulobacter sp. 32-67-35 | reverse complement strand
ATCAAGCTGATCGGCGTGGGCGAGGGGGTCGAGGATCTGCAACCCTTCGACGCCCGCGCCTTCTCGCGCTCGCTGGTCGGGCTGGAGGACTAGGCCGTGGACGAACAGAAGACCAAGAAAAAGAACGCCGCCTGGGTGCGCACCGCCGTCGACTATGGGGCGCCGATCGCCTTTGCGGTCTCATATTTCACCACCCGGAATTTCCAGACCGCCACCTGGGTGCTGGTCGCCGCCTCGGCCGTAGCCTTGATCGTCGGCTACGCCGTCGAGCGCCGCGTGGCCCTGCTGCCGCTGTTCTCCGGCGTCATGGCCCTGATCTTTGGGGCCCTGGGCCTGGTGTTCCACAGCGACGTCTTCGTGAAGATCAAGGTGACGGTGGTGAACGGCGCGCTGGCGGCCTTCATGATCGGCGGCGCCCTGATGAACCGCGCGCCGCTGAAGGCGCTGATGGGCGAGGCGATGCAGCTGCCTGACGTCGCCTGGCGCACCCTGACCCTGCGCTACGGCGCCTATTTCGCCTCGGCCGCCGTGCTCAACGAGATCGTCCGCCTCACCCAGGATACCGACAACTGGGTGAAGTTCCGCGTCGCCCTGCTGCCGCTGGCGATCATCTTCTCCCTCACCCAGGTGCCCTTCATGATGAAGCACATGGCCAAGGGCGAGGAGCCCGCCGCGCCAGAACCGCCGGACGCGGGCTTCTAGGCGGTCTGCGGACGGGTTCCGCCGTTCACGGATTACCTGTCGTCAAATCGACGTGTAACGATGATATTGCCTGTCCGTCGGCTGAAAAGACGAAGGCGAACTGATGTCCAAGACCAAGGTCGAGAAAAGCGGTGGCCTGCTGGAGCGCTCGCCCAGCCACCTGCTGCACCGGGTTCTGCAACTGGCCCTCGACATCTATGCCGAAGAGTGCGGCGCGGCCGGGGTCACCCAGCGCCAGTTTGCGGTGCTTTCGGCCGTGGCCCAGAACGAGGGCGTCACCCAGACGGCCCTGGTCAAGGCCACCGGCATCGACCGCTCCACCCTGGCCGACATGGTCGCCCGGATGATCGCCAAGGGCCATCTTGAGCGCCAGCGCTCCGACCAGGACGCCCGCGCCAACAGCGTGCGCCTGTCCGACAGCGGCCGGGCCATGCTGGAAGAAATCGCCCCGATGGTCGCCATGGCCGACGCCCGGATCATGGCCCTGCTGAAGCCGGGCAAGCGCGAAGGCTTTCTTGATCTGCTGGCCGACATGGCTGGCGCGGACCTGCATCCGGCGGTCACCGCCGAGGCGCCCAAGGCCAAGAAGCTCAAGGCCGACAAGCCGAAGAAAGACAAGAAGCTCAAGAAGGACAAGGCCGCCAAGAAGGCGGCCTGAGGCTTCTAAACCACGATATTCAGCAGCGAGCCCGGGCGCAGGACCTTCTGCGGCTGGGTTTCCGGCTGCACGAACGGCCGGGCGGGAGCCTGGCGTTGCGGCTGGGCCTGGGTCTGCATCTGCACCGCGGCGGCGGCCTGGGTCGGACGCGTGGGCGCGGCGTCGCCGAGGGCCGCCTGGAAGAACGCCGAACGCGTGGCCGCGCCGCCCGACGGTGAGGTCGAGGCGGGTTGCGCGGGGGCTGAAGGCCAGCCAGCGGGACGGATAGTGCTCATGACTCGAAGTCTAACATGGTTAACTGAAAGTCTGCGAGCATGGTCAACGTCGGGTTAACGCAAAAGCGCCGCGACGTGTCAGCGCACCTTCAGTCGGTCTATCGCGCCTTGGCCAGCAGGTCCTCGGCCGCCTCGGGGGTCAGCGGACCAGTGTGCTTGGCCAGGATCACGCCGTCCGAGCCGACCAGATAGGTTTCCGGCACGCCCGTGACGCCAAATTCCAGCCCCGCAGCCCCATCGCGATCAACCAGCCGGGCCGTGAAGGGATCGCCAAGGCGGGTCAGGAAGGCCTGGGTGTTGGGCGGGGCGTCCTTGTAGGCGATACCGATCACCTTCACGCCCTGGGCGCTCAGCGCCATCAGCTGCGGATGCTCGATCTCGCAGGGGGCGCACCAGGAGGCGAAGAAGTTGATCAGCACCGGGCCGCCCTGAGCAGCGCTCGCCAAAGAGGTCGCCGCGCCGGTCGAGAGCTCGGGCAGGGTCAGGGCCGGCATCGGCTTGCCGACCATGGCCTGGGGCTGGACATTGGGGTCGCGCTTCAGGGCGTAGCCGGCGAACAGCACCGCCAGCAGGGCCAGCACGATCAGCGGCGCGAAGGCCAGCCAGCGCTTCATGGGCGCGCGTCCAGCTCGGCTTGCAGGCGCGCCAGCTCGGCCTTCCAGCGGCGGGCCCGAGCCAGGCTGTCGACGATCATCCAGGCAAAGGCGCTGACCGTGATCCCGAAGGCCGGCCAGACATAGATCGCATATTTTCCGGCGTCGAAATCCATCTCAACCTTCCGCCATGCGCAGGGCCAGAGCTCGGGCCTTGCGCCGCCAGACCAGGGCGCGGATCCGCACCAGCCACAGCGATCCGAAGGCCGACAGATAGGCCAGGGTCATCAGGGCCCAGGGCCACAGA
>NCEV01000067.1 GCA_002280875.1 Caulobacter sp. 32-67-35 | reverse complement strand
CGCCGTTCATCATCGAGGCGCTCGGCGGAGTCGATGGCGATCTCGATGGGCAGGACGCGACAGACGTGCCCGGTCTCGCTGGCGAAAAAACTTCGCCGCTAGCTCTTCACTTGGGAACCGCCGCAGGTGGTTGGGCCGCCGCTCGGTAGCGATCGGCATTCTGCTGGCACTCCTCCAACACGCGGTTGAGCCACGTTTCATACCAGCACCATTGCTTGCCGAACGCGATGGCTCCGTAGCCCTTGGCGGGGTCCTTCGCTTTCAGGCGTTGCCAAAGCCTGGTGTGACTATCCATAGTGAAGCCGTTCCAACCCTCTGCTCTGACCTTGGCGACCACCTCGGCCGGCAGATACTTGCGCTTCTCAACTTCCTTCAGGACCATGTTGAACTTGTCGTCGACATCGGAACCGGGCGGGATCAACTCGACTGCCAGGTCAGCGCCCGGAGCACGATTTGCGGTCTTGTGGATCATGAAGACACGATAGGCGAAGCGTGGATCGGCCTGCTGTTCGGGCGTCAGATTCTGCTCGAACCCGTCCATCATCGTCTCGACGTGACGAGGCAGGCTGCTGGCCTTCTTGAGAAGAGCGCGCTGGTCGGGGCTGAACGTGACGAACTGAAGCGCGATCGGAAGGCGGCGTTCCAGAGCGTATTGCGCCCCGAACTGCACCTTGATGATATCGTTGAAGTTGATGCAGCAGGCCTGAAGTTTGGCGCTGACGGCATCGTCGATCCTATTGGTCGAGCGATGTTCGATCTCGTGTCGCAGATCGAGCAGGAAGGACAGGTTGTCGGCCACCCCGCGCTCGATCGGGCTGCGTACGTGCCTCAGGCACTGGGCCAGTTCCCAGTATTTGTCGGCTCCATTTGGAGTCTTGAGGACGACCGTCTCGCCCTTCTCGGTCTTGGTGTGACGATAGTCGATGCCTTCGCGCTTGAACCATGCGTGCAGCAAATAGGTCCAGCCGATGACGGCAGTAACGATGAACAGTTCGGCGCGGAACGTCAGGCCGGCGCTGTTGAAGATGTGAACCGCCGCGATCATGGCCTCACGCGCCTTGATCAGCAGTTCGTCTCCCTGAAGGCTCAGGCCGGTCTCGGGGTCCACATCGGGCCAGGACGCGAGGAACAAATCCAAGTCGTCCGATGAAGCCGGTTTGACGGGTGTGTGTTTAGTCCTCTTCCGTATTTCGGCAATCGCCCGGTGATTCACCGATCGAGTGGGGCGCGTGAAATATGCAAGGATGTCCTGGTCATTCGGCCACCGCCCGTCGGCCATCATGGCCTTGATCAGGGCGATCTCCCACCGTTCCAGAGTATTGCCCCGTTTTCGGATTATCCCCAGCTTGGCGGGTGCCGGCGCCGCAGCTACGGACACAGCAGGAGCCGGAGCAGCCACGGCCACGGCGGGTGGAATACGGCCGGTAAAGGGTGCTTTCATCCAGCTATCTCGGCGTCAGGCTGACCCGCCATCAGGGCGTTGACCCATGCCAGAGCTAGATCACGGCTGCGGTAGGAACCCCACTTGGCGACTTCCTCGCGCTCAATAATTGGGAACGTCGAGTAAATGTAGTGGATGTCTTCGCGGCTCTGCGTGGAGTCGGCGGGGTCGAAGACGCCGTAGAGGATGAAGTAGAGCGCATCCAGCTTGGCCCGCAACATCAGCCGGCGGTCATCGTCCCAAACGAAAGGGGGATGGACTTCGCCATCGGCATCCACATAGCCCAGACCGCGCGCGAAGGGGGCCAGATCATGCGCGGTGTAGCTGAGTTCCAGAACTATGTCGCGAACGATGTCGGCGGCAGACTTTGGACCGAACTTTCGCGCGTAGTCCTTCAATGGGACGACGGGAAACTGCTCCACGATGTACCAATTGAGATGGGTGCTTTGAGCCTTCTGCCGGGCCACGTAGTCGAGAACGATCGCGTTTAGGTTTGCAAGCAGAAGGGCTTGATCGGGCGCGGCTGTGTCCGAGAGTATAAGCGGCGCGGTGTTTCCAGCCGCGCGGTGAGGCAGCATTGCGGCTATAACAGTGCGCGCGTCTGTTGATCGCGCAATGTCCCTGAACGCGATAGCCGGGCCGTCCATCGATCCTTGATCTAGAAGCCAGTATTGCGGGGCAGGAAGAAACGCGGGGTCGGCCTTCATCTCCGCCGTCACATCGCCACTCAAGGCGGCGTTGTGAATGTTGGCGGAGTTAACGACGACGGAGGCGGCGCGGTGATCGAACTGGTGGATCATCCTACCTGCGTAGAGCGGCACCCACTCTCCCGACTGGGACTGAAATCGGTTTCCGCCCGTACTCCAAGCGCCTTCGCTCTCCTCCAGTTCGGCACGAGTGCGGAAGAGATGGCTGTCGTTTGTCATATGGAACATTGTTGCGTAGCGCACTGGCCAAGCCGCGACCGGCTCGCTGCTGCTGCGATCAACGAGCACCGGTAGGCGGCCGTAGATCGCAGCAGTTAAAGCCATGTCCCGCCGCGAACGGAAAATCGGCGCGGTTCCAGTATTTGGATTCACGTTCCCAAAATCAGCCGCCGTAATGGGGAAGGCGCGATCAGGGTCATTTAGTGTTTGAAGATCGTGGAGAAAGAACGCGCAACGAGCAGCATTGAAAGTTCGCGTCGGGCTAAACGAGATGGCGCAGAACTTAAAGCTGGCGTGCACGTCCGGGAAGAAGACCTTTCGATTCTCGAAGTCGTAAAGTGCTTTCAAATGCCCGCCAGTTGCCACCCTGCGGAAAAACGCACTGGCCGAAAGGTCTGATGCGATGCCGCTCGGCACCAAAAGGCCGACCATTCCTTTCGGCTTCACCAATGCAAGCGCGCGCTCGACGAACAAGCTGTAGAGGTTGATGTCGCCCCTGCTCAGCAACGGATAGTGGCCAGAGCCGCGCGCCATGCGTGCGGCGTCGGCAGCGCGCGTATCGGCCTTCACGAAGTCTTCGAACAGCGGGTCGTTGTCCGTCCTGAGCCTAGTGATCATCCTGGCCCGATCTGACGCCCGCTGAGCCAATGCGATGTCTGGGCGCCGAGCAGCGAACCATTCCACCTGTTGCAGCTTGATCCGATCCCAAGGTGGATTGCCAACGACAGCGTCGAAGCCGCCGACCCTGCTCTTCCCCGCCCAGTCATCCCAGACTCCGGGAAAGCTGATCTGCCAGTTCAGAAAACGTTCTTCAGCGGTCAACGCGCGAGCGCGCTGCCAGAGGTCGGTAAAACCCTCAACCTCTCCTGCCTTGGTCCGTCCCCGCGTCGGCGTGGCCTTGCCGCGCGCAATTGACAGCGGTTCGCCGAACTGTCCATCCAGCCACAGGCGGACCAGGCTCTTCTGTGTCTTGTCCAGGTTCAGCCAGTCGAGCGCGTGCATGAAGCTGACGAAGCTGTCGAGCGGCCCCACCTGAAACTCGACATCGGTCCACATTTCGGCGGACCTGTGGGCCTCGGCGATCTCAGCGTCCGTCGCCATCTCGATCGTCTTCATTGCCAGAGCTTGTCGCTGAGCGTTGGCCAGAGCCTCGTTCCACAACAGTTCGCCACCCAGTTTACCCGCCTTATCGATGGCGTCGCGGACCCACAGCCCGAACAAGCTGTCGCCCGCGTGCAGGTGGTGATCGATGAAGGACAGAGGTGCGCCCACGGTGAAGGTGTGCAACCACAGCGCCACCTTCGCCAGTTCTACGGCCATGGGGTTTTTATCGACGCCATACACGCAGCGCTTCAGCACCATGCGCCGGATGATGTGCCGGTCATCTAGGTGTGCTTCGTCGATTGTCCACTTCGCCGCTTTTGCGTTCCGCAGGATGGTGGCGCGTATCTTCTCGATCTCGTTGGCCAGAGCCGAGGTGTAGTGGATTTCGGCACCCAAGGCCGCAGCTTCGGCCATTGCGTCCAGGACGTGATCGGCGAGAGTATCGACAAGGCTGACCAGGAAATGGCCCGAGCCCATTGCCGGATCGCAGACGCGCAGGGACAGGATGGCCTCTGCCGGATCGACTTCCGCCAGAGTTCGGCGCTGGACTTCTTCGCTGTCGCCGGGCGTTAACGTTGTGAAAGCGGACTGAAATGCCTGATGACGTTCGGTGATCAGGGGTTCCAGCGTCTCGTCGAGGATCAAGCCCACGAGTTCGTCCGGCGTGTAATAGCTGCCCGAGTTCTTGCGCGCGAAGAGGTTGGGCCGGACCGTCAAATGGCCTAGGCCCTCGACAGGGCCAGGCTCACGGACGATCTCGAACTCCAGCAGCCGTTCGTAGATTGAGCCAAGCTGCTGCACCGACAGGTCGCGGTAGTTGATGTAGCGGCTTTGTCCCGACGAACGTTCGTAGGACAGAGCGTCCAACGCAGGGGCCATGACGTCGTCGGCGATCCGGGCCGTCGAAAGCAATGGTGAGCCGGTGCTGGCGAAGAGGCCGCCGTTGTAAGGCGGGATGCCCACGGACGCGTCGCCCTTGTCGATGATCCGCGAGAGGTCCGAAACGTGGGACCAGACCTTGGCCGCAGTGCCGGAAAAGGCGTCGCCATTAGAAACTCGCTCGCCGATCTCTAAGCGAAGCGGGCGCAGGGCGTAATCGTCGTAACGCCCGTCGCTGACGGGCAGAAGGTCCCTGTCCTCTGCGTAGAGCAGGAAAAGCAAGCGGTAGAGCAAGATCAGCGCCGCATCACGGACTTCATCTAGCGAGGCCGTGGGCGCGGACGCGGCTAGCGCGCGAGCCAGGCTTGGGAAGACCTCTTCGAAGACCAGCCGGGAGAGACTGGTTGCCACCCTTTCTTCATAGAAGGCCGCCTCGGCGCGCGCACGTTCGTGAAACGAGAGGTGATCGACGCCATCACGCAGAAAGGCTTCGCGGCCGAACACTACCGCGAACACTCTCAGCCAGTGATCACGGGTATCTTCGTCCGCTAACCGGTCTGGGCCGTCCAAACCAAGTGCCCGCCCCAGATCAATCTCAAGGAACTCCTCCGAGATCGACCGAGCGCCGGCCCAGTACAGACGCCAGCGGATCCCGTTGGTCAGGATTCCCCAGCGCAGCTTTCCGCCCGTCGTGTCGTCGATACGGCGCAGGTAACGCAGCATTTGTGTTGAAGGGGCTGTCGTTTCGTCTCGGCCCGAAGCGCGGTCCAGTGGCCGCCCCCAGCGTTTACTCTCGACGACCGCCAGCCCGTGCGCGTATCGGCGCCACTGGTCGCCGTGAAGGTTCGCGGCGGCCTTTGCTGCAGCATCCGCGAAGAGCAAGCCATCTGGCACGTCATCACGACCGGTCACGGTCAAGTTCTGCTGGCGCAACGTGTCTGACCAGCCCAGCGTGGCCAAAATCGGCCAGATGAAGTCGTCCTCCGTCTGACTTTCGTTTGTTCTGGTGTTCTGCGGGAACGCGGCGGCGATGCCGCTCAATTTGCTGCGTAGATTGGTAATGTCCACCGCGCGATAGGCTGGCGTGGCCTTAATAGCCTCGTGCAGGTAGTCAGTGTTGAACAGTGCACCGGCGCTAAACAAAGCGGAATCTGACAAATCGCGTCCCCTATTAGCCGGTTCTATCCAGTCGCTGCGACCATGGCAAAGGGGACTGGCGCTCAACTTTTGATCACCACCGGCGCTGACGGTTCCCCTGGACTCGAAGCTCGTATCAAGCCCGCCCCAGCGACTGGCACGCAAGCCGGCGGCCCAGCAGGTGCGGCGAGACCGCACCCGGTGCTGAGGGTCACCTTGGCGCCGGAAGCCCAGATTCCGACCCGCCGGCTGACTCACCCGCCCGTCCCCTTGTATGTAGGTCCGGCGCTCCAAGTTGAGCGGGAGGGACAAGGGGCTTGAGGCAGCGACCGTCGGGTCGCAAACCGAACCGCCTCAGGCCTTCTGTTTGAACACTCGGTTCCGGTGATGCTCTAAGAGGCCCCACTGTTCTCCCTCGGGGTCATCAGCCGCGCTGATCCGAACGGCGCCCGCGCGCAGCAAGGCTTCCCGGAGCTTATTCTCTTCCAATGGGATGAAGTGGCGCAGCGTCTCGAACTTCCTGGTCCGATAACCTCGGCCAAACATACCACGGAGAACGGCTTCGGTGTTGTCCGCGAGCCGGTTGCTTCGCCTGAAACGCGCATAGCTGATCAGAATCGTGACGGCGCTGGAGGCGACGGCGGCCAAACCTGCGACCAACGCGATTGGCCAATTGGCCGCATCGAGCAACTGAGAAATGTCCATGGAGCCCCCGGTCAGAGGCTATCCCATGAGACCGGGAAGGCAACTGTCGATGATTCCAGCGCGGGACTTCGCCGTATGCGGGTTTTTGCTGACCCGGCCTATACGGTCCAGTCGTACAGACCGCCGCTGTCGGCCATCCGGAGAAGGCTGCGCCATTTCAAGTCTTCGATATTTTCGACGATGTGGGGAATCCCGCGTCCAGAGCAGACCTCGCGGATTTCGCGACGAATCTCGACCGACACCGGCTCATTCCGGGGTCCGTGAATCCCGACCAACAGCCAACCCTGATCCTCGGACATGCGCCGCAATTCAATGACCGCGATTCCGTCCTTGTATTCCGCATAGGCGACCCGGCCTGTCAGCGGGCCCATGATGCGATGTCTGAGGCAGTTTTCGTACTTCCGCGAGGCACGGATGAGGTCGCTGGCGCTGACCAAGGGCTGGAAGACTTCATCGCGAACCAGCGGGTGATCCGGGAAGCTTTTTGCCCTCCGGATCAATCTGACGATGACCGCCGACAGCTTGGATTTGGGCCCGAGCGCGAGAATGGCCCGCTCGATCGTTTCGTCAGTCGGGGGATTGGGCAGCGATCGCAGGACGTCGATAGATTTCTGGAAATCCCGGACTTCCATGAGATTGTCGGCCCGCTTCAGAACGCCGGGCAGAAGCCATTTGGATTCGAGACTCGTGAGCGCGTCCAGCGTCAGCTTGCTGATGTAGCCGCAGTGCCTGAGCGCACGGGCCTGCAACCGCTTATCGGGATCGCTGAAGATGTCGAACAGAAGATCGTAGTAGGTCGCCCGTGGCAGGGGTTGACCACCCATCCGGGCGAAGGCGCCGAGCAATCCCTCCGGGGGCTCACTGCGGCAGTACGATACGATCTCCCTGGCCTTTCCGGATCGCAGAACGAGCGCGAAATCGGAGTCATCCGCAGACGGAGGGAGTCTCACGGAAAGCGCGGCGAAGATCGCGTGCCGGGACATCGGCGCCGCGCTGAGGACGCGTGCCAAAAGACCGGGCGCGAGGGCGTCGAGCGCGATCAGGCGCTTGGTGGGCCAGCCAATGAGGTCTGGCGGATTTGGATCAGAGATCGGGCGGCGGGTGTTGCGGTCGGCTTCGTCAACGTCGCTCGCCATGTAGAACTCTGCTCCCGTGTTTCAGTACGGGCATGGTCCCACAAGTCGCGAATCTGTCGAGGAAAAGCTCGTTCGATCTAGTCCTTTGGATTTATCAGAATATCGGCCGGTCGCAGATCAGAGCGAACTCCACAGCATCTCGGCGGTTGGCCAGTTCAAAGATTGCCCGCTCCCGACTGACTGCCACCTTCCATCGCACATTTGCGCCGAATGCATCTCTGCAGCGCTCAATCAGATCGTGGTACTCTTTCGCTTCCGATTGGAGATTGAAGTCGTACGGAACCTCCAAACGGTGAGGAAGGTGCAGGGCTTGCCGTGCCATCAAATCGGCGATTCCAGGCATGTTTTCGACGCGGTCGCGGAGTTTATCTAGGTCCATCGGGCTCCTTGGTAGGGGTGAAGATGATGTGAGACGTGGGTATCGAAAGCATCGGCATCGGCATCGGCATGGGCTGGACGCAGGCGATCGGGAAGGCAGCTTTGAGACCGCGTCGAAAATCCTGATAGGCGAGCCCAGGAAGCTGAGCCAAACCCCGGAGACACGATCGCCTCGATCGCCTCGATCGGACTGACGGGTCGATTGTGAGCAAGATGCGGGACAAAATCGTCACCCCGTCTGGCTTTTGATCAGCCATCGGCGCTGTCGATCCAATTGGAGCCGTAAGTCGTATCGAGCCCGCCCCAACGAGTGGCGCGCAAGCAGGCAGCCCAGCAGGCGCGGCGGGATCAGAAGCCAGTGCCGGGGATCACCTTGGCGCCGGAATCCCAGGTTTCGCCCGGCGCTCTGGTTAAACTCGTCAACATGACGAAGGCTGACCAGATCGTCCTTGCCGCACCAAGCGTTCAGGGCTTCCAGACGCTCATATTCCTCCGGCGAGAGGAAGGTCATTGTCTGGGCCACATCCTGGCCGATGAAGTCATTGCTTCCGCGCGCACGGGCGTGGGTCGTCGTACCGTCCAGCATGGCGACCTTGTTGCTGATCACCGTCACGCCCGGATGATTCTTCTGGAACGTCTGCACGACTAAGGGCAACTTTGCCGCACGAACATCACGCCGCGCCACAACGGTCACGCTGTCGCGGTCCAGACCGCTGGCCTCATATTCCGCCACGTACCACGGCGACCCGATCCGTCGCACCAGAGCGGTCGGCAGGGCCTCGGTCGTCAGCACCAAGACCCGCGTTGCCAGCCCGTTCCACCAGCCGCGCGGCGCGATGAGCCACGACCGACCCACCGTGCTCGCGTAAAGGTCGAAACGATCCTCGTCTTCGTCGCCATACTCGCCCGACCATGCCGTTTCGACGGTCGTCCATTCACCGGCCGGGACTCGGGCGATCTCGCGCACCATCTGGAAATCCACATTCCGCACCTCTCCACCGACAACGGGGAACGGGTTGCCAGCGCAAAATCTCTGATAACTCGACCACTGACCGGCCAGGTCACCGCGATTGGCGCTCCACGCGTTGGGTGCCGCCGCGATCAGGCATCGCACCCAGTCCACCACCTCGGCCCGGTGCATGATGACGAGATCGCTGACCTCGACCTCGTCGTGCACTAACAAGCCAAGAGCCATACGACGGCGGCAGTCACGAACGTGAGCCTTGTCCTCGAAAGGCCTGTCCTTGTCCCAGAAATGGCGATCCCACATCGCCCGCGTCGGGGTGTAGTCGTTCCACGCATGGGCCACCTGATGGACGCTGAAGAAGACCGGCAACTTGTCGCCGATCTCCCGCCACATCGCTGCGTGCGCCGCGCGGAAATGATCCATCACCTTGGGCTGAAGTTGGCTGATCGCCGCCCATAGGTTAGGGAAGCCCGAGGCCGCCGCCGTCGCCGTGGTAATTTCCCGGCAATTCAGATCGGCCTGCGCCGCCTTGTAGGCTTCGGAAAGGCTAGGCAGGACGATCGCGTGAAAGGGTCGGTTGCTTTCCACGTTGTTGAAGTCGTCGCACTTGGCTGCAGCGCCGACGTAGTCGTTGAAGGCATACATCGAAGGCCCGCGCGCGCTGCCCGCCACGGCAGTGTGGATGCACCGGTGATCAGCAAACAGCGAAGAGGTCTTGCGAATGCCTTCAGGCGCGCTGACCAGGGCGACGTGATGTCTGATGGCCGTGGCGCGCACGGCGCGGCGTAGATGCTTAAAGACCTGATCTTGCGTGGTAGCCGTGCCTATCGCAGCATGAAAAGGACAGGGCGCGGCGGTCGGAGCGGGTGGCGCGACGGGGATTTCGACAACCTGCCATGGCCCGTCAGCCTGCTCGGCCCGGTGAGCGTTGACCCACACTTTCATCATGACGCCCAACGGAAGTGGCAAGGTCTTGGGCCGCAGCACGTTGTCGGCGTGTCCGTTCAGCATGACGGTCCTGTAGCCCTCCTTCATGACCGACGACGGGTTGCGATCGTTCGGGCCGTTCTGGAAGAGCGCGCTCCAGCCGTCTCGGGTATGCTCAAGTCGAACGAACCTCGGCCAATGGTTGAACCGAGCCGCGAGATGATCCCGGCAGCATTTGAACTCGGCTTCGGTCAGGTGGTCCTTGAATCTTGACACAGCCGGTTCCCTCGGCGGCCGTTCGAAAATCGAGGTGACGGCTTCTCGCGCCGTGAACGCGGCGGGCGTGAAGAAGAGGCTGTTGGCGCCCTTGGCCGCGCGGTCGGCCCACCTTTCCCAAAGTGTGACCTGCGGGACGACCGCTCCGGCGGGC
Organism: Caulobacter sp. 32-67-35; assembly: GCA_002280875.1. Lineage (GTDB taxonomy): Bacteria > Pseudomonadota > Alphaproteobacteria > Caulobacterales > Caulobacteraceae > Caulobacter. Next base: position 2,350 of record NCEV01000067.1, on the reverse strand, counting down.
ACGCCAAGCAGGCTCGGCTTTTCGAGCAGGCGAAGACCGTTGGGCATCCGCCGGAACTGCTCGGGGAAGCGGACCGAGACGTCTGCGGTTATCCCGTCTGGGGTGCAGAGAACACGCAGTACGTCGGCGTGCAGACGGTTCCAGTGGTCGATCAGCCCCGCACGGATCGTGGCCCCGGCTTCATTGAGGCCTGGAAACGCCGCTGCCGCCAAGTCGGTGCGAAAAGCGACGTGAATATGGATGCCCTTGTTGCCCGAATACGCGACCGTGATACCCGCGAAGTCGGCGTAGCTCGCGCAGTGGCGATACAGCGCGCCCATTGGACAATCGAGCACGTTCTTGGGCGAGCGCAACCAAGCCAGTTGCTGACCGAGGAACGCGACATCTTGATCGAACTCGAAGGTGAAAATCTGGATCGGCGCCAGGATCACGCGGCTGCTGGGAGCCTCCCAAGTCAGCCGACCTTCCTCGAACGGGTCGGCATGCTGGGCGCCGATCCGCAGCGGGTTGGCGAAAAAGGACAAGGCTAGGCGCGGATCAGCTTCTGACGGCGCATCATCGGCTTGAGCGGCGAGAGTTTCGGCCAACAGGTGGTTGCGCCCTTCAGCGAACTTGGTGTCGTCTACTGGCACGTAGAGCCCGGCGCCAAGATCAGGGCGGAACAGATAGGGGGTCAGGAAGTTGTCGGCGAAGGCATTTTCCTGCCGCCGCATGGCGCGACGGAATTGGCTCGCCGCGCACTTGCCGAGGGCGGGCTCGAAGTAGTCCGTCCAGAGGGTTTCACACTCCTCAACGATGTCTGCCGGGTAGTTCATGGTTGAAACACTTTGGTTGAGTCCCCCAGCAGCGGCATCTGCCAGAGGACTCGGTCTTCACGCCGATCGGCGTTGAAGTTGAAGGTATCGCTATGGCTCGAAGCAGCCTCAAAGCGACCGGTCGCCATGCCGAACGACCTATGTTCTAATTATACTTAAGTCGTGCAAATAAATCGAAATCATTTATCGCCGGATGGGGGAATTGATTCACAAAACGATTCCCCCTATACTTAGTGTCCACGCCGCACAACGGGGGCGACAACGCGCCTCGAGACACACCAGTCGTCTACCCGACCATTCGCGCCTATCAACGACGTGACGGAGCCATCGATGTCGCCGAACTGATAGACTTCCTTGATCGCGAGGTAGGGTCCGGTCATTGGCTTCGCCACGAAGCAATGGCTGTTCCGGTGCCCTCTTGAGGTGTTGCGCCCTGGCTTTCGGTCAGTGCCTGTCGTTTGCCCACGAGAGACAGCGATGAGTTTCCGCGCCTCGGAAAAATCGGGTAACGGCTTTTCGGTATGGGTCGGGTCGAGGGCATCCATCTTCATCAATGGCGATGGATGACGTTCCAGCCTCATCTCGATCCTGATCGGGTTGGTATCTTTCCGTGGCAGCACTGACCAAGCTGGTGGTGTCCATGCCTGAGCCCGGTCGCGCGGCGTTTGTCGAGTACCGTAGTGAGGCCATACGGGAACCTCGGGCTTTGAGGGGTTACCTCGGCTGGTTCTTGAAGACGTGCACGTTGCTGGCAATGTCTTCGTTCCGCCGGAGCTTCGGCAAGCGGGTTGGGCCGCCTGCCTGCAAGCTGGGGTGCATCACGTTGATCGTCACGCCGGATGTGGCGATCCGCTCCGCCGGGCTCGCATCCTACAAGGTCACGCGGCGGCCTGATCGTCCCGAAGGTGAGCGAAGCACTTGCCATTGAGGCCCTCGAGTTCGGCCGCCAAGCGTTTGAACGCATTTCGGTCTCCACGATAGGTCACTTGGTAGTAAAACGGGTGGTGTTCGCACGAGACAACTTGAAGGTCGTCGCCAAGTTTGAAGCAGAAGGTGTCGTAGATTCCGCCATCCGGACCGTCGAACCAGCCGAGATAGTCAACCCGAATGTCATCTCGGAACGAAAGTTTGGCGCCCTTCAGCAGACTGGCCCCGTCTTTCAGCGTGCGAAGTTCGTCCATCGCCGCCGCAAAGGCGAGGCCCTCTTCCTTCGAATAGTCGTATTTCCAAGCCCCCGGCGTGGAACAAAGTTCTACCAATAGTTCATTAAAGTGCATGCTTATACCTCATAGGTTGTCTCGCCGAAAATGGGCCAGTGTTGAAAAATCGTCATTTGAATGACGCGTAGGCTTGGTGGGTAGAGCGCGGCAGCACCGTCTCGGCCCATTCTCAGAATACGGCACCGGCCTCCCGAAACTGAAAATTGAAATGAGGTCGCGGCGAAGTTTTTTCGCCAGCGAGACCGGGCACGTCTGTCGCGTCCTGCCCATCGAGATCGCCATCGACTCCGCCGAGCGCCTCGATGATGAACGGCG
>NCEV01000066.1 GCA_002280875.1 Caulobacter sp. 32-67-35 | reverse complement strand
AAGTCGATCTTGCTGTCCTTGAGGATGATCTTGACGTGGCCGCCGCGCACCAGACGTCCAAACAGGATGTCGTCGGCGAGGGGCTTCTTGATGTGCTCCTGGATGACCCGGCCCAGGGGGCGGGCGCCGTAGAGCTCGTCGAAGCCATTCTTGGCCAGCCAGTCGGCCGCGTCGTCGGACAGTTCGATCGTCACGTTCCGGTCGGCCAGTTGGGCCTCCATCTGCATGACGAACTTCTGCACGACCTGGCGGATGATCTCCGGCGTCAGCGGCTTGAAGGCCACGACCGCGTCGAGGCGGTTGCGGAATTCCGGCGTGAACAGACGCTTGAGGGCGGCCTCTTCCTCGCCAACCACCTTGTCGCGACCAAAGCCGATCGACTGACGCTGGGCGTCCGAAGCGCCGGCATTGGTGGTCATGATCAGGATGACGTTCCTGAAATCGACCTTCTTGCCGTTGCTGTCGGTCAGCACGCCATGGTCCATGACCTGCAGCAGGATGTTGTAGACGTCCTGGTGGGCCTTCTCGATTTCGTCGAGCAGCACCACGGCGTGCGGGTGCTGGTCGACGGCGTCGGTCAGCTGGCCGCCCTGGTCATAGCCGACATAGCCGGGAGGGGCGCCGATCAGGCGGCTCACGGTATGGCGCTCCATGTATTCCGACATGTCGAAGCGGATCATCTCGATGCCCAGCGTCGAGGCCAGCTGCTTGGCGGCTTCGGTCTTGCCAACCCCCGTGGGGCCGCTGAACAGGAACGAGCCGATCGGCTTGTCGGCGTCGCGCAGACCGGCCCGGGCCAGCTTCATGGCCGAGGACAGTTGCTGGATCGCAGTGTCCTGACCAAACACCGCGCGCTTCAGGTCCGTTTCCAGTTCCTTCAGCGCCTCGGTATCGGACTTGGAGACCGACTTGGGCGGGATGCGGGCGATCTTGGCCACGACGGCCTCGATCTCCTTGACGCCCAGAACCTTCTTGCGACGGCCTTCCGGCAGCAGCATCTGGCCGGCGCCCGCCTCGTCGATCACGTCGATCGCCTTGTCGGGCAGCTTGCGGTCGGTGATGTACTTGGCCGACAGCTCAACGGCCACCTTGATGGCGTCGTTGGTGTATTTCAGCTTGTGGAAGTCCTCGTAGTAGCTCTTCAGCCCCTTGAGGATCTTGATGGTGTCTTCCACGGTCGGCTCGTTGACGTCGATCTTCTGGAAGCGACGGACCAGGGCCCGATCCTTCTCGAAGTGCTGACGGAACTCCTTGTAGGTGGTCGAACCCATGCAGCGCAGCGAGCCGGAGGCGAGCGCGGGCTTGAGAAGATTGCTCGCATCCATCGCTCCGCCGCTGGTGGCGCCGGCGCCGATCACCGTGTGGATCTCGTCGATGAACAGCACCGCATTGGGGTGGTTCTCGAGTTCCTTGACCACCTGCTTGACGCGTTCCTCGAAGTCGCCGCGATAGCGGGTGCCCGCCAGCAGCGCGCCCATGTCGAGCGAGAAGATGGTGGCCTCCGCCAGGACCTCGGGAACCTGATTGGTGATGATCTTGCGGGCCAGGCCTTCGGCGATGGCCGTCTTGCCGACGCCCGGCTCACCCACCAGCAGGGGGTTGTTCTTAGTGCGGCGGCACAGGATCTGGATCGCGCGTTCAACTTCGTTCGCGCGGCCGATCAGGGGGTCGACCTTGCCCTGGCGGGCCTTCTCGTTGAGGTCGACGCAATAGGCTTCCAGAGCCTCGCCGCCGGTCTTGGCGTTGGGCTTTTCGGACTCTTCCTCGGTGGTGCTGTTGGCGCCCTTGACGGCCTTGGGCTCGGACGCGCCGGCCTTCTTGGCGATGCCATGGGCGATGAAGTTCACCGCGTCATAGCGCGTCATGTCCTGCTCTTGCAGGAAGTAGGCGGCGTGGCTTTCGCGTTCCGAGAAGATCGCCACCAGCACGTTGGCGCCGGTGACTTCCTCGCGGCCCGACGACTGCACGTGGATCACGGCGCGCTGGATCACGCGCTGGAACCCAGCGGTCGGCTTGGCGTCGTCCTCGTCGTCGACGACCAGCGAGGCCAGTTCGACATCGAGATAGTTGGCGAGGCTTTTCTTCAGGGCGACGAGGTCAACGTCGCAGGCGCGCATCACGCCGGCCGCGTCGTCGTCGTCGGTCAGGGACAGGAGCAGGTGCTCCAGGGTGGCGTACTCGTGCTTACGCTGGTTGGCGTACGCGACGGCGCGGTGGAGGGATTCTTCGAGAGGGCGAGAAAACGAGGGCAAGGGGGGAGGCTCCTCAGTCTTTTTCCATGGTGCACTGCAGGGGGTGCTGATGACGGCGCGCCGAGTCGATGACCTGCGCAACCTTCGTTTCAGCGACTTCGTAGGTATAGACGCCGCACACACCAACACCGTGTTGGTGAACGAGCAGCATGATCCGAGTCGCGTCTTCGCGTGACTTGTTGAAGAACCGTTCGAGGACGTACACGACGAATTCCATCGGCGTGTAGTCGTCGTTCAGAATCAGTACTCGATAGAGCGAAGGCTTCTGTGTCTTCGGTTTCACCTCAGTGATGACCGAAGATCCAGTTCCGTTATTCTGACCGCCTTGCTTCCGCTCGGCCATTGACCGTTTTCTCCCGGCGGGCCGAACCACCCGCCTTGTTAGGATTAGATATGGAAACGCGCGGGCTTTGGAAGGGGCCGACGCGATAGTGCGCCGCTTTAACACAGGGGCGCCCTGCAAAATGGCTTCACGATTGGGGGAGCGGGGCCGTGAGATGACGGTTTCCCGGGGCGAGGAGCCGAAATGGGGCGCGTCGCATCGTCGCGCAAGGGGTAGTGGTCGCGCGGATCCGACTCACCGTCCCTTGAGGGCCCGGCCGGTGACCACGGAGCCGGAGCCGTATTTGCCGCGCAGGGCGTCGATGGCCGTCTCGCTTTTCAGCGCCCGGCGCTCGTCGCCGGCGAAGAAGTCGTCGGCCGCGCCCTCGGCGGGGACGAACTCGGTCAGGCCGGCGCCGATCAGGCGGTAGTAGGTTCCGCCCGGCTCGGCCGCCAGGAGCTCGCGCGCCACCTGGAACAGGGTACGAGCCGTCTGGGTGGGCACCGCCAGGGTGCGGCGGCGGGTGTGAACCTTGAAGTCGGGGGTGCGCAGCTTCAGTGTCGCCACGCGTCCGGCCACGCCCTCGACGCGCGCTTGCCTGGCGACTCGCTCGCACAACGGCCACAGCTGGTCTTCCAGATCCTCGCGCTTGAAGAGGTCGTCGTTGAACGTGGTCTCGGCGCTGATCGTCTTGCGGATCTGGTCGGGATCGACGGCGCGGGCGTCCTGGCCCTGGGCCAGACGATGCAGGCGCAGGCCGCTGGAGCCCAGGACCTTGGCCAGATGCTTCAGGTCGGCCGCGGCGATGTCGCCGACGGTGCGGAAGCCTTCCGAGGCCAGGGCCGAGACGGTGGCGGGGCCGACGCCGGGCAGGATCGAGACCGGCTTGCCGGCCAGAAAGGCCTTGGCTTCCGCCGCGCCGATGGCGGAGAAGCCGCGCGGCTTGTCCAGTTCAGAGGCGATCTTGGCTAGGAACTTGTTGGGGGCCAGGCCGATCGAGACGGTCAGCTCGATCTCGGCCTCGATCTCGCGCTGAACCCGGGTCAGCATCACGGCGGGCGGCGCGCCGTGCAGGCGCTCGGTGCCGGAAAGGTCGATCCAGGCTTCGTCCAGCGACAGCGGCTGCACCAAGGGCGTGAGGGCCTCCAGCTTGCCCATGATATGGCGGCTGGCGGCCTTGTACTTGGCGAAGTCGGGTTTGATGACCACGGCGTCGGGGCACAGCTTCAGCGCCTTGTACATCGGCATGGCCGAGCGGGCGCCGCTCATGCGGGCGATGTAGCAGGCGGTGGTGACCACCCCGCGCTTGCCGCCGCCGACGATCACCGGCTTGTCGCGGATCGAGGGATCGTCGCGCTTCTCGACCGAGGCGTAGAAGGCGTCGCAGTCCAGATGGGCCATCGACAGCGAGGCCAGCTCTTCGTGGAAGATCGTGCGGGGCGAGCCACACGACGGGCAGCGCGGGGTCTTGACCTCGCCCGTCCAGTCGCAGTCGCGGCACAGGGCCTTCATGTGAGGCCCCTAGGCGTCTTGGGGTGGCCACAGCCAGACCGCGCCGCGCACGCCGGAGCTGTCGCCATGCATCGCCTTGCGCACCGGGGTCTCGAACGTGTCGGAAAAGACGTGCGGCGCCATGGCGGCGGGCAGGCGCTCATAAAGCGCCTCGACATTCGACATGCCGCCGCCCAGCACAATGACGTCCGGGTCGAGCAGGTCGCACATGGCCGCGAGAGCCCGGCCCGTGCGGTCGATATAGCGGTCCAGCGCCGCCAGGGCCGAGGCGTCGCCGACCTGGGCCGCGCTCATGGCGTCCTGGCCTGAAGCGCGCCCGGCGTCGAGGGCGAAGGCCGGACCGGAAATCCACGTCTCCAGGCACCCCTTGCGGCCGCACCAGCAGGCGGGACCGGGATATTCCTCTGGCCTGGGCCAGGGCAGGGGCGTATGGCCCCATTCGCCGCCAATACCGTTGCGGCCCTCGATGATCCGCCCATCCACTACCACGCCGCCGCCGCAGCCGGTGCCCAGGATGGCCGCGAACACCACGCCTTGGCCGGCCCCTGCGCCATCGGCGGCTTCCGACAGGGCCAGGCAGTTGGCGTCGTTGGCCAGCCGGACAGGGCGCTTGAGACGGGTGACCAGGTCCTGTTCGAAGGCGCGACCGTTCAGATAGACGCTGTTGGCGTTGCGGATCAGGCCGGTGCGCGGCGAGATCGAACCCGGAATGCCCATGCCCAGCCGTTCGGCCCTGGCGCCCGCCATGGTCTCTGCGTCCGCCAGCAGATCGGCGACGACCTCGAGGGCCTCGTCATAGTTGCCCGGATTGGGTTTGCGGACGCGCGCCACGAAATGGCCGTCGCCGTCCAGGGCGGCGGCCTCGATCTTGGTGCCGCCGAAATCGACGCCGAAACGGATCATGCGAAAAGTCGCGCCTCAATCGCGGTCTTCAGGTGGGGCCAGTGGTCGATCCGCGCGTGGCGATCCGGCGCGCTGGGGGCCAGGGGGCGCAGACGCTCGTCGCTGACCATCTGAAAGCGGGACACGCCGGGCGCGCTGGCGGCCACCGATTCGAGCTGCGGCAGCAGATCGTCGATAAAGACCGACGGACCCGTCGTGAGGGATGACAGCTTGGCGGCTGAAGGCCCCTTGGGACCGCTATTGATCACCAACGGATAGTCGAAGCCGTGAGTCTTCAGCCACTTGGCGCGGGCCACCCGCCCATGCTCGGGCGCATTGGTCAGGATCACCACGCCCGCGCGGGTCGACAGATCGGCCAGCGCGTCGGCCGCGCCCTCCGCCGGCATCAGATCATCGGCCCCGTCGCGGAAAAAGTCGTCGAACAGCACCTTTCCGGCGATCAGGTCCAGGTGCTGGACCTCGCCGGGGCGATAGATATTCTGGAACAGGGCGAAGCGGTCGACCCGCAGTTCGAAGCCGTGACGGCCGATAAACGAGCCGAAACCCCGCATGAACTGGGCGAGAACCTCATCCACATCGACGATCACCAGCGGCGCGGTGGGATCGATGATGCAGGCTTCGATGTCGGCGTAACTGGAGTCCATGATTTGCGATTTGGCCGGTGTTAACGCGATTAGCGCGGGCTTAAGGATATTCGTGCGATCTGGAAGACAGAAGCGGCGCGAATCCCTCAGGCGTCGCCACGGACCGTATGGTCGGGGTCAGGATGACGAAGAAGGTCCTCATCGTGGAGGATAATGAGCTGAACATGAAGCTCTTTCATGATCTGCTCGAAGCCCAGGGTTACGAGACCCTGCAGACCCGCGAGGGCCTGCAAGCGCTATCGATCGCCCGGGATAATCGCCCCGACCTGATTCTCATGGATATCCAGCTGCCGGAGATCTCGGGACTCGAGGTCACCAAGTGGCTGAAGGAAGACGAGGACCTGGCGCACATCCCCGTGGTGGCCGTCACGGCCTTCGCGATGAAGGGCGACGAGGAGCGGATCCGCGAGGGCGGCTGCGAGGCCTATATCTCCAAGCCGATCTCGGTGGCCCACTTCCTCGACACCATCAAACGCCTGCTGGAGAAGACCCCGGCATGAGCGCGCGTATCCTCGTCGTGGACGACATTGAAGCCAATGTCCGCCTGCTCGAGGCCAAGCTTTCGGCTGAATATTATCAGGTCTCCACCGCCAGCGACGGCCCCACGGCCCTGGCGATGGCGGCCAATGATCTGCCCGACATCATCCTGCTGGACGTGATGATGCCCGGCATGGACGGTTTCACCGTCTGCAAGCGTCTGAAGGACGATCCGATCACCCGCCATATCCCGGTGGTGCTGGTCACGGCGCTGGACGGCCGCGCCGACCGCATCCAGGGCCTGGAAGCGGGCGCCTCGGACTTTCTGACCAAGCCCATCGACGACGTCATGCTGTTTGCCCGCGTGCGCAGCCTGACCCGCCTGAAACTGGTGATCGACGAGCTGCGCCAGCGCGAGGCCTCGGGCCGCCGCATGGGCGTGATCGCTGGAGCCGCCTCGCGCCTCGACGGCCTGGGCGGCCGGGTGCTGATCGTCGACGACAATGAACGCCAGGCCCAGCGCATCGCCGCCGAGCTGAGCATCGAACACCGCCCTGTGGTCGAGTCCGACCCGGAAAAGGCGCGGATCAGCGCCGGCGGGCCGGTCGATCTGGTGATCATCAACGGCGCGGCCAAGGGCTTCGACGGCCTGCGTTTCGCCGCCTCCCTGCGGTCGAACGAACGCACCCGGCACCTGCCCGTGCTGGCCATGGTCGATCCAGACGAGCGCCAGCGGATGGTCAAGGCGCTGGAAATCGGCGTCAACGACATCCTGCCGCGCCCGATCGATCCGCAGGAACTGGCGGCGCGGGTGAAAACCCAGATCCAGCGCAAGCGCTACACCGACTATCTGCGCAACAATCTCGACCACAGCCTGGAACTGGCGGTCACTGACCAGCTCACGGGGCTTCACAACCGTCGCTACATGACCGGCCAGCTCGATTCGCTGGTCCAGCGCGCGACGCTGGGCGGCGATCCGGTCGCGGCGCTGCTGATCGACATCGACCACTTCAAGAAGATCAACGACACCTTCGGCCACGATGTGGGCGACGAGGTGCTGCGCGAGTTCGCCCTGCGCCTGGCCTCCAATGTCCGCGCCATCGACCTGCCTTGCCGCTATGGCGGTGAGGAGTTCACGGTGATCATGCCCGACACCCAGCTGGCTGACGCCATGCGCATCGCCGAGCGGATCCGCATGCACGTGTCCGGCTCGCCCTTCCGGGTCGCCCAGGGCAAGGAACTGCTGACCGTCACGATCTCGATCGGCGTCTCGGCGACGCTGGGTGAAAAGGATACTCCCGAGGCCCTGCTGAAGCGCGCCGACGAGGGCGTGTACGAGGCCAAGGCTTCTGGCCGCAATGCGGTGGTGGGCCGCGTCGCCTGACGATATCGCGGTCTCGCGGGCAGTTATCCGTCGTCGGACAATGTTCGAAACTTGCGTGAACGCCGCGTTCGGGCAATTTGCCCGAATGAACACTCCGCTGACCTTTTCCGCCATTGTGACGGCCCTTTCGCTGGGCCTCGCCGTTTCGTCCCAGGCCGCGCCGGTCGCCAAGCCCGCGCCAAAGCTAGTGGTGGTCATCTCGATCGACCAGTTCAGCTCCAGCCTGTTCACCCAGCACCGCGCCGAGTTCACCGGCGGCCTGGCCAGGCTGTCGCGCGAGGGGATCGTCTATCCCAACGGCTATCAGTCGCACGCCATGACCGAGACCTGTCCGGGGCACTCCACCCTGCTGACGGGCAAGCATCCCAACAAGACGGGCATCGCCGCCAATGACTGGTACGAAGCCACCCTGGGCAAGCAGGTCTATTGCCTGGGCGACGACAGCGTCACCCTGGCCCATGACGCCAAGGGCCGGGCGGTCAGCCCAAAGAACATGGTCGCCACCACCTATGGCGACTGGCTGAAAGCCGTCTCGCCGACCAGCCGGGTGTTCGGCGTCTCGGGTAAGGATCGCGGCGCGATCACCCTGGCCGGCCACAAGGCCGATGGCGCGTTCTGGATGCAGCCGGGCTTTGGCTTCACCACCTTCGTGCCGCCCGGCGAGACGGCCGAGGCGCGGCTCAAGCCCGTGGCGGCCTTCAACGCCCGGATGATGGCCGACCTGAAGAAGCATCCGTTCGTCTGGGACTATGCCAGGAGCCCGCTGGACGCCCTGGGGCGCGGCTCGGCCAGGCGCTGCAAGGCGCTGGAAGCCGACTACGAGACCGGCGGCCGCAAGTGGCGCGCGGCCCTGCCGCGACCGGCGCCGGCGAACGAGGCCGACTATCTGCGCGACCTGGGAACTAGCCCCTATCTGGATCAGGTGACCCTCGAACTGGCCGCCGAGCTGCGCGACGCCTACGGCCTGGGCGATGGCCCGCAGGTGGATGTGCTGGCCGTCAGCCTGTCGGCCACCGACTATATCGGACACCGCTACGGCACGCGGGGCCCCGAGATGTGCGACCAGATGGTGCGCCTGGACGAGCGGCTGGGCGCGTTTCTCGACAGGATCGGCAAGACCAAGGGCGAGGTTCTGGTGGTGCTGACGGCCGACCATGGCGGCGCCGACATGCCCGAGCGGCTGCACGACGAAGGCTATGACACCGGCCGCGTGGCCGCCCGCGCCTGGCTGGCCAAGCTGAACGCGACGCTGCGGCAGGACCTTTCGCTGTCCCATGACCCCCTGCTGGCCGAGGGCGGCATCAACGCCATCAGCATTGTGGGCCCCGACAAGAAGGCCCTGCCTGCGGTCGAGCACATGCGTATCGCCGCGCCCGCCCTGGCCCTGATCTCGCGTCAGCCCGAGGTGATCGAGGCCTTCGACGTCAACACCCTGCTGACCCTGGCCCCCGAGCGCGCCGATGTCTCGCCCGAGGAAATCTCAGTGCGCGAGCGCATGCGCCGCAGCGTCTATCCGGGCCGTTCGGGCGACATCGTCATCGCCTTCAGGCCCGATCTGGTGCCGGCTTCGGCGGGGTCGAGCTATGTGTCCGGCCATGGCACCCCCTGGGACTATGACCGCCGGGTGCCGATCCTGTTCTGGTGGAAGGGCGGCGCGCCCCGCGAACGTGTCCTGCCGCTCGACACGGTGGACATAGCCCCGACCATCGCCGCGGTGACGGGCGTGAAGGCGCCGGCGGATGTGGACGGGCGGTGCCGGCCGCTGGGCAGCGGGCATGACTGCTAGGGTCTAGCTCCTCCCCCTCTGGGGGAGGTGGCCCGGAGGGCCGGAGGGGGCAAGCTCGGCCTATGCCGAGAAGGCCCCCTCAGTCGGCTTTGCCGACAGCTCCCCCAGAGGGGGGAGCATCAATCAAAAACGCCCGGCTATCGCTAGCCGGGCGTTTTGTCGTGTCGTGCCGGTCAGGCAGATCTACTTGATCTTGCCTTCCTTGAATTCGACGTGCTTGCGGATGACCGGATCGTACTTCTTCAGCACCATCTTTTCGGTCTTGGTGCGGGCGTTCTTCTTGGTCACGTAGAAGAAGCCAGTGTCCGCCGTCGAGTTCAGGCGGATCTTGATTGAAGCCGGTTTGGCCATGAGAGAATCCCTGCGGTGTCGCGCAGGGTACCCGCGCGTTGGAAATGAGAGGCGCGGAACATACTCATCAACTCACCAAAGTCAATTGCCAGCTGGGCACCGCGTGTAGGGATAATCCATCGACCGGGCCTGACCGCCGATCTGGCCCTCGATCCGGCCGATGATCGTCCTGGCGTCCACGCGCTTGTACAGAATTCGCTGGGGAAAATCGTGGGTGGGGTTTTCGAACACCACGGTGTCGTCGGTGACCGCCTTCAGCGGGAAGGTCGCCTCCGCCTGGCCCGAGGGCTTGGCGATGAAGGCCAGCTTGCCATCGGCGCCGGGCGCGATTCGCAGGAACTCGAACTCGCGGACCTTGCCGTCCTTCAGGGTGCGGCTCATGCCCAGCATCACGCCGCCACCGGGGGCCATCCACTGCTCGTCGACGCGGCCATTGGCGCGGACCTGCATCCAGCAGCCGGTCATCCAGGACAGGCGGGTGATATCGGGTTCAGGCGCGGGCGGCGTCGTCGCCAGGGCGGACGCGAACAGGATGGCTAGCATGTCGATCTCCCCCCAGATGCGGCGGCTCAGACATAGGTCAGTTTCCGGCCGCCATTCAGGAAGCGCATGAAGGGCGCGGGACGTCCAGCATCCTTCAGCCTCTGGCCGATTTCGGCGACCACGAAGCGGGTGATGTTGGGCAGGTCCAGGGCCATGGCCTCGTCGAAATCCACCCAGGCGATCTCGTCCAGCTCGCCGCAGTCGGGCTGGCGCTCCAGGCTGAGCAGGGCCTCGGCGGGCGCCATGAAGAACCGGGCGTCAAAGCGGCGGGTGCGATAGGGCGGGGTGATGGCCCGGGCCACGAAGGCCAGCGGCGCCAGGTCGGGCAGGGCGCCCTGGGCCAGGAAGGGCCGCCAGGCCCCGGCGGCGGGCCGTGAGGGCGCAGATTTGGCCAGCAGCAGGCCCGTCTCCTCGAAGGTCTCGCGGATGGCCGCCAGGCCCAGGGCGCGGGCCAGGGTGGCGGGGCTGGGATGGCGCGGCTCGTGGGTCAGGCGAGCGGCGACCTCGGGCGAAAGCTCGGTGGCTGACGGCGCGCGATAGTCGCCGCGATCCACCCGGCCGCCGGGGAACACCCACTTGTCAGGCATAAAGGCGTGGCCGCCAGCCCGGCGGCCCATCAGCAGGCGCGGCTTGGCGGCATCGGTGCGGACGATGATCAGGGTGGCGGCGTGGCGCGGTCGCAGCACGCCGGCGTCGGGCACACGAACGTCGCCGGTGTCTATGCGGTCGAATTGGGCGTCGCCAGGCTCTTCCATGGGGCTAGCTTATCCCCATCGCGCCATTCGCAAAGCCGCCCCTTACGTCAGCTTGACCGCCGGGACATCAGCGCCGCACTCTCCGACAGCTTTTCAAGGGGAATGACGCGCATGTCTGGACGGGTTTCGACGCTGGCGATCATGGCCGGCCTGGCCTTTGGCGCGCCGGCCCTGGCGGCCCCTTCCGCCGCCCAGATCGAGGCCGCCGCCAAGGCGGTGCAGCCCAGGGTCGTCGCCTGGCGCCGCGATATCCACCAGCACCCCGAACTGGGCAATCAGGAGGTTCGCACCGCCGCCCTGGTCGCCCGGGAGCTGAAGGCTCTGGGTTTCGAGGTGCGCGAAGGCGTGGGCAGGACCGGCGTCGTGGGCGTTCTGAAGGGCGGCCAGCCCGGCAAGGTGGTGGCCCTGCGCGCCGACATGGACGGTCTTCCCGTCGAGGAAAAGACCGGCCTGCCATTTGCGTCCAAGGTGACGGCCACCTGGGAGGGCAAGACCGTCCCGGTCATGCACGCCTGCGGCCATGACACTCACGTCGCCATGTTGCTGGGCGCGGCCACCGTGCTGGCCGGCATGAAGGCCCACATCAAGGGCACGGTCGTCCTGATCTTCCAGCCGGCTGAGGAAGGCCCTCAGGCCGGCGAGGAAGGCGGCGCCAAGCTGATGATCCGCGACGGGGTGCTGGACCAGCCCAAGGTGGAGGCGATCTTCGGCCTGCACATTGGTCCGGCCGACGCGCACAGGCTGAACTATCGCGCCGGGGGCTTCTACGCCGGCTCCGAGCGCATGACGATCACGGTCAAGGGCAAGCAGACCCACGGCGCGCGGCCCTGGGCGGGCGTCGACATGGCCAGCATCGCCGCCGACATCGTCCAGGCCATGAACCAGATCGCCGCCCGCCAGATCGATGTCGGCGCCTCGCCCACCGTGCTGACCATCGCCACCATCCATATGGGCATGCGCCAGAACATCATCCCTGAGGATCTGGTGATGGGCGGCACCCTGCGCACCTTCAATCCCGAGCGCCGCGCCGACGTGATCGCCAAGGTCGAAAAGGCCGTCGCCGCGATTGGCGATCGCTATGGGGCCAAGGCCCAGGCGGTGTTCACCCAGCCCTATCCGGTGACCTACAACAATCCCGAACTGTCCAGCTGGGTGAAGGCCTCGTTGCTGAAGGCCTCGCCGGGCAATGTGGACGATCAGGCGCCGCTGGTGACCGGGGCCGAGGACTTTTCGATGTACGCCCAGAAGGTGCCCGGCGTGTTCATCCAGCTGGGCGGTCGCCCCGCCAGCGTTCCGGCGCAAGGCGCGCCGGCCAACCACTCGCCCTATTTCGATATCGACGAGGCGGCGCTTGAGACCGGCGTGAAGGCCGAGGTGTTCATGGCGCTGGATTATCTGGAGAAGAAGTAATCCTTCTCCCCTTGCGGGAGAAGGTGGCCGCGAAGCGGACGGATGAGCAACTATGTTGTTTATGCGGTTTGGGTGGTCCAGGGCTGCTGTCTGGTCAGAACGAGGTTGGCGGCCTCGATGAGCTTTCGCATGACGGCGACGA
>NCEV01000065.1 GCA_002280875.1 Caulobacter sp. 32-67-35 | reverse complement strand
ATAATCTGCTCTTCCGTGAACCGTGATCGCTTCATTCGTCCGTCCTTTTGGTGGGCGGACTCTAATTATTCCTGGAGGAGTTTCAGGGGGTCACGTCATGATCACCGCGCCGAACGAGCCGAACCGCGCCAGCAGCGCCTTGGCCCTGGGCTTGACGTCCCCTCGCGCGAAAGTCCGGAACAGATAGAGTTCCAGCAGCTCATAATCGGGCAGGGCCACCAGCCCTCCGGCCCTGGCCCGCTCGCGCAGGCGCTCACGGTGGCCCAGATGATGAGCCGCCGGCGTGATGTCGGATACGCCTAGGGATCGTGCGCTGACCATATCGCCCCCGAGTCAGGAGCGAGTATCTGGCCTTAACGCCTCAAGGTTGTCGAGTGGCGGTTTACGCGCCCTGCACCGGCGGCTGGAACAGGCCCGCCGGCGAGCCGGTGAAGATCTCGTAGCCGTCTTCGGTGACGCCGATCGAGTGTTCGCACTGGGCCGACAGCGACTTGTCGCGGGTCACCGCGGTCCAGCCGTCGCCCAGCACCTTCACGGCCGGCTTGCCCAGGTTCACCATGGGCTCGACGGTGAAGAACGTGCCGGGCTTCAGCACCGCGCCCTGACCGGGGCGGCCAAAGTGCAGGATGTTGGGCGCGTCGTGGAAAACCTTGCCCAGGCCGTGGCCGCAAAAGTCGCGCACCACGCTGCAGCGCTGCGCTTCGACATAGCTCTGGATGGCGTGGCCGATATCGCCCAGCGTCGCGCCCGGCTTCACGGCGGCCAGGCCGCGCGCCATGCCCTCATAGGTGATGTCGATCAGGCGGCGGGCGCGTGGGCCTACCTCGCCCACGCCGTACATGCGCGAGGTGTCGCCATGCCAGCCGTCGACGATGACGGTGACGTCGATATTGACGATGTCGCCCTCGCGCAGCGCCCAGTCGCCCGGGATGCCGTGGCAGACCACGTGGTTGCGCGAGATGCAGACCGTCTTGGGGTAACCGCGATAATACAGGCAGGCGGGCAGGGCGCCGGCGTCGAGGATGAACTCGCGGGCCAGCCGATCCAGCTCGTCGGATGACACGCCCGGAACCACGTACGGGATCAGCATGTCCAGGCATTCGGCGGCCAGCTTGCCGGCCTTGCGCATGCCTTCGAAATCGGCCGGCTTATGAATCTTGATCGCGCCCGTGCGGGTCTCGGCTTCGATCTCTAGGGTGTCGTCAAGGGTCATGGCGTACTCGAATGTCAGGTCGCCATGGCCCGGGGAAGCGGGCGCCGCGCCAACAAAGCGGCGCGGCAGGCGGATGTCGTCTAGGCTTATGTCGCCATTATAGCACGAAAGTTCAACGCCCGCCGCTACGGTCTGCTGCGACGCACCTCGCCGCCGCCCGACTTGACCACCTGCACAAACGTGGCGTCCAGCGTCGTGGGCTGGTCGCGCCGCACATGGCACACGCCGGTATAGCGCGTCACCCGGCCGGTCTTCTTCTCGGTGACGTCGGCGGTGAACTTCACGTCCCACTCGCCGGGCTTTCCGGTGGGGACCGGGTCCATGTCGTTGGAGGTGACGCCCGCGATGTCGTCCAGGCCAAACTTGGCCTCCAGCTTGTCGGTGCAGGCCTTGAAGGCGAAGACGGCCCGCGCGGCCGTCATCATGCCGCTCTCCTTGCCGTCCGAAGAGGCGCCGCAGCCGGACAGGGCCAGGACAGCGCAGAGGGCCGTCAGGGTCGAGACTCTCATTCGCGGCTATCCCCCAGAAGTGCGGGCGGAGGGTTAGCCTGTTGCGAGCCGATTGCAGCTTAATTCGCCGTCATGTCAGTTAAGATCCAGCCGAAGCCGGTGGGTTATGCGGACGCCTTCGATGGTGACGTCGCAGGCGTAGACTAGGATCTCGACGCCGCCCGCGTGCGCCTGCGCCAAGCCTCGCGCGAACGCCGGGTCCAAATCCGCGCAGGCCTTGAAGCTTTCGCAGTCTTCCCGTTGCACCACAAACAGCGCCACCGCCCGATCTCCAGCGGAGACCTGAGCCGCTAGGTCCGCCAGATGCCGCGTCGACCTAGCCGCTACGCAATCGGGAAACTCCGCCAGGCCCGGCGTGCGCGACAGGTGCACGTTCTTCACCTCCAGCCAACAGTGCGCCCGGTCCGGTCCGGTCAGCAGAAAGTCCACGCGGCTGGCGTCGGCGTACTTCACCTCCGGCCGCAAGGTCGCGTAGCCGGAAAGCTCGGGGATGGCGTCGGCGGCCAGGGCCTCGGCGACCAGCTTGTTGGGCAGCATGGTGTTGACGCCGACCAATACGCTCCCTTGGGGACCCCCGTTCGCCTCCACCAGTTGCAGCGTCCAGGGCAGTTTGCGCTTGGGATCGTCCGACCACGACACCCAGGCGCCCTGTCCTGGCAGGTTCACGCCCAGCATCGCGCCGGGGTTGGGGCAGTGGGCGGTGATCGCCCGGCCGTCATCCAGGACGATGTCGGCGAAGAAGCGCTTGTAGCGTTGCACAAGTCGGCCGCGAACGAGCGGTTGCGGGAGCAGCATGGCGGCCCTAAGTCGGATTGGAGAACAGACAGGCGATGTAGGGGAGCGCGGCGATGACGGCCAGCAAGGATCGGGTGACGGCGGCGGTGCTGATCATCGGCGACGAGATTCTTTCGGGGCGGACCCAGGACGTCAATCTCAGCGCCATCGCCAAATATCTGGCCACCTATGGGGTCGACCTGTCCGAGGCTCGGGTCGTGCCCGATGTCGAGCAGGAGATCATCGACGCGGTGAACGCCCTGCGCACCAAGTATGACTATGTGATCACCACCGGCGGCATTGGTCCCACTCACGACGACATCACCGCTGATTCTGTGGCCAAGGCCTTTGGCGTTACCGCGCCCGAGCATCCCGAGATCATGGCCCTGCTGCGCGAACGCTGGGGTGAGCCCAACGCCGCCCGCCGCCGCATGGCCCACGTGCCTGAGGGCGGGGTGCTGGTGAAGAACCCGGTGCAGGGGCCCCCAGGATTCCAGATCGAGAACGTCTTCGTGCTGGCGGGCGTGCCGGCGATCATGCGCGGCATGCTGGGCGATGTCGGCCCGCGTCTGCGCACCGGGGCGGTGGTGATCAGCAGGACTGTCCGCGTCACCGGCTCGGGCGAAGGCCTGATCGCCGCGCCGCTGGAGGCGGTGGCCAAGGCCCATCCGGACATGTCGCTGGGCAGCTATCCGTTCTTCTCGCCGCCCGACATCTATGGCGCCAACCTGGTCGTGCGCGGGCGTGATCCGGCCGAGGTCGATACGGCGGTCGAGGAACTGGTCGTGGCGCTGACGGAGGCCGGCGCGGCCCAGATCGAGAGGATCGCGCCGGACGCCTGAGTTCCGCTCACAAGACGTCAGCTTCGCAGCGCGACGTCCCCAGCACGGGTCATGTTCGCGGAAAATGGTGTTGGGCCGCACAGACGTCGCGAGTCCTTAAGATACCCGTGCTAGTTGACCGTGAGCCTCGGGGACGAGGCGCGTGAAGGTGGGGGCTTTGTGAGCGCGATCTATCCGGTGATCCTGTGCGGCGGCTCGGGTACGCGGCTTTGGCCGGCGTCTCGCGCGGATCAGCCCAAACAGTTCCTCAAACTGATTGGTGAGACCTCCAGCTTCCAGGATACCGTCCTGCGCGTGAAGGATCTGCCCGGCCGGGCCGAGATCGTCATCGTCACGGGCGGGGCCATGGCCTCGTTCGTGCGAGACCAGACCGCCCAGATCGGCGTCGAGGTCACGGTGCTGATCGAGCCCGAGGCGCGTGATTCCGCGCCGGCTGTGGCGGCGGCGGCCGCCTATGTGCAGTCGCGTGATCCGGAGGGCGTGGCCCTGATGCTGGCCGCCGACCACTACATCGCCGAGCCCGAGATCTTCGGCCAGGCCGCCGTGACCGCCGCCAAGGCGGCCAGCCAAGGCTGGATCGTCACCTTTGGCGTCAAGCCGACCGGACCGGCGACGGGCTTTGGCTATATCCGCCCCGGCGCGGCTCTGCTGGACGGCAGCGTCAACGCCGTCGCCGCCTTTGTCGAAAAGCCCGACCGCGCCACCGCCGAGCGCTATGTGGCCGACGGCTATCTGTGGAACAGCGGCAATTTCGCCTTCAAGGCCGGCATGCTGCTGGGCGAGCTGGACGCCTTCGAGCCCTCCGTCTCGGCCGCCGCTCGCGCCTGCGTAGCCGCCCTGACGCTCGAAGACGGCGTCGCTCGCCTGGACAAGGCCGCGTTCTCCGGCGCCGCCAAGATCTCGCTCGACTACGCCGTCATGGAGCGCACCCAGAAGGCCGCCGTGGTCCCCGCCGCCTTCTCGTGGTCGGACCTGGGCGCCTGGGATGCGATCTGGGACGCAGCGGCCCGTGACGAGGCCGGCAACGCCGTCTTTGGCGACGGGACCCTGATCGACAGCCGCAACGTGCTGATCCGCTCGACCGGCCCGTTCGTCGGGGTGATCGGCTGCGAGGACCTGGTCGTGGTGGCCGAGCCCGACGCCATCCTGGTCTGTCGCCGCGACGCCAGCCAGTCGGTCAAGACCCTGGTCGACGGCCTCAAGCGCGATGGCCGCTCCATCGCCAGCGGCCGTGCGCGCGAAGGCGCGCCACGACGCGTTCTGGCCACGACCGCCGGCGCCCGGGTGGAACAGTGGACCCTGAAGGCCAGCGAGACGGTCGAGCTGCCCATCGGTACGGTTCAGGTGCTGGAAGGCGCCGTCGAGGGCCTGAACGCGCTGGCGGCCATCGACGCCGTCACGCAAGTCACCGCCAGCGTCGCCACCGTCCTTCTGGTGACGCGCAAGCTTTGAGGCGCTGAAGCGTTTCCAACGCGAGGTGGTGCGGGCGGCCGGAATCGAACCGGCATAGCCTTTCGGCTGACGGATTTTCTTACCACTTCGGCTTTCGCCGCCGCCCAGAGGGTCGTTCGTGGTCTGGACTATCCCTTCACCGTACTCCGGCGAGCCGGAGGTTAGGTGCTGCCCGTCTAGTCTCTACACCTTCCCTCGAAGAGGGCTTGGCTCGGGATCGCCATCTGACAGGGTTCCCCGAATTTGAGCAGTTCTACATCCCGGATTTCCCCGGGCGCACTCAATCGTCTGGTTCAAGTCCGTTGCGTCTACCAGTTCCGCCACGCCCGCCTAAACCGAGCCGAGCTATAATCGGGCGAGCCGAAGACGTCGAGGCTTTCGAGGCGCGACGGTGCGTGGCGTGCTAGCCTTGAGTTGACCAGGATGAAAGCCCGCATCGCGATGCCGCGAAGCGTCCGGCGCGTCCTGCCCTGGAGACCGCCTTGCGCCGCATACTGATCCTGAGCCTCCTGCTTGTCGCCGGCTGCGCCCCGTCCAGTCCATCCGGCTTAACCCCGGTGACTGCCGCCGCGACGCCGGTTGTCCTGGCGGATCCGGCGGCCCGCGGGCGTGTGCTGGTCGAGGCGCGCTGCGCGACCTGTCACGCGGTGGAGGCTGTCGGCGACAGCCCCGTGGCGGCAGCGCCACCTCTGCGCACCCTGGGTCAGCGCTATCCCGTCGCCAATCTGCAGGAAGCGTTCGCCGAGGGCATCTCGACGGGTCACCCGCAGATGCCGCAGTTCGTTCTGGAGGCGGGTCAGGTGCAGGATCTGATCGCCTATCTGGAAAGCATCCAGATCCCCGCCAGGAAGTCCTGATCCAGGCTCGACCGTACGCGATCCCATGCTAGCGTGACCGTTCTGAATCAGGACGGGGATGAACATGCGGGTTGGTATCAAGGCTGTGGCGATCGCGGCGGCGTTTTGCGCGGCGGGCTCGGCTCAGGCGGCGGAGATCACGGCCGTGAGCGCAGCGCGGCTGCTGGACGTGGCGTCGGGCAAATATGTCGACAATCCGATGGTGATCATCACCGACGGTCGCATCACCGCGGTGGGCAAGCAGGGCGAGGTCGCCGTGCCGGCGGGGGCCAAGGTCACCGACCTGCCGGGCGCGACCCTGCTCCCGGGTCTGATCGATATGCACGTCCACATCGACAGCCTGGCCGAGGTGGGCGGCTATAACAGCCTGCAATATAGCGACGCGTTCTGGAGCGTGGTCCAGACGGCCAACGCCAGGGCCACGGTCGAGGCCGGCTTCACCACCATCCGCAACCTGGGCGCGGACCGCTTCAACGATGTGGGCCTGCGCGAGGCGATCGAGGCGGGCTATGTGCCGGGACCGCGCATCGTTCCGGCCGCCTATTCGATCGGCGCCACCGGCGGGCATTGCGATTCCACCTACTTCCCGCCCTCGATGGCTCAGAAAGGCCCTTATGTGGCCGACGGTCCCGAACAGGGCCGGCAGAAGGTGCGCGAGGTGCGCAAGTATGGCGCGCGGGTGATCAAGATCTGCGCCACCGGCGGGGTGTTCTCGCGCAACACCGAGCCAGGCCAGCAGCAACTGTCCCTGGCCGAGATGACCGCCATCGTCGACGAGGCGCACATGTGGGGCCTGAAGGTCGCCGCCCACGCCCACGGCGCGGCGGGCATCAAGGACGCCATCCGCGCCGGCGTCGACACCATCGAACATGTCAGCCTGGTGGATGACGAGGGCATCAAGCTGGCCGTCCAGAAGGGAGCCTGGTTCTCGATGGACATCTACAACACCGACTACACCCAGGCCGAAGGCAAGAAGAACGGCGTGCTGGAAGACAACCTGCGCAAGGACCGCGAGATCGGCGACGTGCAGCGCGAAAACTTCCGCAAGGCGGTCAAGGCCGGTGTGAAGATGGTGTTGGGCACCGACGCCGGCATCTATCCGCACGGTCAGAACGCCAAACAGTTCGCGGTGATGGTGCGCTATGGCGCCACCCCGCTGCAGGCCATCCAGGCCGCCACGGTCAACGCCGCCCAGGCGCTGGGCCAGGAGAAGGACGTGGGCCAGGTGGCGGTGGGTCGCTATGGCGACATCATCGCCGTGACCGGCGATCCTCTGGCCGACGTGACCACCCTGGAAAAGCCGGTCTTCGTGATGAAGGGCGGGGCGGTGGTGCGCCAGCCCTGAGACACCTCTGGGAAAACGGCGTCAGGATGGCTAGTTACGGGCCAACGCTCCGCCATGGAGCCGCCAGCCCGGGATGCCTGACGCCGTGATCGCCTTCGAGGCCGCTTCCAAGACCTATGCCCCCAAGGCAAATGCAAAGGGTGGCGGCCACGCCGCTCTGAGCGAGGTGTCCCTGTCGGTTCAGGCCGGCGAGGTGTTCGGCGTGATCGGGGCTTCGGGCGCCGGCAAGTCCACCCTGATCCGGCTGATCAACGGCCTGGAAAAGCCGACCGGCGGCCGCGTCGTGGTGGATGGCGACGATGTCGCCGCCCTGGGCGTCGAGGGCCTGCGCGCCCTTCGCCGCCGGGTGGGCATGATCTTCCAGCACTTCAACCTGCTGTCGTCCAAGACCGTGGCCGACAATGTGGCCTTTCCACTGAAGCTGGCCGGGCGTCCCGCCGTCGAGGTCAAGGCGCGCACGGCCGAGCTGCTGGCGCGGGTGGGGCTGTCGGACCAGGCCACTAAATATCCGGCCCAGCTGTCGGGCGGCCAGAAGCAGCGGGTGGGCATCGCCCGGGCCCTGGCGACCGGTCCCAAGATCCTGCTGTGCGACGAGGCGACCAGCGCGCTGGATCCGGAAACCACCGAGCAGATCCTCGACTTGGTTTCCAACCTCAATCGCGAACTGGGCCTGACCATCGTGCTGATCACCCACGAGATGGACGTGGTTCGCCGCGTCTGTGACCGGGTGGCGGTGCTGGAGGCCGGACGCGTGGTCGAGACCGGCCCGGTTGAGGACGTCTTCCTGCATCCCGCCAGCGCCACCACCCGCCGCTTCGTGCGCGAGGCTGACGGCGAGCCTGCTGCCGAGGCCGTGCTGGCCGGTCGCGTGGTGCGCCTGACCTTCAGGGGTGAGGCCACCTACAAGCCTGTGCTGGGCCAGGTGGCCCGCGCCACGGGGGTCGACTATTCGATCCTGGGCGGCCGCATCCATCGCCTGCGCGAGACGCCCTATGGCCAGCTGACCCTGGCCCTGACCGGCGGCGACGTCGACGCCGCCATCGCCCGGTTCCAGGCCGAGGGTGTGCGGGTTGATCCCGTGCTGGCCGGGGAGGGCGCGTGATGAACAACATCGATTGGGCCGAAATCGGCCAGGCGACCCTCGACACCCTGACCATGCTGGGCGGCTCGATGGTGCTGACCGTGGCGCTGGGCCTGCCGCTGGGCGTGATCCTGTTCCTGACCGGCAAGGGCCAGATGCTGGAGAACCGCGTCGCCAACGGCCTGCTGTCGCTGCTGGTCAATATCCTGCGCTCGGTGCCGTTCGTGATCCTGCTGATCGTGATGATTCCGCTGACCGTGGCGCTGGTCGGCACATCGCTGGGTGTGCAGGGCGCGATCCCGCCGCTGGTGGCGGGCGCCGCGCCCTTCTTCGCGCGGCTGGTCGAGACCGCCCTGCGCGAGGTCGACAAGGGCGTGATCGAGGCCAGTTTCGCCATGGGCGCCAGGCGTCGGCAGGTGGTGCTGGGCGCACTGCTGCCCGAGGCCATGCCGGGGATCATCGCCGCGGCGACGGTTACCGCCATCGCTTTGGTGTCCTACACCGCCATGGCCGGCGTGGTCGGGGCAGGGGGCTTGGGCGATCTGGCGATCCGGTTTGGCTATCAGCGCTTCCAGACCGACGTGATGGTGGTCACCGTGGTGCTGCTGCTGATCCTGGTGCAGGCGCTGCAGATGGTCGGCGATACGGTGGTGCGCCGGGTTTCGCATCGCTAGAAGACGCCCATGACCGACGAAACGCCCCTCTTCATCGCGCCGCCTCCCGAACATTGGGACGAGGACTTTGCTCAGACCCTGATCGGCAAGACCCTGATGCTGGGCCTGACGTTTCTGGACGACGATGGCGAGTTGCTGGAGCGCCAGCAGTTCTTCGGCGTGGTCATCGAGGCCAACGACCAGACGGGCATCGTGCTGGATCTGCTGGGCGAGCAGGACGGCGACATCTACACCCTGCCGCCCCAGACCTCGGCCATCACCGCCGCGCCTCCGGGCGTGACTACCCTGGCGGGCGAGGCGCCTGACTTCGTCGTCAACTGGACGATCCACGGCTCGCCGGATGAGCCAGCCAACGACGAAGATCAGGCCTGATCGAACGGGAACGGCAGTCGACCGGCCTTGAACAGGATGTCAGGGTTCTCGTCATAGTCACCCAGCTCGACATCGGCCGAGGCGGCGAAGGCCACGACGCCCTCGCGCAGCGGGGCCAGGCGCTCGGCCTTGCGGCGGGCCTCCGCGGCGTCCTTGCAGCCGATCTGCTGCTCGGCTTTCAGGCCTTTGCCGCGACCGGCGATATAGGCTTGCACGATGTAGACGGTTTCCTTGGCCATCCGCACTCAGGCCGCTTGTTCGGAAGGCGGGTCAAGCGATCCCTCTCGCCTCGATCAGGAAAACTGATTTCGTCAGGCGACGGAAACCGGGCAAAACCCTACGCCTATTACCGCCTTATGGAGCCGTTCATGGTCGCCCGTCGCGCACTCGTCGCCCTCAGCCTCGCCGCCTTGACGCTTGCCGCCTGCGGCCAGAAGCCCGCCGCCTCGAGCGCCAGCAGCGACACCCTGACCGTCGCCGCCACGGCCATTCCGCACGCCGAGGTGCTGGAGTTCATCAAGCCCAAGCTGGCCGAGCAGGGCCTGAAGATCGAGATCAAGGTCTTCAACGACTACGTCCAGCCCAACACCCAGGTGGCCGAGAAGCGCATTGACGTCAGCTATTTCCAGACGCTGCCGTACCTGGAGACCTTCAACAAGGACAAGGGCACCAACCTGATCGCCATCAAGGGCGTCCACATCGAGCCGATCGGCGCCTATTCGGCCAAGTACAAGGGGATCGCGCAGCTGCCGCAGGGCGCCACCGTGGCCATCCCCAACGACGCCAGCACCGAGGGCCGCGCCCTGCTTCTGCTGTCGCGCAACAACGTCATCACCCTGAAGGACCCGGCCAATCCGCTGTCGAGCCTGAAGGACATCGCCGCCAATCCCAAGGGCCTGAAGTTCAAGACCCTGGAGGCCGCCACCCTGCCGCGCGTGCTGAACCAGGTGGACCTGGCGATCATCAACACCAACTACGCCCTCGACGCCAAGCTGAACCCGTCCAAGGACGCCCTGCTGATCGAGGACAGCAAGAGCCCCTATGTGAACTATCTGGTCGGCCGTCCTGACAACAAGGACGACCCCCGCGTCGCCAAGCTGGCGGCGGCCCTGACCACGCCAGACGTGGCGGCCTTCATGGCCCAGAAGTACGCGGGCGCGGTGGTGCCAGCTTTCTAGCTGGCTCTGGCTCTTTGTGACATTTCACCTTACCTATCAGAGCAGAACGTCTCTGAAGGAGCCTTGCCGGTGTCACCCCTTCCAGCCCAGGACGCCCGCTCGCGAATGCTGGTGCTCGACGTCTGTTCGTCGTCGGGCCTGGAGGACTGGTCGCCGGATCTGCAGAAGGCCAAGGTCTATGAGCGGATTCTGCTGGATCTGATCCTGGGCGAACTGGCGCCCGGCGCGCGCCTGGACGAGCAATCGCTGGCGGCGCGCTACGAGGCGGGACTGGCCGGCGTGCGCGACGCCCTGGGCCGGTTGGCTCTGGAAGGTTTGGTCATCCGCCGCGCCCGCTCGGGCACCCTGGTCGCGCCGCTGGACCTGGTGGAACTGCGTCAGGGCTATGAGGCGCGCGCCCTGATCGAGCCGCACTGCGCGGGTCTCGCTGCTCGCCATGCCAGCAAGGTCGAAGCCGAGGCCATTTTTGACGCCTTCGAGGGCGGAGAAGAGGCCGCGCGCAACCGCGACTTGCCGCTGCTGGTGGCCATGGATCAGCGCTTCCACGCCGCCGTGGCGCGCGCCAGCCAGAACCTGTCCCTGGCCCGCATCCTGATCCCGCTGCAGCACAAGGCCGCGCGGTTCTGGGTGTTCTCGTTCAATGGCGCGACCGAGGCTGAACTTCTTTCTGACATCGAGCAGCACCGCGATGTGGCCCGGGTGATTGCCAGCGGCGACGTCGAGGGCGCGCGCACTGCGATGATGCGCGTGCTGAACGTGACGCCCGAGGTTGTTCAGCGGCCGACGGTCGAGGCCTGAAGCTCTGCATTGATCGAGAACAACCTTCAGTCGGTATTGTGAGGCTTTCCGGCCACACCCCCTTCAAAATACCAACTGAAATGTCAGAGAGCATTTTGACGGAAGCGCAATGATCGCCAGATGGTGGGGCTAACCGCCCGGCTATCCCTCGCGCCGGGCTCTATCGGGTCTTGTCGCCATGTCATTTCGAACCCTGTTGTTCTCCGTCACCGCTCTGTCGATGCTGGCCGCCATGGGCGCGCGGGCCGAGACCCAGGTTGCCGACGAGGTCGACGCTGTGCTGGTGCTGGCGCGCGACAAGGCCGGGCTGCTGGAGAAGCAGCCGTCCAGTACCGTCTTTGGCATCGACAAGCCGCTGATCGAGACGCCGCGTTCGGCCAGCCTGGTCAGCGACCTGACCCTTGAGCGCTTCGGTATCGAAACGCTGGACGGCATTAGCGCCGTCTCGCCCGGCACCCATACCGCCAGCTTCTATGGCGTGCCCGGCGCGCTGAACATTCGCGGCACCCTGGCCGAGAACTATTTCCGCGGCTTCAAGCGCGTCGAGAACCGCGGCACCTACTCCACCCCCATCGGCGGGGCGGCCCGGATCGAGATCCTGCGCGGCCC
Organism: Caulobacter sp. 32-67-35; assembly: GCA_002280875.1. Taxonomy (GTDB): domain Bacteria; phylum Pseudomonadota; class Alphaproteobacteria; order Caulobacterales; family Caulobacteraceae; genus Caulobacter. Next base: position 20,239 of record NCEV01000065.1, on the reverse strand, counting down.
GCCGACCCCCGTCTATGGCGCCGGCAAGGTCGGCGGTCTTGTGAATTTCATTCCCAAGTCGGCCCGCGATGAGGGACGATTCCTGGCTCAGCCGGAAGGGCAGGTCACGGCGACCTTCGGCAGCTATAACAAGAAGCTCGTCACCGGCCAGTTCGGCGCGCCGGTCAGCCTGGGTGCGGCCGAGGGCGGCGTCTATGTGTATGGCGAGGTCGAGGACAGCCACAGCTACTACAAGGGCATCTATCCGCGCCGCCAGCTGATCGAGCTGTCGGCCGATTTCGATCTGGGCAACGGCTGGAGCACGGCTTTCGGCGGCATGGTCTTCCATTCCGACGGCGACGTGCAGACGGCGGGCTGGAACCGCCTGACCCAGGACCTGATCGACAACCGCACCTACATCACCGGTCGCGACACCAGCCTGGTCGACGCCGACGGCAATGGTCGCCTGACGCCCAACGAGGTGGGCTTCTACCCCTTCGCCAGCGCGCTCTACATTCCCTACTACGGCTTCCCCAGCACCGATGCGGTCCACACCCTGGACGTTGGCGTCGGCACGACGAAGCTGAACCGCCGCACCGTCTATATCAGCCCGGCTGACTTCTCGAAGACGACCACCGGCACGCTCTATTTCGATCTGGCCAAGGATCTGGGCGACGACCGGACGCTGAAGCTGCAGCTGTTCCACGACCGTCAGGATAACGAGCGCTTCGTCTCCTAAAGCTTCAACAGCGGCCTGATCGCCCTGGACCGCCGCGACATCGCCTTTGGCGTCACCGCGACCGACACCATCGACAGCCCTTTCACCGACGAGCCGGGCGGGATCGGCCTGCGCTGGGAAAACGACAATCGCTCCGACTGGAACCAGTCGGGCGCGTTCTTCACCTCCGATATCGAGGCCGGTCGCTGGAACCTGATCCTCGGCGGTCGCTACGACCACTACGAGGTCGAGAGCCAGGATACGGGCTTCCTCAGCTACACGGTCGCTGGCCAGCAGGCCGACGACCGCAACAAGGCGACTTATAACGCCAGCCTCACCTACAAGGCTCCGTTCGGCCTGATGCCCTACATCGCCTACGCCAAGGCCTCCGCCCTGGAGATGAGCCAGGCGGGCGATATCGCGCCGTCTCTGGTGGCCAATGGCTCGTGGCTATCGAACTCGGATCTGGCCGAGACCGGCGTGAAGTTCCAGTTGCTGAACGGGACCCTGGTTGGCTCGCTGGCCGCCTATCGCCAGAACCGCACCCAGCTGACTAACACCTCGCCGCCCACCGTGCAGGGCACGCGCGCCAAGGGCGTCGAGCTGGAGGTCCGCTGGCTGGCTTCGGAGCAACTCAGCTTCACCTTCGCTGGCAACAGCCAGCGCACCACGATCAAGGGACCGGACGCCTCGTTCCAGTATATCCCGGCCTATACGGCGGGCGTTCCCGGCGCCAACGCCTATGGCGGCTCCTATGTGGTGTGGAGCTTTGCCAGCCTGCCGGGCCGGGGCGGAGACTATGCCTACACCCTGATCCCCAAGTCGGTGGTCAGCCTGTACGGCGCCTATACCAGCAAGGCCTACGACTGGGGGCAGGCCGGCGCGACGCTGGGCGTCAGCCATGTGAGTCGCACGGCGGGCACGGTCCAGAACGCCGTCCGCTATCCCGCCTATTCGGTGGTCAACGGCTCGGCCCATGTGACGCGCGGGCCTTATACGGCTGAGCTGAATGTCGATAATCTGTTCGACAAATTCCATTTCACCCCCGACGCCGATACCTATGCCAATCTGGGCGCGCTGCCCGGCAAGGGCCGCGAATGGCGCGTGACCCTCAAGCGGACGTTCTGATCTTGGCATCCACCGACCTGCGTCGCATCTCGCTGCTGGCCGGCTTCAGCCTGCTGCTGTTCCTGATCACCGCCTCGACCTATGGCTCGCTGGGGGTGGTGCTGCCGGCGATGATCGGCGAGCTGGGCTGGAGTTTCGAGAAGGCGTTTCTCGGGTTTTCCGTGCTGGGGGTCTTCACCGGCGCCTCGTCCTGGCTGCCGGCCATCCTGATCCGCCGGATCGGCGTGCGCGGCACCCTGCTGCTAGGCTCGGCGGTGCTGGGCGCGGGGCTGCTGGGCTTCGCCGGATCGGAAAGCATCGCCCGCTACTATGTCGGCGCCGCCCTGTGCGGGATCGGCTTTCAGATGGCGGCCCTGATCCCCGGCACCCATGTGCTGTCGGCCCTGTATCGCAAGCGGGCCCTGCCGTTCGGGATCTATTTCACCTTCGGCTCGCTGGGCGGGGTGGCCGGCCCCTGGATGGCCCTGATGATCATGGGCGCGACCGACGACAACTGGCGAATCTACTGGATGGTCCAGGCCGTGCTGGCCTGCGTGGTGGGCGTGATCTGCGCGGCCCTGGTCGGCGGGAGCAAGTGGCTGGCGCAGGCCGCTCACGAGGTCGATGTCGAGGTCGAGCAGGCGGCCCGTGCGGCGCCGGCCGACGCCCGCGTCTATCGCACCGCGCGCGAGTGGACGGTGCGGGCGGCGCTGCGAACGCCGCAGTTCTATGTGCTGGTTGCGGCCTATTTCACCCATCTGCTGACCGGCGTGACGGTGGCCAGCGTCTCGGTCAGCCACATCGCCGAGATCGGCGTCGCCACCGGCATGGCCGCCGCAGCGGCCGCCGCCATCGGGGCCAAGATGCTGAGCCTTGAGTCTCTGATGCAGACCCTGGCCCGGCTGGGCGGCGGCTTCATCGGCGACCGGATCGATCCCAAATGGCTGCTGGTCGGCGCCCAGGCCATGCTGGTGGCGGGGCTGGTGGCGCTAGGCGCGGCGACCACCCTGCCCATGATGCTGCTCTACGCCGTGGGCACGGGCGTCGGCTTTGGCCTGACGGTGCTGGCGGTCACCGTGCTGCTGCTGAACTATTATGGCCGGCGCAGCAATCTGGAGCTGTTTTCCCTGACCTGCCTGGTCGGCGCGGTCTCGGCGGCGGGACCGTTCATCGCCGGGGCCATGCGCGATCGGCTAGGCAGTTTCACCCCGACCTTCCAGCTGTTCGCGGCGGTGATCGCGGTAGTGTTCGTCGCCGCGCTGTTCATGAGGCCGCCGACGCCGCCTGCGGGCATGATCGACGTCGCCGAGTGAGGGCAGTCTGAAGATCGACGGTTTGCGCGCGCTAGTCGCGTGCTACGAAAAGCCATGAGCTCCAATCACAAGGATTTCGGCGTCTTCCTGCCGGTGGCCAATGGCGGCTGGATCGTCTCCGGGACGACGCCGCGCATCGATGGCCTGTATCCGCAGAACCGCGCCGCCGCCGTGCTGGCCGACGAGATCGGCCTGGACTTCATCATGTCGATGGCCAAGTTCCGGGGTTTTGGCGGGACGACCGACCATTGGGGTACGGTGCTGGAGTCGGTGACGCTGATGGCGGGCCTGGCCGAGGCCACCAAGCGGGTGAAGATCTGGGCCACGCTGCATCCGCTGCTGCAGAACCCCGCCGTGGCCGCCAAGATGATCGCGACCCTGGATCACATAAGCGGCGGTCGCGCGGGCCTCAATATCGTCGCCGGCGCCTATCGCGAGGAATTCGCCCAGATGAGCGCCTGGGACGAGGCGCTGGATCACGATGACCGCTACGCCCTGGCCGAGGAATGGACCCATGTGGTCAAGCGGCTGTGGAGCGAGGACCGGGTCGATCACCATGGCCGCTTTTTCGACCTGACCGACTGCCAGTCCGATCCCAAGCCGCTGTCGCGGCCCCGGCCCGACCTGATCTGTGCGGGAAGCTCGCCGCGCGGTTTCGCCTTCGCCGTAGCCGAGGCCGACGCCTGTTTCATCGGCGGAGCCACCACCGAACAGCGCCGCGACGCCAGCCGCCGCGCCAAGGCCATGGCCCAGGGTCTGGGCAAGTCGATCAAGACCTACGCCATGTGCACGGTCATCCATGCCGACACCGACGCGGCGGCCCATGCCCTGGCCCAGACCTATGCCGACGGGGTTGATCTGGATGCGGTGCGGACCATGTTGCGAAGCTGGGGGGCGCCGGCCGACAAGCTGGACGCGGCCGCCAAGCAACAGGGGGCGTTCATGACCGAGACGGTGATCGGTTCGCCGGCGACCTGCGGCGACAGGATCGCCGCCTTCGTCGAGGATTGCGAACTGGACGGCCTGATGCTGATCTTCCCCGACTATGTCGCCGGCCTGACCATGTTTGGCGAGGCGATCCTTCCGGGACTGAGGCGGCGTTTCGCATGAGCGATGTCCCGCTGGAGCCTGACTGGATCGCGCCGGGGCGCACGGCCCTGTTGATCGTCGACATGCAGGTGGATTTCGCCGCGCCCGAAGGCGTGATCGGCCGGATGGGGGTGGATATCTCAAGTGTGACGCCAGCCCTGGCGGCGGCGCAGCGCCTGGCCGAGAGCGCGCGGGCGGCCGGGGTTCCGGTGATTTTTGTGGGCCTGTCGACCTCGCCTGACACCGACTCGCCGATGTGGCGTGAGCGGATGGCGCGGCGGGGCGGTGATCCTGATGTCGAGAGCAACCTGTGCCGTACCGGTCAGCCGGGTTCCGACTTCCATGGTCCAGGGCCTGCGCCGGGCGAGCAGGTCATCAGCAAGACCCGCTACAGCGCCTTCTTTGGCACAGGCCTGGGCGACACGCTGCGCGAGCAGGGGATAGACACCCTGGTCCTGTGCGGGCTGACCACCGAGTGCTGCGTCGACTGCACGGCCCGGGACGCCTTCCACCAGGACTTCCACGTCTTCGTCCCGGCCGACGCCTGCGCGGCCTATGAGGTCGATGTGCATGAAGCGGCCCTCAAGGTCATGGCCCTGAACTTCGCCATCGTGACGGACACCGAGGCGGTAGTCTCTGGCTGGTCCAGCAGGATCTAGACCAAGAAAAAGCCGCCCCGGTTGCCCGGGGCGGCTTCATCCGATGTCGGTGATGTCTGACAGGCTTAGAAGGCGGCCTTCAGGCTGACGGCGACGCGTTCGCCATAGATGTCGCCGAACGAGTGCACGCCCGTGTCCGAATAACGGACGTCGGCGGTCAGGTTGTCGCTGATCGCGTAGCTCAGGCCGACGTTCCAGGTGGCGTAGTCGCCAGCGAACTCGATTTCCTGTTGGCCCAGAGCGCCGCTCAGGGTCAGCTTGTCCATCAGCGGCAGGGCGCCGTTGACTTCATAGTAAAACGCCTTGCCCGACTCGAACGGGAATTCCGGCGAGTAGAACATCGACAGGCCGACGGTTGCCGGGCCGAGCGGACGAGAGGCGGCGGCCTTCAGTTCAACGTAGCTGTACTGGCCGGGGGTGGCGCCCTTGTCGTCGACATAGCCGTAATAGACGATGCCGAAGTCGAGGGCGGTGTCGCCCACGGTCGGCTTCACACCGGCGTACAGGTCGATCTCGACCGAGGGGTCATCGGTGCCGAAGTCGACGTTCGAGGCCCAAACGCCGGCATAGCCGATGCCATAGGAGGCGTCGACGCCACCGAAGATTTGCGGGTCTTCCTGCGTGTTACTGACGCCGCGGAAAACGTAGTCGCTGGCGACGCCAACATTGTAGGACAGGTCAAGCGTGTCTTGCGCCATGGCGGCGCCGCTGAGTGCGACCGTAGCTGCGGCCGAGGCCAGCGCGATCTTAAAGATGTTCATGGTGGTCTATCCCCTTCTTTGTGTCGCCTCCCGGAGGGTCGCCCCGAGTTCGACGGCGCCTGCAAGCGCACTGTGTCGACGGCTGATTAGTCGCTGACTGCACTGTAGTTGCAATCAGAGTGGGCAAAGCGCCAGCACGAACGGCGTTATTTGAGCAAAGTTTGGGCGAAGTGTGACGGATTTGCTTCAGAATGGGCGGCCAAAGCCACACTGCAGGGTTAACGCTTGATTGATCTTTACCCGTGTCGCCAGCGCATCGCCCTTTTTCAGCGCATCGATAGACTCGCCCCGCCCAGATGCAGGCCGGCATCCACCAGCAGGGTCTCGCCTGTGACGTGGCGCGAGGCGGGTGAGGCCAGGAAAACGGCGGCGCCGGCGACATCCTCGGCGGTCGAGGCCACCTTCAGGGGTGTTGCGGCCGCCGCTCCGGCCCGCAGGCGGTCTACCCGGTCGGCGTCCATCGCCTTGCCGAACCAAGGGGTATCGATGAAGCCCGGGCAGATGGCGTTGACGCGGATGTGGGGCGCCAGCGCCCGGGCCAGCGACAGGGTCATGGTCGTCATCGCCCCCTTCGAGGCCGCATAGGGCACCGATGAGCCATTGCCGACCACGCCGGCGATGGACGAGGTGTTGACCACGGCCCCGGGCTGGGGCGCGGCTTCCAGCAACGACCGGGCGGCGCGCACCATCTGGAAGGCCCCGACCACATTAACGCTGTAGAGCCGCAGGAAGTCCTCGGCGTCGACCGCGTCCAGATCGGCGTGGTTGGGCGCGAACTTGGTCATACCGGCATTGTTGAACAGCGCATCGATCCGACCGGTGGCGGCGGCGGCCTCGACGATCCTGCGGCAGTCGGCGTCCTGCGAGACATCACCCTGGGCCAGCACCGCCCTGGCGCCCTCGGCCTGGATCAGGCGGGCCGTTTCCTCGGCGTCCTCGGCTTTGCTGGCGAAGTTGACGACGATCAGGCCAGCGCCCCGTCTTGCGGTTTCCACCGCGATCGCCCGGCCAAGCCCCGTTGAAGCGCCGGTGACCACCACCGTGAAGCCTTCAAAATCCCGTCCCAACATGCGCCTCTTCCCCATTCGAACATGTGTTTGGAGTTTTGTAGCGACAGGACGCCCGCTTGTCTCGCGGTCGAGACGGGCCTAAATCGCAGCGATGACAGACCTGAACGTCACCCAGCTCGGCCGCATGGTCGACGCGCCCGCCAGCCCCGAGCTGGCTGTTCTCGAACGTGTGCCCAATCCGCAAGCGGACGTGCTCTATCTGTCGCGCTTCGTGGCTCCCGAGTTCACCTCGCTGTGCCCGGTCACTGGCCAGCCCGACTTTGCGCACCTGGTCATCGACTACGCCCCGCGCGACTGGCTGATCGAAAGCAAGTCGCTGAAGCTGTATCTGGCCAGCTTCCGCAATCACGGCTCGTTCCACGAGGACTGCACGGTCAAGGTGGCGCGCAAGATCGTCGAGATCGCCGACCCGCACTGGCTGCGCATCGGCGGCTACTGGTATCCGCGCGGCGGCATCCCGATTGATGTGTTCTGGCAGACGGGCGTCGCCCCGGAAGGCCTCTGGGTGCCCGACCAGGGCGTCGCGCCGTATCGCGGCCGCGGCTAGGCCTTCGACAGCCGTCGCCGGTTGGCGCGGACCTTCTTGCGCAGGTGGCTGATCGACCCCGCCGCCACGGCTGGACCGTTGGTCCCGAGCTGACCGGTCATGGCCAGCATCGGCAGGGTCATGGCCGCCGTCATTTTCTCGCCGACCATCAGATCGATCTCGGCCTGAGCCGCCGCCCCGCCCGCCGCAATCTTCATCGTGCGCAGACCGATCACGGTCGACGCCTCCAGGCCCATGGCCCAGGCGTTCCAGGCCAGGCCGGCCCAGGGGTCCTTGCGTCGCGCCATCGTCGTCTCCGTCCGCTGTGTTTCAGGACAACGCGCGGGAAGCGGCTTTGGCGCTAGCCGGGCGCCCATTCACTGGTGATCGCCGCGACGTCCGGTCGAACACGCTCCTGCGGCTGCTCACTGCATGTGCCCAGATAGAGGAAGCCGGCGACCTGCTCACCCGCGCCGACGCCAAGGATCGCCAGCGCGCGGGGATCGTAAGCGTACCAGTCAGTGATCCAGTTGGCGCCCCAGCCCATGGCGGATGCGGCCAGCAGCATCTGCATGCACACCGCCGAGGCGCTCTGACGTTGTTCCCACTCGGGGATTTCACCAGGGATGTAGCGCGAAATCACCGCCACGCAGACCGGCGGCCGCGTCAGCTTGCGCAGGGCGGCGTTGGCCTTGACCGGATTGGCCTGATCGCTCGCCAGTGCGGTGATCTTGTCGGCGAAAACGTCCTTGGCCGGGCCGCGCAGGATGATGAACCGCCAGGGCGACAGCTTGCCATGATCGGGCACACGGGCCGCCAGCCGCAGCAGGTCGGCGAGCTGGCCATCGTCAGGGCCTGGCGCGGTCAGGGTCATGGCCGAAGCCGAGCGACGCCGCGCCAGAAAGCTCAGCACCTCTGGCGCAGTCTCGATGGGCAGCGTCTCGCCAAACGCCGGCGCGGACCTGGCTGAAGCCGCACGGAAAGCCCTGGGGCGTCAGCAGCCAGAAGGTCGTCTACGACAATCCGTGGATCACCCTGACCGAGTATCAGGCCATCGCCCCCACGGGACGTCCGGCGCTGTATGGCAAGGTGGGTTTCAAGAACCAGGCGATCGGCGTGGTGCCTCTGCACGAGGACGGCACGGTGACCCTGGTGGGCCAGAACCGCTTCTCGCTGGCCAATTACAGCTGGGAGCTGCCCGAAGGCGGCGCGCCGCTGGGCGAGGATCCGCTGGACGGCGCCAAGCGCGAACTGGCCGAGGAGGTGGGGCTGCAAGCCGCCGACTGGCGCCCTATCCTGCGGATGGAGCTCTCCAACTCGGTCACCGATGAGATTTGTCACGGCTTCCTGGCCATGGATCTGTCGCCTACCGAGGCCGCCCCGGATGAGACCGAGGACCTGGCCGTCGCCCGCGTGCCCTTCGCCGAAGCGCTGGACGCGGCGGTGTCGGGCTACATGCCCGACTCGTTGACGGTGGCGCTCCTGCTTCGGGTGCACCATATGGCGGTCAGGGGAGAGCTTCCGAGCGATCTCGCCCGTCTCGTGCTATACTAGGCGCGACCGGGCGAAGGCAGGGCCTTTCCCAACAGGGCTAGTGCGTTCTCAAAAAGGATGCTCTAGTGCCGGCAGGCAAGGGAGAGCCCCGGTGGCCAAGCATCTGGAAGTCGTGACCGAGCAGTCGTCGGTTCCCGTATGGGCGGCGCTGCGCAACCAGGCCGAACATGCCGCCAAGGCCGAGCCCGCCCTGGCCTCGCTGCTCAATGCGGTGATCCTCAGCCACGACAACATCGCCGACGCCCTGACCTTCCAGCTGGCGCGCAAGCTGGGCGACCAGGAAATGCGGGCCATGACGGCGCGCGAGTTCGCCGCCGACGCCTTCAATTCCGATCCGGCCCTGATCGCCGCCGCCGAGGCCGATCTGATGGCCGTGTTCGAGCGTGATCCTGCCTGCAAGGGCTATGTCCAGCCGTTCCTGTTCTTCAAGGGCTTCCTGGCCCTGCAGACCCACCGCGTGTCGCACTGGCTTTGGAACGAGGGGCGCGAGACCCTGGCCTTCTACCTGCAGAGCCGGGCCAGCGAGGTCTTCCAGGTCGATATCAACCCCGCCGCCCGCATCGGCAAGGGCGTCTTCATCGATCACGGCACCGGCATCGTCATCGGCGAGACGGCGGTGGTCGGCGACGACGTCTCGATGCTGCACGGCGTGACCCTGGGTGGCACGGGCGCGGATCGCGGCGACCGCCATCCCAAGATCGGCAACGGCGTGCTGCTGGGCGCGGGCGCCAAGGTGCTGGGCAATATCACCGTCGGTGACTACGCCAAGATCGCCTCGGGGTCGGTGGTGCTCAAGCCCGTGCCGCCGCATTGCACCGCCGCCGGGGTTCCGGCCCGCATCGTCAACTGTCCGACCTGTGACGAGCCGGCCAAGTCGATGGACCAGACCCTGTCCGAGGCCGTGTACGACTACGTGATCTAGGTGCTCGGCAGAATCTGGAAAGGCCTGTGCCTCGCGGCCCTGCTGGCCGCGACGGCCGTCGCGCCGGCCATGGCCGGATCGTCGCGCGATTATGGCTACACCGTCGTCAACACCTATCCGCACGATTCGCGGGCCTTCACTCAAGGCCTCTTCTGGCGCGACGGCTTTCTGTATGAGAGCACGGGCCTGCATGGTCGCTCGTCCGTCCGCAAGGTGACGCTGGAAACCGGCGTGCCCGAGCAGGAGCGCCTGATCGACAGCCACTATTTCGGCGAGGGCGTCGTCGACTGGAAGGACCGGCTGATCTCGCTGACCTGGCAGGACCAGGTGGGCTTCATCTTCGATCTGGCCACCTTCGAAAAGGTCGGTGAGTTCTCCTATCCCGGAGAGGGCTGGGCCCTGACCCGCGATGAGACGCGGCTCATCATGAGCGACGGCACGGCGTTTCTGCGCTTCCTCGATCCCGACACCCTGAAAGAGACCGGACGCATACAGGTCACCGACAAGGGCAAGCCTGTGGATAACCTCAACGAACTGGAATGGGTGAAGGGCGAGGTCCTGGCCAATATCTGGCAGAGCGACCGCGTCGCACGCATCGATCCGACCACGGGCCAGGTGACGGGCTGGGTCGATCTGTCGGGCTTGCTTGGCTCTGCCGATCAGGCCGGGGGGCGGGTCGATGTGCTGAACGGCATTGCCTATGACGCGGCGACCGATCGTCTCTTCGTCACAGGCAAGCTTTGGCCCAGGCTGTTCGAGATCAAGCTGACGCCGAAGGCCGGTTTGGCGCATTAGCGCTGAAGCGACTTGCGACTCCGCCGCAGGGCGCTAGTTTCGCCCCGGCACGCGCCACGGCGCCAAACACAACGACAGGAGCTCCCCGTGGACGCTGAATCCATCGCCAAGATCGAAAAGCACCTGAAGCGCACCTTCGGCAACCCGCACATCGCCGTGAAGGCGCGCCCCAAGCAGAAGGACTCCGCCGAGGTTGAAGTGGCCGGCGAGTTCATCGGCGTCGTCTTCCAGGACGAGGACGAGGACGGCTCGTTCATGTTCGAAATGGCGATCCTGGCCGAAGACCTCGACTAGAATCGCTGCCCCGGGCGGTCGCCGATCAGGCGGCCGCCCGGGGCTTTGACGCTATCTGGAGCCGCGCGTGAGCGATCATGTTCTGAATCGACCGGTCTGGTCGGCCTTCGGCGGCCGGCAGGCTGACGTCGCGATCCGCAGGGGCGGGGCCTTGCGCACGCATCCGGATTTCGGGCTGTTTGCCGGCTCGGCGGACAACTCTCCCTCGGCGCTCGCGGATCTGGGCGCGCTGGTCGCCGACCATGGTGATGTCGGACTGGTCGAACTGTTCGACCCGCCCTCCGTGCCGGGAACACGGGTGGTCTCCCGGGCCGTGTGCCTGCAGATGACGGCCGACACGGTCGCGCCAGCCTGGACCGCGGACTTCGAAATCCTGGATCTGGGCGATCCCGACGCGGCCGAGATGCTGGCCCTGGCCACCCTCACCAAGCCGGGCCCCTTCTTCAGTCGCACCCATCAACTGGGGTCCTTCGTCGGCGTGCGGGTTGACGGCAGGCTGGCCGCTATGGCCGGAGAGCGGATGCGCCCCGAGGGCTATACCGAGGCCAGCGGGGTCTGCGTCCACCCGGATTATCGTGGCAGAGGTTATGCCGCGCGGCTGCTGCGCGAGGTGACGGCCAGAATTCTGGCGCGGGGCGAAAAGGCCTTCCTGCACAGCTATGCCGACAACGCCACGGCCATCGGCCTGTACGAGTCGCTGGGCTATCGCGGCCGGCGCGAAGTGGTGTTCACGATCCTGACGGCCGGTGGCTCCCCCAACGCAGAGCCGTAGGCAAAGCCACGACGCTCTCTATGCTGCTTCTGTCCTGGCGGCCGCCTTGCGGGCCCAGCGGTAGAGGCTGGACACCACGATGGCCGCGGCGATGACGGCCAGGACCATGCCCACATGCTCGGACGGCGCGAAGGGTGCGGCCAGCGGCGAGGGGTTGTTGGTTCCGACAATCAGGCCGGCCAGGGCCACGTTGAACAGGCTCTCGCCGACGATGAAGCCCGAGGCGATCAGCACGCCCATGCGCTTGGCGGGGGCGGCCGTGCGGTCCTTGCTGACAATCCGCTCATAGATCCAGCCAATCACCGCGCCGACCACCACGGGGGCGGTCACCGCGCTGGGCAGGTAGATGGCCAGGCCCACGCCCAGCGGGGGCAGGCTGAAGCGCTGCCCGCTGAAGCGCCGCGCCAGGATGTCGACCAGCACCAGACCAAGGCCGATCCCCGCGCCGATCGCCAGCAGGTCCCAGGGCAGGACACCGCCCATCACGCCCTTGGCCAGGGTCGAGATCAGGGTGGCCTGGGGCGCGCCAAGATTTTCGGCCCCGGGCACGGTGCTGAGATTGGGCGCGCCGGTGAAGCCGTTGGAGCGGTTGAGCAGTTCCAGCATCACCGGAATGACCAGCGAGCCGGCCAGCACGCCGATGACCAGGGCGACCTGCTGCTTCCATGGCGTGGCGTCGACCAGCTGGCCGGTCTTCAGGTCCTGCAGGTTGTCGTTGGCGACCACGGCCACAGCCAGCACGATGGCGGTGACGAACAGGGCGAAGGCGACCAGGGCGGTGGCGACGTCCGGTCCGATCGTCGTGCGGCCGATCGCGCCGACCATCAGCGAGGCGCCCAGTACGGTCAGGATGGCGATGCCCGAGACGGGGCTGTTGGACGAGCCGATCAGCCCGGCCATGTAGCCGCAGACGGCGGCGGCCAGCAGGCCGGCGAACACCAGGAAGGCCACGGCGGCGATGATCAGCGGCGTGGCGACGGCCGACAGCGGCCCGCCGCTCAGGAAGTGGGCCATCACCCAGCCGGCGGGGGCCAGCAGGGCGGTGGACACGATGCCGACGATGACGATGGGGATGTCCTGCTCAACGCGCGGCAGGACCGCGCCGTCGACCTTGCGGGCCTTTGACGCCTCAACGGCCGAGACCAGACCCTGCCAGATCGGCGCGATCAGCTTGCCCAGGGTCCAGATGGCGGCGGCGCCGATGACGCCGGCCCCCAGGAAGCGGACCTTGGTGCTCCACACCGTCAGGGCGTGGTCGGCGGCGCTGGCGCCGGGCATCGGGAAGACCTGGGTCATGATCGGCACCAGAACGGCCCAGGCGATGACGAGGCCCGCGAACATGGCGATGCCGACGGTAATGCCCATCAGATGGCCCGCGCCCATCAGGGCCAGCGAGCTGGAGGCGCCCAGACCGGTCGCGCCGGCGCCGGCCTTGAAGTAACCAGCCACTTCGCCAGCGAAGATCTTGGCGGCCGCCAATGCGGCGAACAGGGCCGAGGCCAGGGTGCCGGCGGCGACCGCGATCAGGCCGGCCTTGCCCTCGGCGGCGCCCTCGCGCGAGCCGGTGCCGACCTTCAGCACCTCGGCGGCGGCGACGCCCTCTGGATAGGGCAGGTTGGAATTGGTCACCAGGGCCCGGCGCAGGGGGATGGTGTACATCACCCCCAGAATACCGCCGACCGCGCAGGCCATGAAGGTGGTGAAGAACGGCACGTGCGCCCACCAGCCGATCATCAACAGGCCCGGCAGGACGAAGATCACCGCCGCCAGGGTGCCCGCCGCCGACGCGATGGTCTGGACGATGTTGTTTTCCTGGATGGTCGAGGTCTTGAAGGCCCTAAGCAGGCGAGGGTGATGGCAATCCCGAGCAGAACGCCCCGAGCGGTGAATTCCGAACGCGGAACGGCGGCGGCGGCGTCAGCCATGAAGGGGTCCTGAAACAGTTGAGGCGGCCAGACCTTGCACGTCCGACCGCCTCAAACTCAAGACTGGATTTTCGACTTCGGAAATCCAGCGCCTGTAGCTCTAGCTCTATGCGCCCGAGGCTTTCTCGGTCCGACAGACCTCGCTGATCCGCGAGAGCATGGGCTTGTCGCCCTGACGCATGGCCAGGCGCGCGGCCGCATCGCAGCGACCATTGCGGATCAGGCCGGCGGCGATGCGCGCCCGATGTTCCCGGTGCCTAACGTCCCTGGACGGCCTGAAGGCCGGGTCCAGGGAAGGCGGGCTGCCCATCGAGTGGCGAGGATAGCTAGCCGGGTCCTGCGCGAACGCGGGACCCGTCGCCATGAGGGTAGCTCCGGCCGCGAGGAAAAGAACGATCTTCTTCATCGACGTCTCCTTGGCTGAGTTCAGAGCTTTCAGCTTTTGCGCGCGAGGCAGACCTTGCTGACGCCGGTTTCGAGGCGGGTGTCTTTTTCGGTTCGCGCCAGGCTGAAGGCTTCATCGCAACGATTGGCGTTTACCAGATCGGCGGCGCGACGGGCGCGCGCCCACTGGGCTTTGGTTGGCGCCGTCTGGGCGGTGTCGGTCAGCGACTGACGCCAGATCTGCTCCTGCGGGTGCATCCATGCCGGCGCGAAATGGTTCTGGGGCATGGGCTGTTGTTGCGGCTGCGGCTGCGGCTGCGGGGTCGGCGCCGGGGTGCTGGTTTGCGCTGCGGCGGCTGTGGCCAACAGGCTGGCGCAGGACAGGCCGGCGGCCGCGATCAGGATGGTCTTGACGAGCATGTGTCTTCCTCTCTGGGCGCGCTGAGCGCCGGCTGAACGAGGAGCCCGCAACACTAACGCGGAGGCTCTGTGGCAATTACCGCACAACCTCCGCTTGCCGTAAAGCGATTTAATCGAAATGAGCCGCCTCGCCCCGTCGTCGGGCGAAGCGGCTCGTCGCGCTAGAGCACGCCCAGCATTTCCGCGACCAGTGGGTGGCGGACGATGTCACGGTCGGCCAGGCGGACCACGCCGATGTTCTCGAGCGCGTCGAACTTGGCGGCCACGTCGGCCAGGCCCGAAATGCCCGGCAGCAGGTCGGACTGGTTGGGATCGCCCGTGACCACCATCGTGGAATTCCAGCCCAGGCGCGTCAGGAGCATCTTCAGCTGCATGTAGGTGCAGTTCTGGGCTTCGTCGATCACCACGAAGGCGTTGTTCAGGGTGCGGCCGCGCATGAAGCCGACGGGTGCGATCTCGATGGAGCCATCAGCCATCAGGGCGCGCATGCGGCGGCTGGAGAGCCGGTCGGTCAGGGCATCGTAGAGCGGGCGCAGATAGGGGGCCAGCTTGTCTTCCATGTCGCCGGGAAGGTAGCCGATCGATTCGCCGGCCTCGACAGCGGGGCGCGACAGCACGATGCGGGCCACGCTTCCGGCTTCCAGGGCTTCGACGGCCTTGGCGATGGCGATGTAGGTCTTGCCGGTGCCTGCCGGGCCCAGGGCCATCACCAGGTTCTTCTTGTCGATGGCGTCCATCAGCTCGGCCTGGCCGGGCGATTTGGGTTTTATCGTTTTGAGGTAGCTCTGATCTCGCTCCTGGCCTTTCGCCGCGCCGTCTGGCCCGAGGGGCGACCAGCTGTTGCCGCGCTCCCGAATATCGACCGGCAGGCGGCGCACCTTGGCGTCGTCTCCGTAGTGGCCGGTCTCGGTCGCGCCTTCGCGCGCCATACGCTTCAGGGCTCGCTTGGTCATGAAAGCCTCCATTCAGGCATGAAAAAAGGACGAGGCCGTATGGCGTCGTCCTTGGGGCAGCGGGGAGGAGATAAGACGAAGACGCGTGCGCAACGCGGCGGCTCGGCGCTGGACCGAGAAGGCGGTGGTTCCGAGGAACGCCTGAACGCCAAGAGCGACACCCTGATCTCCGTCGTCGGGAGCCGGGACCGAACATCGACCCCGGTGGGAATCGATGGGATTTCTCCAATCGAATCGCCCGACTAGGATGATGCTAACGTGGTTTCTCAGATGTTAATCAAGCGACGATTTCAAGAACACGGGGTGTACGGATGACTGTCTATTCCTTGGGCGCCATCAGCCCGAGCCTTCCCGCGCCAGGCGAATACTGGATCGCGCCGACCGCATCGGTCATGGGCAATGTCATCCTCAAGAAAAACGCCAGTATTTGGTGGGGCGCCATTGCCCGGGGCGACAACGATCCGATCGAAATCGGCGAGAACAGCAATGTGCAGGACGGTTCAGTACTTCACACGGACCATGGCTCTCCGCTGACGATCGGGTCCAATGTGACCATCGGTCACATGGTGATGTTGCATGGTTGCACCATCGGTGACGGCTCGCTGATCGGAATCGGATCGATTGTGCTCAACGGTGCCAGGATCGGCAGGAACTGTCTGATCGGGGCCGGGGCCCTGATCACCGAGGGCAAGGACATCCCGGACAATTCGATGGTGATGGGCGCGCCCGGCAAGGTGGTGCGCGAGATCGGCGAGCAGCACGCCCTGATCCTGCAGGCTTCTGCCCTGCACTATGTCGAGAACTGGAAGCGTTACGACCGCGACCTCCGTCAACTCTGAGCCGGGATTGGCGCCCAAGGGCCTTGCAGATCAGGCTGGCGGTCAGTGGGGGCGACCCTGGGGCGCCTTAGGGCCTTGACCCCCGCCTATGGTCTCCTACGTCTGATCACGCGGGGGGTGACCAATCATGACGTCCCTTGCTGAGAGACATATCCTACTGCGGGACGTCGCATGCGCCCCTGGCGCTAGGGCCATCGCCGCGCAAGGGGCTGAGGCGCCTGCGCGCGCGGGCCGGCTATGGCGTCTGGGATCGGAGGAAAGCCCCTTTATATCAATTGCGCGGCGCCGCCGCCGAGGAGACCCTTTGTCCAAACCTGATACCCCGGCCGCCAACGCCGCCCAGATCGACTACTGGAACGCCGTGGTTGGTCGAACCTGGGCCCAGTTTCAAGCTCAACTGGACCGCCAGATCGCGCCTCTCGGCGCCGAGGCCCTGCGGGTTCTGGCACCTGCTGAAGGCGAGCGGATTCTGGATGTCGGTTGCGGCTGTGGCGAGACCACCCTCGATCTGGCCGCACGTGTCGGACCTGCCGGGCAGGTCACGGGCGTCGATATTTCAGAACCCATGCTGGCGGTGGCCCGGTCGCGTGAGCGTCCGGCCAAGGGCGCCATGCCCGAGTTCCTGTGCATCGACGCCCAGACCGCTGATCTGGGTGAGGCGACCTTCGACGCCGTGTTCTCAAGGTTTGGCGTGATGTTCTTCGCCGACCCGACGGCGGCCTTCGCCAACCTCCATCGGGCGGTGCGGCCGGGCGGACGCCTGGCCTTTGTCTGCTGGCGACCCTATGCGGAAAACCTGTGGATGCGGGCCCCCATGGACGCCGCCCAGCCGCTTCTGCCGCCGATGCCGGCCTCCGATCCGCTTGCGCCGGGACCTTTTGCCTTTGCTGATCCGCAGCGCCTGCGTTCGATCCTGGAAGGCGCGGGCTTCAGTGGCGTACGTATTGACCCGTTCGACACGTCGATCGGCGGCGCTTCGGTCAAGGACACGCTCAGCCTGACCTTCCAGATCGGGCCCCTGGGGTCGGCCCTGAGGGCGGCGCCGCACCTCGCGGAAAGCGTTGGCGAGGCCGTGGAGGCGGTTCTGGCGAGCCATGATACGCCCCAGGGCGTCATGATGCCGGCCTGTGTCTGGATCGTGCAGGCCACACGCTAGACGGCTGCGGGCTGCGCGCCTGGAAAGGCGCGCATACTGCGCCTTGCGCCGGGGGAAAAGCCGAGCCAATCTCTGTCTTAACAACGATAACATTCAGGGAGGGCGTCGGGGCCATGGCTAGCGAACGCTTCGATTACATCGTCATCGGCGCCGGTTCGGCGGGATGCGTTCTGGCTGCGCGTCTGACGGAAGACCCCAATATCAAGGTTCTGCTGCTGGAGGCCGGCGGCAAGAACACCTCCATCCTGGTCAAGATGCCGGCCGGCGTGGGCGAGCTGATCAAGGCCAAGGGCGAGCAAAACTGGGGCTTCTGGACCGAGGAGGAGCCCCACCTTGATAACCGCAAGCTGTGGTGGCCGCGCGGCAAGGGCCTGGGCGGGTCCTCGGCGATCAACGGCATGATCTATATTCGCGGCCATGCGCGCGACTATGACCAGTGGCGGCAGATGGGTCTGTCGGGCTGGTCCTATTCGGAGGTGTTGCCCTACTTCAAGCGTTCGGAAACCCACCATGGCGGCGGCGACGCCTATCATGGCGGGCAGGGGCCGCTGCATGTGTCCAAGGGCGAGTCGCCCAGTCCCTTCTATCCGGCCCTGATCGAGGCGGGGCGCCAGGCGGGCTACAAGACCACCCGCGACTTCAACGGCTATCAGCAGGAGGGCTTTGGCCCCTACGACCTGACCATCCGCGACGGCAAGCGCTGGAGCGCGGCGGCGGCCTATCTGACGGCGGCGCTGGCGCGGCCCAACCTGACCTGCGTCACAGAAGCCCGCACGACCAGGATCCTGATCGAGAAGGGCCGCGCCATCGGCGTTGACTATGTGGTGGGCAAGGGCGGCGAGAAGCGCACCGCCCATGCCGACGCCGAGGTGCTGCTGAGCGCCGGCGCGGTGCAATCGCCGCAGATCCTGCAGCTGTCGGGTGTGGGCGCGCCGGACCTGCTGAGGAAGCATGGCGTGGCGGTGGTGCAGGAGGCCAAGGGTGTCGGCGCCAACCTGCAGGACCACCTCGACGTCTGCCTGTCGTACACCAGCAAGAATTTGACGACGGCCTATTCGGCCAACAAGGGCCTGAGGAAGCTGGGCACGGGGCTGTCCTACATGCTGATGGGCAAGGGCCTGGGTCGCCAGCAGTTCCTGGAAAGTGGCGCCTTCCTGAAGTCACGGCCCGATCTGGACCGGCCCGACCTGCAGATCCATGGCGTGCTGGCCATCATGCAGGACCACGGCAAGACGCTGATCGAGAAGGACGGCTTCACCCTGCACGTCTGTCAGTTGCGCCCCGAGAGCCGCGGCGCCGTGGGTCTGCGCTCGGCCGATCCGTTCGATGATCCGACCATTCTGGGCAACTATCTGGCCGCCGACGAAGACCGCCGCGCCCTTCGCGAGGGCGTCCGCATGGCGCGCGAGGTCGTCGCCCAGGCGGCGCTCGACCCCTATCGCGACGCCGAATACGCCCCTGGCGCCGACGTGCGGACCGATGCGGATCTGGACGCCTGGATCCGGGCCAGGTCGGAAACCATCTATCACCCCGTCGGCACATGCCGGATGGGCGCGGCGGGCGACGCCATGGCGGTGGTCGACGATGCAGCGTCGCCCCCTCGGCCGCTCCGGCCTCTCGACCGCCCCGCTGATCTTTGGCGGCAATGTCTTTGGCTGGACGGCGGATGAGGCGACGTCGCACAGTCTGCTCGACGCGTTTGTCGCCGGCGGCTTCAACGCTATCGATACGGCCGATGTCTATTCGGCCTGGGTGCCGGGCCATGAGGGCGGCGAGTCCGAAAGCGTCATCGGCCGCTGGCTGAAGGCCCGGGGCAGGCGCGACGACGTGCTGATCCTGACCAAGGTCGCCATGTGGCCAAGGCAGCCGGGCCTGTCGGCCGCCAATATCGAGGCGGCGGTCGAGGGATCGCTGCGGCGACTGCAGACCGACTATATCGACCTCTACCAGTCGCACCGGGACGACGCGGATACGCCGGTCGAGGAGACTCTGGAGGCTTATGGCCGGCTCGTAAAAGCCGGCAAGGTTCGGGCTATCGGCGCATCCAACTTTACGCCGGCCCGGCTCGGCGAAAGTCTCACGGCGTCGGCCGCGGGCGGCTTGCCGCGCTATGAGACGATCCAGCCGAAGTTCAACCTGTACGACCGTGATGAGGTTGAGGGCGAACTGGCGGCGCTGACAGCGGCCGAGGGGCTGGGCGTCATCCCCTTCTATGGTCTGGCCGCCGGATTTCTGACGGGCAAGTACAGAACCCCGGCTGACCTGAAAGGGCGGGCGCGGGCGGGGACGATCAAGCGCGATTATCTCAACGACAAGGGTTTGCAGGTTCTGGCGGCTCTGGACAAGGCCGCGGCGGCGACGGGCGCGACCCAGGCCCAGCTGGCCCTTGCCTGGATCATGGCGCATCCGGCGGTGACGGCGCCGATCGCCAGCGCGACCTCGGTCGCGCAACTGAAGGAACTGATGGCTGCGGCCCAGTTGGTCCTGCCCACCGGGATCATCGCCGACCTGAACGCGGCCGGGCGGGCCTAGGGCCGGTGCGGGCCGACCTCATCGAGCGCAGCTTCGAGATCGCCGCCGAACGTTGCGGGGACCTGACCCCGCTGGTCTATGCCCGGCTGTTCGACCAGCAGCCCGCCATGGAGCCGCTGTTCTGCCTGGACACCCATCATCAGGTTCGCGGCGAGATGCTGTCGCAGGTGATCCGCGCCATGCTGGATTTTATCGGCGAGCGGCAGTACGCGGCCACGCTGATCCAGACCGAAGTGATGAACCATGCCGGCTATGACGTGCCGCCGGCCGTTTTCCGCACCTTCTTCGACGTGGTCGCCGAGACTGTGCGCGATCTGATGGCCGAGGACTGGACCGACGAGGTCGACGCCGCATGGCGAGAGCTGCTGACGGCGCTCGACTACTATGTCACGCATCCGGACCAGGCCGAGACTGCGCGGGACGCCGCGCCGGCTTAGGCGATGCGGCGGCCGTTCAGCGTGGCCAGGCGCA
>NCEV01000064.1 GCA_002280875.1 Caulobacter sp. 32-67-35 | reverse complement strand
CCCTTAGAGCGACTGACCGTCATCCACCGTGAACACCCCGCCGGTGATCGTGGCCGAGGCGTCCGACAGCAGGTGCAGGGCCATGGGCGCCAGGTCGCTTTCCGCCATCAGGCGCTTGCGCGGGAAGCTGGCGACCAGCTTCTGGCCGCCCTCCTGGTCGAACCAGTCGCTGTTCAGCTCGGTGCGGATATAGCCGGGGCACAGGACGTTGACGTTGATGCCCTTGCGGGCCCATTCGCGGGCTAGGCTCTTGCCCATCATGGCGGTCCCGGCCTTGGACGTGCAGTAGGCCGTCAGCCCCGGCAACACCTTGTGCGCCCCGATCGAGGCCACCAGCAGCATCCGGCCGCGACCGGTCTCGGGACAGCCCGCCTTGATCATCCGCCGGGCGCCCGGCGTCATAGGCGGCGATCACCGAGGCCTCGTCCTCGACGTCCATGGCCACGGCCTGGGCCTTGCCGCCGGCCGCCTGGATCTGGCTGACCAGGTCGGCGAGCCGGTCGGTGCGCCGCGCGGCAAGGGCTACCGAAGCTCCCGCCTGGGCCGCCGCCAGGGCCAGATGAGCGCCGATGCCGGAGGAGGCGCCGGTCACCAGCACGGTGCGGCCGGCAAGGGTGTGGTCGGTCATGGTCAGGGCTCTCCGGAACAGGATCCGGAAGGTGGCGGGGCTGGCGCGCCGTGTCGAGGGCGCCGTTGGGGAGCCCTTCTCCCCTTGCGGGAGAAGGTGGCGCGCAGCGCCGGATGAGGGGTTGAAAGACCTGTCGGAAAGGCCCGTGCGACCCCTCACCCGACCCGCTGTCGCGGGCCACCCTCTCCCGCAAGGGGGAGAGGGAAATCTAGTACGGCAGGTCGTCCGGCGTAGGCTGAACGGGCTCCTCCACCACTGGCGGATTGGCCACGGCCTCCAGCTCCGCCGCCACCCGGCCAAACTCGGCCGCCAGGGTTTCGTAATAGCCGTTACGGGGGTCGGGCTCGCTTTCGGGGGCCGGATCGGGCAGCAGCCACGGGAAGTCGCGCACCGCCAGGTTCTGGTGGGCGGCCATCATGAACCGCCGCCAGATGCTGGCCGGGATGTCGCCGCCAACCACCTTGTTCATCGGCTTGTCGTTGTCATTGCCCACCCAGACGCCGGTGACATAGTCGGTAGTAAAGCCCACGAACCAGGCGTCGCGCCAGTTCTGGCTGGTGCCGGTCTTGCCCGCCGCCGGACGGCCAAAGGCGGCGCGCTGGGCGGTGCCCTGGCTGACGACCTTCTTCATCATCTTGACCATCATCGAGGCCCGGGCGACGTCATAGACGGCCAGCGGCGTCGGCTGGGCCTGACGGGCGAAGATCGGGGCGCCGCCCTGGGTGACGATGCTCTCGATCACATAGGGCTCGATGCGATTGCCGCCCTGCTGGAACACCTGGAAGCCCGAGGTCAGCTGCAGAAGGTTCACCTCATACGAGCCCAGCGCCACCGACAGGTCGGGGCTGGGCGGCAGGGTGGTGATCCCGAAACGCCGGACCAGTTCGCCGATCGCCGGACCGCCGGCTTCCTGGCCCAGTTTCACGGCGATGGTGTTGGTGGAATTGACCAGGGCCTGTTCCACGGTCATCGGACCGCGATAGCCGCCGGCATAGTTTTCCGGCTCCCAGTCGCCGAACTTCACGGGCGCATCGACGCGGATGTCGGTGGGCAGAACCCCCTTGTCGAGGGCGGCGGCATAGATGAACGGCTTGAAGGTCGAGCCCGGCTGGCGACGGGCCTGGACGGCCCGGTTGAACGGGCTTTCGATATAGTCGGTGCCGCCCACCATGGCCCGGATGGCGCCGTCGGCCGACAGCGACAGCAGGGCCGCCTGGCCGGCGCCGGCCCGCTCGCCGTCAAAGGCGATGGCCTGGCGCACGGTTTCCGACCCCAGCTTCTGCAGCAGGGGGTCGATGGTCAGGCGCACCACCAGATCAGGGGCGTTCTGGCCGGCGATGCGCACGGCCTCGTTGGTGGCGTAGTCCAGCACCCAGCCGTAAATGCCCTCGTCCTGCACGGCCAGCGGCGACAGGCGCGGGGTGTCGTCGAGAGCCCGGCTCTCCTGCTCGGCGGTGATCCAGCCTTCCTTGCGCATATTGGCCAGAACCAGGCGCGAGCGGGCCAGGGCGCCGCTCATGTCGCGGGTCAGGGCCAGGCGCGACGGCGCCTTGGGCAGCGAGGCGAGCAGGGCGGCTTCCGACAGGGTCAGCTGGCTGGCGGGCTTGCCGAAATAGGTCCGTGACGCGCCATCCACGCCGAAGGTGTTGGCTCCGAAGAACACCCGGTTGAGGTACAGCTCCAGCACCTCGTCCTTGGTCAGCACCTTTTCCAGCTCATTGGCCATGACCATTTCCTGCAGCTTGCGCTTGACCGTGCGGTCAGGCGTCAGGAACAGGCCCTTGGCCAGTTGCTGGCTGAGGGTGGAGGCGCCCTGGACGGTGCGGCCGGCCTTCCAGTTGACGATCGCCGCCCGGCCGATGCCGCGCAGGTCGATCGGGCCGTGCTTGTAGAACCGGCGGTCCTCGGCGGCCATGAAGGCCAGGGGCACATAGTTGGGCAGGCCGTCCAGGGTGACGCGCTGGCCATAGCGCGGGCCGCGGGTGGCGATCACCTGGCCGTTCTTGTCCTCAAACCGGATGCCCGGGGCGCGGTTGACGGCGAACAGGGCCTCGCGGCTGGGCAGTTTTGGCGTGTCGCGCAGGTATTTCCACCAGACATAGCCGGCCCCGGCGCCCACGGTGAGGACGCCCAGGATCACGCCGACCAGCAGGGTCTTCCAGATCCAGCCAAAGCGGTTGGCCTTCTTGCGAGCCTTCTGGTGCTTCAGGTCGGCGCGGAACGGCTCTTCAGGTTCTGGCGGCGGCTCTGGAGGCGGGGGGGGCGGGGGCGGCGGCGACGCGCCAAAGGAAACCTCCGGCCTTTGCGGCGGCTTGGGGCCATCTTCGAAACGGTACGGGGGAAGCGTCCAGTCGTTCACGGTTTCGATACGGCCCTGTTTGGTCTTAGCCTAGTTTCGGTTTAGGACGCCCGCATGATGGTGCGCAAACCTTTCTGGGAGACGAAGTCCCTCCAGCAGATGACCGTCCCCGAGTGGGAGAGTCTATGCGACGGCTGCGGTCTTTGCTGCCTGGTTCGCTTCGAAGACGAAGATACCGGCGAGGTCATCCCCACGCGTGTGCACTGCCAGCTGTTTGACGAGCACCGCTGCAGTTGCAAGGACTATGCGAACCGCCGCAAAACGGTGCCCGACTGCATCAAGCTGACCCCCTACAATATCGAGGACCTGGAGTGGATGCCCCCCTCCTGCGCCTATCGCCGCCTGCATGAGGGCAAGACCCTGCCCGACTGGCACCCGCTGGTGACGGGCGATCCTGACAGCACCCACAAGCAGGGCATTTCGGTGCGCGACCAGACCGTCAGCGAGCTGTCGTTCGAGGTGGCCGAGGACGCGATGGATTTTGTGGCGACTGACCTGATGGCCGATCGCGGGGACGAGGTTTACGACCCGGATGGGGACTGACAGGGCGGCGCAGACCCCCTCAGTCGCTCCGCGACAGCTCCCCCAAGAGGGGAGCGGCCAACAAAGCGCGACCTAGCTCCTCCCCCTCTGGGGGAAGTGGCCCAGAGGGCCGGAGGGGGCTAGCGCCGCGCATCAGAGTTATCCACAGGCTCTTGCGCCTTCAGATCCTATCGCAGAGACCGCATAATCCCGCTTGCTCAACGCCACCCCGTTATGGCGCAGGATGTCCTGGGCCTTGCCAGCGAGAAGACCCCGACTACGGGGATAAGCTGCCCTCTATCCTCTGCGGATAGCGAATCGAACCTCATAAAATCAACAGCTTATAACTTTCTCGCACCTCTGGATCAGAGGCGCCCGCTGGTCCCGTATCTTTGTGTCATGGCCCAGAGAAGCGAAGAGATCGAAGCCGCCCTTGCCTACGTGCAGGACCTGGTCACCGCCTACTATGTCGAGGCGGCCAAGGAGGCGTGTGAGACCACCCAGAGCGACCCACCCGTGGCTCGCCTGAGGACCGCCGAGCAGATGGCGCGCGCCGGTCGATACCTGAAACTGTTCCGCGAGACCGGACGACGGGCGGTGGCGGCGATCACCGCCCTGCCGTCGCGTGCGCGCTCGTCGGACCCCGAGGAGACCCCGATGAATGACCGACCCGACTGGACACCCGAACGTGTCGCCGAACTTCATGCCGACGTCCGCCGACGCATGGCTAAGCTTGTCGCTTCCCGAGACATTAAACATGTGGCTGAAGACGGCGCCGCCGGACCTGGTCGCGGCGTGCCTTCCCAGCCTCCGACCAACCGAGCCCCACCAGCGCCCGCCGACTGACCCCTGGTCGGCCTGGCTATTCCTGGGGGGACGCGGTGCGGGCAAGACCTTCGCCGGGGCCAGCTGGGTGGCCGACCTCATCGGTCAGCCGCTGAGCATCGCCCTGGTGGGCCCCACCTTCCACGACGTGCGCGAGGTGATGATCGAGGGGCCTTCGGGACTCAAGGCGCTCTCGCCGGCGCCGTCGCCTACGCCTTCTCGGCCGAAGACCCCGACTCCTTACGCGGCCCGCAGTTCCACGCCGCCTGGGCCGACGAGTTCTGCGCCTGGCCCAAGCCGGCCGAGACCCTGGCCATGCTGCGGTTTGGCCTGCGGCTGGGCGAGGACCCCCGGCTGGTGGTCACAACCACGCCCCGGCCGATCCGCGCCCTGAAGACCCTGATCGCCGAGCCCGGCGTCGCGGTTACCCGGGCCGGTACGGCGGCCAATGCCGACAACCTGGCGCCGGCGTTCCTGTCGACCCTGCAGGCGCTCTATGGCGGCACTCGCCTGGCGGCCCAGGAGCTGGACGGCGTCATCGTCGAGGACGAGGGCGGCCTGTTCCGCGCCGAGGACCTGGCGCGGTGTCGCGGGGCGCGTCCCGCGCGCTTCGACCGGGTGGTGGTGGCGGTCGATCCGCCGGCCACGGCAACGGGGGACGCCTGCGGGATCGTGGTGGTCGGCAGGCTGGAGGGGCGCGCCTTCGTGCTGGCCGACCGCTCGGCCAAGGGGCTTTCCCCCAATGGCTGGGCGCGACGCGCGGTGATCGCCGCGCAGGAGTTCGACGCCCACGCCCTGGTCGCCGAAGCCAACCAGGGCGGCGACATGGTGCGCGCCGTGCTGGTCCAGGCCGACCCGCCCTGCGCGGTGAAACTGGTGCGGGCCTCGCTGGGCAAACGGGCGCGGGCCGAACCGGTGGCGGCCTTGTACGAGCAGGGCCGGGTGGTTCACTGCGGCGCCTTTCCGGCGCTGGAGGAGGAGCTGATGGGGCTGGGGACGGGTGATCTTGGGCACAGTCCGGACCGGGCGGATGCGCTGGTCTGGGCGGTGAGCGAGTTGATGCTGGGGGTGGGGAGGGCGCCGAGACTTAGGGCGTTGTGAAGACCCCCTCAGTCGCTCCGCGACAGCTCCCCCAGCGGGGGAGCAGCAGCGCGGTCCAGCTCCTCCCCCTCTGGGGGAGGTGGCCCAGAGGGCCGGAGGGGGCCCGCGCCGAGGTACTCCAGTATGCGCCCCGCCGCCCCATCGGGCGAAGCCAGCACGTCGCGGGCGGTGATGCGAAGGGTCGCGATACCCCGCTCTGCGAACCGGCGGTCCCGGATCGCGTCCCTGGCTGGACGGTCGTCCAGGGCATGCAATTCGCCATCGACCTCCACGGCCAGCCGATGCTCCGCGCAGTAGAAGTCCAGAATGTAGGGGCCGACGGGATGCTGCTTACGAAAGTGCAGGCCGTTCAGTCGCCGTCCCTTCAGGCATAGCCACAGCAGGATTTCCGGCAACGTCAGTTCGCGTCGCAGGCGCTGGGCAGTCAGCCGCGTTCGTAATGGCGCCTCCATCGGTTTCTCCCGTGCTGGCCCCCTCCGGCCCTCTGGGCCACCTCCCCCAGAGGGGGAGGTGCTAGGTCGGCGCAACTCTAAAATGTTCTTTATTTGTTCTCAACTCCAATTCTGGAGCCAAACCCCCATGCCCCTGTTCCCCAGACCCCGCCCGCCGGAAGTCAAAGACTCCCGCGCCGCCCGCCTGATCGCCCTGACCACCGGCGGCCGACCGCAGTGGACCCCCCGCGACTACGCCGCCCTGGCGTCCGAAGGCTTCGCCAAGAATCCCGTCGTCTATCGCTGCGTGCGGATGATCGCCGAGGCCGCCGCCGCGACGCCGTTGATCGTCTTCGAGGGCGGCCGGCGCGCCCCCGACCATCCGGCGCAGAAGCTCCTGCGCAAGCCCAATCCCGAACAGGGCGGCCCCGACCTGATGGAGGCGTTCTTCGGCAACCTGCAGACTGCCGGCAACGCCTATCTGGAGGCCGGCGGCGACGACCAGACGCCGAGCGAACTCTACGCCCTGCGCCCCGATCGCATGACGCTTGTCCCCGGACCGCGCGGCTGGCCGCTGGCCTATGACTACCAGGCCGGCGGCCGCACGGTGCGCATCGGGCGCGACGCCGACGGCTGGCTGCCGGTGTTGCACCTGAAGCTGTTCAACCCCACCAGCGACCATTACGGCCTCTCGCCCCTGGAGGCGGCGGCCTTC
Source organism: Caulobacter sp. 32-67-35 (assembly GCA_002280875.1). Classification (GTDB taxonomy): domain Bacteria; phylum Pseudomonadota; class Alphaproteobacteria; order Caulobacterales; family Caulobacteraceae; genus Caulobacter. Next base: position 43,631 of record NCEV01000064.1, on the reverse strand, counting down.
GCCATCGATGTGCACAACGCCTCCAGCGCCTGGAACAAGGCGCTGCTGGACAACTCGGCCCGGCCGTCCGGCGCCCTGGTCTATTCAAACCGCGAGGCTGGCGACCGGCTCTCGGAAGAGCAGTTCGACCGCCTGAAGGCCGAGTTGGCCGGGGCCCATTCCGGGGCGGGGAACGCCGGCCGGCCGCTGCTGCTGGAAGGCGGCCTCGACTGGCGGGCCATGTCGCTGACCCCAGCCGAGATGGACTTCACCGACGGCAAGCACGCCGCCGCCCGCGAGATCGCCCTGGCCTTTGGCGTGCCGCCCCAGCTGCTGGGGGTGCCCGGCGACGCCACCTACGCCAACTATCGCGAGGCCAACGCCGCCTTCTGGCGCCACACGGTCGCGCCGCTGGTCGAGCGGGCGGCGCGCGCCATGACGGCCTGGCTGGAGGTCAAGTTCCCAGGCGTCCGCATCGCCCCCGACCTCGACGCCGTGCCCGCCTTCTCCGCCGAACGCGACGCCCTGTGGGCGCGGCTGGACGCGGCCAGTTTCCTCACGCCCGAGGAGCGGAGAAGGTTGGCGGGGCTGGACGGCTGACTCCGCGACAAGTCCTCCCCCTGAAGGGGGAGGCGGCCCGCAGGGCCGGAGGGGGAAGTCATCCCACGCCGGCCAACTTCCCCCTCCGTCGGCTCCGCCGACCCCTCCCCCTTCAGGGGGAGGACTTTGAAGAGACACCCAACATGACCACCCCCAACCGCTGGCGGCTGGACCGCCAGATCTCGGTCGCCTTGATCGTGGCCGTCGCCCTGCAGGCCGCGACCGCCCTGATGTGGGCCGGGCGCGCCTCGGCCCGGATCGACGAGATGCACAAGCGCCTCGACACCCAGGCCCCCGTCGCCGAGCGCCTGGCCCGGCTGGAAGAGCAGGCCGTCGCCACCCGCGCCGCGCTGGCCCGCATCGAATCCCGGCTGGAGCGCGACCGATGAGTGATGATCTGAAGATCGAGGGCCACGCCTCGCTGTTCTGGACCCGGGACCTCAACGACGACGTCACCGCCGCCGGCGCCTTCGCCGAAAGCCTGGCCGAGACCGGCGCGGCGGGGGTCAAGATGCTGCACCAGCACGACGACGCCGAGCCGATCGGCGTCTGGGACGAGGTCGTCGAGGACGCGCGCGGCCTGTTCGTCCGTGGCCGCATCCTGCGCTCGACCCCGCGCGGCCGGCTGGTCGCGGCGCTCGTGGAGGCCGGCGCGCTGGACGGCCTCTCCATCGGCTTTCGCCAGGTCAAGGCGCGTCAGGACGGGAGCTTGCGGGTACTCAAGCGGGTGGAGCTTTGGGAGGTGTCGGTGGTTACTTTTCCGATGTTGCCTGGGGCTCGGCTTCGACTGTCTGAAAGTCGCTCTCCACCGGAGGCGTGAATTCCGCCGTCAACAAATCCAGATCGCCGTAGCCGTCCTCGAAGCTGTAGGCCTCGATCATCTCAGCGTACCCGCCGCGGACGTAGAGCATGAATTCCAGCGGGTACCGCTCAGACCCGACCAATGCGCAGATATGCCCCACCGGGCCGACCAAGTCCTTGGCTGGCGGGCCATCCCTAGGCACGTCGAACTCGGTGAAGAAGCCGACGCCAGTGAAGTCTCGGCTGGTGACGACAGCGTTCTGAAGCTGCCGGAGCAATGCATCCGTGGCGTCGGGATATTCCCGGGCAATAGCTTCAGCGACAGCCCTTTCAAGGGCGGTGAGTTTCGACGTCATGGCGCAACCTACGGGGGATCATCGCTGCAGCCAAGATTGAAGAAGCCCGACGCGCGGCTAGTCCGGGTTCTGGATCAGTCTTAGCAGCGAGCCGTCGGGGTCGATCAGGGCTCCGATGCGCAGGCCGCTGGCTTCCAGCCTGGGCCGATGCAGGCGGGGCCAGCCCAGGTGTGTCTCGGGCAGGCCGGCGGCCTGGCACACGGCGTAGAACCCGTCGACGTCGTCGAGCCGCAGGCACGAGCCGAACGAGCTGCTCGCCGGATCCAGGTCCGGATACGGGAAGAATTCCAGCATCAGCGACCCGCGCTTCAGGATCATCCAGCCGTTATCGCGCCAGCCCTGCTCGAACCCCAGCGCCGCATAGAAGCGGGCCGTGGTTTCGAAGTCGCGGGACGGCAGGTTGGGCGTGGCGTGATCGGTCATGCGGCGAACGCTAACAGAACTCCCTTCCCCCTTCGATGGGGGAAGGGCGGGGATGGGGGTGACAGCGCGTCAGGACGAGCCGTCCGGCGCCGCGCCTCCATCCGACCGTCGGGGTGACCGGTCACCGCCGTAGTCACCCCCATCCCAAACCCTTCCCCCATCAAGGGGGAAGGGCTTTTTCGGAGAACTCCATGAAAGAGACCAAACACGCCCCGGCCTCGCCGGGCGCGATGATGCATGAGGTGCTGGCCGCATTCGAGGCCTTCAAGGCCGCCAACGACCAGCGATTGAGCGCCATCGAGACCAAGCGGGCCGACGTGCTGCTGGAGGAGAAGGTCAGCCGCATCGACGAGGCCGTCTCCCGCGCCCAGGACCGTCTGGACCGGGTGCTCGCCGACAGCCGCAGGCCTTCCCTGGCCGGTGATGCACCGCTGGCGCGGGTGGACGAGCGCAAGGCCGCCTTCGACCGCTATATCAAGACCGGCGAAACGCCCGGCTTGTTGCTGGAAGCCAAGGGCCTGTCGGAAGGCGTGGCCACGGCCGGCGGCTATGTGGCGCCGCCGGAGCTGGAGCGGCTGATCCTGCGTCGTCTGGCGGCGACCAGCCCGATGCGCGAGATCTGTCAGGTCCGCACCATCGGCGCCGGCGTGTTCCGCAAGCCGGTGTCGCCCACCGGCCTTGCCGCCGCCTGGGTGGCCGAGACCGCGGCGCGTCCGGAGACCACGGCGCCCACCCTGGACATCATCGATTTCCCGGCCGGCGAGCTCTACGCCAGCCCCGCCGCGACCCAGGCCCTGCTCGACGACGCCTATGTCAGCATCGACGAGTGGCTGGCCGAGGAGGTGCAGGACGCCTTCGCGGCGCAGGAGACCACGGCCTTCATCAGCGGCGACGGCGTCAACAAGCCCAAGGGCCTGCTGGCCTACACCGCCGCGCCGGACGCCAGCTACACCTGGGGTCAGATGGGCTACCTCGCCACCGGCGTCGCCGGCGGTTTCGCGGCGGCCAATCCCACCGACAAGCTGATCGACCTGATCTACGCCACCAAGACCCAGTATCGCCAGAACGGCCGCTTCGTGATGAACCGCCGCACGGTCAGCGTGGTGCGCAAGTTCAAGGACAGCCAGGGCAACTACATCTGGAACGCGGCCCTGCAGCCGGGCCAGTCGGCCAGCTTGCTGGGCTATCCGGTGACCGAGATCGAGGCCATGCCCGATGTTGCGGCGAACAGCCTGGCGGTGGCGTTCGGCGACTTCGAGAAGGGCTATCTGATCACCGACCGCGCCGGCGTCCGGGTGCTGCGCGACCCGTACTCCGCCAAGCCGCACGTGCTGTTCTACACCACCAAGCGCGTCGGCGGCGGGGTGCAGAACTTCGATGCCGTGAAGCTGCTGAAGTTCGCGGTCAGCTAATTCGGCCAGCCTTGGCGCTGCCCCCTCCGGCCCTCTGGGCCACCTCCCCCAGAGGGGGAGGATCTACGCCGCGCAGCTGCTCCCCCGCTGGGGGAGCTGTCGCGGAGCGACTGAGGGGGCAGCGCCGCCCTTTCCAGGAAAATCCTCCATGCCCCAATCCCTCACCCTGGCCGAAGCCCGGGCGTTTCTGCGTGCGTCCGATGCCTCGGAAGACGCCACGATCACCTTGCTGATCGACGCCGCCGAGGCCCGCGTCGCCGCCGCCACCGGCCTGACCCTGACCCCCGCCAGCCCCGCCCCGCTGCGTCTGGCGATCCTGACCCTGGTCTCCCACGCCTACGCCCATCGCGAGACCGGCGAGCCCTCGCTGGCCCTGGTCGAGCCGTGGCTGGCCCCTTACCGAAAGGCTCGCCTGTGAGCGATCAAGCCCTGGCCGACGGCCTCGTCGCCGCCCTCAAGGCCGCGCCGGCCGTCACCGCCATCCTCGGCCAGCGGATCTATGCCCGCAGCCCCCGCGTGCCGACCTATCCCTGCCTGGCCGTCAGCCGCACCGAGAGCCGCGTGGTCGAGGGCGAGGTGATCGAACACCTGCTGACCCTGACCTGCGTCTCGAAATTCGGCGGACCGGAGGAGGCCCGCGCCGTGGTCGCCGCCGTCCGCGCCGTGATCCACGACGCCCGCCCGACCATCGCCGGCCGGCGCCTCGTCAACCTGCGCGTCGCCTATGCCGACGTCTTCCCCGCCGCCGAGCGCGAACTGACCCTCGGGATCGTGCGCGTGCGGGCGGTGACTGAACCCCTCTAATCCACGGAGCACTCCCATGGCCGCTCAAGCCGGCAAGGACATCCTGCTGAAGATCAGCGACGGGGCCGCCACCCCAACCTTCCACACTGTCGCGGGCCTGCGGGCGCGCACGATCAGCCTCAATGCCAGGACCATCGACGCGACCGACAGCGACAGCGCCGGCCGCTGGCGCGAGCTGCTGGCCGGGGCCGGCGTGCGCGCCTGCGCGGTGTCGGGCTCGGGCGTGTTCCGCGACGCCGCTTCCGACGCCCAGGTGCGCCAGAGCTTCTTCGACCAGTCGGCCCGCGTGTGGCGGCTGGTGATCCCGGACTTCGGCCAGCTGGAAGGACCGTTCATCGTCGCGGCGCTGGAATATGCCGGCGACCACGACGGCGAGGCGGCGTTCGCGCTGTCGCTGGCGTCGGCGGGGGCGGTGACGTTCACGGCGATTTAGAGCCGCGCTGCCCCCCTCAGTCGCTCCGCGACAGCTCCCCCAGAGGGGGAGCATCTGCTCGGCGCCTCTAGATCCTCCCCCTCCGGGGGAGGTGGCCCGCAGGGCCGGAGGGGGCCATCACAGGAGACACCCATGCCACCCCCAAACCCCGCCCGAGGCGAAGTCACTGTCCACCTGGCCGGCGCCCCGCGTCGCCTGTGCCTGACGCTCGGCGCCCTGGCCCGCATCGAAGGCGCCCTGGCCCTCACTGACTGGCGCGAACTCCCCGCCCGGATGGAGACCCTGTCGGCCCGCGAGCTGCTGGCCGTGCTGGCCGCCCTGATCGAGGGCGAGCCGGTCGACCTCTCCGCTGTCACCATCCCCGAAGCCGTCGCCGCTGTGGCTGCGGCGCTCGCGGCTTCCGCATGAACGACTGGCCCGACGCCCTGCGGCTGGCCGTCCGGCTGAACATCCCGCCCGAGGCCTTCTGGCGTCTGTCCCTGCGCGAATGGCGGATGCTGACACAGGCGCCCGCCGCGCCGGTCCTGACCCGTCCGACCCTGGACGCCCTGATCGCCCGCTTTCCCGACGAGGAGACCCCGCCATGAGTGGTTTCGACACCGACGGCCTGTCGTCCGTCCCCGCCCGCGCCGCCGAGGCCGCCGCGTCGCTGGAGGCCCTGAAGGCGCCGGCCCAGCGCGCGGCGTCGTCGATCGAGGAGGCGTTCGCGCGGGCCGGATCCAGCCTGGCCAGGTCCCTGGCCAGCGCCGCCGCCGACGGCGAGATCTCGCTGGCTGAACTGGCGCGGGCGGTGATCGGCGCGGCGGGCGCGGCGATGAAGGGCGGCGGTCTGGCCGAGGCGGTGTCTGGCGCGTTTGCCGGAGCGCGAGCGGACGGCGGCCCGGTGCTGCCGGGCGGCGCCTATCTGGTCGGCGAGCGTGGGCCGGAGGTGTTTCGACCTTCCTGCGCCGGGAACGTGGAGCCGCTGGGAAGCGGCGGCGTGTCAGTCACGGTCAATGTGCAGGGCGGCGATGCGTCAGGTCTTGCGCGGTCGGATGCTCATCTGGCCCAGGCCCTGGCGCGGGCGGTGAGTTTGGGGGCGAGAGGGTTTTGAACCAGCTCCTCCCCCTCTGGGGGAGGTGGCCCAGAGGGCCGGAGGGGGGCAGCGCGGCCTATGTCCAGCTAACCCCCTCAGTCGCTCCGCGACAGCTCCCCCAGAGGGGGAGCAGCCTCGTTCCTAGATCGCCACCGCCGACGTCGGCGCCAGGCCGTACTTGTTCTCGCCCGGCTGGCCGGTGCTGCAGCCGACCCACAGGGTGAAGGCCAGCCACACTGCGAAGGCGACGAACAGCGAGATGAAGAAGCCACCCAGGGCGGTGATCGCCGCCAGATCGGGCTCGCCGTTATTGACCGCCGCCAGGGCCGCCGTGACGCCGATCGAGATGGCCGAGCCGAACACCAGGATCGGACCGAACACCCAGGGCAGGGCCTGCCACCAGCCGGTCTGACCCATGTCGTGCAGGCGCTTGGTGTGGATGCAGATCGAACACCAGATCGAGACCAGAGACAGGGCCCAACCGAAGAACGGCACCCAGCCGGCCACCACGTTGGCGCCCAGCAGGCACAGCCAACCGATCCAGAACGCCTGGCGGCCGATGCGGCCCTCAGCCGAGAAAAACAGGTTCTTCCAGTCCATGACGGTCTCCAGTTCCAAAGCGCGATAGCCGAAAGTGGAAGCCGGTTTCGGCGGCCATCGCGCTTCAGATGTTGCCTCATACGTAGGGGCGGGCGACCTGCGCAAGAAGTGAAAAGCGGGTCATGACGCAGACTTAATCGCGCACTGCGTTTTGCGAGCGCTCAACTCTTGCCCGCCAGCATTCACTTTTCCCCGCCTTCCTGGGCCTTGTGCCCAGGACCCATCGCTCCGCTGACTTTGTGATGCTCGCCTGCGCGCTGCGTCGCCGAGCCGCGACTGAAGCGCCGCGACTTCCACGACATCCGCCTGCCTGCGCGGCTGGCCTTCGGCTGCACCGGCGGCGTCGAGCGGCGCACGCAGGTGGTGACCCTGGCCTCGGGCTATGAGCGCCGCTCCAGTCCGTGGGTGCAGGGCCGCCGCCGCTACCTGATCGCCACCGCGACCCGGCCGCTGGACGAGGCCGCCGAGCTGGTCGCCTTCTTCGAGGCCCGGCGCGGGCGGCTGCACGGCTTTCGCTTTCGCGATCCCAGCGACTTCAAGTCGTGCCTGCCCTCGGCCCAGCCGGCGGCGACGGACCAGGCGATCGGAACCGGTGACGGCGCCCGCAAGATCTTCCAGCTGGCCAAGACCTACGGGACCGGCGCTGAAACGGCGGTCCGCACCATCGCCAAACCCGTGGCCGGCACGGTCAAGGTCGCGGTGGCGGGCGTCGCCCTGGCCCCGGCCGCCTTCACGGTGGATCTGGCGACCGGCCTCGTCACCCTGGTCACGGCGCCCGCCGCCGGCGCGGCGGTCAGGGCGGGGTTCGAGTTCGACACCCCGGTGCGCTTCGATATCGATCGGCTGGACGTGCAGATGGAAGGCTTTGCGGCGGCGCGGATTACCGCCTGTCCGCTGGTCGAGGTACGGGCCTGATGCGCGCCGTTCCCGCCGAACTGGCCGCACGCCTTGAGGAGGGCGCGGCCAGCCTGTGCCACGCCTGGATCCTGACCCGCAGCGATGCCGTGGTTCTGGGCTTCACCGACCACGACCGCGACCTGGTGGTCGATGGCGCGACCTGCCGGGCCGCCAGCGGCTGGACCGCCGGCGCCCACGAGACGGCGGCCGGTTTCGCACCGGGGCTGTCGGCCGCGCTCGGGGCCCTGGACGACGGCGCGGTGACCGTCGAGGACATCGAGGCCGGGCTCTATGACGGGGCGTCGGTGGCGTGCCTGAGCGTAGACTGGAGCCGGCCGGACCTGTTCGTGCGCCTGTGGACGGCGCGCATCGCCCGCATCCGCCGCGAGGGCGAGGCCTTCACTGCCGAGCTGGAAGGGCCGCTGGCGGATCTCGACCGTGTGGCGGGCCGCACCTTTGGCCGGCTGTGCGACGCCGTGCTCGGTGATGCGCGCTGCGGGGTTTCGCCTGCGCCGGGCGCGGTTTGCGACAAGCGCTGGGCGACCTGCGTCGGCACATTCGCCAATGGCGTCAACTTCCGGGGCTTCCCGGCCATGCCGGGCGAGGACTTTCTGACGCTGTATCCCTCCGAGGGCGAACGGCATGACGGGGGTAGGCGGTGAGGGCGGGCGCGGAGAGCTGCTCCCCCTCTGGGGGAGCTGTCGCGGAGCGACTGAGGGGGCCATCTGGGCGAACGCCGCGCTGCCCCCTCCGGCCCTCTGGGCCACCTCCCCCAGTGGGGGAGGAGCTGGTTCTCACCCAAGCCCGTCAATGGCTCGGCACGCCCTACCGCCACCAGGCCAGCCTGCGGGGTGTCGGCTGCGACTGCCTAGGGCTGATCCGGGGCATCTGGCGGGCCCTCTACGGCGACGAGCCCGAACCCCCGCCGCCCTACCGCCCCGACTGGGCCGAGGTCGGTGAGCGCGAGATCCTGCTGGAGGCCCTCGGCCGCTGGCTGATCCCGGTTTCCCTCGCCGCCGCTCGTCCCGGCGACGTCCTGGTGTTCCGCATGGAGCCCCGGGCCTTCGCCAAGCACTGCGCGATCCTGTCGGCGCCGGATCGCATGATCCACGCCTACTGGGGCCGCGCCTGCGTCGAAAGCTGGCTGGGGCGGTGGTGGAGGGAGCGGATGGTTGGGGCGTTTCGGTTTCCGTCTTCCTCTCCCCAAAACTGAACATGCCTGCCTTCCTGGGCCTTGTGCCCAGGACCCATCGTGCGGCTCGCGTTGAGGCCCTCAACCGCGTGCGGCAAGCCCTAGCCTCTGACCTGAAGGCAGCGAAGCCGCGGGCATGGATCCTGGGCACAAGGCCCAGGAAGGCGTTGATTTTTGGAACGCTCAGTTCCGTTCCACCCTAGACAACGGAGCCCCCTAGATGGCCCAGGTGATCCTCTCCTCCGTCGGCGCGGCCCTCGGCGGCCCGGTCGGCGGTTTCGTCGGCGCGATGCTGGGCCGGGCGGCCGACAGCGCGGTGATCAACGCTCTTTCGCCCGCCCGCCAGCTGGGGCCGCGCATTCCCGAGCTCCGTATCACCGGCGCCGCCGAGGGCGCGGCGATCCCGTGCGTGTTTGGGCGTGGCCGGGTGGGTGGCCACATCCTCTGGGCCGCCCGTTTCCGCGAGAAGCGGATCGAGGGCCGGGTGGGCGGGAGCAAGGGTCAGAAGACCACCAGCTATGCCTACAGCCTGTCTTTCGCCGTCGCGGTGGGCGAAGGCCCGATCGACGGGATCGGCCGCGTCTGGGCCGACGGCAAGGTGATGGACATGGCGGGCGTGACCATGCGTCTGCATCGCGGGACGCAGGACCAGACGCCCGACCCGCTGATCGAAGCGATCGAGGGCGCCGCGCCGGCCTATCGCGGTCTGGCCTATGTGGTGTTCGAGGATTTGCCGCTCGAAGCCTTCGGCAATCGCCCGCCGCAGCTGTCGTTCGAGGTGTTCCGCCGGCCCGGCTCGCCCACGGGGCTGGAGGCGCGGCTGAAGGGGGTGTGCCTGATCCCCGGCGCGGGCGAGTTCGTCTACGCCACCGACGCCGTCCTGCGCCGCGACGGCCTCACCCGGACCACGGCCGAGAACGTCAACAACGCCGAGGGCCGGCCCGATCTCGTCGTGTCGCTGGACCAGCTTCAGGCGCAGTTGCCGGAGGTGGATCACGTGACCCTGGTGGTCTCGTGGTTCGGGACCGACCTGCGCTGCGGGACCTGCCAGATCAAGCCGGGCGTCGACCAGGCGTTCAAGGCGACCCTTCCGCACGAGTGGCGCGCTGGCGGCGTGGATCGCGCCGGAGCCCATGCGATCTCGACCCACGACGGCGGCCCGGCCTATGGCGGCACCCCGTCGGATCGCTCGGTGCTGCAGGCCATCGCCGAGCTGAAGCGGCGGGGGCTGAAGGTGACCCTCTATCCGTTCGTGCTGATGGATGTGCCGGAGGGCTCGGGCCTGCCTGATCCGTATGGTGCGGCCGAGCAGGGCGCCTATCCGTGGCGCGGCCGGATCACCTGCCATCCCGCGCCGGGCCAGGCGAGCTCCCCGGACGGTGGCGCGACCGCCGCCTCGCAGGTGGCGGCCTTCTTCGGCAGCGTCACGCCGGCTCAGGTGGGCCAGAGCGATGGCCTGCCCAGCTTTTCGGGCGGCGGCTGGGGCTTTCGCCGGATGATCCTGCACTATGCGCGCCTGGCCCAGCTGGCCGGCGGCGTCGACGGTTTCCTGATCGGCTCTGAGCTGCGCGGCCTGACCACGGTGCGCGGCGCCGGCGGGACGTACCCGGCCGTTAGCGCGCTGAAGACCCTGGCCGCCGATGTGCGCGGCATGGTCGGGCCGGGGACGAAGCTCGGCTACGCCGCTGACTGGAGCGAATATTTCGGCCACCAGCCCGGCGACGGCCATGCGGTGTTTCACCTGGACCCCCTGTGGGCCGATCCCGCCATCGACTTCGTCGGCGTCGACTTCTATCCGCCGGTCACCGACTGGCGCGACGGCCAGGATCATCTGGACGCGGCGGCGGGCTTTGAAGGTCCGCACGACGGCGCCTACCTGCGCGCCCGCCTGACCAGCGGCGAGGGCTTTGACTGGTACTATGCCAGCCAGTCCGACCGCGACGCCCAGGTCCGCACGCCGATCACCGACGGCGCCCATGGCGAGGCCTGGATGTTCCGCCCCAAGGACCTGAAGAGCTGGTGGTCACAACCGCATCATGATCGGCCCGCCGGCGTGCGCTCAGGCACGCCCACGGCCTGGGTCCCGCGCTCCAAGCCGATCCGCCTGACCGAGTTTGGCTGCCCCGCCGTCGACAAGGGCGCCAATGCGCCCAACCTGTTCGTCGATCCCAAGAGCATCGAGAGCCACCTGCCGCCCTATTCCACCGGCGCGCGCGACGAGTTTGGCCAGCGTCGGATGCTGGAGGCGGTGCTGGACTGGCTGGCTGATCCGGCCGCCAATCCGGTGTCCGCGCTCTATGGCGGCCCGATGATCGAGGCGGCCAGCGCCTGGTGCTGGGACGCCCGGCCGTTTCCGGACTTTCCGGCCCGCGCCAACGTCTGGAGCGATGGTCCCAACTGGCCGCTGGGCCACTGGCTGAACGGCCGCGCGGGCGTCGCGCCGCTGGCCGAGCTGGTCACGGCCCTGGGCGCGCGGGCCGGTGTCACGCTGGATCCCGGCTCGCAGACAGGCCTCGCCATCGCGTCGCTGGACGAGACCGACCTGGCCTGGCCGGAGGATCGGCCCGCCGCCGTCGCCGTCAGTCGCACGCTCGTGGAGCCGGCCCAGGCCCTGCGCCTGCGCTTCATCGACGCCGGCCGCGACTACCAGACCGGGGCCCTGATCGTCCGCCGCGAGGACGGGCAGGGGACCGCCGACGCCGACGCGCCGATCGTCATGGCGCCGGCCGAGGCGGAACTGGCCGGACGGCGGATGCTGAATGGCTCGGCCTCGGCGCGCCGCGAGACCATCGTGCACCTGTCGCCCCTGGCCGCCCTGCGGCTGGAGGCCGGCGACCGCGTCGGCTTCGCGGGCGAGGCCTGGCGCGTGGTCCGGGTGGATCTGGACGAGCATCCGCGCGCGACCCTGGCGCCGGTCCCGGCGGGCTCCGAGCTGGACAGCCGCATCGACTGGACACCCGCGCCGCCGCGGGAACCTGTGGGCCCTCCGGCGTTGTTGATGCTCGACCTGCCGGCCATCAGCGACGACGCCCGGCCGTGGGTCGCCGCCGCCGCCGAGCCCTGGCGGCCGTTCGATATTCATGCCGGCGGCGATCTGGACACCCTGAAGGTCCGCACCCGCCTCACGACGCCGGCCACCCTGGGCGAGACCCTCTCCGACCTGCCGCCGGCCTCGCCGCATCGGCTGGACCGCGCCAACCGCCTGACCGTGCGGCTGGAGGGGGCGACCCCGGCCAGCCGCTCGCTGGCCGCCGTGCTGGCCGGCGACAACGCCCTGGCGGTGCTGACGCCATCCGGCGAATGGGAGGTCATCGGCTTCACGTCGGCCGAGGCGGTCGCCGAGGATGTCTGGACCCTGTCGGGCCTGCTGCGCGGCCAGCGCGATGGCGCGGCGGCTGAGGCGGTGATCCTGTCCGGCGCGCCCGTGGTTCTACTGGATGAAGCGCTGGCCCGGCTGGAGGTCGCGCCCTTCGAGCGGGGCGCGCCGCTGATCGTGCGGGCCGCGCCGGCCGGTGGTCCGCCCTCGGGACCGGCCATGAGCGAGGTTGGCATGACCTGGCGCGGCCGGGCCCTGCGTCCGCTGGCTCCGGCGCATCTGCGCGTACGGGTCTCGGGCGGCGATCGCCTGGTCAACTGGATCCGTCGCGACCGCCTGGGCGGCGATGTCTGGGAGGGCGAGGTTCCGCTCAGCGAAGCCGTCGAGGCCTGGCGCCTGCGGGTGCTGAATGGCGCGGTGGTCGTTCGCGAGGTCGCGCTGGCCGCGCCAGCCTTCGTCCATACCGCCGCCATGCAGGTTGCTGATCTGGCGGCGGGATCGGCCGGCGTGCTGACCGTCGAGGTCGCCCAGGGCTCGGCCGCGAGCGGTTGGGGCGTCACTGCGACAAGGTTGCTGTGATAATAATGCAACAATGTGCTTGTGTGCGGCCACGAATGGCCTAAGTGAGGGCAGGTATTCCAATCACTCTCGAGGACCTTCCTTGGCGCGCGACCCCTATCAGGAACTTGGTGTTTCCCGGACCGCGACGACGGACGAAATCCGCAAGGCGTTCCGCAAGCTCGCCAAGCAGTTCCACCCGGACACCAACCCGGGCAACAAGGCCGCCGAGGACCGCTTCAAGCAGGTCAGCGCCGCCTTCGACATCCTGGGCGACGCGGTCAAGAAGAAGAAGTTCGACGCTGGCGAGATCGACGCCGACGGTCGCGAGATCGCGCGCGGCTTTGGCGGGGCGGGCGGCAGCCCGTTCGGGGCCGGCGGCTTCAATCGCGGCGGCTTCCAGTCGCGCGGCGGCGGGGCCGATGGTCCCGAGATCGACCTGGGCGACCTGTTTGGCGACATCCTGGGGCGCGGCGCCCGGGGCGGCGGCTTTGCCGGCGGGGCCAGCGGCGGCGGGTTCTCGCCGCGCGGCGCCGATGTGCGGGCCAGGCTCGACATCGACCTGGAAGAGGCCATTCGCGGCGGCAAGAAGCGCGTGGCCTTCTCGGACGGCCGCACCATCGACGTCACCATCCCGGCCGGCGCCCAGGAAGGCCAGACCCTGCGCCTGAAGGGCCAGGGCAGCCCCGGCCGCGGCGGCCAGGGCGACGCCCTGATCGAACTGGCCATCAAGCCCCACGCCATCTATCGCCGCGACGGCGAGACCTTGGTCATGGATCTGCCGATCTCGGTGCCCGACGCGGTGCTGGGCGGCAAGATCGAGGCCCCCACGTCTGGTGGTGACCCTGCCCGACGAGCCCGACAGCGACCTGGAAAAGTTCGCCCAGGCGTGGCGCGACCAGAAGCCCTATTCGCCGAAGCGGAAGTAGACTCTGGTTGCTCTTAAAGTCGCCATTCTTGGCGAACAAAGCCACTTTTGAGGTGCAAATCGCCAAAACTGACGACTATAATGTCCTGTACTCAGTTGTCGTTTATCGGCAAACTTGACGATATAGGCCTGAATATTCATATATGTCGCCATAAGAGGCGATTATGAAGTTCGAAAATCTCCTGTCAGACGAGGCGGTGCTGGCCGAGATGGGCCAGCGCCTGATGGCCGCACGGCTGGACCGGCGCCTGACCCAGGCCCAGCTGGCGCAGGCGGCCGGCGTGTCCAAACGTACGGTGGAGCGTCTCGAAGATGGGGCCTCGGCCCAGCTGACCAACCTGGTGCGGTGCCTGCGGGCCCTGGACAGGCTGGAGGGACTGGAGCGTTTGCTGCCTGAAACGCCCGTCAATCCGTTGGACCTGCTGAGCCAGGCCAAGGCCCGCCGAACGCGCGTGCGCCGCTCCAGCCAGCCTGGTGTCGCCGAGGGTGGCGGCGCCGCCTGGGTCTGGGGCGATGAAAAATGACCACCGTCGCCGAGGTCCGGCTGTGGGGCAGCCGTATCGGCGCGGTGTCGCTGGAGGACGGCGCGGAGACGGCGGCCTTTGCCTATGAGCCGGCCTTCATCGGCAGCGGCGTTCAGCCCGCTCCGATCATGATGCCGCTGGGGCCGGGGGTGTTCAGCTTTCCCGACCTGCCGCGTCGCAGCTTCCATGGCTTGCCCGGGATGCTGGCCGACGCCCTGCCCGACAAGTACGGCAATGTGCTGATCGACGCCTGGCTGGCCACCCAGGGGCGCACGCCTCAGAGCTTCAACGCCGTCGAGCGGCTTTGCTACACCGGGCGACGGGGCATGGGCGCGCTGGAGTTTTCGCCCATGGCCGGGCCGCGCCGCCGGGTCTCCAGCAAGATCGATATCGACGCCCTGGTGACCCTGGCCTCGCAGGTTCTGACCCACCGCCACGACCTGCGCGCCTCGTTCGCCGACGCGGGCAAGGCCGACGCCCTGCGCGACATTCTCAGCGTCGGCACCTCGGCCGGCGGGGCGCGGGCCAAGGCGGTGGTCGCCTGGAACCCGACCACCAACGAGGTGCGCTCCGGCCAGGTCGAGGCCGGCGAGGGCTTTGGCTACTGGCTGCTGAAGTTCGACGGAGTCTCGGGCAACAAGGACAAGGAACTGGCCGACCCCAAGGGCTATGGCGCGGTCGAGCACGCCTATGGGCGCATGGCGGCGGCGGCCGGCGTCACCGTGGCCGAGAGCCGCCTGCTCGAAGAAGGCGGGCGTCGCCACTTCATGACCAAGCGGTTCGACCGGCTGGAGGGCGGCGGCAAGCTGCACATGCAGTCACTGGCGGCCATCGCCCATCTGGACTTCAACGATCCGGTCGCCAATTCCTATGAGCAGGCCCTGTTCACCATGCGGCGGATGGGCTTGCCGATGACGCAGTTGGAAGAGCAGTTCCGGCGCATGGTCTTCAACGTGCTGGCGCGGAACCAGGACGATCACGTCAAGAACATCGCCTTCCTGATGGACCGTTCGGGCGCCTGGCGACTGTCGCCGGCCTTCGACATCACCTGGAGCTACAACCCCGCCGGGGAGTGGACGTCGCGGCATCAGATGTCGATCAATGGCAAGCGGGACGGGTTCGAGTTTGCCGACCTTGAGGCTTGCGCCAGGACCGCCTCGATCAATCGCGGCCATGTCAGCCGGATCTTTGACGAGGTGCGAGACGCCGTCTCGCGATGGCCGTCCTTCGCCGACGCGGCTGGCGTGGACGAGCGCTGGCGCGATGAGATCGCTGCAACGTTGCGGTTGGAGCTGGCGAGGTAGATCTGTTCGACGTATCGACATTTGTCGATACGTATGCGATGTTGTAACCTGTATCCGAGGATCGCTCATGCAGGTTTTGATTAAGAAGTGGGGCAACAGCGCTTCAGTCCGCATCCCGGCGACGGTGATGGCGGCCGCCTCGATCAGCGTCGATCAGGCTGTCGACGTGCGCGAAGAGAACGGCCGGATCATCATCGAGCCGATCCGGGCCCCGGGTTACGACCTGAATGATCTTCTGGCTCGGATGACCCCTGAGACTTTCCCTGACGATGCCGACTTCGGCGCTCCCGTGGGCGAAGAAGTCTGGTGAGTGGGCGCTATGTGCCAGAGGCTGGCGATATCGTCTGGCTTCAGTTTGATCCGCAGGCCGGGCATGAGCAGGCTGGTCATCGACCGGCCCTGGTGCTGTCGCCATCCAGCTACAATGGCAAGCGCGGCATGATGATCTGCTGTCCGATGACGAGCCGGGTCAAAGGCTATGTGTTTGAAGTGGCTGTCCCAGGTGCAGAGCCCAGCGCGGTTCTGGCCGACCAGGTCAAGAGCCTGGACTGGGTCGCTCGTCGCGCCACGCGAAAAGGTGTCGCTCCGCCGGAGGTTCTGGCGGAAGTGCGGTCCAAACTGAAGGCGCTGCTGAGCTTCTGATGGGCATCCTAGCGAAGAAGCGCCCGTCTTTCGGCGAGCGCTCCCAAGTTCCCAGTTTCGACCCCTACGCCATGCCGTGCGGCAGGCCCGGATAGGTCTTCAGTTCGCCCTTCTTCAGCAGCTTCACCGCCAGCAGCGCAGAGTCCGCGATGGGGACGATCTGGTCGTCTTCGCCGTGCATGACCAGGGTGGGGACGGTGATCTTCTTCAGGTCTTCGGTGAAGTCTGTTTCCGAGAAGGCCTTGATGCAGTCGTAATGGGCCTTGGCGCCGCCCATCATGCCCTGGCGCCACCAGTTGTCGATCATGCCCTGGCTGACCTTGGCGCCCGGACGGTTGAAGCCGAAGAACGGGCCGGCGGGCACGTCCTGAAAGAACTGGGCGCGATTAGCCAGCAGGGCCGCGCGGAAGCCGTCGAACACTTCCAGCGGCAGGCCGCCGGGATTGGCGGGCGTCTTCAGCATGATCGGCGGCACGGCGCCGATCAGCACGGCCTTGGCGACACGGCCATTGCCGCCGTACTGGGCCACATAGCGGGTCACCTCACCGCCGCCCGTGGAGTGGCCGACGTGGATGGCGTTCTTCAGGTTCAGGTGCGCGGCCAGGGCGGCGACGTCGGCGGCGTAGGTGTCCATCTCGTTGCCGACATCGGTCTGGGTCGAGCGGCCATGGCCCCGGCGGTCATGGGCGATGACGCGATAGCCCTTACCCAGGAAGAACAGCATCTGGGCGTCCCAGTCGTCGCTGCTAAGCGGCCAACCGTGGTGGAACACGATGGGCTGGGCGGTCTTGGGGCCCCAGTCCTTGTAGAAGATCTGGGTTCCGTCCTGGGTGGTGATGAAGCCGCTGCCGGTGGTGGCGCTGGAGGCCTTCTGCCCGGCGGCGGGCGCGGCCGACTGGGCCGAGGCGATGGCGGGCAGGGCGGCCGAGGCGGCCGCAAGGCCGAGGCCGGCGGTCATGACGTTGCGGCGCGAGGCTTGGGTGTTTGACTGGCTCATCTTCAGGTCCCTCTTCAGATTGATGCTGCGATAGTCGTTATTGCGATAACGATATGACTAAAGCGGTCGCGACCTTCTGTCCAGCACTTTCTTTATCGCGATAACATTTTCTGTGGTATGTTGCGCGCACAGACAAAAAAGGCTCACAGGAGAGCGTCATCCATGCCCGTTCCGTTGGACAATCAGATCTGCTTTACGCTGTACGCCACAAGCATGACGATCAATCGCGCCTACAAGCCCATGCTGGACGCGATGGGCATCACCTATCCGCAGTATCTGGTGCTGAATGTGCTGGGCGAGGCTGACGGCGCCACAGTGGGGGCGATCGCCCAGCGGCTGTCGCTGGAGTCCAGCACGGTCACCCCGCCGATCAAGCGACTGGAGCAGGCCGGTCTGGTCGAGCGCCAGCGCAGCAAGGTGGATGAACGCCAGGTGCAGGTGCGCCTGACCGACGCTGGCCGCGCGGTGCTTGACCGCAGCAAGTGCCTGGGGGAGTTGATGATGGAGCGGTCGGGCCTGTCGCTGGATCAGCTGAACGCTCTCAACCAGCAGATCCAGACCCTGAATGCCACCCTGGCGCGGGAGCCCTGATGGGCCGGGTCTGCGTGGGGGTGTGATCCAGGCGGGCGGCGCGACGACGCCCGGCCTCTTGAGCGTGACAGAACGCCACACCCCGTTCATAAGCAGACCCTTAGCCGCCCGTTCAGTCTCCATTCAGCCCGGCGCCCTTACAACCGACAGCATGAAACCGATCCGCGCCATTTTCGTCGCCGCCGCCCTCGTCGCCGCCCTTCCGGGCGTGGCGTCGGCCCAACGCGGCCAGGACTCGCTGGGCGCCGACTGGCGCGCCCGGCAGGATCAGGCGCGTGGCGGCGTGCAGTCGGGCCGTCTGGTGCCGTTGTCGCGGGTGATCGAGCAGATCAGCCGCCGCACGCCCGGCCGGGTGCTGGACGCCGGGCTTGAGGGGCGCAACTATCGGGTCCGGTGGGCCACCACCGACGGCCGCCGCATCGACTTCATCGTCGACGCCGAGACCGGCCAGATCCTCAGCGCCAACTAAAAGGTTCTGCCTGCATGCGTATCCTGCTCGTCGAGGACGATCCCGACCTGTCGCGCCAGCTGAAGCTGGCCCTGGCGGATGCGGGCTACGCCGTCGACCATGCGCCCGACGGCGAGGAAGCCCAGTTCCTGGGCGAGACCGAGCCCTATGACGCTGTGATCCTCGACCTGGGCCTGCCCAAGGTGGACGGGGTTTCGGTGCTGGAGCGCTGGCGCCGCGGCAATGTGGCCACGCCCGTGCTGATCCTGACCGCTCGCGCCGCCTGGAGCGACAAGGTCGCCGGCTTCGACGCCGGGGCCGACGACTATCTGGCCAAGCCGTTCCACACCGAGGAACTGCTGGCCCGCCTGCGCGCCCTGCTGCGCCGTTCGGCCGGTCATGCCGCGCCCAGCCTGTCGTGCGGGGCCCTGCGGCTGGATCCGCGCGCCGCCCGGGCCAGCGTCAATGGCGAGCCCTTGCGCCTGACCTCGCTGGAATACCGCCTGCTGCACTACATGATCATGCACCAGGGCCGGGTGATCGGCCGCACCGAGCTGGTCGAGCATCTGTACGACCAGGATTTCGACCGCGACAGCAACACCATCGAAGTGTTCATCGGCCGCCTGCGCAAGAAGCTGGGATCCGACCGCATCGAGACGGTGCGCGGCCTCGGCTATCGCCTGACCGCCCTGGAGGGCGAGGCGACCGAGTGACGATCCGGGCGACCCGTCGGGCAGGGACCTGAGGCCATGATCGACCTGCGCCGGCCTTCGCTGGTTCGCCGGCTGGTCATGCTGGCCGCGGTCTGGAACGTGGCGGTGCTGCTGGTGGCCGGCGTCTTCCTGACCGCCCAGTTCCGCGACGCCGCCATTCGCCGCTTTGACCAGTCGCTCGCTGTGCTGACCGACGACCTCTATGCGCTGTCGACGGTGGAGGAGGGTCAGGTCAGGGCCCCGGTCCTGACCGATATCCGCGCCACCCGGGTCTATTCAGGCCGCTACTGGACGATCTTCGACAAGACCCAGGCCGGTTCCCTGAAGGTGATCGAGCGCTCGCGTTCGCTGTTCGATAGCGACCTGATGGTCTCGTCCGAGCAGGTCGACCGGCTGGTGGCCGCCCCGGGCAAGACCCTGTTCTTCGAAATGCGCGGTCCGCAGGACAAGCCGCTGCGCGCCGCCGCAATCCTCACCCAGCTGCCGGGCCACACCAATCCTGTGGTGTTCATCGCCGCCGAAGACCGCTCGCCCATCGACGCCGACGCCGCGCGGTTTGGCCGTATCACCGCCCTGGCCCTGCTGCTGCTGGGCGGCGGCCTGATCCTGGCCGTGGTTGTGCAGGTGCGGGTGGGCCTGGCGCCTCTGTTCCAGCTGCGCCGCGAAGTCGCTTCGGTGCGCCGCGGCAAGGCCGAACGGCTGGTGCGGGTCTATCCCGAGGAGCTGGAGCCGCTGGCCGTCGAGCTGAACGCCCTGCTGGCCCACAACCAGGAAGTGGTGGAGCGTCAGCGCACCCATGTCGGCAATCTGGCCCACGCCCTGAAGACCCCGCTGTCGGTGATGCTGACCGAGGCCAGCCAGCAGCCGGGCAGCCTGGCCGAGGTGGTGACCCGCCAGGCCGACGTGATGCGCGAGCAGGTCGACCACCACCTGCGCCGCGCCCGCGCCGCCGCCCGCTCGCAGACCAGCGGCGAGCGCACGCCGGTGGAGCCGATCCTGGACGAGCTGGCCGTGACCCTGGAGCGGATCTTCCAGGACAAGTCGGACGGGCGGGGCATCGAGATCGACTGGCGCTGTCCTGAAGACCTGTGCTTCCAGGGCGAGCGGCAGGACCTGATGGAGCTGGCCGGCAACGTGATGGAAAACGCCGGCAAGTGGTGCCGGAGCAAGATCCGCGCGGTGGCTTCGCCCACCACGGCCGAGCGCTGGACGCTGGTGGTCGACGACGACGGCCCGGGCCTGCCGCCCGAGCGCTGGGTCGACGCCCTCAAGCGCGGACAGCGCATGGACGAGCATACGCCCGGCTCGGGCCTGGGTCTTTCCATCGTCGACGAACTGGCCCGCGCCTATGGCGGGTCGGTCACGCTTGGTGAATCGCCCCTGGGCGGCCTGCGCGTTTGCCTCGACCTGCCAAGGTCTGAAACCTAGCGACCGCTTGTCGCGCAGGTTGTGTCGCCGCCCGCCTCGCGCCCATCGCTAAACCTCTGGCGCCTATGATCTTTCCATCGCCGCCTGAGCCCAGGAACCCACCAGCTTTTTTGACAGGTTTGGGAAAGTCTTAACCTCGTTGCCAACATGGTTGACGCTGTCGGTCTTTTCGATCCGGCGGGGGATCATGGCCGCAATCGCTGCGCACAAATTGCAGATCGTTCGGATGTTGGTTGAAACCGCGCCCGACTCTGCCCTGCGCAGTCTGGAACTGGCCCTGGCCAGCGTCGGCAGCGTGGGCGGACTGGCGCAGGTGCGCGGCCTTGTCGAGGACGAGACCACTGACCGCTTCGTCCGCAACAACGTCCTGGCCCCGATCGTGCCGATGTGTGCGGTGCGAGGCCCCGGCCAGATCAGCTTTTCGCCGCGTGTGCTGCCCTTCGTCTGGAAGGCGCTGAAAGCCACCGCGCCGCGCCGCGTCGAGGAAGCCGCCGCCAAGTGCAATCCCTGGGACCTGGAACAGGGAACACCGGAAGTCTTTGACCATCTATGTCGTCTGGCCGCCCAAGGGCTGCGCGATCCCCAGCAGGACGCCTTTGACGCCACCCGCGGCCTGGGCGAAACCGAAGAACTGATCCATTGCCTCGAGATCAGCCACATCGTGCGCGAGGCCCTGCCCAAGCTGTCCGAATGGGTCAGCCGGATGAGCGGTGAGCGGGCGGCTGCGGCGCGGCTGGCCTATCGCGACGCCTGCGTCATCCGCGAGGACTCAGGCGCCCGGCTGTTCGACATGCTGGCGGCGCATCTGCCTGAGGACTGGCGGATCCTGCGGGTGATCTCGGCGGTCATGGACCGCCCCAACGACCGTTATCTGGCCTCGTCGGAAGTCAGCTCGTTCGGCGAGCGGGTGCTGGCCGATATCGACGCCTCGATCAACCTGATCCGCGACTTCGACCTGGACAAGGGCGTCAAGCTGAGTCGCGAGGCGGCCATGGCCGCCCAGCGCGTCTCCCTGCAGGTCACCGAGTTCGAGCAATCGGTGAACATCGCCAAGGACGGCCCCTGGGGGCGCCGCCTGGCCAAGTACAAGCAGCAGATCGCCCAAGCCGTCGAACTTCGGATGAGCACGGCCGACCGCGAGCTGAGCGAGGCCCTGCCGACCAAGCCGATCTCGATCCTGGGCAAGAAGGGCGGCAAGGGCGTGGCCAAGCTGAGCGCGCCGCCGGATGAGGCCCTGGTGCGTCGCGCGACCGCCATCCTGGTGTTCATCGAACATCTGCGGCCCTGCGCGACCCAGAGCGGCTATGGCTCGACGCGCGCCAAGACCCTGGAAAAGCTGAACAACCGCCTCGATCAATATATTGAGGACGTGCTCTATGCGGCGCGCACGGGCGAAGGCGGCGATCCGGCCCTGGCCCAGCAATATCTCGATATCGCAGCGGGCTTCATCGCTCACACGCGGGACGACAAGACCGCCGAGATCGTTCGCCGCCGGGCTGCGGCCGCCATCGCGGCCTGAGAGACCCCTTAAGCGCTTTTTTCGCTAACGGCCGATCGTTTCCTAAGCTAACACCCGGCCATGATCGCTTTCTGGATCTCGGCGGCCGGGCTGTCGGCTGCGGCTGGCGCCCTGGTTCTGCGCAGCGCGGCGCGCGCCGGCGCAACGCAGGGCGTATCGCCCGATCTCGACGCCCACAAACGCCAGCTTGGCGAGATCGACCGGCTGGCCGAAGGCGGTCTGCTGGACGAGGCCGAGCACAGGGCGGCGCGGGCCGAGGCGGGGCGTCGTCTGCTGGCCGCCGCCGACACCGCCGAGACGTGGACGCGCGATGGGGCCGGACCTCGTCGTCTGGCCGTAGCCGTCGCCGCCGTCGCGCCGCTGCTGGCCGTGGCCGCCTATGTCTTCATCGGGTCGCCGGGCTTTTCCGACCAGCCCTTCGCCAGGCGCGTGGCCGAGTGGCGCGCCACCGATCCGGCCCAGCTGGACCCGCCGCGCATCGCCGCCGTGCTGGAGACCCTCGCCGCCCAGCGCCCCAACGACGCCGAGCCCCTGAAGCATCTGGCCCTGGCCCGCAGCGCATCCGGCGATCTGGCCGGCGCCGAGCAGGCCCTGCGCCGCGCCGTGCGCCTGGCCCCCGGCCGCGCCGATCTGTGGACCGGTCTGGGCGAGACCTTCGTGGCGCAGGCCAATGGGCAGGTCACCGGCGACGCCCAGGTCGCGTTCCGTGAGGCCCTGAAGATCGACCCCACCAGCCTGTCGGCTCGCTATCATCTGGGCCGGGGCAAGATTGGCGACGGTGATCTGGCCGGCGGCCTTGCCGACTGGCGCGCCCTGACCGCCGACCTGCCTGCCGGGGATCCGCGCCGTGGCGCAATGAACCGCGAGATCGCCCAGGTCGAGGCCGCTGGCGGCATCCCCGCGCCAGAGGCTGCGCCGGAACAGTCCGCCCAGGTCCAGGGCATGATCGCCGGCATGGTCGATGGCCTGGCCGCCCGCCTGGCGTCCTCGCCTGACGATCCAGACGGCTGGGTGCGGCTGGTCCGGGCCTATGCGGTGCTGGGTGAGGTCGCCAAGCGCGACGCGGCCATGGCATCGGCCACCCGGCGCTATGCCGATCAGCCCAAGGTTCTGGCCGCCCTGCGCCAGGCGGCCCAGACGCCGCCCCAACAGCAGACCGCGCCCGGAGGGGACCGCCAATGAGCTTCTGGCCAAAATCCCGCAAGGCGCGCCGTCGCCTGACCATCCTGCTGGCCATCGCGCCTGTGCTGGCCCTGGCCGTCGGCCTGGCGCTGTATGGCATGCGCGACGCCATCTCGTTGTTCTACACGCCCGCCCAGGCCCAGGAAGCCAAGGTGCCGGCCGGCCGCAAGGTGCAGTTGGGCGGCCTGGTCCAGGCCGGCAGCGTGGTCAAGTATCCGGGCGGCGACGTCGAGTTCGTGGTCGCCGACCAGAACGCCACCGCCAAGGTCAGGTACCATGGCGACCTGCCCGACCTGTTCCGCGAAGGCCAGGGGATCGTGGCACAGGGATCGTTCGACAACTCGGGCGTTTTCGTCGCCAAGCAGGTTCTGGCCAAACATGACGAGCGCTACATGCCCCGCGAGGTTTCCAAGGCCCTGAAAGAGCAGGGCGAGTGGCGCGGCGAGGGCTCGGGCCCGCCGGCCTATCAGGGCAAGACCGCCCCATGATCGTTGAACTGGGCGCTTTCGCCCTCATCCTCGCGCTGGTCATGTCGGTCGCGCAGAGCGGCCTGTCGGCGGTGGCCGGCGCCTTGCGGCTGCCCATGCTGGCTGGCGCGGGACGCGGCGCGGCGGTGGCGACGTTCGGCGCGACCGGCATCGCCTTCGCCTGCCTGATCTGGGCCTTCGTCACCTCTGACTTCTCGGTCGCCAACGTCGCGGCCAATTCTCACACCGACAAGCCGTTGCTGTTCAAGGTGGCCGGCGCCTGGGGCAGCCATGAAGGCTCGATGCTGCTGTGGTGCGTGGTGCTGACAGGCTACGGCGCGGCCATGGCCCTGTTCGGTTCGACCCTGCCGCCGCGCCTGCGGGCCTATGCCGTGGCGGTGCAGGGCGCGCTGGGCGTGATGTTCCTGGCCTATACGGTGCTTGCCTCCAACCCGATGACCCGGCTGACCGAGGTGCCTATCGAAGGCCGCTCGCTCAATCCGCTGCTGCAGGACTGGGCGCTGGCGGTGCATCCGCCCTTCCTCTACGCCGGCTATGTCGGCTTTTCGGTGGTCTACAGCCTGGCGATGGCCGCCCTGATCGACGGCCGCATCGACGCGGCCTGGGCCCGCTGGGTGCGGCCCTGGACTCTGGCGGCCTGGAGCCTGCTGACCATCGGCATCACGCTCGGCGCCTTCTGGGCCTACTACGAGCTGGGCTGGGGCGGCTGGTGGTTCTGGGACCCGGTCGAGAACGCCAGCTTCATGCCGTGGCTGATCGGCGCCGCTCTGCTGCACTCGGCCATCGTCATGGAAAAGCGCGGCGCCCTGCCGGGCTGGACGGCCTTCCTTGCCCTGGCGGCCTTTACCTTCTCGATGCTGGGCGCCTTCCTGGTGCGCTCGGGCGTGCTGACCTCGGTTCACGCCTTTGCGGTGGATCCCACGCGCGGCGTGCTGCTGCTGATCATGATGGGCATCGCGGCAGGCGCGGGGTTCCTGCTGTTCGCCCTGCGCGCCCCGGCCCTGAACTCCGGCGGCCTGTTCGCGCCGGTCAGCCGCGAGAGCGCCATCGTGCTCAACAACATCGTGCTGTCGACCGCCACGGCGACCGTGCTGCTGGGCACGCTCTATCCGCTGATCCGCGAGGCCATCGACGGCGAGGCGGTGTCGGTGGGGCCGCCGTTCTTCAACCTGACCTTCACCCCGCTGATGGTGCTGGCCCTGGCGATCCTGCCGGCCGGACCGTTGCTGGCCTGGAAGCGCGGCGACGCTTCGGCGGTGATGCGCCGCCTGTGGGTGGCGCTGGCCGCCGCCGCCCTGCTGGGCCTGGTGGCCTATGCCGTGGTCACACCGCGCAAGGCCCTGGCCAGCGCAGGCGTGGCCCTGGGCTTCTGGCTGATCGGCGGCGCCCTGGCCGAGCTGGCCGAGCGACTGAAATTCCTGCGGGCCCCGATGGCCGAGGTCTGGCGGCGCGCCACCGGCCTGCCGCGCGGCGCCTGGGGCACCACCCTGGCCCATGCCGGCATGGGCGTCTTCGTGCTGGGCGCGTCGTTCGAGACCGCCTGGCGGGTCGAGCAGGCTCAAGCGCTCAGCCTGGGTCAATCGTTCAAGCTGGGCGCCTATCAGCTGACCCTGACCGATGTCGGGGCCGTGGAAGGGCCCAACTATCTGGCCGAGCGCGGCATCGTTTCGATCACCGACAAGGCTGGGCGCCTGGTGTGCACGGCCCAGCCCGAGCGCCGCTTCTATCCCACCGGCGGCCAGACCACGACCGAGGTGCATATCTGCCCCAAGGGGCTGGACGATCTCTATATCGTGCTGGGCGAGCGTCGGGCTGGCGCGGGGGGCAAACCCGCCTGGCTGGTGCGGGGCTATGTCAATCCGTGGGTGCGGCTGATCTTCCTGGGGCCGCTGCTGATGGCGATCGGCGGCGCGGTGTCGCTGTCGGACCGCCGCCTGCGACTGGGCGTCGGGCGCAAGGCGTCGGAGGCCCGGGCGTGAAGCGGCTACGGGCCCTGCTGACGGCTCTGGCCGCCGTCGCCTGCATGGCTGCGGCGTCCGAGCCGAACGAGCGCCTGGCCGATCCCGCGCAAGAAGCTCGCGCCCGTGTTCTGTTCAAGGAAGTACGCTGCCTCGTCTGCCAGAACGAATCCATCGACGACTCCCAGGCCGACCTTGCCGCAGACCTGCGGCGAATTGTCCGGCAGGAGATCGCCAAGGGCCAGAGTGATCGCGAGATTCGCGCGTTCCTGGTCGCCCGCTACGGCGAATTCGTGCTGCTGAAGCCGCAGTTTTCGGCGGGCAATGTCGTACTGTGGCTGGCCCCGCTGGGGATTTTGGCGGCCGGCGGCGGCCTGATGGTCGCGCTTCTGCGTCGGCGACGCGAGGATGGCGCGACCGAACCGGACGAGGCGGCGGGCCTGTCTGCGGCGGAGGAGGCCCGACTGGCGGCCCTGCTGGAAGACAAAGGTCACGATTGCGCCGAAAAGACGCCGCAAGAAGCACCCTCCGCATGACGGAAAGATAGTTCGAGAACCATTGCGCCTTACGCCATCGCGACTAGGTTCTCTTGCAAGGCATAATCTTCGGCGCACAGCGCCGAGGGCGAACAGGTCCCGGCGCTGTGCGCTGCGGGTGAGGAAAGACAAGATATGACCGCTAGGAAGTCGGGTTTCATCGTGGGCGCCGTTGCCGGTGCGGGCGTCGCCGCCGCCGCCCTGGCGGGCATGGGCATGCGGATGGGTGCGGCGGACGCCGCCGAGGCCCCCGCCGTGGTCCGCACGTCCACGGCGGCCGCCCCGTCGTTCGCGCCGCCGCCCGGCGCGCCGATGTCCTTCGCCGACATCTTCGAAAAGGTTTCCCCGGCCGTCGTCCAGATCGACGTGACCTCCAAGGCCAATCCGGCGCGCGGCCTGCGCATCCCCGGTCTGGAAGGCTTCGATATCGTGCCGCGCGGCCAGCGGCCGGGCGCCGAGGGCGAGGAGGACACTCCGGCTGCGCCCAAGCAGCAGTCCTCGGGCTCGGGCTTCTTCATCTCGGCCGACGGCTACATTGTCACCAACAACCACGTCGTGGCCGACGCCGACGAGATCAATGTCGTCATGAAGGACGGCCGCGAGCTGAAGGCCACCGTGGTGGGCCGCGACGAGGGCACCGACCTGGCGGTGATCAAGGTCACCGATCCCAAGGCCAAGAACGCCGAGTTCCCTTATGTGAACTTCGAGAACCAGGCCAAGCCGCGGGTCGGCGACTGGGTGATCACCATCGGCAACCCGTTTGGTCTGGGCGGCACCGCCACGGCGGGCATCATCTCGGCGTATAACCGCGACCTGGGCGACAGCTCCTCGCGCTTTGTGCCATTCCCGCCGACGTGGCCGAGAGCACCGCCAAGCAGCTGATCGCCGGCGGCAAGGTGGTGCGCGGCTATATCGGCGCCAACATCCAGGACTTCTCCGAAGAGATGGCCGAAGCCCAGGGCATGCCCGATGTGAAGGGCGCCATCATCGCCGAACTGGTGGTGGGTGCGCCCGCCGCCAAGGCGGGCCTGATGCCGGAAGACATCGTCACCGCCGTCAATGGCGTCAACGTCAAGAGCGGCTCGGAACTGACCCGCCAGGTGGCCAAGGCCCGGCCGGGCGAGGCCATTCGCCTGTCGATCCTGCGCGGCGGCAAGCCCCGCACGATCGAGGTCAAGTCGGGTGTTCGACCGGCCGAAGACGCCCTCGGCGCCAATGACAACAGCAATGAGGACGGTGGCGCTCCGGCCACCCCCGACAAGCCGCAGGTCCAGAAGTTTGAAGCCCTGGGCCTGACCCTGGCCCCGCTCGATACGGCGGCGCGCGCGACCTACAAGATCGCGCCCGAAGTGCGCGGCGTGCTGATCGCGGGCGTGAAGGCCGACTCCGACGCAGGCGAGAAGGGCCTGGTGAAGGGCGACGTTCTGTCCAGCGTCAATGGCGTGGCGGTCAATTCGACCGGCGAGGTGGCCGCCGCCATTTCGGCCGCCGAAAAGAGCGGCCGCACCAGTGTGCTGGCCAAGGTGGTCCGTCAGGGACGTCCGGTCTTCGTTCCGCTGAAGATCGCGCCGTAGTCACTAGCCCGGCTGCGCAAAGCAAGATCAGTCCCGCTCCGGTTCTTCCGGGGCGGGACGTTTTGTATCTGTCCAAGGTTTAAGGGACGGGCGGACCCAAAACCGGTATCCATCGCCGAGGATCGCGTCCTAGGGTCGAATCGGGAGAACGTCAGTTTTCCGTTCGTGGGCGCATGAGGGATTTGGGCTGATGCGTATTCTGATCATCGAAGACGATATCGAGGCGGCGGCCGCGATGGCCCACGGCCTTACCGAGGCGGGCTATGAATGCGTCCACGCCGCCGACGGCGAGCTGGGCCTCAAGGAGGCCGGCAAGGGCGGCTTCGACGTGCTGATCGTCGATCGCATGATGCCGAAAAAGGATGGCGTCGAGGTTGTCGAGACCCTGCGCCGCGAGGGCGACAACACCCCCGTGCTGTTCTTGTCAGCGCTGGGCGAGGTGGGCGACCGGGTCGTAGGCCTGAAGGCCGGCGCCGACGATTATCTGGTCAAGCCCTATGCCTTCCCCGAGCTGATCGCCCGCGTCGAGGCCCTGTCGCGCCGTCGCGAGACGGGCGCCGTGGCCACCACCCTGAAGGTGGGCGAGCTTGAGATGAATCTGATCAACCGCACGGTCCATCGCCAGGGCAAGGAGATCGATCTCCAGCCCCGCGAGTTCCAGTTGCTGGAATTCATGATGCGCCACGCCGGCCAGTCCTGCCGCGTCTTCTCCGCACCACGCCGTTTCGGCTGACCCTGTTGTTCCTGGCCCTGTTCGCTGCGGCGGCCAGCGCCTTCCTGGGCTATATCTATGTGGCCACGGCCGGCGAGGTGAACCGCCGCGCCGACGCCGAGATCAGCCGCGAGATGGAGAGCCTCGAGGCGGCCTACCGCCAGGGCGGGGTCAATGCGCTGAACCAGACCATCGTCGAGCGCGCCACCGGCGAGCGGCCGTTCCTGTATTTCCTGGCCGACAAGACTGGCAAGCGGATCTCGGGCTCGATCGAGGCCTCGCCGCTGGAGGACTTCGAGGGCGACGGCCCCAGCTGGTCCAGCTTCAAGGTCACCGAGGTCGATCTCGACGGCGCCGAGGTGCGCAACGCCGCGCGGGGGGTGCAGGAGCGCCTGGCTGGCGGCGAGGTGCTGTTCGTTGGCGCTGATGTGGCCGAGTCCGAGGGCTATGTCCGCAAGATCGTCCGGGCGCTCTGGGGGGCGGGGGCCCTGGTCATCATCCTGGGCCTGGCTGGCGGGGTGCTGATCAGCCGCAACGTCTCGCGCAGCATGCAGGGGCTGGTCGATCTGGTTACCGCCGTACAGGCCGGAGACCTCCATGCCCGCGCCAGGGTGCGCGGCGCCAAGGACGAGTATGACGAGCTGGCCGAGGGCCTCAATGACATGCTCGACCGCATCGAGCGGCTGATGGGCGGCCTGCGTCATGCGGGGGACGCCATCGCCCACGATCTGCGCTCGCCCCTGACCCGCCTGCGGGCCCGCATGGAAGTAGCCCTGATTGACGCCGAGAACGGCAAGGGCGATCCGGTCGCGGCGCTGGAGACGGCCCTGCAGGACGCCGACGGCGTGCTGAAGACCTTCAACGCCGTCCTGGCCATCGCCCGCCTGCAGGCCGCTGGCCAGGCGCCCGACCAGACCACCTTCGACTCCTCGGAACTGGCCGCCGACATGGCCGAACTTTATGAGTTTTCGTGCGAGGACAAGGGTCTCGACTTCAAGGCCGAGATCACCCCGGCCCTGCACATCAAGGGCAACCGCGAGTTCATCGCCCAGGCCCTCGCCAACCTGCTCGACAACGCCATCAAATATACGCCCTCGGGCGGGGCGATCATGTTGCGGGCCCGCCGCCGCTCGTCGGGGGAGCTTGAGTTCTCGATCACCGACACCGGCCCCGGCGTCCCCGAGGAAGACCGTGTTCGCGTGGTCCAGCGCTTCGTGCGCCTGGAAAACAGCCGTAGCGAGCCGGGCGCCGGCCTTGGCCTGTCGCTGGTCCAGGCCGTCGCCGCCTCCCACGGCGGCCGGCTGGAACTGGCCGAGGGGCCGGGTGAGTACAACGGCATGGGGCCGGGCCTGCGGGTCGCCTTGGTGCTTCCCCGGGTCGAGTAAACTTGTCAAAGATTGACAACGATCCTAGGCTGATCACCACGTTCGGAGGGTGAGCCATGGCGGCGCGCAATGTGAATTTGACCGACCATCTGGCGAATTTTGTCGATGCGAATGTCGCCACGGGGCGGTTTCAGAATGCCAGCGAAGTGGTCCGCGAGGGCTTGAGGCTGCTGGAGCAACGCCAGCGCGAAGATGACCTCAAGCTTGAGCGCCTTCGGCAAGCGGTCGAACTGGGTCGCGAAGACGCCCGACACGGTCGCACCTTGCGCATCGAGCCCGGCGAAGTGGACGCGTTTCTGGCGGGACTAGGACGTACGGGACGCCCCACGAGGTGAGCAGCGAGCGCCGGCTGGATCTGACGCTTCAAGCGCGCGACGACATTGCCGAACTCCTCGACACCAGTGCGGAACGTTTCGGACAGATCAGCCGCCGACGCTATGAAGCGCTGGTGGCCCGCGTCCTGGAGGATGTCCGCGTCGATCCTCGGAGACCGGGCAGCCTGGCGCGTCCAGAGTTGGGCCCGGGGACGCGTACCTACCACTTTCGCTTCAGTCGGGATCGAGGCCGCACCGATAGCGGGGCCGTCAAAAGCCCGCGGCATCTGCTGGTCTACGAGACGCCAGACGAGCACGCTGTCCTGGTGTTGCGTGTCCTGCACGATGCGATGGATATCGAACAGCACGTTGGCGCTGACAGCCAATAGCCTACTCGCAGGGCACGGCGCCGGTTTCGGCGGCGGGGCGCGCACATCTGTGGACGGTCGTCGGTTCTGGCTCGAACCCCGGACGAGGCTGGTCCAGGGTGGCGCTGTGTTCCACGGAGGCGAGGACCCGGCGTGACTTTCGACATCGACGCGATCGCTAACCGGCGCCGGCTTCTGGCCGGGCTCGGCGGGCTTGGCCTGATGGGCGCGGCCGGCTGCGCGCCGGGCCAGCTCGCTCGCCCTGAGCCGATGGCGGGTCTGGGTGACTTCGACACCCTGCCGCGCCTGGCGCCGATCCGCATGAGGCCCGACCGGATCTCCAAGATCACCGTCTGTCTGCGTCCGTTTCGCAAGGCCGGGCCGCGTCTGGATGTCGAAACCGTCGGCGACAAGACCGTCGTCCATAACTACGGCCATGGCGGCAGCGGCTGGTCGCTGTCGTGGGGCTCGGGGACCATCGCGGCCAAGAACGCGCTGTCGACCGGCGAGCGCGATATCGCGGTGATCGGCTGCGGGGCTCTGGGCCTGACGACCGCGACGCTGCTGCGCCGGGCCGGCGCCAATGTCACCATCTATGCCAGCGAGCGCACGCCCGACACGCGCTCGGCCCGCGCCACCGGCACCTGGTCGCCCGACTCCCGCATCGCCGCCGTGGGGGCGACCGCCCCCGGCTTCGAAGCGCAGTGGGAGCAGATGTGCCGCACCTCCTATGCAGCCTTCCAGACCTATCTGGGCCTGGCCGGTGATCCGGTGGAATGGACCGACCGCTACAGTCTGTTCGACAACCCTCCGGGCCCGGGGCGCGCCACGCCGCACGATCCGAACGGCGTGCGGTTTGTGGAGTATGTCGATCGGGTGCGGGACATCACGCCACGCAGCCTGGACCTGGCGCCGGGCAGCCATCCGTTCCCGACGCCCTATGCGCGACGCGGAACCGCGATGCAGTTCAACATCGCCGAATATGCCCACCTGCTGATGACCGACTATCTTCTGGCCGGCGGCAAGATCGAGACCATGACCTTTCACACGCCCGCCGATCTGGCGGCGCTGAAGCAGAAGGTGGTGGTCAACTGCACCGGCTATGGCGCGCGGGCGCTGTGGAAGGACGAGAGCATCATTCCGGTGCGGGGACAGATCGCCTGGCTGATCCCTCAGTTCGAGGTCCATTACGGCCTCTACTACAAGGGCGTGTCGATCCTGGCGCGGCGCGACGGCATCGTCGTCCAGCAGGTCGGGCAGACCGAGGCCTGGGGCTATAACGACGACAGCGAGGTGGCCAGCCGAAGCGAGGCCGAGGACGCCATCGCGACCATCGCGGCGCTCTATGGCAGGGGCAGGACCCCGGCAGCCTGAGGGGCGTTCATCTGGAGGTTTGGCGCCAGGGCCCCGGGCTCGAAACCGCGCGGCGCCAGGCTCCACACGGCCATGAAGGTCGCCACGCTCAAGGCGATGAGACCGATGAAGCCGGCGACCTCACGGCGGCGGTCAGGCTCGCTGCGCTTCAGGAAACTCACGCGCAGGATCAGGGGATGGGTTCCCCACCCGCAGGCGAGGGGCGAGGCCGTTCGGAACATCGATACCTTCAGAAGCGCCTTGGCATAGTCGCCCCGGATATCGCTCTTCAGGGCCAGGACGGTGGCGTCGCAGGCCAGTTCCTGGTCGATCCGGGTGAAGGCCGCGCCCAGATGGATCAGCGGATTGCACCAGCCCAGGGCCCGGCAGGCCGCCACGATTAGATTGGCGATGGGATCGCCGCGCCGGATGTGGGTGCGCTCGTGCAGCAGGATCAGGCCGCGCTCCCGGGCGTCGAACCGTGTTTCGAAATCGGCGGGCAGGACGATCCTGGGCCACAGGGCGCCCATCACGGCTGGGCCAGCCTTGCCCCTGGCTGCCGCGCGCCGGAACCTCTGCTCCTGCCATATCATGAAGCCGGTGAAGAGCGCGGCGCCCCCCAGCCACAGGGTCGCTACCCTGATTGCCAGACCCGGCGCCAGCGGCGCGGCGGGGGCGCCCACGCCCAGCGTTTCAGCCAGGCTTGGAAAGACACTGGCCGCCGCCGCCGCCGGCACAAGTGACCAGAGCCCGTAGGCCAGACGCGCGCCAAACAGGTTGCGAACGGGAACACGCAGCAGCAGGACCAATAAGACTGCCGCCGCCGCCGCGACCTGCACCCGTGTCAGCGCCAGGACCAACAGTTCGATCATCGTCGCTTCCCCCGCCCATGGCCCGACCCGGTCTCTGGCCTCGGGTTTCAGTCAGCCATGGTTACAACTGTAATATCGCTCGTCAAGCGTGTGCCTTGCCGGGGCAGGCGAGGCGGGCCACGGTGGCGCCATGACTCGCCTGCTCGAACGCCTCGCCCCGTGTGGCCCTATCATTGATGTGAAGGCCGCCGAGCGCGCTCATGAAGCGATTCTCAAGCGTGTCGGCGAGGCCTCGGCGAGCGTGGAAGCCGCCTGGCTCGCTGTGGCGCCGGTGTTTGCCGCCTCGCCCTATCTGGCCGGCCTGGCGCGCCGCGACGCCCGCCGCCTGCCGTCGATCCTGGAGACCGACCCGGACGCTCGTCTCGTCGAAATCCTGGCCGCCGCCAAGGCTGTCGCCGCCGAGCCCGACTTCGAGACCGCCCGCCGGGTGCTGCGCGAGCTGAAGGCCGACCTGCATCTGCTGACCGCCCTGTGCGACCTGGGCGGCGTCTGGGACCTGGATGCGGTGACGGGCGCCCTGACCCGCTTCGCCGACGCCACCCTGAACGCGGCCCTGGCCCAGGCGGTGCGGCTGGAGGTCGATCGCGGCGCCCTCACCCATGTGGGAGACACCGAGGCCGGACCCGCGCCGGGCCTGTTCTGCATCGCCATGGGCAAGCACGGAGCCTTCGAGCTCAACTATTCCAGCGACATCGATTTTTCGATCTTCTATGCGCCCGAAAAGCTGCCCGTGGCCGATGGCGTCGAGCCGCAAGGCGTAGCGGTGCGCATCGCCAACCACCTGGGCCGCATTCTTCAGGAGCGCACCGCAGACGGCTATGCGTTCCGCATCGACCTGCGCCTGCGCCCCGATCCGTCCTCGACCCCGCCGGCCATGCCGGTCGACGCGGCCATGGATTACTACGAAAGCGTGGGTCAGAACTGGGAACGCGCCGCCCATATCAAGGCCCGTATCGCGGCGGGCGACATCAGGCAGGGCGAGGCGTTCCTGGCGGAGCTGCAGCCCTTCATCTGGCGGCGGAACCTGGATTTCGCAGCCATCGCCGACATCCACTCGATCAAGCGCCAGATCCACACCTACAAGGTCGATGACCGCCTGACCGCCAAGGGCGCCGACCTGAAGCTGGGGCGCGGCGGCATTCGCGAGATCGAGTTCTTTGTCCAGACCCAGCAGCTGATCCTGGGCGGGCGTCAGCCGGATCTGCGCGGCCCTCGCACCCTCGACGCGCTCGCCGCCCTGGCGGAGGCTGGCCACGTCACGCCGGAAGATGCGGCCTGGCTGACCCAGTCCTACAAGGATCTAAGGGCCCTTGAGCACCGCGCCCAGATGATCGCCGACGACCAGACCCACAAGCTGCCGGAGTCCGACACCGACCGCAAGAAGGTCGCAGCGCTGTGGAACCACGACAATCTGCGCAGCTTCGACGCCGCTGTCGGCAAGATCCTGAAGGGCGTCAACCTGCGCTATGGCCGGCTGTTTGCGGGCGAGGAGGAACTCTCCTCGCGGTTCGGCAGCCTGGTCTTCACCGGTGTCGAGGATGACCCCGAGACCCTGGCCACGCTCAAGCGAATGGGCTTTTCCAGCCCCGAGCGCGTCGCCGCCACCATCCGCAGCTGGCACCACGGCCATATCGCCGCCACCCGCACAGAGCGGGGCCGCGAGCTGTTCACGCGCCTGGCGCCGCGCCTGCTGGACGCCGCCAACGCTACGGGCGCGCCGGACGCCGCCTTCAACCGCTTCGCCGACTTCTTCGCCTCCTTGAGTTCCGGCGTGCAGATCCAGTCGCTGTTCCTGGCCCAGCCGCGTCTGTTCGAGCTGATCGTCGAGGTCATGGCCTTTGCGCCGCGCCTCGCCGCCACCCTGGCCCGCCGGCCTACGGCTCTGGACGCCCTGCTGGATCCGGCCTTCTTCGGGCCGATGGAAATGCCCGAGGCCAATTGGGATCCAGAGGATTTCGAGGGCGCGATGAACGCCGCGCGCCGCCTGTTCCGCGACCAGAGCTTTCGCATCGGCGTGCGGGTGATGAGCGGGACCGCCGGGGCCCGCGACGTCGGCGCGGCCTTTGCCGGGCTGGGCGACCTGATCGTCGGCGGCCTGGCGCCGGCGGCCCTGGCCGAGACCGTCCGGCTGGGCGGCGACTTCCCGGGCGAGGTTGCGGTGGTGGCCCTGGGCAAGGCCGGCTCGCGCGAGATGACCGCCAAGTCTGACCTGGATCTGATGACCCTCTATGCGGCCGAAGATCCGGCGGCCATGTCGTCGATCAAGGCCTGGGGCGCCGAAAGCTTCTATGCCCGCTTCACCCAGCGTCTGACCTCGGCCCTGTCGGCGCCGACCGGGGAGGGCACACTCTATGAAGTGGACCTGAAGCTGCGGCCTTCAGGCACCAAGGGGCCGGTCGCGGTCAGCTTTGCCGCCTTTGAAGATTATTACGACCGCGAGGCCGAGACCTGGGAGCTGCTGGCCCTGACCCGCGCCCGGGTGATGTGGGCCAGCTCGCCGGCCTTCAAGGTTAGGGCCGAGGCGGCCATCGAGGCGGCCCTGCGCCGTCCGCGCGATCCGGTGAAGACTGCTGTCGACGTGCTGGAGATGCGCGAACTGATGGAGCAGGAGCGGCCGGGCAAGGGCGTCTGGGACCTGAAGCTGACGCCCGGCGGGCTGGTTGATATCGAGTTCGTCGCCCAGTTCCTGCAGCTCAAGTATGCGGCCGATGGTGGCCCTCTGGCGCAGAATACCGGCGAGGCCCTGGCGGCGCTGAGGGCGGCGGGTCTGGCTGATGATGCGGCTTTGGCGTCGCTGGAGACGGCATGGCGGCTTGAGCAGGACCTGTCGCAGCTGATCAAGGTGGCGCTGGAGGATGGCGGCGATCCCGAGGCCGAGCCGAAGGCGTTCAAGACGTTGCTGGCCCGCGCCGGCCATGTGCGCGAATTCCGTTCGCTGAAAGCCAAACTGACCCGGGCCAAGGTCGAGGCTCGGGCCGGGTTCGAGACGATTGTGCGGCGCGACGGAAAAGTCGGGGGCTGACGTTCAAGAGGGCATGGGGCGGCTTAAACCTTCGGAGACGCAAGTCACATGCTGAAAACAACCCTGATCGCCGTCGGCGCGATCGTGATGCTGGCCGGCCCCGCCCTGGCGGCGCCGAAGGGCGCGGCCGCGCTGGACACCAACGGCGATGGCAAGGTGACTCTGGCCGAGTTTCAGGCCGGACGCGGCCGGCAGATGATGGACCGCCACGACGCCAACAAGGACGGCAAGCTGTCGCGCGACGAGTTCTCGGCGATGCGCAAGCCCAGGGCCGAAGGCGATGTTCCGGCCGCCGGAAAAGGCGGCAAGGGCGTCGGTCGGATGTGGTCGCGGATCGACGCTGACGACGACGGTTTCGTGTCGCGCACCGAGATGGACGGCTTTCTCGCCAACCGTTTCAAGCGCATGGACGCCGACAATGACGGCGTCCTGACCATGGCGGAGTTGAAGACCGGCGCCGGCAAGGCGAAGGTCGGGATCTGATTGATGTGTCTGCGCGCGGCGAGGTGAGGTTTGGCGGCCGAGGGGAGCGATCCCGACGAGGCGCTGCTGACGGGGGTAGGCCGGGGCGATCCGGCCGCCGTTCGCCAGCTGCTGGACCGACGCTTGCCGCGCGTTCTCGCCCTGGCCCGGCGAATGCTGAACGACGCAGGCGAGGCCGAGGACGTGGCGCAGGAGACCTTCCTGCGGGCCTGGAAGCAGGCGCGGTCCTGGCGGCCAGGCGGCGCGAAGTTCGACACCTGGTTGCACCGCGTGGCGCTGAACCTCTGCTACGACCGCCTGCGCAAGCGGCGCGATGTGGCGATGGCCGAGCCGCCGGAGCAGGTCGACACCGGCCCGGCGCCCGACGCCGGTCTGCTGGGCGCGGACCTGTCGCGACGGGTCGAAGCGGCGCTGGCGGCGCTGCCTGCGCGACAGCGCGAAGCCATTGTGCTGTGCCACCATCAGGGACTGGGCAATATCGAAGCCGCCGCCCTGATGAGCGTCAGCGTCGAGGCTCTCGAGAGTTTGCTGGGGCGTGGTCGGCGGGCGCTGAAGGCGTCGCTGGCCGATCTGGCGGGGCAGGGACGATGAAGGAGGTCCGGGCATGACCATGAGCCTCGACAGGTTCGCTGAGTTGGCCGAAATCTATGGCGGCGACGTCGCGCGCTGGCCCGAGGCCGTGCGCGAGACGGCGCGCGCCCTGCTGGTCGCTGAACCCGCGCGCCTTGAGGTCGTGCTGGCCGACGCCGCACGGCTGGACCGCCTGCTCGACCTCGCGCCCGCCCAGTCGGCTGATTCGGCCCTGCTGGGCCGGCTGATCGCGGCGGCGCCCCAGCCCGCAAGCGCCGCGCGGCGATGGCTGGCCGGCGCCGGGGCGGCTGTGGGGCTGGGTGTCGCGGCTCTGGCGGGGGTCGCTGTCGGCGTGATGATCGGGCAGCCGGGCCCTACGGATCCGCAGTCTGCCCAGAGCGTAATCGCCACCGACTTCACTGCCGACCTGTCCGAGGCCCTCGAGGAGCCTGCCGCCCTATGACTGTCTCCCGTCCGCTGCTGATCGGCCTGATCGCCTCGGCGACGCTCAACGTGTTTCTGGTCGGTGGTGTGGTGGGCGCGCTTTGGGTGCGGCAGGCCCCGCCCGCGCCGTCGGTGCAGGCGAGTGCGGCGCTTCCGCCAGCCGCGCCGGTTGTCGGCTCATCACCCCGTCCATCCGCAGCGCCGGCGCAGCGACCCCCGCCGGCGACCTCCGCCCCCCCGTCGCAGGGCGAGAATCTGGCGCGCCCGCCGCTCTGGATGGCGGGCAAGGGCCTGTCGCAAGAGAGCCGTCGGGCCTTGCGGCGAACCCTGCGAGAGGCCAACCAGCGCAATCAGCCGGTCACGCGCCAGGCCCGGGCGGAGCGGCAAGCGGCGCTGCAGGCCCTGGACGCCAAACCCTACGACGCTGACGAGGTCGCAAAGCGCCTCTCAGCGGCGCGCGCCCTCGATGTCCAGGCGCGGGGCAATGTCGAAGCCGCCCTGGCGCGCTACGCCGCGACGCTGTCGCCGGAAGAACGAGCGGTCCTGACCGAGGGCCTCCGCCAGATCTATACGCCGCGCCAGGCGTCACGGCGTATGGATGACGAATGAATTGATCGTCTGGCGTAACCAAATCCCTCGCCGATACGTATCTTGAAAAAGACACCCGCATCGGAGCCCTGCCATGCTGATCCGCAACGCCCCCGACCTGACCGAGAATGAGGTCACAGACCACGGCCTCTATCTTCGGCGCCGCGAGTTCATCGGCGGCGCGGCCGGCCTGGGTCTGGCGGGTCTGGCGGGGACCGCCGGCGCGGCGCCACTGCGCTATTCCAGGGGCTTTTCAACCACCGAGAAGCCAACCCCGAAGGATGACGTCACCACTTACAACAATTTCTATGAGTTCGGGGTCGACAAGGGCGATCCCGCCGAGAACGCCGGGAGGCTGACGACCCGGCCCTGGACCGTGCGTATCGATGGCGAGTGCGAGGCGCCGCGCACGGTCGGGATCGATGATCTGATCAAGGCCAACAAGCTGGAAGAGCGCATCTACCGGATGCGCTGCGTCGAAGGCTGGTCGATGGTGATCCCCTGGGTGGGCTTTCCGCTGAAGGACCTGATCGCGTCGGTCAAGCCGACGTCCAAGGCCAAGTATGTGGCGTTCGAGACCCTGATGCGCCCCTCCGAAATGCCGGGCCAGGCCTGGAACGTGCTGGAATGGCCCTATCGCGAAGGTCTGCGCATCGATGAGGCCACCCATCCCCTGACCCTGATGGCCGTGGGCCTGTATGGCGAGACCCTGCCCAACCAGAACGGCGCGCCGCTGCGGCTGGTCGTGCCTTGGAAATATGGCTTCAAGGGAATCAAGTCGATCGTCCGGATCACCCTGACCGAGAAGCAGCCGCGCACCGCCTGGAACGTCTCGGCGCCGCGCGAATACGGCTTCTATTCCAACGTCAATCCCGCCGTGGACCACCCGCGCTGGTCGCAGGCCAGCGAGCGCCGCATCGGCGAGTTCCGTCGTCGCGAGACCCTGCCGTTCAACGGCTATGGCCAGTACGTCGCCGACCTTTATCGCGGCATGGACCTGAAGAAGAACTTCTGATGATTGGGGCCAAGCCGGCGCGCAAACGCCCGTCGAAACTGTTGGACAACCTCGTTTATGGCCTGGTGTGGCTGGCCTGCCTGGCGCCGCTGGTCTGGCTGGCGTGGCGAGGCTTCACCGGCGATCTCGGCGCCAATCCGATCGAGACCCTGATCCGCCAACTGGGCGTCTGGGGGCTGCGTCTGCTGCTGGTTGGCCTGGCGATCACGCCCCTGGCTCGGATCCTCAGGATGCCCCGCCTGGTGCGCTTCCGGCGCACGGTGGGGCTGTTCGCCTTCAGCTATATCGTGCTGCATCTGTTCAGCTATGTGGGCGTCGATCTCTTTTTCGACCTTGGCCAGCTGTGGAAGGATATCCTCAAGCGGCCCTTCATCACCCTGGGCATGGGTGCGTTCCTGCTGCTGATCCCGCTGGCCGTGACCTCGACCAACGGCTGGGTGATCCGCATGGGCCGGGCGACCTGGCAGCGGCTGCACTGGCTGATCTATCTGATCGTCCCGCTGGGCGTGGCCCACTACTACCTGCTGGTGAAGGCCGACCACCGTCCGCCGCTGATCTATGCGGCGGTGTTCGCGGTGCTGATGAGCTGGCGGATATGGGATCGGGTCAAGCGGACATAGCCTCTCCTGGCGGCTGCCAGGAGAGGGCGCGTCTTACGCCAACCTACTTCGCTAAGCTCTTGGCATAGGCTTCGGCGGCCGCCAGGATACGCAGCACGTTGCCACTCCAGATGCCTTCGATGTCGGCGTCCGAATAGCCCTCGGCCTTCAGGCGCGCGGTGACCTTGGGCAGGTCGGTGATGTCCTCGAAGCCGTCCATGCCGCCGCCGCCGTCCCAGTCGGCGCCCACGCAAACGCCCTTGGGGCCCGTCACCTTGAGCACGTGCAACATGCTCTTCATGAACAGGTCGAAGTCGCCGCGCACAGGCGGATAGGCCTTGTCGATCGCGGCGCGCTTGTCGGCATAGGCCTTGACCACCTCGGGCGTCGCCGTCTTCAGGTCAGGCCCGCGACCCAGGGCCTCCAGTGCGGCCTTGCGCTCCGGGCTGGGCGTGGTGTTGGTCAGATAGATCGAGTTGATGCAGATCGCGCCGCCGGCGTCGGCGATCTTCTTCAGGCGCGCATCGTCCATGTTGCGGGCATGATCGTAGATCGCCTTGGGCCCCGAGTGCGAGGCGATGATCGGGACCTTGGACAGGGCCACCGACTGGTCGACCACGTCGTCGCTGGCGTGGCTGACATCGATCACAATGCCCAGGCGATTGGCTTCGGCGATCCAGCGCAGGCCCAGCGGCGAATAGCCGTTCCAGATCTTGCCCTTGGGATCGGTCGAGCTGTCGGCCAGCTGGTTGTTGCGGAAGTGGACGGGGCCGGCCATCCGCAGGCCCTCCTTCTGGAAGGTCTCCATCAGGGTCAGGTCTTCGCCCAGCGGCCAGCTGTTTTCCATGCTGACAAAGGCGAACTTCTTGCCGGCCTTGTTGATGCGCGCGGCGTCGGCGGCGGTCAGGGCCAGCTCGAACTTGCCCGGATGGGCGGCCAGCATCTCGCGGATCTCGATGGCGCGGCGCAGGGCGTAGTCGCGGGCATACTGATAGCCGGCGGCGGTCAGGTCGCCCTGACCCGTATAGATCACGAAGAATCCGCCATCCAGGCCGCCTTCGTTCATGCGCGGCAGGTCCACCTGGCTGAAATCGTGCTCGACCTCGTGGTGGTCGGCGATATCCCAGCCGGGGCGGGCGAAGTGGGTGGGCGTATCCAGATGGGTGTCCAGCGTCAGCATCTTCTGATGCAGGGCCATGTCGGCCTTGGAGACACCGGGCTTGGGCGGCGTGGCCGCGCTGGCGGCGGTGGCCAGGAGGGCGGCGGAGCCGAGCAGGGCGGTCAGCAGGCGGTAGGACATCAAGGCTCCGGAGGTTTTGACGCAGACTGGAGCTGCGACGGTCACGGATGGTCCTGGGCGCGTCAAGGCGCAGCTGACGCCTGGACGTTACATTAGCCCCAACGCCTTGAAGCTGGCCACGCCCTCGCGTCCGACCACCAGATGATCATGCACACTGATCTTCAGCGCCCGGCCCGCCTCGATGACCTGCCGGGTCATGTCGATATCGGGGCTCCAGCGCCCGGCGCATCACCTCGCGGGGATAGACCGGGGCGTGGTCGACGGTGCCGTGGTTCATGATCTCGTCGGCGATCAGCTGGTTTTTCTTGTCAAGGAACAAGCGGATTAGCTGAACAAGCAATTTTCTTGGCAAAGTGTCGATATGCGCAGGGGCCAGCCCATTGCTGAGCGACTGAGCGACTGAGCGCCAAGCGGCGGGCGACCAACTGATTTAGCGAAAGCCGACACATCGCCGCCGGTCCCGTTCTCGCAGCCATGCGCTGTGCATTTCCGGAGTGTCTTCGACGCTCGCCATCGTCACCGGCACCACCTTGATCGGCCTCACAATCTACGCGGCGGTTGCGAACAAGTAGCCGATTGACCGCTGGCCTTGGCTCTGGCCCTTTTCGCCGGGATTGGCGTCGGCATTGGTGCCAAGGCCAAGGCCAAGGCTAAGGTCGAGAACGACGCTTAAGCGAACTCTGATCGGACATGCCGTTGACGACCAAGTAGCCGGTCCCAAAGACGATAAATACGCTGGTCAGTTCGAATGTGATTTAGCTTCTATTTCAGTCCGGCTTTTCTAATGGCATTCCGCTATAGTCAGTAGTCGTGCGCCAGCGGCGTTCAATGACAACTACATCTCGCCACGCAGCCTCCATCAGGTTCGACAAAATCTGAAAAGAAGAGTGGACGAAAGATGGAAATATTTCAGCTTCATCGCAAACTTCGCGGAGCTTCTTCGTCACTTCCCGCGACTGTTCATCCATAGAGTCAAATATATCTTTCCGGGCGCGGGCGTTGTCGTCACCATCCAATATTTTGGATAGTGCGTCGAGGCGATCACCATTCCACGGCTCGCCGAAGAGCCGCAGTTCGTTTTTCAGTTCTCTCTGGTCTGAAAGGAAGTCGTCGAAAACAGTTTGGGCGCGCCGGTAGAGTTCGCGGCGTTTCCATCGTTCGATGACGCCCACGACGACGTGTACAGGAACGACCTTCCTCACTGGCTCAACCGGAATAGGAATTCGCCCGAGATTGACACCTGCCTTCCATTCAAACCTAACTTTATTTCGCCGTTCAGCATTATACGCATCTACGAATTCAATGGGATAGTAACAGATACCTCCATCTTCGCGATAGTATCCCGGCCCTTGGTCGCTGAGCTTAGTCAAGTAGCTGTAGGTGAGGCCAGTGCGGCTCGCCACCTCGTGACGCGAAATCAGGCTCTCAGCACTGCGGCCAAGGTGAGCCGCCAACTGGACTTTGGTCATCGTTGCCATGTCGGCAAGTGGACCAAAAACGCGCTTAGGTTTGGTAAACGCCAAAAAAAGAGGTCACAGCAAAGCCCAGCAAAACTGGGCAAAAGTCACAACGGAGCGGTTAAAAGTCACAACAGTGCGGTAGGGCTCTTACCTCTCTTTTCGTGACGAAATTCAAATAAAACAGTAACTTCTGACCGTCGAGCGCACTTCGCCGACTGATTAGGAGCTTGTTTCATGGACTTGAATCACGGTTTCACGCCCCCGCAGCAGCACAAGGCATCGATCCCGAAACTTGCGGCTAGGGAAGCCGAACTGATCCCGGTCGTAGGCTTCGCGGTCCGTGACGAAGATGAAGCGAGAGCGCTGCTCGCGGGTGTACATTTCGAGTTCGCCATGTTCCGCCCGGCGTCCTTCGTAGTCTTTCCCCCGACCCCTTACTCGGTGGTCGTGCACCTAAAGGACGCGGCGACCGCTCAAGCGCTGCTGCGTGAGCTAATCCTCCGCGTTGAGCCCGATTTCGTGGCCCCGGACTATTTCGCGTGGCATGCGGCACCGAGCGCGGAAGCTTGGGGCAATCTGGAAACCGCCCTAAAAAGGTTCATCGCCGCGCACACGGCCGACCTTAAGCGCCCCAGTTGCCGGGGCGACGTCATCCGGCGTTTGAACTCGCGAATGAAGCGCTTGCCGGGGGTCGTTCCTAACGAGGATTTCTTCGGCATCGTCACGACGCCTTTTGCCCATGTTGACGACTGGTCGGACGACCATGATTTCGGCATCCGCCTTTGGCATCAGAACGGCGGTTTCGACGGCCGGGCTTGGACCGATGCACCTGCCGATCAGTCCAACCATGCTCAAGTCGATCAACTGGACGGCAACGGCGACGCGCTCGCCAAATGGCTTCTCGACAATCTGCCGGTGGTCCCGCGTTCGGCTGATCGCGGTGCTCCGAATTACTGAGCCTGATCAAGTAAGGAGGAATGTGCCATGGCATATTACGAGCCTCACGAGGCTTATCTTCCGGCCGAAATGGCGGAATGGATTCTGAAGCAGGGCCGGAAGGCTTGTTTACATCACGATAGGGAGCGGTCAGGCGCGATCATTGTCAGCTTTGACGACGGGTCCGACACTGAATCCGATTTCGTGAAGCTCTTCGGCACCGT
Source organism: Caulobacter sp. 32-67-35 (assembly GCA_002280875.1). GTDB lineage: Bacteria > Pseudomonadota > Alphaproteobacteria > Caulobacterales > Caulobacteraceae > Caulobacter. The sequence continues at coordinate 708 of NCEV01000064.1, read as the reverse complement.
CGCGGACGAGGTCGATGTTGATGTTGACGACATGGAACTATCGGACGACGTGATCTTCAACTTGGAAGCCGAAATGCTGAAGGCCCTCAATCAGGTCGGCGGCAAGCTAGTCGAAGATTTTCCGGCTTGCGCGTGGACCGAGTGCAATACCAACGATTCAAGCCGCAGTGTCGTGGAGTCTGGAACGATCTATGAGTGGGTCGAAAACTTCGACCATGGCCTGAAGTCGGGCGTGGATTTCGTTACCTACTGTGTCGCTGATCACAGGGCCAACGGCTACATCTACAGCCTCGACCAAGACTGCTCTACCGACCACTGGCCGGTCGCCTATGGGATCGAACTGATAACGGAAAAAGCTGAAAAGGCTTGGGCGGCCATGCTTCGCGGCGACTGGACATGGTCGGCCGCTGAGGAGGAGGCGGCCTAGCCGTTACGGGCAAGACTGGCGACCTGATCACCGCCGCCATCAGCAACGCCCGCTCATGGGCGGCGATGATCAAAACCTTGGGCCTTCCGATTGGGGGAGGCTCACACCCTTACCATCAATAATTCGCCCGAGATGACGCTGTCAGCACCGCCCATTTCAAGGGGCAGGGTTGGCGGAAGGGGAGTACCCATCCGGTGAAGGCCGCGCTGGCGTCTAAGCGGCGCGCCCGACCGTGGTGAGCGGCCGCCAGTTCCAAGGCAGCAGATCATCAAGCTGCTGGC
>NCEV01000063.1 GCA_002280875.1 Caulobacter sp. 32-67-35 | reverse complement strand
GTCGTCGAAGAACAGCTCATAGAAATCGCCCATCCGAAAGAAGATCAGGGCGTCCGGCTGCCGCGCCTTCATCTCGAAGAACTGCTGCATCACCGGCGTCGCGCCGGTGGCGTCATAGGTCTGGACGGAAGCGGAGGCGGGGGCGTTCATGACGCCATGACTTAACGTTTGACGCTGCTTCGCAGAAGCGCCATGTAGAATGTTCCTGTTTTGTGCTGAAGGTTTGTTCGGCCATTGAGAGGGGCGGCATGAGCGAGGGGGCCGTTGACGACCAGTTCAGCTGTCATGGATTCCATGACAACTGCGCTTGAAGAGGCAGAGCTCGTCAGCGAACCATCAGTCGTTGAGGTCAGCCAACGCCGTATCGACGCTTTCAAAGCGAGAAAGCTCACCCCGATCAGCCGCTTCAATGGCGGCCCGTGTCGTGGCGTTCGGCGTCCGCACATCGAACGGCAGCGCCTTTTCGGCGGCCACTCGAACCAGCATGAGCCGGATCGCGTCCGAAATCGTGAGACCCATATCGGCCAGCGCCGCCGTCGCGTCCCGTTTCAGGTCTGCATCGATCCGCGCTCTGACCGTGTCCAGGGCTGCCATGATGATTGGTCCTTCACGGATCAGCGTTGTAGCCACAATGTAGCTACAAGACGTCAGCCGTCAATCTGAAACCTCGCGCGCCGCGCCCTTTATCCTCGGAGACACAGAATGCTGGCGCTCGACATCACAGGCCAGTTCAAGCGCGACTACAAGCGCGAAAAGGCCGGCAGGCACACGGACCTGGACGCCGTTTTCAAGGCGACGGTGGCTCTGCTGGTCAATGAAATTCCTTTGCCTGTCGCCAACAGGGATCACCAGCTCAGGGGCGACTGGAAGGGTTGTCGCGACTGCCACCTGAAGCCTGACCTGGTGCTGATCTATCGGAAGACCAAGACGACGATCGAGCTCCTGAGACTGGGTTCCCACAGCGAGCTCTTCAGTTAGACCGCCAACAGCGGAAAGGCGAAGGGCTCAAACATCGCGCACTGAGCTGATTGCCTGTCGTTGAGAACTAACGCTAAATCGCCCCAAGGTTGGGGATCAAACATGTCTGCATCCAAAGCGCTTGTCGCCGCTCCGGAGCGGCCGGCCGTGATGGGGCGCTACAAGCCCGACTGGCTCGAAAAGCCGACGGCGGATGACATGGAGTGGGCCTATCCCGCCCATGCCCAACGCAAGGAGATCGACGGCAAGGCCGTGATCAACTGCAAGGTCGGCTATGACGGCCTGCTGCGCGATTGTCGAATAGTATCAGAAGCGCCGGCCGGCGAGGATTTCGGCGTCGCGGCGCTGGCACTGTCGCAGAAGTTCCGGATGATCCCGCCCGAAGCCGGAGCTGACAGCCTCCCGGATGTCACCATACCGGTCGTGTTCCAGGTCCCTCGGAGCGAGCCGTTCCAGCCCAAAACAGCGGGCGAGGCGTCGCCAGTCTTCACGCTGTTGCAGTTGTTTCGTGTCGGGCTGGTCAAAGAGGAGCAGCGCGGGCCCGCTAAACCACCGCAACCTTTACCCGCTCACGACCAAAAGGTCGTGGCCGGGATAGCCGCCGTGGCTTTCGTCCTGCTTGTAGCCATGGTCCTTGGCCTGGGACACCGCCGCAAACCGCGCAGGCCCTAGAGCCGGCTAGCTCCCCGTAACCTCGTCCCAGAACCGCTTGGCCTTGCCGACGAAGTTGGCCGACTTGGGGTTCTGTTTCTCGCCGCACAGGCCAGCCAGCTCCTTGAGGAGCTCCTTTTGCCGGGCCGACAGGTGGGTCGGGGTTTCGACAAACAGTTCCACCACCAGGTCGCCGCGCTGGCGGCTGCGCAGGGACGGCATGCCCTTGCCCTTCAGGCGGACGGTCTTGCCGGTCTGGGCGCCTTCGGGAACCTTGACGGGGATCTTGCACGTGCCGTCGCATTCCTCGCCGCCCATCAGGCAGGGGGCGTCGATCTCGCCGCCGAGGGCGGCCACGGTCATCGGCACGGGCACGGTGCACAGCAGATCCAGGCCATCGCGCTCGAACAGCTCGTGCGGGATCACCGACAGGAAGATGTAGAGGTCGCCGCGCGGGCCGCTGCGGGCGCCGGCGTCGCCTTCGCCCGACAGGCGGATGCGGGCGCCGTCATCGACGCCGGCGGGGATGCGCACCGACAGGACGCGCTCGCGGCGCACCTGGCCGTGGCCATTGCAGCTCTGGCAGGGGTCCAACACCAGCCGGCCCGAACCGCCGCAGCGGGGGCAGCCGCGCTCGACCGCGAAGAAGCCTTGCGTGGCCCGCACGCGGCCGTGGCCGCCGCAGGTGCCGCAGACCGTCGGGCTGGTGCCGACCTTGGCGCCCGAGCCGTCGCAGACCTCGCAAGTGATGGCGGCGGGCACCTTGATCTCGACCTCGGCGCCGGCATAGGCCTGCTCCAGCGAGATCTCCAGATCGTAGCGCAGGTCCTGGCCGCGCTGGGGGCCGTTGGACGGGCGACGGCCGCCGCCGAACATTTCGCCGAACACATCGCCAAAGACATCGCTGAAGATGTCGCTGGGATCGCCGCTGAACCCGCCGCCGCCCTGGCCGCCGTTGACGCCGGCATGGCCGAACCGGTCATAGGCTGCGCGCTTCTGGGGATCGGACAGGACCGAATAGGCCTCGTTGATTTCCTTGAAGCGGCCGGACGCATCCTCGCAACCGCCATTGCGGTCGGGATGGTGCTCCATCGCCAGCTTGCGGAACGCGGCCTTCAGGCCCGCATCGTCGGCGGTCCGGGTCACGCCCAGGATTTCGTAATAGTCGCGCATCGTCAGCGTCTGGCGCCCAAGAGGCCCACGGGAGAGGCGGTGATGGGAAAAGAGGTGGTGGTTTCCGGCGAGCGACGCAAGGCGTCACAAGCGCGCGGATCAAGCAAACGCGGCCACGGAACGATCATGTCAGAAACGTTCCGCGGCGCGCGCATGGCGAACTAGTTCGCCGGCTTGTTTTCGTCGACTTCCTCGAACTCGGCGTCAACCACGCCATCGTCCGCAGCGGCGTCACCGTCGCCCGCGTCCTGCTGCGAGGCGTACATGGCTTCGCCCAGCTTCATCGAGGCCTGACGCAGAGCGTCTGTCTTGGCCTTGATCAGCTCAGCGTCCTCGCCTTCCAGCGCGGTCTTCAGGTCGGTCAGGCCGGTCTCGATGGCGACCTTGTCCTCGCCAGCAACCTTGTCGCCATGCTCGGCCATGGCCTTTTCCGTGGCGTGCACGGTGGCCTCGCCCTGGTTCTTGGCCTCGACCAGCGCCTTCTTCTTTTCGTCCGACGCCTTGTTGGCCTCGGCTTCCTTGACCATGCGCTCGATGTCCGCATCGGAGAGGCCGCCATTGGCCTGGATGCGGATCGAGTGCTCCTTGTTGGTCGCCTTGTCCTTGGCGTGAACATTGACGATGCCGTTGGCGTCGATGTCGAAGGTGACCTCGATCTGCGGCACGCCACGCGGCGCCGGCGGAATACCCTGCAGGTCGAACTGACCCAGGAACTTGTTGTCGGCGGCCATCGGACGCTCGCCCTGGAAGGCGCGGATCGTCACGGCCGACTGGTTGTCGTCAGCGGTCGAGAAGGTCTGCGAGCGCTTGGTCGGGATGGTGGTGTTGCGCTCGATCAGCGGGGTGAACACGCCGCCCAGGGTTTCGATGCCCAGGGTGAGCGGGGTCACGTCCAGCAGCAGCACGTCCTTGACGTCGCCTTGCAGAACGCCAGCCTGAACGGCGGCGCCCAGGGCGACCACTTCGTCAGGATTGACGCCCTTGTGCGGCTCGCGGCCGAAGAAGTCCTGCACCGCCTGTTGCACCTTGGGCATGCGGCTCATGCCGCCGACCAGGATGACTTCGTCGATGTCGCTCTTCTTCAGGCCGGCGTCCTTCAGGGCCTGTTCGCACGGACCGATGGTGCGGGCGATCAGGTCTTCGACCAGGGCTTCCAGCTTGGAGCGCGACAGCTTGATGTTCAGGTGCAGCGGGCCCGACGCATTCATCGAGATGAAGGGCAGGTTCACTTCGTACTGAGCGGTGCTGGACAGTTCCTTCTTGGCCTTTTCGGCCTCTTCGCGAAGGCGCTGCAGAGCCAGCTTGTCCTTGCGCAGGTCGACGCCCTGCTCCTTCTTGAACTCGTCGGCCAGATAGTCGACGATCCGAAGGTCGAAGTCCTCGCCGCCCAGGAAGGTGTCGCCGTTGGTCGACTTCACTTCGAAGACGCCGTCGCCGATTTCCAGAACCGAAACGTCGAAGGTGCCGCCGCCCAGGTCATAGACGGCGATCTTCTTGCCGTCGTTCTTGTCCAGGCCATAGGCCAGAGCGGCCGCGGTCGGCTCGTTGATGATGCGCAGCACTTCCAGGCCGGCGATCTTGCCGGCGTCCTTGGTGGCCTGACGCTGGGCGTCGTTGAAATAGGCCGGAACGGTGATCACGGCCTTGGTGACGGTCTCGCCCAGATGGGTCTCGGCCGCTTCCTTCATCTTCTGCAGGATGAAGGCGGAAACTTCCTGCGGGCTGTAGTCCTTGCCCTGGGCCTTGACCCAGGCGTCGCCGGTCGGACCCTTGACGATGTCATAGGGAACCATGGCCTTGTCCTTGGCCACGACGGGGTCGGCGAAGTTGCGGCCGATCAGGCGCTTGATCGCAAACAGCGTGTTGGTCGGGTTGGTGACGGCCTGACGCTTGGCGGGCTGGCCAACCAGGCGCTCGCCATCCTCAAGGAACGCGACCACCGACGGGGTGGTGCGGGCGCCCTCGGCGTTTTCGATCACCTTGGGGGTCTTGCCGTCCATGATGGCCACACACGAATTGGTGGTGCCAAGGTCGATACCGATAATCTTGCTCATAGTGTGAACCTGTCGCTCCTGAATGGCGGACGGCGGTGACAAGGGCCTTAGACGCAAGCGCCCCGGTTTTTCTCGCTCCGTCCCCGTCTGGTCGAACTTTCTAACCGTTGATCCAATCCTGCCCGTTGCGACCGAAGTCGAGCGGGCAGAGTGCGTTCCCCGAAGTTGACGAGCCCGTCAACCCCGCTTGGAAGCCGATATGGGGGATGCATACCGCCCCGCAAGTCCATTCCCTCATCTTACGAAGGGGAATCTTCAAGCCCGATGATGGAAAATGGCCGCGCACCCCAGCCCTGGGGGCGGCGCGGCCATCGTCAAGGCATAGACGGTGTGGCGTTCAGCCGCCGGTCTTTTTCACCCAGGCGGTGATAGCCGGCAGCTGGTCTTCGCGCACGGAGAGGCGATAGGCCACCGCCGCCTTGGCCTTTTCGACCTCGCGCGACAAGCTTGCGTCCGATGCGGTCAGGGCGTCCAGCTTGGTCAGCATGGCCGGGTCTGACGAGCGGCCGCCCAGCGAGGCCAGGTAGCCGGTGCGGCCCGAGGCGTCGACCCTGGCCTCGACCGCCGCCTTGTTGGCGACCGCGAAGTCAAAGGCCAGGTCCGGATGCCCGCCGGCGACCCGGCTGATGATGTTGGGCGAGGTGGTGGCGCCCGGCTCGTCGGTCATGGCCAGCTCCAGCGCCCGCCTGGCCAGCGCCGGATCGCGCGCCGCGCCCAGCAGGGTATAGAGCTCGGTGCGCAGCAGGGCGTTGGTCTCGGCCTTGGCCTGGGCGCGCATGGCCTCCCAGCCGGCGGCGTCCGCCGAGGCGGCGACAATGCCCAGGATGGTCTTGCGCAGCGGGCCTGGTACGGCCGCCGGGTCGGTCTTGTCGGCGGCGTAGCGGCGCTTGGCCTCGGCCACCACCGCCGGGTCGCCCAGTCGGCCCAGCACGGCGATCACGTCACCGCGCAGGGTGGCTTCCGGACCGCTCTCGCCAGACTTGGCGGTCCAGCCGACCCGGGTCATCAGCGGCGACAGGCTGGCCAGCGCCACCTTGCGGAACTGGGCCTGCTCGGCCGGCATGCCGTCATAGTAGCTGTCGATGGCCCCATAGATGGCGGTCACCCGGCTCCAGATCTTCGGATCGGCCGCGATCGGCGTGGCGATGGACAGGTCCAGCGCGTCAGTGGCAGGCTGCAGACCCGCCAGGCCCAGGGCGTAGACGTCGCTGAGCAGGCCCAGCTGATCGATGGGCTGCAGGCTGGCGAAGTTCGCCGCCAGGCCCTTGAACAGTTCCGGCGTGTAGAGGGTGCGGAAATAGCCCGCCTGGCCGGCATTGACGACCACGGGGCCGCAGCCTGGCACGCCGACCTTCGCCTCGCCGTTCTCGACCAGGGTCTGGACCGGCGCGCCGCCCGACACGGCGCGCGAGGCGACCGGCACACTCCAGCGCAGCGGGGTCTTGCCGGGGCGATCCTTGGTGAACTCGCCCTGGGTCAGGGTCAGCTGAGCGGCGCCGTTGACGCAGCCGGCGCTTGAGACGGTAATCAGCGGCACGCCGGGCTGCAGGGTGAAGTCGCGGGCGATGGCCTTGATCGGCTTGCCGGCCGCGACCTCGACCGCGCCCCACAGGTCGTCGGTGACGGTGCTGCCATAGGTGTTGGCCTTGATGTAGCTACGCACGCCGTCGCGCCAGGCGTCGGCGCCAGCATAGGATTCCAGCATGCCGATGACAGCCTGGCCCTTCTGGTAGGTGATGCCGTCAAAGGCCTCGCTGGCCTCCTCGACGGTCTTCATCGGCTGGACCACCGGGTGGGTCGTGGCCAGGGCGTCCAGGCCCATGGCGTATTCACGGCCGGCGATGGCGTTGAGGGCGCTGTTCCACTCGGGGAAGAACTTCTCGGTGGTGCGGCCTTCAAGCCAGGTTGCGAAGCCCTCGTTCAGCCAAAGGTCGTCCCACCAGGCCATGGTGACCAGGTTGCCGAACCACTGGTGAGCCGTCTCGTGGGCGACCGTGGTGTAGACGCCTTCGCGGTCCTCCTGGGTCGAAAGGGCCGGATCCAGCAGCAGGGCATATTCGAAATAGAAGATCGCGCCCCAGTTCTCCATGGCGGCGAAGAACTGGCTCTGACCCGGGGCGGCGATGTGGTCGAGCTTCGGCAGCGGATAGTTGACGCCGAAATAGTCGTTGTACCACTCCAGGATCGGGCCAGCCGACTTCAACGCGAACTGCGCCTGGGCCAGGTCGCCCTTTTTGGTGATCACGCCGATCTGTGTCCCGGCCGCCGTCGTCGTGGCGCGCTCGAACTCGCCCAGGCCGAAGAACAGCAGGTAGGTCGACATCTTGGGCGAGGTCGCGAAGGTGACCCGGCTCTTGCCGCCGCCGACATCGACCGTCTTTTCGGCCGGCATGTTGCTGATCGCCATCTGGCCGGTCGGCACGGTGGCCGTCAGGCTGAAGGTGGCCTTGTAAAAGGGCTCGTCCCACGAGGGGATGAACCGGCGGGCGTCGGGAGCCTCGAACTGGGTGTAGATCGCGCGCTTCTTGCCGGCGTCGGTCTCATAGTCCAGGGCGAACAGACCAGTGGCCTGGGTGTTGATCTTGCCGGCATAGTCGATGGACAGCACATGGCGGCCCCTGGCGACAGGCTTTGCGAAGGTGAAGCTGGCGGTCTGGGCCTTGTCGTCCACCGCGATGGTCGCCGCGCCGGCGCCCTTGCCCGAACCCTTGATAGAGGCCTTGGCGAAGGTCAGCTCATGGGCCTGCAGCACGATGGTGCTTGTGGGCTCCAGCACCTCGACGGTGATCTGCACCGAGCCCGTGAAGGTCAGGTTGGCGGCGTCGGGCGTGAAGCTTACATCGTAGTGCGAGGGCACGACGGTGCGCGGCAGCTGGGTGGTGACGGTCTGGGCGGTGGCGCCCGGGGTCTGGCTGGCCAGGGCGACAGTCGGGGCGCCGGTCGCGGCGAAAAGGAGCACGGCGACAGCCGCGGAAGACAGAAGACGACGCATGAACGGCCCCAAGTTGGAAAATATGGTCGACCAAGATGGTCGAAGGCGCGAACCAACACCTTCCGCCCGGTTCCGGCGCGTTAAATATACGTAATGATCCAGCCCCTCGAAGTCGTTCCGGGTTTTGACCTCTGGCCGAGCCTGCTGTCGCCGCAGGTTCAGGCCGAGCTGATCGCCGACGTGCTCCAGGCCGCAGAAACGGCGCCGTTCGCGAACTACGCCACGGCCTATGGCAAGGCGATGAGCGTGGGCATGACCAGTTTCGGACCTCTGGGCTGGACCAGCAACGCCAGCGGCTATCGTTATGCCGACACCCATCCGGGCACCGGCCAGCCCTGGCCGGCCATGCCCCAGGCCCTGCTGGATCTGTGGACGCAGCTGGGCGACCCGGACACCCCGCCCGACTCCTGCCTGATCAATCTCTATCGCGGTCAGGCTCGCATGGGTCCGCACCAGGATCGCGACGAAGCCGATCCGCGCTTTCCGGTGCTGTCCATCTCGCTGGGCGACACGGCCGTGTTCCGGATCGGCGGGACCAGCCGCAAGGACCCGACCCGCAGCCTGAAACTGGCCTCCGGCGATGTCTGCCGGCTGTCGGGGCCGGCGCGACTGGCGTTTCACGGCGTGGACCGGATCCTGGTCAGTTCGTCCAGCATCGTCCCGGATGGCGGGCGGATCAATCTGACCCTGCGACGCGCCACGCCGGCCTGAACGAAAAAGGGGCCGCCCCATCGGGCGACCCCTCTCAATATCTAACCGGACGCAGACGCCGCCAACAGGCCCGCCCAGGCCTAGCCGCGCAGCTTGCGCGTCAGCACTTCCAGGTCATGGTTCAGGGCGCTGTCCTCGGCGCGCAGGGCCTCGATGCGGCGCACGGCGTGCAGGACAGTGGTGTGGTCGCGACCGCCGAACCGCCGGCCGATGTCCGGCAGCGACCGGGTGGTCAGCTGCTTGGCCAGCCACATGGCGGCCTGACGCGGACGGGCGATGGCGCGGTTGCGGCGCTCGCTCAGCAGGTCGGCCTGTTTCATGCCGTAATGGTCGGCGGTGGCCTTCTGGATGTCATCGATGGTGATGCGCTTCTCGCCCGATCGCAGGTGCGGCCGCAGGATGGCCTGCACTTCTTCCAGAGTCAGGCGCGACAGGCCCTCACCGGCCCGGGCCGACAGGGTGTTGAGCGCGCCTTCCAGCTCACGGACGCTGTCGGTGAAGCGGTCGGCCAGGAACTGCAGCACGTCGGGCCGCATGGTCGGGTCCGAGCCATGCGCGGCCGAGAGGGTCTGGATCTTGCGTTCCAGAATGCCCATCCGCAGCGAGCGGTCGGCCGGCTCCAGGCCGCAGACCAGGCCCGCCGACAGGTGCGAGCGCAGATGGGCGTCCATCTCGGTCATGGCCGACGGCGGACGGTCCGACGAGAACACGACGCGGCGGCCTTCCTCGACCAAGGCGGTCAGGGTGTGGAACAGCTCTTCCTGCGTCGACTGCTTGCCGGCGATGAAGTGCACGTCGTCGATGATCAGCAGGTCGGCGGCGCGCAGCTCTTCCTTGAAGGCGGCCGTCTGGCGATCCATCACGGCGCGCACGAAGGTCGACAGGAAGCGCTCGGCGGTCAGATAGACCACGCGCTTGGTCGGGGCCTGACGCATGGCCTCCCAGGCCAGGGCGTTGAGCAGGTGGGTTTTGCCAAAGCCGTAGGGGCCGTGGAACAGAACGGGGTTGAAGTGGCCGTCAGCCCAGCTCGCCACCCGGCGCGCCACGGCATGGGCGAATTCGTTGGCGGGACCGGGGACAAAGGTTTCGAAGGTGAAGCGTTCCTGCAGGCCCTGGGTGCGCGAAGGCTTGCCGGTGGGAACCGGGGCCAGGCTGGGGGCGTCGGTGGAAACGGGCAGCACGATCTCGATCGGCTCGGCCTTGGCGACGTCGACATAGGCGCCGGCCGCGGCTTCGAATTCCAGACGCGACTTCAGGTCGATACGGCGCGCCGTCGGATCATTGGCGGTCCACAGTTCGCTGATGCGGCGCCAGGCGCTGCGACGGATCCAGTCGCGGGCGATCCCGGTCGGCGTGACCAGAACCACATCGCCAGACGGACCTTCACGCAGCAGGGCTGGCGCGATCCACGATCCGAAGGATGCGTCACCCAGCTCACGCTTCAGCACGGCGCAGACCTTGTGCCAGACCCCGCCGGCCGGCTCGCAGGCAACCGCTGGAATCGCAGCCGAAAAATCCTGGCTCGCCACCCCACCCTTGATTGTCATTCGTCCACCGCCTCGTACATTAAACGCGCCCGCATGCCAGCCGCACGCCCCCCATGGCGAACGACCGGTTTCTCAACGCACAAGGGGGCTTAGTCAGCAGAACGCATAGGTTCTGCCGCCGCCATTTTTTCCAAGGACTGGAAGAGCGCTGAGACGCCTAAACTAGCCAGCCGACCCTGCCGGTCAAACGGAAAACTTGCGTCCGGGATCGGATATTTCTGTTGACTCGCGAGAGCCCCTCGCCTGGCAAGGGAATAGTTAAGTCCGCTCTTTTTTGGACGTTGTTATTTCTGAAAAGCGTGCAGTCGAACACAAAGCAAAAGCCGGTTGGACTGCTCCAACCGGCTTCTGTAAATACTTGAAATTCTTGGCCGAACGTCGTTCGTCCAGAATTTGGACTAGGCGGCTGCCTTGTCCAGCTTCTTCAGACGGGCGGCCAGGCGGGACACCTTTCGCGAACCCGTGTTCGGATGAACCACGCCCTTGGAAACGGCGCGCATCAGCTCCGATTGAGCCTCGATAAAGGCGCTCTTGGCGACGGCGACGTCGCCGCCCGCCAGGGCGTCTTCAAACTTGCGGAGGAACGTGCGCACGCGCGAACGGCGAGCGGTGTTCACCTCGGTGCGACGGGCGATCTTGCGGATCGCTTTCTTGGCGCCGGGATTATTGGCCATAGGTAGGACCTTCAAACGGACAGCCGCGCGGGACAGCCGCGAAGCAGGGAAAATCTTGAGCGCGCGGATATACGGGAACCCTTGGCCGGGGTCAACGGGCTGTGGCGACCAATCTCATCTGGGTGCGGCCAGAGGTCGCATCCCAGCCTCAGCGCCCCTTGAAGTCGGGTTTGCGCTTCTCGACGAAGGCCGCCATCCCCTCCTTCTGATCCTCGAAGGCGAACAGCGAGTGGAACAGGCGTCGCTCCAGGGCCACGCCCGTGGTCAGGGTCGTCTCATAGGCGGCGTTGACCAGCTCCTTGTTCATGGCCACGGCCAGGGGCGACTGGCTGGCGATCTTGGCCGCCATGGCCAGCACCTCGGCCAGCAGCATGTCGGCCCCCCGCCCAGGGCGTAGCCCGACACGGCGGCAATGATCGGCTTGCGGCACTGCTCGATGGCGCGCGCCCCGGCGGTAAAGAAGTCGGCCTTGAACATCTCCGCATAGGTCTTGTCCGACATCTCCTTGATGTCGGCCCCCGCCGCAAAGGCCTTGGCCGAGCCGGTCAGGACGATACAGCCCACGCCGTCGTCGGCCTGGGCCTGGCCCAACGCCTGGGCCAGCTCGCCCAACAGCGCCGCGTTCAGCGCATTGAGCGCCTCGGGCCGGTTGAGCCGGATCAGCACGACGCCAGCGGCGCCGTCCGGGGCGGTCTCGACGATCAGGGTCTGGTAGTCGGCCATCGCGGGTCTCTCCTTGTGACGCTCGCTTTATAGAGCGCGTCGCGGCGAAGGGAACTCAGCGGCGCCTTGGCCGTGACGACCAGCGGACATGGGCTCATAGCCTCGCGCTTTCGCTGCGATGGGGGTGGGAAGGGTCGCGGAGCGTCCGGGCCTCGCCCGGATGATGGGATAGTTGAGCTGCAGCCTCGGCTCTCCCGGAGGACCCGGAGCGAACCTTCGGACGGGCGGGGACCCTGGCAGATCCCCGATGGACAGGTTTACGTCCCCTGTCCTCCTTTAAGCCTGCCGGCCCCCGCTCTCGCGACTCCGACTGACCCCGCTCGATCACCCCTGACAGCCGTCGCTGGTCGCCGGCCGGACGCCCTTCCCGTGCTGTCAGGTGAGAGTGAGTATGCGGGCGGTTTCAGCGCCGAGGATTGGCGCGATGAAGATTTTTACAAGCGGTTGATTGAGCTTGGGTTTGTTCGGGAAAGAACGGGGATTGAGCGCGGCGTATCCTCATAAGTCCTCCCCCTGGCGGGGGAGGTGTCGGCCCCTTCGGGCCGACGGAGGGGGAAGTCGCCGTTGACTCATTGCGGTCTTCCCCCACCGGCCTCCGGCCGCCTCCCCCGCTGGGGGGAGGACTTAAACGGCGCCCCGCCGCCTTCGCGCCGAAGGGAGCCATCCTTAAATCTCACGGCGAGACGATCGCCGGCGTGGAAAGGTCTCTCAAGGACGACGCTTTCGCGTCGCCGCGACGCGGCCGCCGGAGGCGGTCCTTGACAGACCTTTCCACGCCGGCACGCTGCAGCCTCCAAGAGATTTAAGGATGAGCGGGACGCGGGGCGTCCGGTTTCTTGGAGAGCGAGGCCAAGACTTCGACATCGCTCAAACAGACATCTACCGCCCACCCAAAGCCTCGATGGCCGCCTGCTCCGCCGGCCAATGGTCGAAGGCCATCAGGATCTGCTGGGCGGTGGCGTCGGCAATCAAAGCCCCATCGTCCCGACGAAACTCGGCGCGTGCGGTAATCAGCTGCCGAGTCTGGGCCACAATGCGCGCCTCGATGACGAGGGGGTGGCTGCGCCCCACCTTCAGGAAGTTCACCTGCAGATTTACCGTCCGGTAGAACCGATCGTGCGGAACCACCGTCATGGCCGCAAAGGCCAGGACCTGGTCAGCCAGCGCCGCCAGATAGCCGCCGAACAGCGAGCCGTCGGCGGTGGCGAGATCCGCGCTCGGACTCCAAGACTTGCGCACCCAGCCTTCGCCCCAGTCGTCGATCAGGCCCAGCTTCAGGGTCTCAACGATCGGCGGCGGGGTTGCGGTCCCCGCTTTCAAGGCGTCGAGTCGATCGGTCGCCCACGTCATCCTGTTCTCCCGCCAAGTTGCGTGGCGAAGGGTAGGGTTGGTGGGCGGCCTCTGTTACTCGACTAGTCAAGAAGACGGCGTCGTGGGGGGCCTTAGGTGAGCGCTATTGAAACCGTTCGCAAAATTCCCCGGCAACGGCGCGCCCGAGCCTCCGTTGACTTCGTTCTGGAGGCTGCAGCTCAGGTTCTGGAGGCCGAAGGGGAAGCCGGATTCAACACCAATGCGGTGGCTGGGCGCGCGGGGGTGAGCATCGGCACGCTCTATCGCTACTTTCCGGACAAGCAGGCGATCCTGCTGGCCCTGGCTCTACGAGAGACAGAAGCGCACCGGCAGGCGATCACGTTGGTGCTGGAGGGAGCCGAACGGGGTCTGGCCAAGGACAGGGCGATGATACGCGCGTTTCTTGGAGCCTTCGCTGGTCGCAGTCGGGCGCGACGGATCGCCATGACAACCCTGCTGGCGCAGGCAGATCATAGCCAACTGGCCGCAAGGTTCGCGGCGGCGGAAAGCGGCCTGACCGACGCGCAGGGCCGTCCTCTGACGCGGGTTCAAGCCTTTGTTCTGGCTCGGTCCGTGCAAGGGGCCATGCGGGCCGCCGTCCTGGAAGGCGCCGACTTCCTGTTGAGCCAGGAGTTCGAGGATGAGCTGGTGCGGCTCAGCCGGGCCTATCTGGGCTATCCGACACCAAGGCTCGCCTGAACTCGAAACGCTCCCTCACACCTGACACACCGGACAAAAGAACGTCGACCGCCCGGCCTGAACCTCCCGCGCGATCACGCCCCCACACCCCGACGTCGGACACGGCTCCCCCTCGCGGTCGTAAACCCGGAACCGGTGCTGGAAATAGCCCAGCGCCCCGTCGGCGGCGGCGAAGTCCTTGAGGGTGGAGCCGCCCACCTCGACGGCCTCGGCCAGGACCTCCTTGATGATCGTGGTCAGCGGTCCCAGCCGCTTGCCGGCGATCATCCCCGAGGGCTTGAATGGCGAGATGCCCGCCCGGTGCAGGGCCTCGCACACATAGATATTGCCCAGGCCCGCGACGGTCTTCTGGTCGAGCAGCAGGGTCTTGGGGCCTTGCTTGCGACCCGCGAAGGCCTTGATCAGGGTCTGGGGGTTGAACCCCTCGCCCAGTGGCTCGGGACCCATGGTCGCGAACCACGGATGGCGGTCGACGCGGTCGGTGGCGATCAGGTCCATGAACCCGAAGCGGCGGGGGTCGTGATAGGTGACCACCGCGCCCGCTTCGGTCTCGAAGACCACGTGGGCGTGCTTGTCGTCGGGCTTGACCTCGCGGGCGAAGGCGCCGGGGCGTATCGTGCCTTCCGGGGCGGCGATCTCGAAGCGCCCGGTCATGCCCAGATGCATCACCAGGGTGTCGCCACGATCCAGCGGGGCCAGCAGATATTTGGCGCGGCGATCCAGCCGCAGGATCTTCGCCCCCGTCAGCCGCTGGACGAAACCCTCGGGTAGCGGGAACCGCAGGTCGGGCCGGTTGGCGCGCACGCGGCTCAGGCGGGCGCCGCTCAGGACGGGCTCCAGGCCGCGCCGGACGGTCTCGACTTCGGGCAATTCAGGCAAGGGCGGCCTCAAGGTGATGACGCGACGCGGTCGGCGGTCTAAGAGCGATCCAGCATATAGAGAGCCTGGTCGATAGACGTCATGAGCAAGCCTGCCGCCACATTCGGTTTCAAGGACGTCGATCCTTCGGTGAAGGCCGGCCTGGTGCGAGGCGTCTTCGATAGAGTCGCCAAGAACTACGACCTGATGAACGACCTGATGAGCGGGGGCGTCCACCGGCTGTGGAAGGACGCCGTCGCCGCGCGCCTGAACCCGCAGCCGGGCGAGGTGATCATCGACTGCGCCGGCGGCACCGGCGACATGGCCCGCCGCTTCGCGAAGATGGCCCGCCGCGCCCAGGAGCGCCGGGGCGGCCCCGACGCGATGATCAACATCATCGACTACAATGCCGAGATGATCGCCGCCGGCATCGAGAAGGGCGGCGAGCCGGAAATCACCTGGACCGTGGGCGACGCCCAGCGCCTGCCGCTGCCCGACGCCTATGCCGACGCCTATGTGATCTCGTTCGGCATTCGCAATGTCACCGACATCGACGCGGCCCTGCGCGAGGCGCGGCGGGTGCTTAAACCCGGCGGCCGCTTCCTCTGCCTGGAGTTTTCGCGGCCGGTCACCGAGGCGCTGGCCAAAGCCTATGACGCCTACAGCTTCAAGGTCATCCCCCAGGTCGGCGAGTGGGTGGCCAAGGATCGCGAGGCCTATCAGTACCTGGTCGAGAGCATCCGGCGCTTTCCTGACCAGCGCACTTTCGCGACGATGATGGAAAATGCCGGCTTCAGGCGGGTGACCATCAGCAACTTCACGGGCGGCGTCGCGGCGATGCACCAGGGCTGGGCCGTCTAGTCCATGGGGCAGATGTCCGCGTTCTGGCGCCTGGTCGGCGCGGGCTGGGTGCTGATCCGGGCCGACGCCCTGATCCCGCGCGAGCTGGATCCGGTGCTGCCGCCGCCGGCGCGGCTGGCGGCGCGGACGCTGCGGCTGTTGTCCGGCCCCCGCGCTAAGCTGGGGCGACCGGGCCAGCGGCTGGCCGGCGCCCTAGAAGGCCTGGGTCCCGCCGCGATCAAGATGGGCCAGTTCCTGTCGACCCGGGCCGACATCTTCGGCACGCCGTTCGCCGAGGACCTGTCGCGCCTGAAGGATCGTCTGCCGCCCTTCCCGCTCAGCCAGGCCCGCGAGGAGATCGAACGCAATCTGGGCCGGCCGATCGAGACCCTGTTTTCGCAGCTGGACGAGCCCGTCGCCGCCGCCTCCCTGGCCCAGGCGCATCCAGCCTGGCTGCTGGACGGCCGCAAGGTGGCGGTGAAGGTCCTGCGCCCCGGCATCGAGCGCCAGGTCGCCCAGGACAGCGCCGTGCTGCGCCTGGCCGCCGATCTGGCCGAACGGCTGGTTCCCGAGGCCCGTCGCCTGAAGCCGCGCGACTTTGTCGAGGTGGTGATCCGGGCGCTGGATCTGGAAATGGACCTGCGCTTCGAGGCCGCCGGCTGCGCCGAGCTGGGCGAGGTGATGGCCAAGGACGCCTTCATGACCGCCCCGGCCGTGGTCTGGGACGGCGTCGGCAAGCGGGTCCTGACCCTGGCCTGGGCCGAGGGTCAGCCGCTGTCGGACCCCGAGGCGCTGGCGCTGCCGGGTCTGGACCGCAAGGCCCTGGCGCAGAACATCACCCGGGGCTTCCTGGCCCAGGCCCTGGATCACGGCCTGTTCCACGCCGACCTGCATGAGGGCAACCTGTTTGTCGCCGCCCCGGCCAGGGTGGTGGCCGTCGACTACGGCATCATCGGACGCCTGGGTCCCGGCGAGCGGAAATATCTGGCCGAGATCCTGTACGGCTTCCTGAACCGCGACTACCCGCGCGTGGCCCGCATCCATTTCGACGCCGGCTATGTGCCCGCCCACCAGGATGTGGACGCCTTCGCCCAGGCCCTGCGCGCCGTGGGCGAACCGGTGTTTGGCCTGGACGCCCGCGACATCTCGATGGGCCGGCTGCTGGCCCAGCTGTTCGAGATCACCGCCCTGTTCGACATGGCCCTGCGGCCCGAACTGGTGCTGTTGCAGAAGACCATGGTGACGGTCGAGGGCGTGGCCCGTCGGATCGACCCGGCCCACGACATCTGGTCCGCCGCCGATCCGGTGGTGCGCCGCTGGATCACCCGCGAGCTGTCCCCCGCCGCCAAGGTGCGCGACTTCGCCGACGACGCCCTGAAGGCGCTGCGGGCCATGGCGCGCCTGGCCGAAGCGCCCGCGACGGTAGCCGTGGCGGCCGCGCCGAGGCCCCGGCCGCTGGCCTGGTTCGCGGCGGGCGCAGGGGTGGCCACCCTGGCCTTTACGGCCGGGGCGCTGCTGTTTGGCTGATCAGCCGCTGTCGGCCGCGCCTCGGCCCTGGGCGACCGTCGACCGGCGGTTCTCGCGGGCCTTTTGCACATCCCAATAGGCTGCGCCATCGTCAGGCTTGAACAGGGCCCGGGGGGCGCCCTCGCGCGAGACCACCGCAAAGATGTTGCCGCCCGGATCATAGATCAGGGTGTCGCCATTGGCGCGCTTGAGGGTCTCGGCGCCCTTGGGCGGATTGGCGACAAACCTGTGCGCCGCCTCGACATAGTCATCGACCGTGACGGCGCCAAAGGCCTCGCCATTGCGCTCAAAGGCCCGCTCGGCGTTTTCCTCGGCCGTGCGGGTGCGATTGGCCGCCCAGAAGGGCTTGCCCGACACCAGACGGACCGGCGCATCGCGCGGATCACCGCGTCGGGTTTCAGACGGCGGCGGCGCCTCTGTCGTCGTGTTGGCCACGGCGCGCTCGCCGCCCTTGGGCGCGCGAACCGCAGACGCCCCGCCATCGCAGGCCGCCAGGACCAGCGCGCCTGTCGCCGCCAGGGCCGCGCCCCGCCAGCGGTTTGCAGCGATGTGAAATCTGTTCAACCTCATGATCCCCTGACCCCATCAGTTCAACCTTACCGATTAATGAACGAAAGCGGAACGCGAGTCGAGTCCGTCATGAGCTTGTCCTTTGTCTGTTCGCCAGGCTTGGGCCATAAGGGCGGAAGCAATGCGGAGACCAACCGGCGTGAGCGACAAGCGGGTTCTTCTGATCGTTGGCGGCGGCATCGCGGCCTACAAGGCGCTGGAGCTGACGCGCCTGCTGCGCAAGGCCGGGGTGGGCGTGCGCCCGATCCTGACCCGGGCCGGCGCCGAGTTCGTGACGCCGCTGTCGCTGGGCTCGCTGGCCGAAGACAGGGTCTATGATGACCTGTTCTCCCTGACCGACGAGGCCGAGATGGGCCACATCCAGCTGTCGCGCTCGGCCGACCTGGTGGTGGTGGCGCCGGCGACCGCTGACCTGATCGCCAAGGCCGCCCATGGCCTGGCCGGCGACCTGGCCTCCACCACCCTGCTGGCCACCGACAAGCCAGTGCTGATGGCCCCGGCCATGAACGTGCGGATGTGGCTGCACCCGGCCACCCAGCGCAATATCGCCACCCTGAAGGCCGACGGCGTCACGATCGTTGGACCCGACGAGGGGGCCATGGCCTGCGGCGAGTTTGGCCCCGGGCGTCTGGCCGAGCCGGAGACCATCTTCGCCGCGGTCATGGACGCGCTTGAAGGCCCCGCCGCCAAACCCCTGGCCGGCAAGCGCGCGCTGGTCACCGCCGGCCCCACCTTTGAGCCCATCGACCCGGTTCGGGGCATCACCAACCGCTCCAGCGGCAAGCAGGGCTTTGCGATCGCCGAAGCGCTGGCGCAACTGGGCGCCGAGGTCACCCTGATCGCCGGCCCGGTCTTCCTGCCCACCCCGCCTGGCGTGACCCGCATCGATGTCGAGACCGCTCGCCAGATGCTGGCCGCCAGCCAGGCCGCCCTGCCGGCCGATGTGGGGGTGTTCGTGGCCGCCGTCGCCGACTGGCGGGTGGACGAGGCCTTCGGGACCAAGCTGAAGAAGGAAAAGGGCGGACCGCCAGCCCTGACCTTCGTTGAAAACCCCGACATCCTGGCCGCCGTCTCGGCCACGGGTCCGATGCGGCCCAAGCTGGTGGTCGGCTTCGCGGCCGAGACCAATGATGTGGAGATGCACGCCCGCGCCAAGCTGTCGCGCAAGGGCTGCGACTGGATCATCGCCAATGACGTCACCGAGCCTGGCGTCATGGGCGGCGAAGACAATGCCGTACTGCTGGTCACGCGCAAGAAGACCGAGCGCTGGGACCGTGCGTCCAAGAACGAGGTGGCGCGCGCCATCGCCCTGAGGATCGCGGAAGCTCTCGCCTAGGGGACTGGCCGCCCTCGGGGCAAATCAGCTACAGCCGCTCGGCTAGACTTCAGGAACCGCCGCATGACCGCTCAAACGATCCGCTTCAAGCGTTGGGACGGCAATGCCGACCTGCCGGTTCCGACCTATGCCACGGCCGGCGCGGCGGGTTTCGACCTGCGGGCCCATGTGCCGGAAGACGAACCGATCGTGCTGAAGCCGGGCGCGCGCTGCATGGCGCCCACCGGCTTTTCGGTGGCGATCCCTGACGGCTATGAGATGCAGGTTCGGCCGCGCTCGGGCCTGGCGTTCAAGAACGGCGTCACGGTGACCAATGCGCCTGGCACCATCGACAGCGACTATCGCGGCCAGGTCTGCGTGCTGCTGATCAATCTGGGCGAGGAAGACTTCACCATCCGCCGGGGCGACCGCATCGCCCAGGGCGTCATCGCGGCGGCGCCGCAATGGACGCTGGTCGAGGTCGACGATCTGGACTCCACCGACCGGGGCGCCGGCGGCTTCGGCTCAACCGGGGTGTCGAGCTAGTCGCTAGCCGTTGATGGCGCGCAGGCCCAACAGCATGTAGCCGCCAAAGCCCGCAGCAAAGGCTGCAGCGGCAAGCCACAGCACGGGGCGGAACATGGCGAGGGGTGATTGACCCAGCGGGGGCTGAACGTTCATTGGCGCATCCTTTGGCGCGGGCGTAGCGGGCGCGACCAACGGAGTCGCATGAGGGATACGCGCTCCCCCTTGCTTGGTTGCAGCGGGGGGACCGCTTTTAGTTAGTCCTGATTCTCGCGCAAGACGAAATTGCGACCAGATGTCACAGATGGGCGCCGCCGCCCGGTCCCGCAACGCTGCCGCAGCCAGGCGACGGCCTTCCGGCAGATTGATTTCTGGACGATCGCGTCCAATTATCGCTTGCTGATCGCGCTTGACCCTTCTATCGGCGATCCAGCGGTTGGTTTGGCGAGGTTTTGACTCATGGCTGCGCCGGGAAAGAAAAATCTGGTCCCCATGGTCGTCGCCGGCGTCGCCGCCGGGGCGATCCTGATCGGCGGCGTGCTTTGGTTCATCGACAAGCAGCGCTTTGAGGCGACCGACAACGCCTTCGTCCAGGCCGACACCGTGCAGATCAGCCCACAGGTGTCTGGCGCGATCATCGAGATCTTGGTCGCGGACAACCAGCGGGTCGAGGTCGGCCAGGTGGTGGCGCGGATTGACCCCGCGACGTTCCAGGCCCGGCTGGACCAGGCCATCGCCAACGCCCAGGCCCTGGACGCCGCCGTGTGCGCGGTCGACGACAAGGCCTTGCTGGAGCAAGCCCTGATCGCCCAGCGGGCGGCGGGCGTCTCGTCCGCCCAGGCCGACGCCGGACGCGCCAGAGCCGACCTGGAGCGCTATGACAGCCTGGCCAATCAGGGCTGGGTCTCGCAGCAGAAGGTGCAGACGTCGCGCGCCAGCGCCACCCAGTCGGCCGCCGCCGTGGCCAGCGCCCAGGCGGCGCTCGAGGCCGAACGTCGCGCGGCCCAGTCTCTGGGTTCGGCCCGGGCCCAGACAGCGGCCCAGGCCTCGGCGGCCCAGGCCGCTGTCGCCCAGGCGCGGCTGGATCTGGACCGCACCGTGCTGCGGGCGCCGGTCGCAGGCGTGATCGGCGCCCGCGCGGTGCGGCCGGGCCAGCTGGTCCAGCCCGGCGCGGTTCTGATGTCGATCGTGCCGCTGGGCCAGAGCTATGTGGTCGCCAATTTCAAGGAAACCCAGGTCTCGCGCCTGCGCGTGGGTCAGTCGGTCCAGATCAAGGCCGACGCCTTTGGCAAGCAAGCCATCCACGGCAAGGTCGACAGCTTCGCGCCCGCCACCGGTCAGGAGTTCGCCCTGATCCCAGTCGAGAACGCGGTGGGCAATTTCACCAAGATCACCCAGCGCCTGCCGGTCAAGATCGCGGTTGATCCCTCCCGGCTGGGCGGCGCCCTGCGGCCGGGCCTGTCGGTCGAGGTCAAGGTCGATGTGCGAGACCGCTCAGGCCCCTCCTTCGCCGAGGCGGGCCTGGCGCCGGCCCAGGTGGCCCGCCAGGGCGCCGCGCGCTAGGCGCCGGCGATGACCGACGCCGCCCCGCCCGCTCCCGGGGGCCTAGCCCCGGCCGTTCCGGCAAAGACCCTGAGCCAGGCCGACTGGACCAAGCTGTTCCTGGGCTTTGGCGCCATGGTGATCGGCCAGTTCATGGCCATTCTCGACATCCAGATCGTGGCCGCCTCGCTGCCGCAGATCCAGGCCGGGGTGGGCGCCAGCGCCGACCAGGTCAGCTGGATCCAGACCGCCTATCTGATCCCCGAGGTCGTGATGATCCCCCTGTCGGGATATCTGTCGCGCCTATGGGGGACCCAGCGCCTGTATCTGGCCTCGTGCGCGGGCTTCATCATCATGAGCGTGCTGACGGGTCTGTCCTCGTCGATCGACATGATGATCCTGACGCGGGCGCTGCAGGGCTTCATTGGCGGCGCCATGATCCCGACCGTGTTCGCCGTGGCCTTCACGGCCTTCCCGCCCGAGCGCCGGGTCACGGCCAGCGTCATCATGGGCCTGATCGTGACCCTGGCGCCCACCGTCGGACCCACCCTGGGCGGCCATCTGACCGAGTGGCTGTCGTGGCGGTGGCTGTTCTTCATCAACGTGCCCATCGGCCTGGTCGTGCTGTTTGGCGTGGCGCGCTGGGGCGATTTCGACAAGGGCGACCCCAGCCTCAGGCACGGCTTCGACTGGTTCGGCCTGGCCGCCATGGCGGCCTTCCTGATGAGCCTGCAATTTGTGCTGGAGGAAGGCGCCAAGGACGGCTGGTTCGATGACGATGTCATTCTGGGCCTGTCGGTCCTGGCCCTGGTCGCCGGCGCGATTTTCGTCTGGCGGCAACTCAGCTACCGAAATCCGATCGTGGAGCTGCGCGCCTTCGCCAATCGCAACTTCTCGATCGGGCTGTTGATGACGGCCATATCCGGCGCCAGCCTGTTTGGCGGCACCTTCCTGCTGCCCCAGTTCCTGAGCCGGGTGAGGAACTATTCCGCGTCGGAGGTCGGGACGACGATGGTCATTTCGGGCCTGTCGATGTTCGCCACGGGGCCGATCGCCGGCCGGCTGGTGCGCAGGTCAGATCCGCGCATCCCGTTGTTCGTGGGCTTCATGCTGGCCGGCTGGGGCATGTACATGGCCCACGGCGTGACCACGGAGTGGGGTTTTTGGGAATTCGCCGGGGTTCAGGCTTGTCGCGGGGTGGGGGTCATGATCGCAATGATCGCCACACAGCAGATCACGATGAGCACCTTGCCGCCCCCCATGGTCAAGAACGCCTCCGGCCTGGTGAACCTCGCGCGCAACACCGGCGGGGCGATGGGCCTGGCCCTGCTGGCCACCAGCATCACCCAGCAGACAGCCCTCTACTATAGCGACATGACCTCGAAACTGTCGCACACCAGCGGCGAGGCCCAGGCCATGATCGCCGGCCTGACGGCGCGGATGACCCAGATGGGTGTGGCCGATCCCGAGGGCGCCAGCCTGAAGGCGATGTCCCAGATGATCGAGCGGAACGCCACGGTGCTGGCCTTTGGCGACAGTTTCACCCTCCTGGCGATCGGCTGCTTCGGCGCGGCCTTTGTTTCGCTTCTGGCCAGGCCCGCCGCCGTCTCGGCCCCGCCCCCTTCGGACGCGCATTGATGCCCAGGATCCCCGGACAGATCGACATCGCCAAGACCGAAGCGATCCTCGACGCCGCCGTCGAGGTAATCGGCGCGCGCGGCCTGGGGGCGCCGATGGAGGCGATCGCCCGACGCGCCGGGGTCTCAAAGCAGACGGTCTACAACCACTATGGCTCCAAGGCCGAGCTGGTCCGCGCCCT
Source organism: Caulobacter sp. 32-67-35 (assembly GCA_002280875.1). Classification (GTDB taxonomy): domain Bacteria; phylum Pseudomonadota; class Alphaproteobacteria; order Caulobacterales; family Caulobacteraceae; genus Caulobacter. Next base: position 15,881 of record NCEV01000063.1, on the reverse strand, counting down.
GATGGCGCGCCGGGTGGACCGGATCACCGCGCCCTTGCGCGACCCCGGCGCCGTCGACAACCCCCGCCTCGCGCTGCAGGCCTATGCCCGTTCGATGCTGGAGGCCGTTCTGGTCAACAAGGGCTATTCGGTCATGCGGGTGATCATCCAGGGCGCAGGAGAAATGCCCGACATCGCCCATGAGGTGTTCGAGGCCGGTCCCCGCCAGGCCCGGCGCCAACTGGCCGCCTATCTGGAGACCGAAACCCGCGTCGGCCGACTGCACGTCGAAAACTTCGACCAGGCCGCCGAGTTCTTTTCGGGCATGGTTCTGGGCCAAAGCCAGCTGCGAGCCCTGCTGAGCCTGCCGCTCGACAAGTCCGAGGCCGAACTGGACAGCCTGGCGGGCGAGGCCGCCAAGCGATTCATGCGCGCCTACGCACCCTAGAGCCCTTTCCGACCTGATGGCTTCATCAGAGTCGGGCGAAAAGGGCTCTAAATCAAAAGTTTAGAGCATTTTTCGATCCGATAACCGTTTCACACTTATCGGAAAATGCTCTAGAAAAAGGCCCCCGCCGACAAGGCGGGGCCCTATCCTGCCGGAAGCGGCCGATCAGGCTTCCGCTTCGTCCGGCATGCCCATCATGTGGAAGCCGGCGTCAACGTGGACGACCTCGCCCGTGGTCGAACGACCCAGGTCTGAAGCCAGCCACAGGGCGCAGCCTGCGACGCCTTCCATCGAGGTGTCTTCCTTCATGGCGCTGAACGCGCGGCCCTGGGCGATCATGCCCCGGCCGCCCGAGATGCCGGCCAGCGACAGGGTGCGCATGGCGCCCGCCGAGATGGCGTTGACCCGGATACCCTTGGGACCCAGGTCGCGGGCGATGTAGCGGGTGCAGGCCTCCAGAGCCGCCTTGGCCACGCCCATGGTGTTGTAGTTGGGGATGGTCCGCTCCGACCCCAGATAGGTCATGGTGATCAGCGAACCGCCGTTGGGCATGATCCGCGACGCGCGCTTGGCGACGTCGACGAAGCTGAAGGCCGAGATGTTCATGGCCGTCAGGAAGCCTTCCCGCGTGGTGTTCTCGACGAACGAGCCCTTCAGCTCGTTCTTGTTGGCGAAGGCCACCGAATGGACCACGAAATCCAGCGTGCCGAACTTTTCCTCGATGGCGGCGAAGGCCGCGTCCATCGAGGCGTCATCGGTGACGTCGGCCGGGATCATGGTCGAGACGCCGATACTCTCGGCCAGCGGCCGCACGCGGCGCTCCAGGTCTTCGCCCTGATAGGTGAACGCCATCTCGGCGCCCTGGGCGGCCAGCTGCGAGGCGATGCCCCAGGCGATGGAATTGTGATTGGCCACGCCCATGACGAGGCCCTTCTTGCCCCGCATCAGCTCGCCCTTGGGGAATGCGTAATCGTCGGCCATGGGTTGGCGCTCCGTGCTCTGGGATAGGACGGCCAGCCCGCATGGGCCGCCGTCACCCGTCATCGTGGGGATTTAGCTATCAGGGTCAGCGCGCCGCTGGAACCCTCCAGCGGCGTGGGATCAATCGGCCTTGCTGATGATCAGCGTGCCGTTGGTGCCGCCAAAGCCGAAGCTGTTGGACATCACCGTGGTCAGGGGCTTGTCCGAGCGTTGCAGCAGGATCGGCAGGTCGGCGAACTCGGGATCCAGGTTTTCGGCTGTGACCCGTCAGCGACTTGGTCGACGAGATCAGCGGGGCCTTGTCGCCGAACACCTCACGAACCGCGCCCATTTCCTTGCTGTCGCCCACCGGCGTGGAGGTGCCGTGCGGGTTCAGATAGTCGATGGTGCGATTGCCAGCTTCGGCCATGGCCAGCTTCATGCAGCGGGCCGCGCCTTCGCCGGAAGGGGCGACCATGTCGAAGCCGTCGGAATTGGCGGCGTAGCCGACCACTTCGCCATAGATCTTGGCGCCGCGCGCCTTGGCGTGCTCGTACTCTTCCAGGACGACGATGCCTGCCCCGCCGGCGATCACGAAGCCGTCGCGGTCCCTGTCGTAGGCGCGGCTGGCCACGGTGGGGCGGTCGTTGAAGTTGCTGCTCATCGCGCCCATGGCGTCGAACAGGTTGGACAGGGTCCAGTCCAGCTCCTCGCAGCCGCCGGCGAAGACGATGTCCTGCTTGCCCATCTGGATCTGCTCGGCGCCCGCGCCGATGCAGTGGGCGCTGGTGGCGCAGGCCGAGCTGATCGAATAGTTGATCCCGCGGATCTTGAACCAGGTCGACAGCACCGCCGAGGGGCCCGAACTCATGGCCTTGGGCACCGCGAACGGGCCGATGCGCTTGGGACCCTTTTCCTTGGTCGTGGCGGCGGCCTCGACGATCACCCGGGTGGACGGACCGCCGGAGCCGACGATCAGGCCGGTGCGCTCGTTGGAGATCTCAGACTCTTCGAGACCGGAATCCGCGATCGCCTGTTCCATGGCGATGTGGGCGTAGGCCGTGCCGGGGGCCAGGAAGCGCGCCGCGCGGCGGTCAACCAGGGCTTCCCACGCGTCGAGCTTGACCGTGGCGTGCACCTGGCAGCGGAAGCCAAGCTCCGCATAGTCGGGCGCGGCGACCACGCCGGACCTGGCTTCCCGCAGCGAGGCGAGCACCTCGCTGGCGGTGTTGCCGATGGACGAGACGATACCCAGTCCTGTTACGACGACGCGACGCATGAAACTTCCTCTTATCTCCCCGGACCCAGAAGGGGATCGACTCTGATGGTCGACCTTACGTCTGGATCACGACGCCATTTGCTCTGCGGTAAACAGGCCGACCTTCAGGTCCTTGGTCTCGTAGATGACCTTGCCATCAGCTTCCAGGACGCCGTCGGCGATGCCCATGACCAGCTTGCGCATGATCACCCGCTTCAGGTCGATCTTGTAGACCACCTTCTTGACGTCCTGGGTGACCTGGCCGGTGAATTTCACTTCGCCGACGCCCAGGGCGCGGCCGCGGCCGGGACCGCCAGACCAGCCCAGGAAGAAGCCGACCAGCTGCCACATGGCGTCCAGGCCCAGGCAGCCCGGCATCACCGGGTCGCCGATAAAGTGGCAGCCGAAGAACCAGAGATCGGGATTGATGTCGAATTCAGCCTCGACATAGCCCTTGCCGTGCTTGCCACCCTCGGCCTCGATCCGGACGATGCGGTCGAACATCAGCATCGGCGGCGCCGGCAGCTGCGCGTTGCCGGGGCCGAACATCTCGCCCCGACCGCAGGCCAGGAGTTCGTCGTAGGTGTAGGAGCTCTGTTGCATGGTCACGCCCTAGCACGACGGTGGGTCGCGCCTCAATGTTACTTTCAGTAACGCTTGTGAACGCTTCAGGGTCCTTCGTCACGCCCCTTGCCGGTCAGGGTTTGCACTGGGCCTGCGGAGACGCGCCCCAGATCCCGCCCTCGCGCGCCCAACCGGACGATCCCTCGGCCTTCAGTCGGCACCAGCCTTTTTCGCACTTGTCGAGGCTGGCGGTCGAGCGACCCCGCAGCCAGGCGCTGATCCTGGCGCCCTCCTTGGGGTTGACCAGCAGGGCCAGCGGCTGGGGCTGGAGGCGCATGGCGGTGCGGCGACCATCTATGGTGCGCTTGTGCACCCAGGCCAGGCCGCCTTCCGGATCGCAGATCCGCCGCCATTCGCGGGTTTCGGCCACCACCTGCACCGGCAGGCCCTTGGCGCGATAGACCCACAGCAGACGATGAGCCTCGTCCGGACCATTGCGGGCGTTGACCTTTTCATACTTCAGGGAGACGTAGCGCGGCACCTCGAGGCCTGAGGGCGTCACGCGCGGCGGATCGGCGGCGCCCGCGCTTGAGGCGAACCCCGCCAGGGCCAGCGCGGCGACGATACCGAACGAACGATGTTTGCAATTCGACGGCATGTTGCTTGGCCCCATCGGGCCCCTTTGCTACAGGTTTTCAAACGCCCGTCAGAGAGAGCTTTTCAAACCGCCCATGGCAGCCCGCAAGCTCAAAGTCATCGTCACCCGCAAACTCCCCGATCCGGTGGAGACGCGCATGTGCGAGCTGTTCGACACCGAACTCAACGTCACCGACAAACCGTTGACGGCGGATGAACTCATCGATGCGATGGGGCGGGCCGATGTGCTCGTGCCGACGATCACCGATCGGATCGACTCGCGCCTTCTGTCGCGATCCGGCGATCGACTCAAGCTGATCGCCAATTTCGGGGCCGGAGTCGACAATATCGACGTCGCCACGGCCAATGCGCGCGGCATCATCGTCACCAACACGCCCGGCGTGCTTACCGAAGACACCGCCGACCTGACCATGACCCTGATCATGGCCGCCTCGCGCCGCGTCGTCGAAGGCGCCGAGGTGGTCAAGAGCGGCGGCTTCCATGGCTGGTCGCCCACCTGGATGCTGGGCCGCCGCCTGTGGGGCAAGCGCCTGGGCATCATCGGCATGGGCCGGATCGGCCAGGCCGTGGCCCGCCGCGCCAAGGCCTTCGGCATGCAGGTGCACTATCACAACCGCAAGCCCGTCAGCCCGCGCATCGCCGAGGAGCTGGGCTGCACCTACTGGGAGAGCCTCGACCAGATGCTGGCCCGGATGGACTTCATCTCGGTCAACTGCCCGCACACGCCCGCCACCTATCACCTGCTGTCGGCCCGCCGCCTGAAGCTGCTGCGGCCGCACGCCATCGTGGTCAACACCGCCCGCGGCGAGGTCATCGATGAAGGCGCCCTGGCCAACATGCTGGCGCGCGGCGACCTGGCCGGCGCGGGGCTGGACGTCTACGAGCACGAGCCGGCCATCAATCCCAAGCTGCTGAAGCTGCCCAATGTCGTGCTGCTGCCCCACATGGGCTCGGCCACGGTCGAGGGCCGCATCGACATGGGCGAGAAGGTCATCGTCAACGTGAAGACCTTCATGGACGGCCACAGGCCGCCAGACCGCGTCATTCCGTCAATGCTGTAGAGGCTTGCCGGCCGACCCTCAGGGGACGGCCGCATAGACCTTGGCCTTCAGCCAGGTCTTCAGGTCCTGAACCGAACGGTCGGGGATCTGTTCCATCGGCACATGGCCCACGTCGGGATAGACGATCAGGGTCGAGCCCGGGATGGCGGCGGCGAAGCGATCGCCGTCGGTGGCGGGGATGACCGTGTCCTTCTGGCCGAACATCACCAGGGTCGGGGCCTTGATCTTCGACAGCACCTGCGGCGTCGCTTCGCGGCGCGGGCCGGTCTGCAGGCCCAGCAGGATGTCGCGATGCCCGGGCGCGCGGGCCAGTTCGACATAACGATCCACCAGCTCCGGCGTCACCAGAGCGTCATCGAGATAGGCAGACTGCAGGCCCTGGCGAACCAGGGGGCGGGTGTCGACATTCTTCAGCACCGCCCGGCCCCACGGATGGCGCAAAACCTCGAAGATCAATACGGAACCGCCGCCATCGCGGGGCCATCCCGCCGCGTCGACCAGCACCAGGCCCTCGACCCGGTCGGGATGATCGACCGCATATTCCCAGGCCACGCCGCCGCCCATGGAATTGCCGGCCAGGGTGAAGCGCTCGACCCCCAGCTTGCGGGTCACCTGGTCGACCACCGCCCCATAGCCCTGACGACCCGCCGGATAGCCCTGGTCTGACCGGGTCAGACCGTGGCCCGGCAGGTCCAGGCTGATGACGCGATAGTCGCTCGACAGCGACCGCACCCAGGGCTCCCAGGCATGCAGCGACGCTGAATAGCCGTGAACCAGCACCAGGGTGGGACCCTCGCGTCGCCCCTCGTCGCGATAGTGCACGCGCACACCGCCGCCCAGATCCATGTATTGCGAGGCCGGACTGTCGTACTTGGCTTCCAGACTGTCGTAGGGGATGTCCTTGCGTTGCAGGGCCAGCCATCCGACGGCCGCCAGCACCACGATCAGCATCACAGCGGTCAACAGACCGCCAACCAGCGTCTTCACGGCCTTCTCCCTCGGAAGCTCTTGTTCTTATGGGATCAGAGAAGGCCCGCCCGGGTCCGCCGTCAAGCTTTGCAGGCGGGGCAAGCCGGATCGGCGCCGATCCGGACCGTGCGGGTCTCGGCGGCCAGGGCGTCATAGATCAGCAGCCGGCCGTTCAGGGGCTCGCCGGCGCCGACGATCAGCTTGACCGCCTCCAGCGCCATCATCGACCCGATCACCCCGGCCAGGGCCCCGACCACGCCCACCAGGGCGCAGGTCTCGGCGTCTGGCGGAACCTCGGGCACCAGGCAGCGATAGCAGGGCTGGCCGTGGAACACTCCGACCTGACCCGTCCAGCGGCCCAGGGCGCCGCTGACCAGGGGCTTGCCCTCGGCCAGGCAGGCGTCGCTGACGGCAAAGCGGGTGGCAAAGTCGTCTGTGCCGTCCAGCACCAGGTCATACCGCGCGACGAGGTCGCGAGCATTGGCGGCGTCCAGCCATACCGGGTGGGTTGCGACGGTGACGTGCGGGTTGATCGCGGTCAGGCGCTCGGAAGCGACCTCGACCTTGGACCGGCCGACATCGGCGGTCTGGTACAGCACCTGCCGCTGCAGGTTCGACAGCGACACGGCGTCAGGGTCGGCCAGGCCCAGCGTCCCCACCCCGGCGGCGGCCAGATAGAGCGCGGCCGGCGCGCCCAGACCACCCGCGCCGACCAGCAGCACACGGGCTGCCTTCAGCTTCTGCTGCCCCGGTCCGCCCACCTCGCGCAGCACCAGATGGCGGGCATAGCGTTCGACCTCGCCGTCCGAAAAGCTCATCGCGCTTGATCTCCGCAGCCAGCCTCGCCACATGCGAGACATGCAAAACAGCAATTCCTTCCCAGACTGGCACGGCACGACCATTCTGGCGGTGCGCAAGAACGGACAGACCGTGATCGCCGGAGACGGCCAGGTCTCCATGGGCCCAACCGTCGTCAAGGGCAACGCCCGCAAGGTGCGCAGGCTGGCCGGCGGCAAGGTGGTGGCCGGTTTCGCGTGGCCGACGCCACCGCCATCTACACCGTCACCGGCGTGGGCGACGTGCTGGAGCCCGGCGAAAGCGCCGGCGGGGGTTCGGTGGCGGCCATCGGCTCGGGCGGCAACTATGCCCTGGCGGCCGGCAAGGCCCTGATCGACCTGGATCTTTCGGCCGAAGAGATCGCCCGCAAGGCGATGGCGATCGCCGCCGAGATCTGCGTCTACACCAACGGCAATCTGACGGTTGAAAGCCTGTAATGACCGAGTTCTCTCCCCGCGAAATCGTTTCCGAGCTCGACCGGTTCATCGTCGGCCATACCGACGCCAAGAAGGCCGTCGCCGTCGCCCTGCGCAACCGCTGGCGCCGCCGTCGCGTGCCGGCCGACCTACGCGATGAGGTCACCCCCAAGAACATCCTGCTGATCGGCCCCACCGGCGTCGGCAAGACCGAGATCGCCCGCCGCCTGGCCAAGCTGGCCCAGGCCCCGTTCCTGAAGGTGGAGGCCACCAAGTTCACCGAGGTGGGCTATGTGGGCCGCGACGTTGACCAGATCGTCCGCGACCTGGTGGAAAGCGCCCTGGGCATGGTGCGCGACAAGCGCCGGGCCGGCGTGCGGGCCCGCGCCGAGGCGGCCGCTGAGGAGCGCATCCTCGACGCCCTGACCGGACCCGGCTCGACCGCCGCCCGCGAAAGCTTCCGCAAGAAGCTGCGGGCCGGCGAGCTGGACGACAAGGAAGTGGAGCTGCAGCTGGCCGATACCGGCGGCGGCGGGATGTTCGAGATCCCCGGTCAGCCCGGCGGCTCGGTGCTAAACCTTTCCGAGATGATGAAATCGTTCGGCGGCGGTCGCACCAAGACCCACAAGACCACGGTGGCCGGCGCCCACGCCCCGCTGATCGCCGAGGAAAGCGACAAGCTGCTGGATCAGGAGGCCCTGACCCAGGAAGCTCTGGAACTGGCCGAGAACCACGGCATCGTCTTCCTGGACGAGATCGACAAGGTGGCCTCGTCCTCCCAGCGTGGCGGGGCCGATGTGTCGCGCGAGGGCGTGCAGCGCGACCTGCTGCCCCTGATCGAGGGCACGACGGTTTCGACCAAGTATGGCCCGGTGAAGACCGACCACATCCTGTTCATCGCCTCAGGCGCCTTCCACGTGGCCAAGCCCAGCGACCTGCTGCCCGAACTTCAGGGCCGCCTGCCGATCCGGGTGGAGCTGAAAGGTCTGAGCCGCGATGACCTGCGCCGCATCCTGACCGAACCCGAAGCCAACCTGATCCGCCAGCACCAGGCCCTGCTGTTGACCGAAGGCGTGACCCTGGTCTTCACGCCTGACGCCATCGACGCCCTGGCCGACGCGGCCGTGGCAGTGAACAATTCGGTCGAGAACATCGGCGCGCGACGGCTGCAGACCATCCTGGAAAAGGTGGTTGAGGAGATCAGTTTCTCGGCGGCTGATCGCGGCGGCGAGACGGTGACGATCGACGCGGCCTATGTGGCCGACAAGGTCGGCGCCCTGGCGGCGGATTCGGATCTGAGCCGGTTTATTCTGTAGCGGCGAACACTTGCCCCCACCGGGCTGCTACGCGGTCAGGAGGGGGCGAGTCGCGGTCTAGTTCGCCACCGCCACCGCCTCTATCCCCAGCATCGCCGCCTTGCGCGCCAGACCCCAGTGATACCCGGTCAACCGCCCGTCCTTGGCGATGGCGCGGTGGCAGGGGATCAATAGCGAGATCGGATTGGCCCCGATTGCCCCGCCCGTCGCCTGGTAGGCCCTGGGCTTACCGGCCCATTCCGCCACCTGGCCATAGGTGCCGGTCGCGCCGACCGGGATGCGGAGCAGGGCCTTCCAGACCTGGATGTGGAACGGCGAGCCGATCAGCACCACCGGCAGGGGCCCCTGCCCGCCCGCAAAGGCGTGGATCGCCGTCGCGCTAGCCGCCTCATCGTCGCAGACCCAGTCGGCGGCCGGGAAGCGGCGGTGCATGTCGGCGAAGGTCGCTTCGTCGTCGCCGTCCGAAAAGGCCAGGCCCGCCAGGCCGCGCTCGGCCATCACGAACAGGCCCTTGCCAAAGGGCGTGGGCGCCCAGCCATACCGCAAGGCCATACCGGCTCCGCGACGCCGCACCTCGCCCGGTGTGGCGGCTTCCTGGGCGATGAACAGGTCGTGCAGGCGCGAGGGACCGGAAAGCCCGGCGTCATAGGCCGCATCCAGCACGCTGGCGCCGGCTTCCAGCGACTTGCGAGCCTCGGCATGGGCGATGGCCGCAACAAAGGTCTTCGGACTGACCCCGGCCCAGCGGGTGAAGATCCGCTGGAAGTGGAACGGCGACAGGCCGACCGCGCCGGCGGCCTCATCCAGCGACGGGCGCTCCTGCCAGCGCTCGGCCAGCCAGTCGAGGGCCACCGCCATGCGGTGATAGTCCGCCGAGCGCTCGGACAGACGGGCGAAGGTTTCTGAGGGGTGCATGTCGAGAGCCATGGCGGGACCGTATGCGCCCTCCGCAGGCGTGTCCGCCCGGTTCTTGCTCACGCTGGCGCGCCGGCTCCAGCCCCCGGCGCGGCATAGCGCTCGGCGCGCGCCTCGCGGATGGCGCGCCGCAGGGCGTCGGCGAACTCCACCCGTTCGGGCGGACTGAGCGCCCGGGCCACGGTCAGGCGGCGGCGATAAATGCGCAGCCGAACCCGCGCCTCATGCTCGCCCGGCTGATCGACATCCACGCCGGTAAAGGCGGTGGGCGAAGTCCAGACCAGACGAGCGCCTTTTTCGTCCTCGCGGCTGACCGTGATCGCCTCGGCGGTGACCCGCACCCGTTCGCGACGCTCGGCGGCCCGGAAACTGGCGTTCATGGCCAGCCAGATCGCCGCCACGTCCAGACCCAGAAACGGCAGCACCAGCGGCGCGCCCACCCCCAGGACAAACAGCGCAATGATCAGGTTGAAGGCCAGAACAACGCCCAGCACCACGTGAAGGCCCCGCCGGCTGAGCGACCGGTTGGGCTTGATCACGGCGTCCATGTAAAGCGGCCCGGCCATGTCATCGATTTAGGCATGCATCGCCGCCTTGGCGAGGGGGTCGCATCACGGCATGGTCAAGTTAATGGCTCTTGTGAAAAAACCTGTCCGCAAACGCACCGCCAAGCGGATCTCGCCAGCCGAGCGTGAACGGGTGGCGGTGCTGTTCGATCGTTTCGAGAGCCTGGAACTGCGGCCCAAGACCGAGCTGAACTATAACAACCCCTATGAGCTGGTGACGGCGGTCGCGCTCTCGGCCCAGGCCACCGATGTTCAGGTCAACAAGTCCACCGGGCCGCTGTTCCAGGTCGCAGGCAGCCCCGAGGCCATGCTGGCGCTCGGCGAGGAAGGCCTGATCCGCTACATCGCCTCGATCGGCCTGTTCCGCACCAAGGCCAAGAACGTCATCGCCTCGGCCCAGATCCTGATCGACCGCCACGGCGGGCAGGTGCCGCTGAACCGCGCCGACCTGGAAAGCCTGCCCGGCGTGGGCCGCAAGACCACCGGCTGAAACTGTCGGCCGGCAAGACGCCCGACGCGGTCGAGGACGATCTGATGCGGATCGTGCCCGGGCCCTATCAGACCCGGGCCCATCACTGGCTGATCCTGCACGGCCGCTATGTGTGCGTGGCGCGCAAGCCCCGGTGCGAGGTCTGCAAGATCGCGGACCTGTGTCCCTCGCGGGAGCTGTTCCTGGGCGCGTAACCCCAAACTCCGCTCTTCCCGGCGAAGGCCGGGACCCAGATTCATCCCGAGCGTTTGGGGTGGATGCGCCACGCGGCCTTGCGAACACTCCGACTTCTAGGGGTTCGATCTGGGCCCCGGCCTCCGCCGGGGAGAGCGGAATATTTGGACGCTAAACCCTCGCCGGAATCTCCAGCCCGCGCTGCACGGCCGGTCGCGCCAGGCAGCGCTCCAGCCAGACCGGAACAGACTTCAGGCTGGCATAGTCGACCAGCTCGCCCGCATCGTAGTAGCCGACCAGATTGCGCACCATGCCCAGCAGTCCAGAACCCCCAGCAGGCGCTTGCTCTCGGCGACATAACGGTCGCGCGGGCGCTTGTCCTCATAGTCCTTGCCGGCGAACTTGTGGAAAAAGCCCAGCTGCCCGAACATCGGCCCCACGCCGCCGACCTGGAAAAACACCCACTGGATCGTCTGATAGCGAAGCGCGGGATCGGCGGGCAGCAGCTTGCCGGTCTTTTCGGCCAGATAAAGCAGGATCGCGCCGGACTCGAACAAGGCCAATGGCTTGCCCCCCGGACCATCGGGATCGATGATCGCCGGTATCTTGCCATTCGGATTCAGGGACAGATATTCCGGCCCCCAGGTCTCGTTCGCGCCAATGTCGATCAGGTGAGGCTCATAGGCCAGGCCGATCTCCTCCAGCATGATGGAGGCCTTCACGCCGTTGGGCGTGTTCAGCGAATAGAGCTGCAGGCGATCGGGATGCCTGGCGGGCCAGCGGGTCGTGATCGGGAAGGCGGAGAGATCGGACATCAGCAACTCCTGCGGTTACAACCTAGATAAGTCGCTCCCAGCCATCCGCTAGAGCCGGGCCATCACCGCCGCCGCGAACGCCGCGCCGCCGTCATGGGCATGCTCGAGGAACAGATCAGGCTCGATCACCTCCAGCTCCATCAGTTGCGGTGTGTGGTCCAGGCCCCGGATCAGGTCGATACGGGCATAGGTCAGAGGCTGGTCGGCGGCTTCCAGCACCATCTGGGCCGCGCGAAGGGCCTCTGGCTCGGGCGCGACGCTGCTGACCAGGCCGCCGAACTGCGGCTGCACGCGGAAATCGCCGCTAGCCGCGACCTTGGTGACCGCATGGCTGAAGACGCCGTCGAAATAGAACAGCGACAGCTCGCCCTCCTCGCCCACGGCGGGCAGGAACGGCTGGATCAGGGCCGCGCCGGGCGGGCCACCCTGCAGATCATCGTGACGCCTGACCCGCACGGTGTCCTGCGAGCCGCCGGAGATCTGCGGCTTGACCACCAGCTCATCGACGCCAAAGGCGTCAAAGGCTGCGGCCAGGGCTTCGGGTGTCAGGCGATCATGGGCATGGGTCGGCACGACGGGCGCGCCCTTGCTCTCCAACTCGATCAGATAGGTCTTGGTGGTGTTCCAGCGCAGGGTCGGAACCGGATTGATCACCGGGACGCCGGCGGCCTCCAGGGCGTCCAGCTGAGCAAACCAGGCAGGCTGGCGCAGGTGATAGCCCCAGGCCAGCAAGGGCAAGACCAGCCGGGCCGCCTCGGGATCGACCGGATCGGTCCAGGGCTGGCTCGCCACGGTCAGGCCGCGGGCGCGCAGCGGCGCGGAAAGTCGCTCGAACAACCGTACGCCCGCAGCGGCATAGGCGGCGTTTTCCGAAGACGGCGCGAGGATCAGGATATCAGCGGTCGGTGAGGTCATGCCTGGCGGTTAGAATGTCGCAGGGCCAGGGGCAAGCCTTCGTTGCCTTGGCAGCACGCTTCCTTTACTTGCCAGCCCTTAAACGCTTTGCGTCCCCTGCTCTTTCAAAGGCTTGCCGATCTCCATGACCGCTCTCTACGACGTCGCCGCCATCGGTAACGCCATCGTCGACGTCATCGCCCAGTGCGACGACGCCTTCCTTGCGCGCGAGGGTCTGGTGAAGGGCTCGATGGCCCTGATCGATCCGGCGCGGGCGGCCAGCCTGTATGACGTGATGGCCGCCGCCATCGAGGCCTCGGGCGGCAGCGCCGCCAACACCGTGGCCGGCGTCGCCAGCTTCGGCGGCAAGGGCGCCTTCATCGGCAAAGTCGCCGACGACCAGCTGGGCAACGTATTTCGCCACGACATGAAGGCCATCGGCTGCGCCTTCACCACCCCGTCGCTGGCCGAGGGCCCCGCCACGGCCCAGAGCCTGATCAACGTCACCCCTGACGCCCAGCGCACCATGAGCACCTATCTGGGCGCCTGCGTGGAGCTGACCAGCGCCGATGTCGATCCGGCGATCATCGAGGCGGCGCGCTATTCCTATCTGGAAGGCTATCTGTTCGATCCGCCTGAAGCCCGCCGCGCCTTCGCCAAGGCCGCCGCCCTGGCCCATGGCGCCGGTCGTCAGATCGCCATCACGCTGTCCGACAGCTTCGTGGTCGAGCGTCACCGCGCCGGCCTGCTGGGCTTCATCGAAACCCAGTGCGACATCGTCTTCGCCAACGCCGCAGAGGTGTGCGCCCTGTTCGAGACCGACGACTTCGACGCGGCCGTGAAGGCCCTGTCAGAAAAGGTCACCATCGCCGCCGTCACCCGCAGCGAGCGGGGCTCGGTGGTGGCCGCCGGCGGTCAGGTTCACGAAATCTCTGCCTATCCCGTGGAAAAAGTCGTGGACACGACCGGCGCGGGCGACCAATACGCCGCTGGTTTCCTCTTTGGCCTGTCCCAGGGCCGCCCGCTGCCGGTCATGGCCCGCACCGCTGAAGTGGTCCGCGAGACGAAGGAGACCCAGATCCGGGTCTGGATCGATCTCGACGGGACCGGCGTCTCGACGATCTCCACCGGCATTGGTTTCTACGACCATATGCTGGAGAGCTTCGCGCGCCATGGCGGCTTCGACCTGAAGGTCGAGACCAAGGGCGACCTGCACATCGACATGCACCACACGGTGGAAGACACCGGCATCGTGCTGGGTCTGGCCGTGAACAAGGCGCTGGACGGCTTCAAGGGCATCCGCCGCTTCGGGGCGGCCTATATCCCGATGGACGAGACCCTGACGCGCTGCGCCATCGACCTGTCCAACCGGCCCTATCTGATCTGGAAGGTCGATTTCAAACGGCCCAAGGTCGGCGAGATGGACACCGAACTCTTCAAGGAGTTCCACCACGCGTTCGCCATGAACTGCGGGGCCTGCGTCCATCTGGAAACCCTGTACGGCGACAACACCCACCACGTCGCCGAGAGCGGGTTCAAGGCCCTGGCCCGGGCGCTGCGTCAGGCGGTCGAGATCGACCCCAAGACCGGCGGCCTGGCTCCCTCCACCAAGGGCGTTCTGTAGGACACTGATCTCATGCAGACCGTCGCCCTGATCGATTACGGGTCGGGCAACCTGCGTTCGGCCGAAAAGGCCCTGCGTGAGGCGGCCCGTCGCCGGGGGATCGCCGCTGACATCGTTGTCACGGCGGAACCCTCGCTTGTGGCCGCCGCCGACCGCGTGGTGCTGCCCGGCGTGGGGGCGTTCGCCTCGTGCCGCGCGGGCCTGGACGCCTCGGGCGTCTATGAGGCCATGAACCAGGCCGTGCATGGCCGGGGCGTTCCGTTCCTGGGCATCTGTGTCGGCCATCAACTGCTGGCCACGCGCGGTCTGGAATTCGGGGTCACCCCCGGCCTGGACTGGATTCCCGGAGAGGTCAGGAAACTGGCGCCCAGCGACCCCAGCCTGACGATTCCGCACATGGGCTGGAACGCGATCCAACTGACGCGTGATCACCCCCTTTTTCAGGGCGTCGAAAACGGCGCCCACATGTACTACGCCAACTCCTTCGCCCTGACGCCGACCGATCCGGCTGACGTTCTGGCGACCACAGACCACGGCGGCCCGTTCACGGCGGCGGTGGTCAAGGACAATGTCGCAGGCGTACAGTTTCACCCTGAGAAATCTCAAGCCGCAGGGCTATCCCTGCTCGCCAACTTTCTGGAATGGCGCCCATGATCCTCTATCCCGCCATCGACCTGAAGGACGGCCAGTGCGTGCGCCTGCTGCACGGCGACATGGAAAAGGCCACGGTCTTCAACAACAGCCCCGCCGATCAGGCCGAACGCTTCGTCAAGGACGGCTTCTCGTGGCTGCACGTGGTCGACCTGAACGGCGCCATCGAGGGCAAGTCGGTCAATACGGCCGCCGTGCAGTCGATCCTGGAGTCGATCTCGATCCCCGTGCAGCTGGGCGGCGGCATCCGCACCCTGGAGGGCATTGAGGCCTGGATCGAAGCCGGCGTGTCCCGCGTGATCCTGGGCACGATCGCCGTGCATGATCCTGACCTAGTCAAAAAGGCCGCCAAGCTGTGGCCCGAGCAGATCGCCGTGGCCGTCGACGTGCGCGACGGCAAGGTGGCGGTCGACGGCTGGACCGGCCTGTCGGAGCTCTCGGCCATCGACCTGTCGCGCCGTTTCGAGGACGCCGGCGTCGCCGCCCTGATCATCACCGATATCAGCCGCGACGGCGCTCTGACGGGCGTCAATGTCGAGGGCGTGGGCGAGCTGGCCGACGCCGTCTCGATCCCGGTCATCGCTTCGGGCGGCGTCGCCGCCGTGGCCGACATCGAGCGGCTGAAGGCCCGTCCGGGCGTCAAGATCGCCGGCGCCATCCTGGGTCGCTCGCTCTATGCCGGCACGATCCGCCCGGCCGAAGCCCTGACGGTGGCGGCGACCTGATGCTGAAGACCCGGATCATTCCCTGCCTCGACGTAAAGGACGGGCGGGTGGTCAAGGGCGTCAATTTCGTGGCCCTGCGCGACGCCGGCGATCCGGTCGAGCAAGCAAGAGCGTATGACGCGGCCGGGGCCGACGAGCTGATGTTCCTGGACATCACCGCCTCCAGCGAGGGCCGGGGCCTGATCCTGGACGTGATTTCCCGCACCGCCGAGGTCTGCTTCATGCCGGTCTCGGTCGGCGGCGGCGTGCGCGAGGTGGCCGACATGCGTCGCCTGCTGCTGGCGGGCGCCGACAAGGTCTCGACCAACACCGCCGCCGTGGAAAATCCCGATCTGATCGCCGCCGGGGCCGACGCCTTCGGCGCCCAGTGCATCGTGGTGGCCATCGACGCCAAGCTGCGCGAGGACGGCAGCGGCTGGAACGTCTGGACCTATGGCGGTCGCAAGGACACCGGCCTCGACGTCGTCGACTGGGCGGCCAAGGTGGTGGAACGCGGCGCGGGCGAGATCCTGCTGACCTCGATGGACCGCGACGGCGCCAAGATCGGCTACGACATTCCCCT
>NCEV01000062.1 GCA_002280875.1 Caulobacter sp. 32-67-35 | reverse complement strand
TGTTTTGTATGGATATTAGGGCGCCTTAACTGACTGAATGCCAAGGCCCTCTCTCACTGCACGGCTGGCGCTACTGCAACCGTACCGGCCAGGCCGGACGCTGCAAGCGCCTCTGGTCCCATCATCATCTCATAGTGGGCCTGATGGTGGGTGACTTCAAATATCCGGCGAAAGACGTCCAGGTAACGCGCGATCACTGCGTCGTCCGCCGAGATATACAGGTCGTCGTTGAAGCTATGCGACCCGTCATTCACCCAAGAAAATAGCGAGCCGCAAATCTGCTGGTCGCGCCCGTCGAACAGCTCGACTATCTCATCCTTGTCGAGGTTGCCGAGAATTTTGAAATAATTTTCAAGGATCCGACGAAGAGTATTCTGAAGGGTAATCTTCGAACGCTCTGGCGATCTAACCTCCTGCCACAACAACTCGTAGGAGGTGCTGATCGGATTGTGGTTATAGCCAACGACGACGGATTCATCGTTTAGCTTCCTGACGATCCAGAACGTCTCATGGGCGCGGCATTCCTTCCCCCGCTTTGGGTCGAAGGAAACTTCCTTATGGAAATAGATATTGTGTGTCAGTACGAATACTTGCTTGATTAGTCCATCACCGCGGCAAGCCTCGTCAATAACCCGCTTAATTAGCGCGCTGACGATAAACAGTACATCGCTATCTAGGCTTGAAACCGGGTCATCAAAAACTATGATCCGCTCGGCATTCATTCCGCTTGTGGTCACGCTTCCGCGGATTAAGTGATAGAAATAGAGGAACGTGATGAAGCTGCGCTCACCTTCACTCAGGGTGGCCGCAGCTTCGCTCCCGTCGCCCCGAACAATTTCATATAAATTTTGATGCTCGCCGGCGGTCGCTAGGCGAAAGCCGGTGAAACCGAACGACTTAAGTATCGCGTTGATCTCGGTGACAGTCGGCTGAACGCTCGTGACGCCCTTTTCGAGCTCCGCCAGGTGGGCCTTGGCTTGGGCTAGCGCTTGCCGCTTGCCCGTCAGGCCCGAGTTCAAGCCCGTCACGGCTCGATCAAGGGCAGTTTTTGATGCGGTGTAGGTGGTAAATTCGAGCTTCGCGTCCTCGAGGAGGCACTTCCAGATCTGCGAGATCAGCGTTGCGCGTTCGTTTGTGAGATTGTCGACCATCGCGTTGTGAGCGGCGACTTCCACGTTGGCCGCTTCAATGGCGCCGAGCAGGGACGCCAAAACGTCACCCAGTCCGTCTAGCGTAATCTGAGCGCTAGCCTCCTTCCGCTTCCGCTCCAACTGGCGAAGGTTCAACTCCACCTTGCCTTTGAAGCGGTCGATGTTTGCCTGAAGGGCTGGCGTATCGAGATACCGATTTCCGGATACAACGTGGCCTTCAAGCCGGTCCAGAATCACTTTCGAAAAAGCTGCATACGCATCACGGGTACGTTCGATCGCCTGAAGGTCTGCGAGGTACGTCTCGTCAAAATACTCGTTTAGCTTCTGCGCCAGGTCATCGGCGATGTCCTGTTGGCAGAATGGACATTGGCCGCCGGATTCATTGATGTAGGTAAGTCCCTGCCGGACCCAGTCGCTATTGCCCAGCCTGCGGATTAACGCCGCAATGTCGATGTCGTCCTTTCCGACGACTTTTTTCGCGAGCACCGGCGTCTGTTCCAGGCCCAAGAGTTCGGCCGAGTCGAGGGCCTCAAGGGGCGCGATGCGCTCGAGGCCCTTTGCAAACACCGTCAGGGCGCGTCTTTTTAGATCGTCCAGCGCGACGACGCTGGCCGAGTTTTGCGCCCACTCGCCGAGGATTTTGTCGCAGAAGCTCGTCCTAGAATTACGAAAGCCCGTGAAGGCATCCTGGAAGTGAGGGTCGTGGGTGGTCTTGATGCTCCAGCACTTCTCTTCGAAAGCGGCGCGGAGCTGGCGCAGCTCGCCGAGTTTTCCCGAAGTTTCGTCTCCCAGGGTGCCTCTGAGGCCCTGAATTTCCTGGGTCAAAGACTGCACTTGCCGTGTCGCGACCTCGATCGCGGTAATGGTCTCCGCTTGAGCCTCCCCCAGGGTGAATATCCCCGGCATTTGGGCTGCAAAGTTGCGGTCAGCGAAATCACTATTGTAAACTAGACATTCGCGAGGGGCTCCGCCGCTCCAGGTCAGCTTGCATGCCTGCCGAACGTCGGGGTCCGCAATAACCCGAGAAATCGTCGTCTTTCCGGAACCGTTCGTCCCGAAAACGAAGTTTATGGACTTCAGATTGTCTAGGACTTGGCCAGCGGCTGAGTAAGTGGCCTCACTGGCGACTTTGATTTCTTGAAGCATCACTTCCCCCTGTGCGCACCGGCTTTCCAGCTCAGCCCCGCGAAGTAAATCCCGATTGCTCAAGCCAGAAGAGGTTCTCAGCGACGCGTGTCACTTCTCGCAGCTCTTGGTCGTCGCAATCCTTGAATAGTGCCTCGGCCAAGGTCAGCCGCTTATCGAACGATACCCTGCTGAAATTGAACGACGGATGGGCTGCGAGGATGGCCGCCTTCGCGGCGATCTCGGCGTTGGCGGCTTTGGCGCCCGCCTGACCTTGGGTTTCTGCATCCGCCCGTGCCGCATCGAGCATCTCGTCAACGGCCTCATCAAACGCATCATGCCAATCGGCTGACGCGACGGCCGTGTGCAACACGCCATCGACCATAAATGCGGCCAAGGTTGTACATATTTCCCCGGCCCGATCCGCCACTCGCCGGTGAGCCGCTTTCAGCGAAGCCGGGAGTTTCTCAACCCCCAATTCGGCCAGCGATTCTGCGGCGTCGTTGATGGCCTCTTCCGGATCGAAGGGGACCTCGATCATATATACGGCCTTCGGCCGGGCGATCCCCAACAACCGGGCAGCGTCCTCTTGTCCAAGTCGGATCATCGGGACTGAAAGGCGGTCGACCTGCTCGGGGACTCCCTCAACCAGACAAGCCTGCGCCGCCTCCGCGGCCCCGCGAAGCGCTGCCGCCAAATCTACTGCTGCATTTCCTGTCATCGCCGTCCCCTATAGTCCGACCCGTTGGCTGATGACGCTTCCCTGCGGCTGGCGGACCACGTCGAAGCCCATCGGGATCTGCTCCTTCACGGCCTCGACGTGGCTTATGACCCCGACCGCGCGATCCTGGCCCACCAAGTCACGCAGGGTATCAAGGGCGACATCGAGGGTCTCGTCATCGAGGTGGCCGAACCCTTCATCAATGAAGATCGCGTCGAGTTTGACGCCGCCGGCCTCAGCCTGGACGACATCCGAAAGCCCGAGTGCTAGCGACAGAGATGCGAGGAACCCTTCCCCACCGGATAGCGTATGAGCGTCGCGCTTCTGATCGGTGTGGGCGTCGTAGACCTCGATATCCAACCCTGCCCGGGCCCGGCCGTCGCCTCCTTCGTACTTCCGTAACAGCGAGAAGCGTCCGCGCGACATGCGCGCAAAGCGCTGGTTGGCCGCTTCGAGCACCAGGTCGAACGTCGCGGCGATAGCGAAATCGCGCAGGCGCAGGCGATGGGCGTTTCGACCATCGGTCAGCTGGGCCAGCTCACCGAGGACACGATACCGCTCCGTGGCCTCGGCGAGTTCTGCGGCGAGGCGGGCAACAAGGGCCTGAGTGGCTTCAAGCTGCGACAACCTCATCGTGGTCGTGGTGAGGAGTTCCTCAGCCTTGGTTAGAATCGCGTCGGCGTCCGTCAGCGCGGCCGAGCTGGCCTCCAAGTTGGGGCGATCCAGACCAGCAATGGCCGCAACGGCGCGGTCCTTCCGATCTTGCGCGGCGGCCAAGCCAGCGACGTGCTCGGTGATCGTCGAGGCTAGGTTCTGGATGTTGGGGATATCTGCTTTGGCCGCCGTGTAAGCAGTATCACTCAGCCCAGCTGTCGCCTTTGCGGCCACGAACGAAGCCCGCTGCGTATCGCGCGCCGCGGTCAGCTCCTTCACCCGAGCCTCAGCGTGGCCGAGCCCAGAGCGTGCGGCCTGGGCGGCCTCACTAGCGCGCCGCTCGTTCTCGACCGCCAATTGGTGCGCGTCGTTCAACTGGTCCCGGTGTTCGATAGCCGCATGGACGCGAAGGGTGACCGCCGCAGCGTCGCGCAGATCTTCGGGCACGTCCGCGAGCGACGCCGCCAGCGCGGCTGCCGCCGAAGTCGCCGCCTTATCAGCTGCGACATGCTGATCGCGAGCGGCGGCGAGCGCTGAGGTTGTCGAGGCCAGGTGCAGTTTGGCGGCATCGACGGCGGCCTGGACCGTGGCAATGTCCGGGCCCGCCTGCAGTGCTTCGAGTTCTGCATCCGCGGCGACGATGTCTGCCGTGAACGCAGTGACATCCCGCTCAGGCGCCTTCAGCGCCGCCAACGTAGAGACGGCCTGCGTCCATTCGCCGTCAGCCCTCGCCGCGACCTGCGCGGCCTGACGTTCGTCCGCGTCCGCGGCTTCTCGCGCGCTGCGAGCTTGGCGCCACGCGGCGTCGAGGCCGAGACCCTCGCCGACCCCACCGGCAGGCAGAGGGTGCTCCGTGGCTCCACAGACCGGACATGGCGCCCCATCCTCGAGTTTTGCTGCCAAGTGCGCAGCCTGCGCCGAAGCAAGTGCTTCTTCGGCAGTAGATTCGGCCACCCTGCAGGCCGCGAGGACGCCGGCCAGTCGTTCATGGTTGGCCGAAGCGGCCGACCTCGCGGCGGCGAACTTCTCGCCAGCGCCGGTGGCGTTCGCGAACTGAGCGGCCTCTTCCCGCGCCTGTCTCAAGAGCTGCAGAGCGCCCTCAATCTGCGAGATCCGCAGCACAGTCTGCTGAACGCTAGTGAGCTCCGCGTTAGCCGCGCCGTTCGCCTGCTCGGCGACATCATGGTCATCGGCCGCCAGCTTGAGAGCGGCCTTCGCCTCTAGAGCGGCTTGCGACGAGCTGCGCGCCGCCTCTCGAAGCGGTTCGGCGCCGGCCACACGCTTCTGCACACCCTCGAGTTGGGTCACCGCCGCGATAGCGGCGTCCCGTACGGGTTGACGGGCAGCGGAGGCTTGCAGGCCTGCCATCGCCTCAGAAAGCAGGCGCGCCGACTCACTCGCCTGGTCTGCCGCGAGAGTCCGGGCTGCCACGCCGGCGGTTAGATCATTGTCGGCCTCATTGGCCCGATCATCGGCGGCGACACAGGCCACAGCGCGCTCAGCGGTCGCTTTGCGCAGGTTGAGGGTGTCAATCTCGGGCGCGCGGGCGAGGACCCCATTAAGGCCGTCCAGCGCCGCGTCGTGTTCTGTGAATCGATCCTGGATCTGCTGAGCCGCTTGCAGCGTTGCGCGGGCCGTATCCCGGACCCCGCGCGCAGCGTCGCGGCCCGCCGTCTGTACGCCGACATCGGCCGTTAGGGTTTCGATCAGGGCCGCCAGCGCATCGGTGTCGGACACGGCATGGGCTTGCAGAAGCCCGTTGATCGCCGACCTGCCCGTCTCAACTTCATTACGCAGCTCAGAGGCTTCGGCCTTCAGCCGTTCAACAAAGCGCTCGTAGAGGGAGACGTCGAACAACCCCCGCAGCACAGTGGAGCGCTGGTCGCTGGAGGCCGTCAGCAGCTGGCGGAATTGTCCCTGGGGTAACAGCACCACCTGACGAAACTGGGCGGCGCTATAGTTCAAGATCGACCGCATCCGATCGGCCACGACCTCGACCTTGCGTTCCTCCATCACGACGCCGGGGTTGTCGGCTTCGATGTCATCGACCTCAATGTCGGTCGCGTCGTAGAGGGCGGCCCAGTGCTGGCGCTCGACAAGGGCATCGCCCCGTTTGCCTCGGACCGTCTGACGCGGTCGCCGCACGACATTATATCGCTTGGCCCCGACCTCGAAGATCAGGCTCACCTCGGTCTCAATATCGGGCGTGGCATGGTGTGAACGCAGGTCGTCGCCTTGCCGCTCCTGGCCTGACGATTCTCCGAAGAGTGCGAAGCAAATGCCATCCAGGATCGAGGTCTTGCCCGCTCCTGTTGGTCCGTAGATGCCGAACAGGCGAGCGCCCAACGCCGGGCGGAAATCGACGGTCTGCGTGTCGGGGAACGGTCCAAAAGCCGTCAGGCGCATTTTGATCGGGCGCATGTCAGACCTCCTCGCTCTGGAGGTCGGTCAGGGCCTCGTCGATCATGCCCGTCTCGACGTCGTCAGGCCCCCTCCCGCGCACCGCATCGAGAAAGCCGGCCACCAGCTTCACCGGGTCTTGCCGATCAACCGCCGCTGCGCCGGCGCCCGGGCCGACAGCGGCGAGGCGGTTCAGGCGTTCCAACTGCAGCACGTGGGGATAGACCGCGCGCAACTGACCGATGGCATCGATGAGTGCGCCCTCGTCGGTCAACACCGCCTTGATCAGAGCACCCGCCCCGAGCGCGTCAGGCGCGCGCCCGGCCGCGACCAGGTCCGCCAACTTTCCGGTCACGACCCGCAGCGGACGCGGGCTGACCAGCGGAAGCTCGGTCACTCTAGCCACTCCGGCGGCGTCCAGCTCCACCAGGCTCAGAGTCTTTAGCTCATCAGCCTCATCGAATCCGAAGCCCATCCAGGAGCCGCAGTATCTAATGTGAGCGGCGCCGGCCTCTTGTGCGCGATGAAGGTGACCTAGAGCGACGTAGGCCGCGCCATCGAACATCGCTGACGGGACCGTCTCGATACCGCCCACCTGAGCCAAGGGCCGCTCGGTTTCGGTGATCCGTCCCCCTTCCACAAAGGCGTGGGCCGTCACCACCCATCGCGCGCCTGGCGGAACATGCAGGCGGGCCTGCGCCAGTTGGGCTGAGAGGGCGTGGGCGCAACTGGCGATGCCGACATCGTCGAACGCCTCCCTCGCCGCGAAAATCTCGCAGTACGGCAGCGCCGAGAAAGCCACCTGCCCGTGCTCATCGCTCAAGACCAAGGCGTGGGGTCGGTCTCGCAAAGGGCCCCGGATCAACACGCGCCGCGGATCCTGCAGCGCCGAGTTGAAGCTAACGCGGTCGGGGGCGTCGTGATTGCCCGCGATCGCTACGATCGCAGCGCCGGTCTCGGCGTAAACGCGGGCGAGGAAATCGTTGAACAGCTGAACCGCTTCTTTGCGCGGCACCGCCCGGTCGAAGAGGTCGCCGGCGATGATCAGCACGTCGACGCGATGTTCGACGATCGCTGCGAAGACCTGGTCGAGGAGCTGGGCCTGGTCGTCGAGGAGGCTCTCCTGCGCCAGCGTCCGGCCCAGATGCCAATCTGATGTGTGCAAGATCCGCATCTGAAGCCCAACCTCCCGTCTATATAGTTTCTATATGGACTAGAGCTTGGCCGTCAACTAGACTCTCGGCATGTCGTCTCCCACGCCGCGATACGCGTATGAAGCTAGGCAAAGGTTTCTCGACGGACTTCTCTTTTGGGAAGGCCGGGTCAATCGCCGCGACCTGATCGACACGTTCCGGGTGTCGCAGCCGCAGGCGGCGCTGGACCTCAAGGCATACCTCGCCGCCCTGCCCTCAGGACAGGTGATCTACGATACTCGCCAAAGACGATACGAGGCCGCGTCGACGTTTGAACCGCTGTTCGGTCCGCCCGCCCTCGAGTCCTGGCTGGAACGGTCACGGCAGGCTGGACTGGCGGTTGAAGTGCTGCCGACTTTGGACAGGCCACTCGATGTCGGCCTGATGGCGCGGCTGTACCGGGCCATCCGGGATCGCAAGACAATCCATGTCGCCTACCAGACCATGCGACGCGCCACAGCGGAGGATCGGTCGATCACGCCTACAGCGTTCGTGTCAGACGGTCAGCGCTGGCATGTTCGGGCCTACTGCCACCTGCGCGAAGACTTCAGAGACTTTGTCCTTTCGCGGATCGCCATGGCGCCGAACCAAGCTCAGGCGGAGTCTGCAGCCGTCGATCTGCCGCTCGATACCGACTGGTGCTCTTGGGTGACCCTCACCCTGGCGCCGGCCGCTCACCTTGAGGAAAACCAAAAGCGGGCGGTGTGCTGGGACTACGGGATCGACGGCGAACTGTCGGTCACCGTCCGGCGGGCTCTTGAATTCTACGCGATGCGTCGCTGGGGCCTCGATCGGCCGGAAAGCCGCCTAAGCGTGGTCGGGCGCACTGAATCTGCTCCAAACCCGGAGGATCACTCGTGAGCTCGGCAACCGCCCAACAGGCCCTGGCGACCGACTGGCCGCGGATGATCCTTCGCCGCGTCGATCCCACGCGCAACATGTCGAGGTTCTGGTCGGCGCGACTCCAGCCAAGCCTCTTTGACGAGGTGCTGCTGGTGCGCAACTGGGGGCGCATCGGCTCGCGGGGCCAAGAGAAGTCCTACTGGTTTTCAAGCAGGCAAGCCGCCATAGCGGCGTTCAATAAAATAACGGCCGCTAAATGCCGCCGCGGTTACGCCAGCGACGAGGAGTGCAGAAGCTCTACATCTGCGGCCGTCGGATACGCCCGTCGAAGCGAAGGACCTCCGAGACACCAGGATGCCGGCGCAGCCTAATGCCCAGCCGAACCATGGTTTCGCTACCCTTCGTCAGGAGTCTCGCCGTGTACGGCCTCGGGTGATGGGCCCGCGTAGTCACTGGATTGTTCGACCGCCGCCAGCGGGGCTTGAATGGTCTTTGTACGGCGCGGCTTTGAGGTTGGCGTCCTGGCATTCCGATCGCCTGAAAGCTCAACAACGACCGTCTTGGCGAGCTCCGGCCAAAAGAGCTTCAAACGACGGGACAGGACCGACAGCATCCCGGCCTCGGAGTCGATGTTGGACAGGGCCGCGGCCGGTGCGACTTCAAGGGCCCAGTGCGACATCGATGGCGCGTCCGTGCCAATCATCTTTCGCAGAACGATTGGAGACGGGGTCTCCGGCGACGTCGCATCGGGATCAAACACGTAGATCCAGGCTGGGCAGGGATCGAGGCGCACACGTCCGGGGGCCAGAAGGCTATGCGTCCCATCCGCCTCCGCGACGAGTTCGGGCGCACCGAGATGTCTTTGCCAGCTGTCCCAGACCGACTGGGGCACAGCCAGGACACAGCCAGCGCAGCGGTCATGCTGCCCTAGCTGGAACTTGAACATCATCTGGTAGAACGTCCGCTTAAAGACGTTAGCTATGTTCGGCCCTTCGACGCCTTCAGACAGCCACCACTGATTGTCCTGAACGGTCGGCCCAAAACGCGTCGGATGCATCCGCAAGCCCTCTCGGAGATTGCGAACGGCATCACGGTAGGAGCCGTGGAAATCCATCGTCTGGATTTCCAAAATTCCGAAGCGGTCAATGTGAGGCGCCCCCTCCTCCATCGTCAGCTCGACTATGGTGACGTCGAAGGAAAACTCCGGCGATCGATCTGTCGGCGGGATCGAGAGCTCACCGCCGGTTTTCTTGTCGAGGTAGATAAAGACCGGCTGCCGCGCTTTCAGCCGATCCACGATGTCGGTTCGGACGTCGTCGTGCTTCAGCGTCACCGCGGGCGTGACGAATGGCGTCACCGTCTCGGGGATCGAGAAGAGCTGGCGGGTCGCGCGCTCAACAAGACCATCACTCAGGGCGCGGTAGGGACAGACCAGCCAATCTTGCCGGGGCCCATTGCTGACGCTGCTGATCGTGCAGACGCCGCGCGCCGCGGCGGCCTTAATACAAGGCCGATCCTCGTTGGTGGCGCCGCTCAAGAACGGACAGCGTTCCGACTGCTGATCGGCGACCGAGGCGGTCGTCGAGATGACGTTGGGATGGACCCGATGCCCAAACCATTCGCTGACGAAATTGCCAGGCGTCTCGGTGCGCGGACCTCGAGCCATCTCTATTCCGCCGCCCTGATCGAGGCCGGCATGCGGTATCGAGACTTGACGGGCGCTGCGTCCTCATCGGTGGCGCTACGCAACATCTTCGCCAACTCGACGGCGACGGCGCGGCCGAGCAGAGGCGGCACGGCGTTGCCGACCTGATCGTACTGCTGGGTGTAGCTGCCCTCGAACACGAACCAGTCCGGAAAGCTCTGGATACGGGCCGCCTCCCGAATGCTTATCGTCCGGTGTTGCTCTGGATGGGTGTATTCGCCGGACTTGGGATCGCGGAAGCGCGTGATGATCGAGCGCGCCACCCCGTCCCACTTCATCCGGCGATAGCGGCGCGTGTGATCCTTCCGATGCGCCCGCTGCATCCCGCCAGGCAGCAAAGCGAGCGGAAGATCACGCCAATCCTGCCCCGGCTTTAGCGAGCGGATGCGTGCGAGATTCTGCGCGGCCAGGCGTGCGGCATAGTGATTGCCAAGATCATTGGGTTGTTGGTCCCGCATCGCCACTTGGTAGGCCGTCTTCGGCCCCCCTTCGTAGCGATCTTTGCACTCTCCCGCCTCGATGGCCGGCAAGTCCCCGATAGCGTCCCCGATCGTCAGGAAACCCTTCGTCTCGGAAGCAGAAATTGTGCGGTTGGGGAGAAGATCGCCGATGCCCGAAGATCCATGCGTCGGTTGCGGGAAGCCCCCACGCCGGCCTTGGTCCAACCGCCAAGCTATGAAGAACATCCGCCAGCGCATCTGTGGGACGCCATACTGGGCTGCCAGCAGCTCAGCGCATTCGACGACGTAGCCGGCTTCGTTGAACAGTCTGCCGATCTCTCGAAGCACGGCCCCCTGTTCGAGTGTCGCCAGGCCCGGCACATTTTCGATAACCACACACCGTGGCTTCAGCTCCTCCGCGATACGGATGAAGTGCCGGACAAGGCCGTTACGAGGATCCCAGATTTGGCGTTGGCCAATGATGCTGAAGCCCTGACACGGGGGTCCACCCACGAGCAGGTCGAGCTCTCCAGCCTTAAGCCCGGTACGCTCAAGGATTTCCGGCCCACTGAGGTTCTCAACACTGGTCCGGACGAAGGGGACCTGCGGCAAATTTCGATTGTGTGTCGCTTCGCACGCCACGTCCCAGTCCGATGAAAGCCGAACGTCGAAGCCTGCATCCACCAGCCCCAGCGTGAGGCCGCCGGCACCGGAGAACAGATCGACTGCTGTCGGCGCCCCTGCTGCGGGGCGCTTGGTGTGCCGGCGGATCAAGTAGGGATTCGACGCCGTCACTGCTGGACGTCCCGAAAGAGCCCTGGCTGAACGTCGAAGCGCTCCCGATCCAGATGATCTCGGATGAGACGAGCGATCAGGGTCGATTTCTTATGGCCCTTCGATCGGCAGTAGGCCTCAAACCGCTCACCTTGGGCCGCCGGCAGAAGAACATGCACACGTGCAACGTCAGCCATGGCGCAAGCGTCCCCCGAATCAGACTGTGATTTCCGCATGCTGAAGCCTCGGTGTAAACAACTGGCCAGAAATGCACACTTCTGCACACCGGCTGGCGTAAGGAGAACATAAGCGGAACATGCGGCTTCGCCAACGCCCTTTGGCAATCGGAAGGCTTAGCGTCAGATTTGTGGGCGGCCGCTCATCTAGGCCGGATCGACGCTGGGAGCCTCGTGCAGATGGTTCGCCAGCTGCCGCAGGAAGGCTCCCACGCTATTGTAGATTTCGCGCGCCTGGACGTCGTCGTAATCGGCGCGCGCGTGCATGGCGTGATTGCGCCAAGCGTTCTTGATGAAGCGAAACTGAGTCGCCGCCTCAGCCATCCACTGCTCGGCGACCGGGTCGCGATCTTCACGTCGTTGGCGGATTTGCACCTCGATCTGATTGAGGAGCGTGTTCCAGTTGGCGTTGGGCGCCAAACCGCAACGCTGGGCGAGGGCCTGCAAGGGAACCTCCAGCGCCCGCATCAGATGCATGACACAGGCGGTGTGGCTGCGCATCGCCAGGCAGCGCGCCGCCTCGCCGACATCGACTTCGCTCGCCGGAAAGGCTTCCAGGACAGCGATACCGAACGGTGGATCGGTTTGATCCAGCAGCAAAGCCGACCCGGGCTGCAGGACAAACATCGGCCGCGCCTCCAGCTCATCGCGGAAGGTCTTCAGCAGATACTCAAGGGACGCAATCAGCTCTGTAAGCTGGGCGTCTGTGAGCTGGAGGCCGCCCCCAGCTGGCATGGGAAAGCGCTCCATCACTGCGCCAAACTCCGCAGCGGCGGCGCTACAGGCGACGAATCCCAACTCGTCAGCTGCGCGCTTGAGGAAAGTCGCTGCCTGGATCGTGACGCCAATATCACCCAACGCGACCACGAGACGGTCATGGTCGGTCTCGCGCATTTGCCGTTGAGCGACCTGCAAGTACTTGCAGGACCCGCCAATCGCGGACGCCGAGGCGAACAGGTTTCCCGCAGGAATTCGAATCATTGCCAGAGCTTACCCTGCTGCGCAGGCTCAAGATTGAATGAAGGCTGCAAGGAGCCTGGCCGCCAGGCCAGGCGGGACGCGCCGTCGAGCGGCCGGCGGCGCCTGAAGGCGCCCGCCAGGGGCGGACCCGTAGGAGGCGCGGCACGCGGCGGGACCGAGCACGCCCGACGGCCGCTCTCCGTTTCCGGGGCGTTGCGGGGTATCCCCGCAGAAGGGGTCGGACGAGACTAGAGGCTCGGCCGCAGGGGAAAGCTTTCCCCAATGCGCCCTACGGCCTGAAGAACAGAAGTCCCAGGCCAAGCAGGACGACAACAGCCAGAACGATCCCGCCGTAGATCCACACAGGCTGCGGGCGGCGAAGGCGCGCGCCCCGACTAAGACGAGTGGTCGACTGGATCATGAGGCCATCTAACGCCACAGGGCCGGAGCGCCAAGACACCCCCTCCCCTCGCGGTCACCATACGGTCCGTCTTTGCATGGATTCTTAATGCTCAAGGAAGCGGTGCAGGCCGGCGTGCTGACCAAGCTGGCCGGCGGCCTCTACTATGCGCCCAAACAGACGGTGTTCGGGAAGGCCCCGCCCGAGGACGACACCCTGGTGTCGACCTTCCTCAAGGGCGGTCCGTTCCTGCTGGCCTCGCCCAACGCCTACAATGCTCTTGGGGTCGGCACGACCCAGCTGCACAACAAGACCGTGGTCTACAACCACAAGCGCCACGGGAAATTCGCGCTCGGCGGCCGCACCTACGATTTTCGGATGAAGCCCGCGTTCCCGAAGAAGCTCACGGCTGAGTTTCTGATGGTCGACCTGGTCAACAACCTCGATCAGCTCGGCGAAAGCGCCGAAGACGTGCTCGAGCGCGTCAAGGCGCGGCTGGCCGCCAGTGACCGGGCGCGCGTGAAAAAGGCCGCCCAGTCCTACGGCTCCGAGCGGGCCAAGAAGTTCTTCGCCCGCGCGCTGGCTGAGGTTGGGGCCGAGGTCGGAGCCCAGGATGCCGCGTGATTTCCTGCACAACCATCGCGAGTTCGCCGATCTGATCCGGATCGTCGCTGAGGCGCAGGGCATCGCGCCGGCCCTGGGCGAGAAGGACTACTGGATCATGCAGAGCCTCTACGGCCTGCAGCAGCTGGGCCTGACCTTCGAGCTGAAGGGCGGCACCTCGCTCTCCAAGGGCTACGGACTGATCAGCCGTTTCTCGGAAGACATCGACATCCGCATCGCGCCGCCCGCCGATCCGCCGGTGATGACCGGCCGCAACCACGACAAGCCGGCCCACGTCCAAAGCCGCAGGGACTTCTATGATCGGCTCGCGCAGACCATCGTCATCGACGGCATCACCTCGGTCGAGCGCGACACGGCGTTCGATGACCCTCGCCAATATCGCAGCGCCGGCATTCGCCTAACCTACGCCAGTATCAATGGATCGGTGGAAGGCCTGAAAGACGGCGTGCTGCTGGAAGTCGGCTTCGACGATGTCGCGCCCAACGAACCGCGCGACATCAGCTCGTGGGCCTATGACTTCGCCGCCAGCCGGGTCGAGATTCTCGACAACCGCGCCCTGAGCGTCGCCTGCTACCACCCCGGCCACACCCTCGTGGAAAAGCTGCAGGCGATCTCCACCAAGTTCCGCCAGCAGCAGGAGACCGGCGCGTTCCCGCCCAACTTCATGCGCCACTACTACGACGTCTACTCCCTGCTCCAGGATCCGACCGTGCAGGCGTTTATCGGCACGCAAGGGTATCTCGACCACAAGGACAAGCGGTTCCCGAAGGCCGACAATCCGGTCATCGCCGAGAACGAGGCCTTCGTACTCAGCGACCCAGAGACCCGGGCCACGCTGCAGAAGGCCTACATCGCCTCAAGCGCGCTCTATTTCCGCGGCCAACCAGCCTTCGACGAGATCCTGGCCGAAATCGCTAAGTGGGCGCCCAAGCTGTAAGTCAGTAGCCTCCCGCCACCATCAGGCCGGGACCATCGCTTCACCGAGGACCAAGGCTTTCAGCGACGCCATGGTCGCCAGACGGTCCGCCGCGACGTCGATGCTGGCGATCGTCAGCCGTTCATCGGCGCCGGCGACATTGAGGCGGTGACGTGCGAGCGCGCCCTCTCCTTCAAGGTCCGGATGATGCGGATAAAGGAGCATAAGGCGCGCCGAGTCATAGAGCCGGGCATAGGCCATGAGCTGGTAGACATCAGCTTGGGAGACGCCACGCTTTGGGTCACTGCCGGCGGCGCTCAAACGCTTCCATTTGATGTCGATCACCAACACGGTGCGGCCGTTCCGGCGCACCATGCAGTCGGGCTTGGTGCGGAACAAGGGTCGCCCCAGCGTGCCGTCGGGCGCAATCTCATTGAGGCAATAGCGCAGCCCACCTTGCGAGACGACCTCGTAGCCCTCTGGGGCCAGGGCCTTGCGCAGCAGCGCCGCGACATAGGCCTCGAAGAGGTCGTTCATCGGAAACAACAAGGTGACGCCGGCCAAGTCGCGCAGATCGTTGGCCCTATGGGTCGCCTGCCAGTCGCGGCGAAGAAACAGCCGCGCCAGGGCCAGCAGCGAGCGCCAACGGCGGTTCGATCGGTCGATTGCGATCTTGTCCCAGGCCAAATGATGCGGGTGGACGTCGGCGACATCGGCCAGGGCGACGCGGAGCTCTGCGAGCCTGCGCACGGTTTCGGCGCGGCGGGCCTGTCTGGCAAGGAATACCACGCACGCCTTCATCACCTGGAGCAGCGCCGTGTCCGGCGACAAGATGTCGAACTGGCAGGCGAGCCGGTCCGGCCGCACCGCCAACGTCGTGAACTGGCGGGTGACATCGAGCCGGCCGCGCAGGGTCGGCAGGTCTTCCTCGCACCGAAGATACTGGCGCGGTAGCCCGCGTCTCACCTCATTGGTCAGCTGGTCGGCGAAGGCGCGGATCAGGATGTCCAGCAGGGTTTCATCTTGCCGCGCCATGGCGGCGTCACGGCCAAGATTGATCTCCAGGCCCAGGGCCACGTCCAACATCTGCACCAGGCGATGGCGCAGCCCGGCGCGGCCCTCCGAGGACACGGCGTCGCCGAGCTGGTCGATCTTCGGCAGGATCTCCAAGCTACAGCCTTCGCCCGCGACGATGCCGACCACCTGTTGGCTCCTAAGCCAACGATGATGATCGATCAGGATATTGGTCCCCTCAGCGCCGCCAAGCGGGTGCGACCGCGCCGCGGCCAGCAGCTGATCGGCCTGGCGGCGGGAGAAACCGCCCTCCCCGACCGCAACCCGATCCCATTCCAGGACCGAGAGATGGGTCATTCGGCCGCCGCCGCTTCGGCCGCGCCGGCGGCCTCCTCATTGGCGGGAGCGCTCACGGCCGCACGGCCGAGCAGACGTTGGTAGGCGTCTGGCGCGAAGGACGGGCGCACCGACCAGCGCCAGCGATCCTCGCCGTCGAAGCCCGGCGGCGGCGGGATGCGGTCGCAATTGAGGAAGGCTCCCTCCTTGGCCCCCTCCCGCTCGCCCAACACCATCGCCAGCCGCGACCAGTCCTCGAAGAAATACTCCTGCAGCAGCGGAATGACGCGATCGCGCATAACCGCATCGACGTCGTGACGATCCTGGCAGGCCATGAAGAAGGCGTGGCCGACCTGGTGCTCGCGGTCGAACAGATACTCGATCCGCTCATTCACCGCCTTCAGCACCGCGACCAGATCCACCCCCGTGCGCCGGGCCGCTGCCCTCAGCAGATCGGGGTCGGGCATGATCTCCTCGAACGTGAAACGGCGGCGAAGCGCCGTGTCGAGAAGCGCGATCGAGCGGTCGGCCGTGTTCATGGTGCCGATCAGGTGGAGGTTCGCCGGCACGCCGAACATCTCCCCGGAATAGGGCAGCTTGACCCGGATTTCGTTTTCCATGCCGAGACGCTTGTCGGCCTCAAGCAGGGTGATCAACTCGCCAAACACCTTGGAGATGTTGGCGCGATTGATCTCGTCGATCACCAGCACGAACGACGGGGCCACGCCCGGCGCAGTGGCCTCTGCGTCCCCCGGAGCGCCAATCAGCCGCGACACCGCTTCCATCCGGATGCGGCTCGCATTGATCGGATAGAGGGTTCGCATCGTGAAGGCCCCCTCCACGATGCTGTCCAGCGGCAGGGGCTTTTCAAGCTTGAGGAGCCAGTTGACCTCGCGACGATGATTGTACTCGCCGTCAGGGTTGGCCACGAAGGTGTAGTCGCCCGTGACCTCGCCAATCGCCCTAAAAGCGGTGTTGCCATAGGGGACGATGATGATGTCGCCTTTCTTCATCTCCGAGCGGAACGGGTGAAGCTGAGAGACATTGCTCGGCTTGCTGTCGGCCGGTCCAACCTCGGCCCACTTGGCGCGAACCGCTCCAATGTCCTCATAGGCCGCGTCGCTCCAGTCGACCTCACCGCCCCAGCCCAGGACGACATAGTCGCCCGCGATGGCCTCGTCGTAGATGTGATCCTCGGTTCCGATCGCGCCCAGGCCCATCTTCCAGAATCGACGGCCGGAAAGATCCAGGCCGCCAGCCCTCCGCGGCGCGGCCGCCGCCAGACGCGCCTGATCGGCCAGGGCCGCCATCTCGCGGAACACACCGTTGCGCGGCTCCAGCCGGAAACCAGCTGAGCCGCTGATGTCGGACGCCGCCGTCTCCGGACGCAGCCCCTCAACAAAGTCCTCGTAAGAGAAGCTCTGGTGGAACGTGACGAAGCCGATCCGCCCCTCCCGCTCAAGCTCGCCGTAGCGTCGCACCAGATCACTACGCTCATCGGGCGTATCGCCATCGCACAGCCGCACAGCCTCCAGCGCGGTCCGGTAGGTCTTACCGGTGCCTGGTGGTCCGTAGAAAATCAGGTTGGTGGGCTTCGTGACCGCCAAGGCCGCACTCTCAGTAGTCAGGCTCGAGCCTGCCCGAAGGCTAAAGTGGTAGGTTGTCGTCGAGCTTTGCCCCGGCCCCTCTACTCGCGGCGGCTGCACATTGGCCAACTGCTGAAACTTGGCGCCGCCCAGCGCTTGGCAGACGTTGGCGTGAGCCTGGTCGAGGCCCAGGGCATTGTGCAAGTCGCCTGCGCGAATGGATACTTCGGCCTCGCCCTTCAGGCGCGCCGGATCGATATAGAGCTTGAGCGCCGCGGCCCGGATGTCGTCAGCGTCGCTTCCAACCTCAGCCGCATCATCTTCAACGTCGTCGGCTTCCGGATCGTG
This sequence comes from Caulobacter sp. 32-67-35, assembly GCA_002280875.1. Lineage (GTDB taxonomy): Bacteria > Pseudomonadota > Alphaproteobacteria > Caulobacterales > Caulobacteraceae > Caulobacter. The sequence goes on along the minus strand of NCEV01000062.1, from coordinate 4,864 downwards.
GGCGTTGGGGTCCTCTCCGTTTGCGAACCTGCCGTAGAGACGGGTCACCGCCACCAGGTTGCGCAACTGACCATCCGGATTCTCCGCCTGAGGGACAAGACTTACCGGCGGCGCGCCCTCGCGGGAGCCAATATAGCTGCTCAACTTGGCGAGCATGGCGGGCAGTTCCCCCCGCGAAATCAGTTCATCAATATCCGCGTCAGGAAATCCCATGGCGGCCAGCGAGCGCTCGACCCGCTTGAGCCTCCCCCGGCGGTGTTGAATGGCCTTGGCGGTTAAGGGCTGACCACGCCAGCGGCGGCCTGAAGCCAGGTCTTAAACTCATCAGCCTTCACGGACCCAACCTCACCCCAACAGCAGGTTGCAGACTAACAACGCCCACTCGCCCGACAATACCAATGTTCGATTGTTCCCTCCGAGGGCGGGTGGTCGCGAAATACTCAAAGCAAAAATGAAGATCCCATGGGGCGGGGTAGCGCTCCGCTCGGCCACCGGCAGAGTGAGGGCGCTATGTCCAACCCGCCGGAGCTCGCCCGATGCATGACCACCTAGAACACACCGCCATCCGCACCGACCTCGGCGCGATCTTTGTCTCGCTGGAGCTCAGCCGATCGATCTGGCTGATCACCTCCCTCTCGCCTGGCGCAGGCGAAAAACTATCCCGGCACTCAGTTCCCGCAGGCGACGTCGGTGGTTTGCTGGCCCGGCTCGCTCAGCTCAAGCACAAAGCGGCCGACCGTCTAGATAGGGAATTCCCCTTCATCGTCATCCAAGAGGCCGGTCTTGACGGGTTCTGGATCCATCGGGTCCTGGAGAGCGAAGGCATTGAAAGCCATGTCGTCGATGCCGCGTCGGTCCTGGTGTCGCGCCGGCGGCGCCAAGCCAAGACGGATCGGATCGACGGCGAGACGCTGGTGCGTACGCTTTTGGCCTACAAGCGCGGCGAGCCCCGGGTTTGTTCAATGGTCCGACCGCCCTCCCCCGAGGAGGAAGATCGCCGGCGGATCTGTCGTGAGCGGAAGACGCTGCTCGCCGAGCGCATCAAGCACACGAACAGGATCAAGGGACTGCTCTGTGCACAGGGCATCTTCGACTATGATCCACTCCTTCGGAACCGGCGTGCCCGACTGGACGGCCTACAGACCGGTGACGGTCGAACCTTGCCCGCGCGGCTAAAGGCGCAGATCGGCCGGGAACTGGATCGGATCGAATTGCTGTTGGATCAGCTGAAGGCCGTCGAGGTCGAGCGCGATGCTCTCATCCAGCCTGCCGAGGAGACCGCGCCGACGCCGGCGGTGATGCTGGCGCAGTTGAAAGGCATAGGCTCGCAGATCGCCGCCATCTTGTGGTCCGAAGCGCTCTACCGGAAACTCGATAATCGGCGACAGGTGGCGGCCTACGCCGGCCTGGCCCCGACGCCCTGGAAAAGCGGATCAATCGACCATGAGCAGGGCGTGGCGAAAGCCGGCAATCCTCGCCTGAGAACGACGATGATCCAAGTGGCGTGGCTGTGGACACGGCATCAGCCCACATCGGCCCTGAGCCAGTGGTTCTTCGAGCGGGTGGCACGCAACGGCGGTCGGATGCGCAAGAGCAACATCGTGGCGCTGGCCCGGAAGCTCCTGGTGGCGTTCTGGAAGTACGTCAGCAGCGGCGTTGTTATCGAGGGAGCCGTCATGCAGGCCACCTGACAACGACCACCCTATCCCAAGGGCCTGATCAGTCCTGAGGGATCCAGGTGGACGAACCGATTGCAGCCGTGGCCTTCAACCAGCCGCAGATGAAGAATGGTCCCGTCCTCCTGAGCCGCCGCCATCGAATGCGGGAAATTGGTTCGCCGCCACAACGCGGCCACCGAATGTGAGGTTGATCTGGTTGAGGCCAGGTCGCGGATACGGCTCAGACCGCGGATTCTGAAACTCCGATGAGGCTCGCCACACGCTGCTAGCCTTGGCCAGGCGACAATGCTGGAGCGTCCGGATGCGACGCCCCAGCCGTCAGAGCATGTAGCCGACGTCGGATGCGCCGGTCGGATAGGCGAACATTGTGGACCGGACGTCGGCCGCTGTAAGGCCGTGGCGGATCGCCAACCCGAAGATGTTGATGACCTCGTCGGCCTGAGGTCCCACGAGATGGGCGCCGAGGATCAGGTCGGTATCCTCGTCGATCAGCACCTTGTGGCCGTAGATGCACTCGGCCAAGCGGCGTGCGCTGAACCAGTCCGGCGTTGAGGCGGCGTTGACGCGGAAGCGGCGCCCGCTGCGATGTGCAGCGGCCTCGTCCATCCCAACGGACGCGATCGGCGGCACTGTAAAGGCCACGCTCGGTACGCCGCGATAGTCCGGCTCGCGCGCGGGCCCGCCAAGCAGATTGGCGGCGACCACCTTGCCGTCGTGGCTGGAGACTGGCGTGAGCGGTGGCCCCACCCCGGCGGCGTCGCCAGCGGCGTAGACTCGCGGGTTGGAGGTGCTCTGGAGATGTCCGTTGAGCAGCAGGCGTCCTTCCTTCACCGCAACCCCGCCGGCGGCGAGATTCAACGCCTCGAGGTCGGGGCCGCGGCCCGCCGCGTGGACCACCAGGTCAGCGGAAACCTGGACGTCCGGTCCGTCGCGCCGCGTCCCGTGGACAGTCAGGTCGTCGGCGTTCTGCTCAACGGCGGAAACGCTCACACCGGTCTCGACGGTGATCCCGAGCTCACGGAAGCGCGGAGTCAACCATCCAACAATGTCGGCGTCGAAGTGCGGCAGGAGCCTTGGGCCTCGCTGCAGGATCACGACCTCTGAGCCAGCGCGCGCGGCGAGGTGGGAAAATTCGGCCGCAATGTATCCGCCCCCGATCAGGACGATGCGCCGTGGAAGGCTCGGCAGCTCAAGGAAATCGTCGCTTGTGGAAACCAGATCCGCCCCAGGAATGCCCAGCGGGATGGCGCGTGCCCCGGTCGCGATCAGGATGTGGCGGGCCATCAGCCTGCGCCCGTCCACCTGGATCGTCTCGGGGTCCGCGAAGCTGGCAAGCCCGTGGAAAGAATCGATCCCCAAGTCGGCGTATCGATCTTCCTGCTTTGCAGGGATCGGATCGGTGAACGTTCGCTTGAAGGCCATCAGTTCTGGCCAGTCGATCGACAGCTCGCCCTGGACTCCATGCCCGCGCATGCGTTGCGCAGCATCGATGGCCTCTTCGCCGCTGACCAGCATCTTCTTGGGATCGCAGCCTCGCAGCGCGCAGGTGCCGCCGAACGGAAGATGGTCGATTACCGCAACCGACCAGCCGGCAGCGCGGACCTTTGCGATGGCGACCTGCGCAGCCGTTCCGCTGCCGATGACGATCAGGTCGTAGGCGTCCATGTCGTCATCTCCAACCTGCCGGCGCGGAGCCCGCCCGACCAATGTCAAACGCTTGCCAACGAGGCTCAGCCGCAGCAGGCCTTGCCGCCATCCTCCTGGATCGGCGGGCACGGCACGTCGCCGTAGGAACAGTACACGCAGCAGTCGCCGGACTTCGGCTTCAGGACGGCGCCGCAACCTAAGCAGTCGTAGAAATACTGGCAGGCGTCGGTCGGCATAGTCTCGGTCGCCCGGTGACCGCAGTGCGGACAGGTAAGGGTCGAGCGGGCCTCGATCTGCACGTGGCTCATCCGCGGGCGCTCCGGATGAGGGACAGCGCCCAGGGCTCAACAATGGGCTGCCAGGTCAGGGCGAGGAGGCAGAGGGCCGTGGCCACGCCCAACATGGCGGTCCCCAACCGCGACGGTGCGCGACAGGCGGCATCGGTGCGACACATTCGGGCACGCCGCCAAGTCAGAACCCAACCCACGCCGACCACGCCCAGCGCGGCGAACGTGATCCAAGTCCGCTGACCGGCGATCCATCCAAAACTTCCGAGGCCTAGCCCTGCTAGAGCGAGGGACATCGGCAAGACGCAGCAGGCGGCCCAGGCGAAGACCGCACCCGCCGCAGCCACAACGGCGGCCCAGCTCAGGGCGGTCTCGGCAGGCTTCCCGCCATCTCCGTCCGGTCGTGCTCGAAGCCCGCTACTCGCCGTCATGTCATCGTCTCCTGGCGCCATGAGAACGAGGATGCCATCTGTAGCGGCTACAGACTCAAGCCCTAAACGTAAAGTCATGCTCCGATGACCGACCAGGCGATCCAGATCGGCGAGCTCTCACGCCGGACACGCTGCAATATCGAGACGATCCGCTACTACGAGCGGATCGGCCTGATGCCAGCCCCGCCGCGGCGGGGACGCTATCGCAGCTATGGCGCCGAAGACGTCGGCCGGCTCGGCTTCGTGCGCCGGGCGCGCGAACTGGGCTTCACGCTGGACGAGGTGCGTGCCCTACTGCGCCTCGCCAGCGGCGGAGAAGCGTCCTGCGCCGAGGTGAGGACCCTGGCCGCGTCGCACCTGACGGATGTCCGCGCGCGGATCGCCGACCTCAGGCGCATGGAGCGAGTCCTGGCGGACTCGGTGCGAGCCTGTGACGCTGGACAGGACTCAGGCTGTCCGCTGATCCAGTCCCTATATGCGGAACGCGGGCAGTCGAGCGACAGCCTTGACACTAAAATCCCCATGTGAGGCTGCAAGGAGCCTGGACGCAGGCCAGGCGGGACGCGCCGTCGAGCGGCCGGCGGTGCCTGAAGGCGCCCGCCAGGGGCGAACCCGTAGGAGCCGCGGCACGCGGCGGGACCGAGCACGCCCGCCGGCCGCTCTCCGTTTCCGGGGCGTTGCGGGGCAGGCTGCGCAGAAACTCGGCCGAGCTATCTTGCCCAGTACCCATCCGGTGAAGGCCGCGCTGGCGTCTAAGCGGCGCGCCCGACCGTGGTGAGCGGCCGCCAGTTCCAAGGCAGCAGATCATCAAGCTGCTGGC
>NCEV01000061.1 GCA_002280875.1 Caulobacter sp. 32-67-35 | reverse complement strand
TAGCTCCGCGCGCCGGCCTCTTGCCACCCACCAACACCAAGGCTCAAATCAACCCAGGACTCTCGTTATCGCTGGATGAGAAATGGGGGTCACGTCACCCGGCGAAGACCGGGGGAGAGCCGGGACCCAGGGGACAATGCAGTGCGGTTGCCCCTGGGCCCCGGACAGCCTCTGCGAGGCTTCCGGGATTACAAGAATTTTGAGCGTTGGAGCTGGAAGCCCCCTACTCCCTGGCGATCCGCGCCAGATGCCCGAGGATCTTCTCGGCCGCATCCAGTCGCTGGGCCGGCGTATCCCACTCGCCCTTCACGACAACCTTCTGGTCGGGACGCACCTTCCAGATCAGGCTGTTCTTAGCCACATACTGCATCAGCCCCAGCGGGTTGGCGTAGGTGTCATTGCGGAAGCTGGCTACCGCCCCCTTGGGACCGACATCGATCTTGGCGACATTGGCTTCACGGCACAGGCCCTTGATGGCGACGACCTTGAGCAAGGAGTCGGTCTCGGGCGGCAGCGGACCGAAACGGTCGATCAGTTCGGCGGCCAGGGCTTCGCGGTCGGCCGACTTCTCGGCTTCCGACAGGCGGCGATACAGCGACAGGCGCACATTGAGGTCGGGGACATACTCGTCCGGGATCATCACGGCCGCGCCGGTGTTGATCTGCGGCGACCAGCCGCGATCCTCCAGCAGGGCCTCGGCGCCCTGACGCTGGCGCAGTTCGGCGACGGCGTCTTCCAGCATCTGTTGATACAGTTCGACGCCGATTTCCTTGATGTGGCCGCTCTGCTCGTCGCCCAGCAGGTTGCCGCCGCCGCGCTGGTCAAGGTCGTGGCTGGCCAGTTGGAAGCCGGCGCCCAGGCTGTCCAGCGACTGCAGCACCTGCAGACGCTTCTCCGCCGACAGGGTGATGGTTTTCTCATTGGGCGTGGTCAGGTAGGCATAGGCGCGGGCCTTTGAGCGGCCGACCCGGCCGCGGATCTGATACAGTTGCGCCAGGCCGAACATGTCGGCGCGGTGGACGATCAGGGTGTTGGCCGATGGGATATCCAGCCCACTTTCGACGATCGTGGTCGCCAGCAGCACATCGTACTGGCCCTCGTAGAAGGCCGTCATCACGTCTTCCAGCTGGGTCGGGGCCATCTGGCCGTGGCCAACCACATACTTCACCTCTGGCACCTGGGTGCGGAGGAACTTCTCGATCTCCTCCAGGTCCTTGATGCGCGGCACCACGTAATAGGCTTGGCCGCCGCGATACTTCTCGCGCAGCAGGGCCTCGCGCAGGGTCACCGGATCGAACGGGCTGATATAGGTGCGCACCGCTAGGCGATCGACCGGCGGCGTGGCGATGATCGACATTTCCCGGATGCCCGACAGCGCCATCTGCAGGGTGCGCGGGATCGGCGTGGCGGTCAGGGTCAGCATGTGCACGTCCGCGCGAAGCTCTTTCAGCTTCTCCTTGTGCTTGACCCCGAAGTGCTGCTCCTCGTCGACGATGACGAGACCCAGATCCTTGAACGAGACCTGCTTGGACAGCACGGCGTGGGTGCCGACCACGATCTCCAGCTGACCATTGGCCAGGCCTTCGCGGGTCTCGGCGCCTTCCTTGCCCGTGACCAGGCGCGACAGGCGCGTGACCTTGACCGGCCAGCCCTGGAAACGGTCCTTGAAGGTCTTGTAGTGCTGGCGGGCCAGCAGCGTGGTCGGACAGACGATTGCCACCTGCTTGCCGCTCATCGCGACGACGAAGGCGGCGCGCAGAGCCACTTCGGTCTTGCCGAACCCGACGTCGCCGCAGATCAGGCGGTCCATCGGCTTGCCCGAGCCCAGATCGCCCAGCACATCGGCGATGGCCGACAGCTGGTCGTCGGTTTCCTCGTAGGGGAAGCGGGCGCAGAATTCGTCGAACACGCCCTGCGGCGCGTCCGTTTCCTCTACCGACTTCAGCTGGCGGGCGGCGGCGATCTGGATCAGGCCCTCGGCCATGACCCGCAGGCGTTCCTTGGCCTTGGACTTACGGCTCTGCCAGGCGGCGCCGCCAAGCTTGTCCAGCTGGACGTTCTCGCCATCGGTCCCGTAGCGGGTCAGCAGGTCGATGTTCTCGACCGGCAGGTAGAGCTTGCTGTCGCCGGCATACAGCAGGTCGAGGCAGTCGTGCGGCGCGCCCTGGACGTCGAGGGTCTTGAGGCCCTCATAGCGGCCGATGCCGTGATCGATGTGGACGACAAGGTCGCCCTGGGTCAGGGCGCTGGCCTCGGCCAGGAAGTTGGCGGCGCGGCGCTTCTTGCGCGGCCTCGCCAGGCGGTCGCCCAGGATGTCGGTCTCGGAGATGACCGCCAGGTTTTCGGTCTCAAAGCCGTGGTCCAGCGGCAGGACCACGCGCTGCGGGACCTTGGGATCATTGGCCTTGGCCGCCTGCCAGTAGCCGGCATAGGTGATCTTCTTCAGGCCATGGTCGGCCAGCATGGTCCCCAGGCGCTCGGACGAGCCCTCCGACCATGAGGCGAACAGCACGCGCTTGCCGCTGGCCGCCAGAGCGCTGGCGTGGGCGGCCGTGGCCTCGAACAGATTGACACTGTCCTGGGCGCGCTCGGCGGCGAACACCCGGCCCAGCTTGGCGCCCATGTCGACAACGTCCAGGCCCTGGGGCTGGAACGGCGTGAACCGGCGGTGGGGACGGTCGCTGAGCGCCTCCTCCCACTCGGCGGCGGTCAGATAGAGGGCGCTAGGCTCCAGCGGGCGATAGGCCGATTTGCGATCGGCGCTGGCCCGGGCCTGATAGGCGTCCTCGATCATCGCCAGGCGTTCGTCGCGCGCTTCGGAGGCCTGATGATCGACGCCGACCAGGGCGCCGTCGGGCAGATAGTCGAACAAGGTCGCCATCCGCTCGTAGAATAGCGGCAGCCAGTGTTCGAGGCCGGCGCGGCGGCCGCCCTCGGAGACGGTGTTGTAGAGCGGATCATCGCCCGGCGCGCCGAACTTGGCGACATAGCCCCGGCGAAAGCGCGAAATGCCGTCGGCGTCGAGCAAAGCCTCGCTGACCGGCAGGAGATCGATCTCCTTCAGTTGCCTGGTCGAGCGCTGGGTTTCCGGATCAAAGGCGCGGATGCTCTCCAGCGTGTCGCCGAACAGGTCCAGCCGCACGGGCTCCTCGGCGGCCGAGGGATAGACGTCGATGACACCGCCCCGGATCGCGAACTCGCCCTTTTCCGAGACAGTGGAGGCGCGGACATAGCCGTTGACCGCGAAGTAGCGCTCCAGATCCTTGATATCGACGCTGCCGCCGACCTTGGCTGAATAGCTGGCGCGCATCAGTACCGACTTGTCAGGCACCCGCTGCAGCAGGGCCGGCGCGGAGATGACCAGGATCGCCGGCTTGGCCGAGCCAAGCCCTCGGGCCAGTCGCGACAGCGTCGCCATGCGCTGAGCCGCGACGCCCGCCGAGGGGCCGACCCGGTCATAGGGCAGGCAGTCCCACGACGGGAAGACCACGACCTCGATCTCGGGGGCGAAGAACTTCAGGGCGTCGGCGAAGGCGTTGGCCCGGGCCGTGTCGCGGGCCACGAAGGCGGTCAGGCCGCCGCGAGCGCGGGCGATGTCGCCCATCACCAGGGCGTCGAAGCCCTCGGGCGCGCCGGCAAGGGTCAGGCCGCCCGCGGCCTTGGCGATTTGCTTGGCGTCGTAGGCCATCAGGGTCTCTTAAGCGCCGTCACCAACGGGGCGAGCGGCATGGGCCTCGAAGCGGAACCTGCGGATCATCGCCAGCACATCCGTCTCGAATTCAGGAGGCGTGGCTTCCTGCCCCACGATCCAGGCGTAGATCTCGCGATCCGGATTTTCCAGAAGCGCCTCGAGCGTATCCAGCTGTTCTGGCGTCAGGTTCTGGCCATGGTTATCCGCGAACGGCCCCAGAATGAGGTCCGCTTCCCGGAAACCGCGATGCCAGGCGCGGAAGCGAAGCCGCCGAAGGCGGGAGTCGTGATCAATGGTCATGTGCCTGGCGGATATAGAGCTTACTCAGGCTTGGCGCCAGTCACGCTGGTCGTCCCCAGTCTTCGTCGAGATTGACTTTCCGGGTGTTCAGCCTATTTATCCCCAGCTTCGGAGCAGGTCAGGCGAATCCGCGCCGCCCGTTCGCCCAAACACGGGCGGCTCTGAATTCAGCCAGATTGATATGACAGAATTTTCCGAACTCGGGCTGTCGCCCACGACCCTGCAAGCGGTCGCAGACACCGGCTACACAACGGCCACCCCCATTCAGGCGCAAGCCATTCCGGTGGCCCTGGCCGGTCAGGACGTCCTGGGCATCGCCCAGACCGGCACCGGCAAGACCGCCGCCTTCACCCTGCCGCTGATCGACAAGTTGATGACGGGCCGCGCCAAGGCGCGGATGCCGCGCGCCCTGGTCATCGCCCCGACCCGCGAACTGGCCGACCAGGTCGCCTCCAGTTTCGAAAAGTACGCCAAGGGCACCAAGCTCTCGTGGGCGCTTCTGATCGGCGGCGTGTCGTTCGGCGATCAGGAGAAGAAGCTGGATCGCGGCGTCGACGTGCTGATCGCCACCCCCGGCCGCCTGCTGGACCATTTCGAGCGCGGCAAGCTGTTGATGACCGGCGTGCAGTTCCTGGTCGTCGACGAAGCCGACCGGATGCTGGACATGGGCTTCATCCCGGACATCGAGCGCATCTTCAAGATGACGCCGCCCAAGAAGCAGACCCTGTTCTTCTCGGCGACCATGCCGCCGGAAATCACCCGACTGACCAAGCAGTTCCTGAAGGATCCCGTGCGGATCGAGGCGGCGCGTCCCGCCACGACCAACGAGAACATCACCCAACTACTGGTCAAGGTCCCCTCCTCCGATCCCAAGGCCAAGCGCCTGGCGCTGCGCGCGCTGATCGAGAAGGCCCAGATCGAAACCGGCATCGTGTTCTGCAACCGCAAGACCGAGGTCGACGTGGTCGCCAAGTCGCTGCGCTCGCATGGCTTCGACGCCGCCGCGATCCACGGCGACCTGGACCAGAGCCAGCGCATGAAGACCCTGGCGGCCTTCCGCGACGGTTCGCTGAAGATCCTGGTGGCCTCTGACGTCGCCGCGCGTGGTCTGGATATCCCGGCCGTCAGTCACGTCTTCAACTACGACGTCCCGCACCACGCCGACGACTATGTTCACCGCATCGGTCGCACCGGCCGCGCCGGTCGTTCGGGCATCACCTACATGCTGGTGACGCCGGGCGACGACAAGGGCTTCGACAAGGTCATCAAGCTGATCGGCTCGACCCCGGTCGAAGAAAAGCTCGACCTCGACTACTCGCAAGCCGTCACCGTCCATCGCGATGGCGACAAGAAGCGTGGCAGCCGTGGCGCGCCCAGCCGTGATCGCGGCGGCGAACGCGAGCCGGGCGAACGCTCAGCCCGCGGCGGTCGTGGCGCCCGCACGCGCGAGGCCGAAGCGGCTCCGGTTGAGGCCGTGGCGCCGGCCGACGGCGTCGCAGAAGCGGCGCCGGTCGAAGCGCGTGAAAGTCGTCCGGCCCGTAGCCGCGGCGAGCGCAAACCTCGTGAACGCGGTCCGCGCGCCGAGCGTCCTGAACGCATCGTCGAACCCGAAATGGTTGAAGCCGTCGTTCAGGTCGAAGTCGAAGCTGAGCCCGAAACCGAAGCGCCTCCCCCGCGCGAGCGCGGCCGTGATCGCGGGCGCAATCGCTCGGACCGTGGTCCCCGTCCCGAGCGCGCGGAAGTTGCCGCAGCTGTCGAAGCCGACGTTGTCGCCCCGCGCGAACGCACTCATGACCGCGCGCGTCCAGAGCGCGAAGTCCGTCCGGCCTCGCCCGTGCGCGGCGTTCAGCCGGTTCGCGGCCGTGAGGACGACGATGACCGCCGCGTCGTGGGCTTTGGCTCCGACACCCCGGCCTTCCTGATGCGCGCTCCGCCGCGCCTGCCCAAGGCCTCGCCCGAGGACTAGGCGACCCCGTCGCCGATCGGCCAGAAACAATGAAGGCGCCCGGCTTCTGGCCTGGCGCCTTCATAATGTCTGGTAACGGTGGCTGAATTCAGCGCTTGATTTGGCTCGCCAGATACTTGCGGATGCCCTCGCCATAGGGTGGTCGCAGACCCAGCATCGGCGCGATGTCCTTCTTCAGTTGCTGGAACACCGCCTTTCTGTGGCTGAACTCCAGGAAGCCATCATGGCCGTGATAGGCGCCCATGCCGGCGGGTCCCACGCCGCCGAACGGCAGCTCTTCCTGGGCCACATGGAAGATCACATCATTGACCGTGACCCCGCCGCTGGTGGTGCGCTCCAGCACCCGGTCCTTTTCGGCCTCATCCGTGCCGAACCAGTAGAGCGCCAGCGGTCGGTCATGGGCGTTGATATAGTCCACCGCCTCCTCGACCCGCTGATAGGTCTTCACCGGCAGCACCGGGCCGAAGATCTCCTCGCGCATCACCGCCATGTCGTCGGTGGGGTTGAGGATCAGGGTCGGGGCGATCTTGCGATGGGGCTGCTGTGACAGATCCTCGCCCGCCGGATTGATCTCGATGATCGTCGCGCCCCTGGCGCGGGCGTCCTCGACATAGCCGGTGATCCGGTCAAAGTGGCGCTGGGCGACCACGGCGGTGTAGTCGGGATTGTCCTTCAGAGTCGGGAAATAGCGACCGACGGCGGCCTTGGCCTCGGCCACGAAGGTATCGACCTGGTCGGCCGGCGCGAAGACATAGTCGGGCGCCAGGCAGATCTGGCCAGCGTTCAGGGTCTTGCCATTCATGATCCGGGCCGCGGCCGTGGCCATGTCGGCGCCGCGCGACAGGATCACCGGGCTCTTGCCGCCCAGTTCCAGGGTCACCGGCACCAGGTTCTCCGCCGCCGCGCGCATGACATGGCGCGCCACCGAAGTCGCGCCGGTAAAGACCAGATGGTCAAAGGCCAGCCCGGAGAAGGCTTGTCCGGCCTCGGCGCCGCCGACGAAGACCGCGATCTCTTCGTCCGTGAAGGCCTTGGCGAACATCGCCTTCATCAGGTCCGAGGTCGCCGGCGTGAATTCCGACGGCTTGATCATCGCCCGATTGCCGGCGGCCAGGATGCCGGCCAGCGGCGCGAAGGTCAGGTTGACCGGGAAGTTCCAGGGGCTGATCACCCCGACCACGCCCTTGGGCTGGTACTGAACGCTGGCCTTGGCGCCGAACAGGCCCAGGATCGCAGGGGTGGTCTTGCGCTTCTGCGGCTTCATCCATTTGGCAAGATTGTCGCGCGCGAACTTCAACGGCCCGATCGAGCCCGCCACGTCGGTCAGGGACGTGGCTTCCGGTGAACGAGACCCAAAATCGGTACTGACTGCTTTGGCAATATCCGCCTGGTGGCCTATCAGCAGATCGATGCAACGGTTGAGCCGCTCGATGCGCTGCTCGGCTGCCCAGGGCCCATCGCGCAAATATGCCGCTTTTTGGCGTTCCAGGGCATGATTCATCTCGGCTTTGTGAGCTTCGAGCGTCAGATTCGTCGGTGCGTTCATGGTCGCGATTCCTCCCGGCGGCCCGCTACGGGCTCATCTTATCATTGGTTACAATGATCGCCGGAATCGCCAAGCGCAAGAGAACCTTGTTCGCTCTTAACGCCTCGTTTGAACTCTCCGAGCTAGAGTGAAGATCCAAGCGATCGGCATTCTCGCTGCGGGAACGCGCCGACGGGGGAAGAAAAGATGTCGGACGTCGAAATCACACTGCGCGGCCCCGAGGCCTACAAGATCGCCAAGCGCGCTCTGGAACTGATGGAGCGTCATCAGGTTTGGCCCACCGCGCTGAATTTCGAACTCTGGACCCACTACGTCGCCGATCCGGACGGCGCTCTGGCCCGCGAACTCACTCGGCTGATTTCGCTTGGCGAGCCCATGACCGAGATGGTCAGCGAGGAACTGGCGGCCACCTATCTGCCCAAGGCGCGCCTCAACGAACAGATCCGCGATGCGGGCGACCTGCTCAGCAAGGAACTGGAAGCCGTTTCGAAGGCGATCCAGAACGCTCAGAAGTCGAACGTCGCTTTCGGCAAGCAACTGGACGGCGTCAGCAAGAACCTCAGCGTGGACGCCGACGTGACCACGATCAAGACCGTGGTCACGGGCCTGTCTGAAGCCACCCGCCGCGTTCACAAGGAAAACCAGTCTCTGGAAGCGCGCCTGGCCGAATCGACGGCCGAGGTTGATCGCCTGCGCGAGCATCTGGAACAGGTTCGCCGCGATGCGACGACCGACGGTCTGACCAACCTTGCCAACCGCAAGGCCTTTGACGAAGAACTGGACCGCGCCTGCGCCGAGGGTGATGAGGCTGGCACCAGCCTTTGCCTGGCCGTGCTCGATATCGACCACTTCAAGGGCTTCAACGATACCTGGGGCCATCAGACGGGCGACCAGGTCATCCGATATGTCGCTTCGGTCATCGGTCGCGTTGCCGCCATGCCGCGCTTCGCGGCTCGCTATGGCGGCGAAGAATTCGCGATGATTTTCCCGCGAGAATCAGCGGCCATCGTCGCCGGCTGCCTTGAAGAGATCCGCGTTGAAGTCTCCTCCCGCATGCTCAAGCGCCGCTCGACCAACGAGGACCTGGGCACGATCACCATCTCTTCCGGCTTTGCCGAACGCCAGACGGGCGAGAGCGGTCACTCGCTGATGGAACGCGCCGACGCGGCCCTCTACGCCTCCAAGCGTGGCGGTCGCAACAAGGTCAGCTCGGCTGAAGGGATGCCTGCTTCGGCCAACGCTGCCTAGCTTTTTCGGTCGCCACAAGAATCGAGCGCCGCCGTTTTCGCGAACGGCGGCGCTTTCATGTGAAAAACCCTCTGGCCTTCCCCCGGGTTAGCGGCGCCTAGCTAGGCTCAAGAGCGCCAAGCCCTGGGAGGACGCCATGGACTATCAGAAAATCCGCCTGACCGCCGAGGACGGCGTCGCGACCATCACCCTGGCCGATCCGACCACCTTGAACGCCGCCAGCATGGATCTGGCGCGTGAGGTCACCCACGCCCTGTCAGCCATCGCGCACGGCAAGATCGAGGCGCGGGCCCTGATCATCACCGGCGAAGGCCGCGGCTTCTGCTCGGGGGCCAACCTCTCCGGCGGCGGCCCCGCCGCGCGTGAACTGGACGTCGATGGCAAGCCGGACGCCGGCTCGGCCCTTGAGACCGTCTACAACCCGATGATGACCGCGCTGCGGGATTTTCCCTACCCCATCGTGACGGCGGTGAACGGCGCGGCGGCCGGCGTCGGCTGCTCGTTGGCCCTGATGGGCGACATGATTGTGGCAGGCCAAAGCGGCTATTTCCTCCAGGCCTTCCGCCGTATCGGCCTGGTCCCGGATGGCGGCTCGACCTATCTGCTGCCGCGTCTGATCGGCAAGGCGCGCGCCATGGAGATGATGCTGCTGGGGGACAAGATCCCGGCCGCCAAGGCGCTGGAATGGGGTCTGGTCAATCGCTGCGTGCCGGATGGCGAACTGCTGGCCACGGCCACGGCCATCGCCAGGGAACTCTCCAGCGGCCCGGTAGCCCTGGGTGTGATCCGCAAGCTCGTCTGGGAAAGCCTCGATACTGACTGGACCGGCCAGCTTCATGCCGAGCGCAAGGCCCAGAAAATCGCTGGCAAGACCGAGGACTTCATCGAGGGCGTCAGCGCCTTCCTTCAGAAGCGCGCGGCGGTCTTCAAGGGCCGCTAACCCACGAGATAGGGCTTGTAGCTCTTCTCCTCGACGATATCGGAGCCGGCCGCCGCGTTGATCGCCCGCTTGATGGCGGCGCGCTGGTCATTCTCGATATAGACGCGGCGCGCCAGGGCCACGAAGTCGGGCCCGAAATCCTGCCGGCGCTCGCAGTCACGCTTGCCGTCCTCGACGTCCCAGAGGGCGGCGTTGACGGCCTGGAGGTCGGCGGTCAGGCGGTCCATCTCGACGGTCGACGGGATGTGCGCCGACGCCGTGGCCTCCAGCAGAGCCAGCTCCTTGCGGACGTTTGCTTCCTTGGCCGGATCGCCAATGCGCTCAGCCTTGACGCGCAGGATGGTAATCTTGTCGATCAGTTCGCCGGCCGAGACGGGCGCCAGGATAGGCATTCAGAGTACTCCGGACATCAGGCGGGCAAGCGAGGCCTGTACCGCCTCGCTGGGCAAAGCGGCCATGTCCTCTCCGTAGTCTGCCGCGACCAGCATCTCAAGGCGCGTAGCGGCAGGGCGGAACTTCACCGCCTTGCGGGCGTCCTTCTGCAGCGATAGCAGCGGCGCGCCGCCGGCCGCCAGCATGTGACCGGGACCAGCATCGTTGGCGATCGCCGCGCTCAACCGGCTGGCCAGGGCGATGACCAGTAACGGGCCCTTCACATGCGGATAGGCATCGCAGCGCTCCAGTTCCGGGTAACGCGCTGTGGGGACGTCCCGCCGGGCTCGAGCGGCATCTTCGGCCTCGTCGGGACCGAAGAAGAAGACCGGGGTTGCCCCCGTTTTCTCAAGGTGTTGCGCCAAAGTGATGTAACGCTCCAGGGGCCAGCGCTTGTCCTGCCCACCAGCGCCAGGCGCCAGGCCGACATAGGTCGGACCGTCAGGCAGCAGGGCCTGAGCAGCCTGAAAGGCATCGGGATTGGCCAGGGTGATGGGCGTCGGCGCGCCCTGCCCGTTCGACGCCAGCCTCAGCAACCTGGCCAACCGGTCGGTGACGGCAACCGGCCAATCCGTCGTCCGCGCCAGCGCTGCGGCCGAGACGAGAACGCCAGCCGCCCGCCTGACCACGGCGCTGCGTCGCAGGTTCTCCTGGGTGTCGATCACGAGATCGAACCTGCGTCCGCTGAACGGCTTTACCCAGGGCAGGATGTCGAGCGGCTTGGCGCCCGTGACGCCCACCGTGATGATCTCATCGATATAGCCTTCGACCACAGCCTTCAGCGGTCCCGCATAGACCGTCTGGCCCTTGGCCGCGCACCACGTAATCCGGGCGTCAGGAAAGGCCGCGCGCAGGCCAGCGATGAAGGGCAGCTTGATCAGCCCGTCGCCGATCACCTCACCCATCGAATAGACCAGTATGGTTTTGACCATGGCCTGGATTAGGCCGTCCTGCCGGCCCCGGTCAACGCCTCGAGGCCGCTGAGAGGCGGCTCGATCTATCCCTGGACGTCGATCGGACAGTCCAACGGTATGGCGATAAATGTTCGATCGGCCCTGCGTTTCCGGAAATGCTCGGACGCGCAGCCCACCGAGCAGAGGATGCCGCGATCCGACCAATAGGCGGGCCCGTGCTCGCGGATGCCGGCATGGGCGACGAAGGCCGGCGAAGACCATGGCAAGCCGCATTCCAGGCAGACTGCCTTGGGTGTGCGGGCCAACATCAGTCCAGAGCCTGAGCAGCGGGCTGGATCGTCACGCTCTCGCCGCAGCCGCAGGCGTCGGTTTCGTTGGGGTTGTTGAACACGAACTTCGACGACAGCTTGGTGGTCTCGTAGTCTATCGTCGTGCCGATCAGGAACAGCACCGCCTTGGGGTCGATCAGAATGGTGACGTCCTTGTCCTCGACCACCTCATCGAGCGGGTTCCTCTCGGCGGCGTACTCGAAGACATATTCCGAACCGGCGCAGCCGCCGTTCTTCACGCCGACTCGCAGGCCCACATAGGGCTTGCCCGGCTCTTCAAGCGACTTGCGGGCCATGATCTCCTTCACGCGCGCAGCCGCGGCGTCGGTCAAGGTGACGACCTTGGGACGGGGGCGACGGGCGCGGGGCGTGACGGCGATGTCCATGGCGTTCGAACCGATCAGAACATGTTCAGTTGCAGCTTGGCTTCGTCGCTCATCCGTGAGGCGTCCCACGGCGGCTCGAACACCAGATCGACGGTGCAGGACTTCAGACCCGGGATCTCCATGACCGCGTCCTTGACCCAGCCGGGCATCTCGCCCGCCACCGGACAACCGGGAGCGGTCAGGGTCATGTCGATGGCCACGTGCTTTTCGTCGGAGACATCGACCTTGTAGATCAGGCCCAGCTCGTAGATGTCGACCGGGATTTCCGGGTCATAGACCGACTTCAGCTTCTCGATCAGCAGATCGGTCAGCTTGGCCAGCTCTTCCTTGGAAAGGGCCGAAACAGTCTCGGGAACGGCGGCGTCGGTCATTTAGCGCTCAACTGAAGAAACTGCGGGCCTTGGCCAGTGCGTCCACGAACGCATCGGCTTCAGCCTCGGTGTTATATAGGGCGAAGGAGGCGCGAGCGCTCGACGTGACGCCAAAGCGTCGCATCAGGGGCTCGGCGCAGTGGGTCCCCGCGCGAACGGCGACGCCGTAGCGGTCCAGCACCTGGGCGATGTCGTGGGCGTGTGCGCCCTCGACCGTAAACGACAGCACCGCGCCCTTGCCGGGCGCCTCGCCGAGGATCCGCAGCCCGTTGACGCCGCGCAGCCGCTCGGCGACCCGTTCATAGAGGGCGTGCTCGTGGGCGAAGGCGGCGTCGCGGTCCAGGCCGTTCAGCCACTCGATCGCCGCGCCCAGGCCGACGGCTTCGAGGATCGCCGGGGTGCCCGCCTCGAAGCGATGGGGCGGATCGGCGTAGGTGACGGTGTCCATCGACACCGAGCCGATCATTTCGCCGCCGCCCTGATAGGGCGGCAGGGCCGCCAGACGCTCGGCCTTGCCGTACAGCACGCCGATGCCGGTGGGGCCATAGAGCTTGTGGCCGGAGAAGACGTAGAAATCGACGTCCATGGCCTTTACGTCGACCTTGGTATGGACCACGCCCTGGCAGCCATCCAGCAGCACCGGCGCGCCGGCCGCATGGGCCAGGCGGACGATCTCGGCCACGTCATTGACGGTGCCCAGTACGTTCGACATGTGGGTCAGGGCGACCATCCTGGTGCGCTCGGACAGCAGGCCCTTGTACGCCTCCATGTCGAGGCGACCGTCGTCGGTGACCGGCACGAACTTCAGAACCACGCCCTTGCGCTCGCGCAGGAAGTGCCACGGCACGATGTTGGCGTGGTGCTCCATCTCGGAGATCACGATCTCGTCGCCAGCGTTCAGCGACAGG
>NCEV01000136.1 GCA_002280875.1 Caulobacter sp. 32-67-35 | reverse complement strand
GTCACCTGGAAGACCGGGAACTTCTCGACGCTGTTGTAGTAACCGGTGTGGTCGCCATAGGGACCTTCGTCCGCGTACTCGTCGAGCAGGACGTGGCCTTCCAGCACGATCTCGGCGTGGGCCGGGACCATCAGCGGTACGGTCTTGGCGGGCACGAGATCGACCTTGGCGCCGCGCAGCAGACCGGCGAACTGGTACTCCGACAGGGTGTCGGGCACGGGCGTTACGGCGGCCAGGATGGTGCCGGGATCGGCGCCCAGCACGGCGCAGGCGGGCAGGGGCTCTCTGCGGCCAGCCTGTTTGTGACGGGCATAGTGCTGGGCCCCGCCGCGATGGGCCAGCCAGCGCATGATGCACCGGTCCTTGCCCAGCACCTGCATGCGGTAGATGCCCAGGTTGAAGTCGTCCTCGCGATCCTTGCTCGGCCCCTTGGTGACGATCAGCGGCCAGGTGATCAGCGGCGCTGGTTCGCCGGGCCAGCAGGTCTGGACGGGCAGCTTGGACAGGTCGATGTCGTCGCCGGTCAGGACGATTTCCTGCACGGGGGCCTTTTTCACCGTGCCCGGCCGCATGGCCATCACGGTCTTGGCCAGGGGCAGCAGGTCCAGCGCGTCTTTCAGGCCCTTGGGCGGCTGGGGCTGGCGCAGGAAGGCCAGCAGCTCGCCCACTTCGCGCAGTTCGCCGGCGGTGGTGCGCGGCTCGCCGCCCAGGGTGACGCCCATGGCCACGCGCTTGACCGTGCCGAACAGATTGGCGAGCGCCGGCATCGGCGAGCGCGAGCCGTCGGGCAGGATGACGTTCTCGAACAGGACCGCCGGACCGCCGGTGGCCAGAAGGCGTGTCTGGATCTCGGTCATCTCCAGAACGGTGGAGACCGGCTCCGTCACCCGGACCAGCTCGCCCTGGGCCTCAAGAACATCGATGAATTCACGCAGGGAACGGTAGGCCATGGGGACTCCTGGAACGCGCGGAACCTAACGGATTTTGTGGGTCTGGCTATGGCTGGCTGAGGGCGCGCAGCAGGATCGCGCGGATCCTGGCCAGATGCTCGGGCGTCATCTCCCCCAGAGACCCGCGTCGCTCGGGCGGGAGGTGCGCTACCGGGTCGCCGTGGGCCTGGAAAACGAAGTGTTCGAACATGCCGCGCCAGATCTCCCGCTCGCGGGGCGGCAGGTCGCGCAGGCTGGCCAGGGCGTGCAGCAGCACCTCCAGGGGCCGGCTCAGGACGGCCGGGGTCTCGCTCCACCAGTAGTTCACCAGCACGGTGAAGGGGTCGAGCGACTCGACATTGTGGAACCAGAAATAGGGGATGTAGATCGCGTCCCCCGGCTCCAGTTCGGCCACCTGCGCCGTCGCCCAGGCTTCGGCGAAACGCGGATAGCGCTCCAGATCGGGCGCGGCGATGTCGACCATGCTGACGGGCGGCCCCGCAGGCGTGAACTCCAGCGGGCCGAGATAGAGGGTCTTCAACTGATCCGGCGGAAACAGGGTGAAACGTCGCCGGCCCGCCACCGCGCAGGCGATGTTGTAGTTCATGTCGAAATGGGTCGCGGTGGTAATGGCGTTGCCGATCCAGATGCGCGGCCCGACCGAGGCGTCGAGCAGCGGCTGCGGATTGGCCTGGGCAAAGCCCGGCAGAGCCGCCGCCGTTGGCGTCGACTGCACGGCCAGGGCCGACGGCGCGGTGTGTTCTTTCAGCGCCAGCAATCGATCCAGCGCCTCACCCAGCGGGCCGTTGCGGCGCTGGAAGTTCAGACCGCTCATGTCGTCGGTATAGAAGAACCGCCCACCGATCTCGGGCTCGCCATGCAGGATGGCGACCGGCTTGCCGGCGTCGAGCCCGCGCAGATAGTCGGCCATGGCCTCGTCCGAGGCGCGCCCCGCCGCCACGGCGGGCCAGTCGGCGACCAGGCCTTTCAGGATGGCGGGTTGGCCAGCCGGGATGATCTCTTCCCGGAACCTGGCGAGGTCCACATCGCGCCACTCGCGCGTCGGTGCGGGAGCGGGGGTGAGCGTCATGACCTAGTCCGCGACCGCCAGATCATCGGCGTGGATCATGGGCCCTTCGGTGAAGCCGAGCTCCGCCTCGATGGCGTCTGACCGCAGGCCGGCGATGCGATGCGCGTCGGCGCTGTCATAGCGGATCAGGCCACGGGCGACCTCGCGGCCGGTCTCGTCACGCACCCGCACGGCGTCGCCCTTGTCGAACGGACCTTCCACGGCGCGGACCCCGGCGGCCAGCAGGCTTTTGCCCCTGGCCAGGGCGGCGGCGGCGCCGGCATCGACCGACAGCCAGCCCTGCGGGGCCAGGGAGCCAGCGATCCAGGCCTTGTAGGCGGCGGCCGGGCTGGCGCCGGCTTCGATCAGGGTGGCCTTGGCGCCGTCCTCGATCGCCTTCAGCGGATGAGGCCGCGAGCCCAGGGTGATCAGGGTGGCGCAGCCGGCGGCGCGGGCGATACGGGCGGCGGCGATCTTGGTGGCCATGCCGCCGGTCCCGACGCCCGAGGCGGCGTTGGCGCCGCCAGCCATGGCTTCGATCTGCGGCGTGATCTCGGCGATCGTCGCCAGATGGCTGGCGTTTGGATCGCGGCGCGGATCGGCGGTGTAGAGGCCGTCAATGTCGGACAGCGGATTTCCTCTGTGACGACGGTGTCGTTCTCGTTGACCACCGGCACCACGCCCAAGCCCAGCAGGGTCTCGACCGTGGCGCGGGCGTTCAGCCAGCGGCGGCGGGTCTCGGTGTCGTCGCGGGTCATCAGGATCTGGGCGGCGCCGATGCCATGCGGCTCGAACGCCTCTTCCCAGGCGCGCATCAGCAGCGACTGGCCGGCCGCAGCGGCGGCCTGCTTCTCGGGCAGGGTCAGCGACTTGCGACCGGTCAGGCCCAGGCGTCGGCGGCCCAGGGCGACGGCGCCGGACGAGACCACGACCACCTGCTGGCCCCGGGCCCGCAGGCGGGCGGCGTCATCGCAGAAGGCCCTCAGCCAGGCATGGTTGGCCGCGCCGGTGTTGGCGTCGACCAGCAGGGCCGAGCCGACCTTGAAGACGATCCGCCGGGCGGACGCCAGCGGCCCCGGATTTTGGCTCACGGGGTCCAGCCCCCGGGGGTCTCCGGGACGTGGTCTTCTTCTTCGTCGATTTCCTCGATCTCGTCGCCGCGACGGATGCGGACTTCGCGATAGGCGGCGCGGAGCAGCTCCTTCACGCCCTTGCCGGACACA
>NCEV01000060.1 GCA_002280875.1 Caulobacter sp. 32-67-35 | reverse complement strand
AAGGGCCGGGGATGGGGGTGAACGCGAAGCGTTCAGCCCTCGACAACGGCGGGGTGGGGCAGGGGTGGCTGAAACTCAGCATCACCCCCATCCCAACCCTTCCCCCATCAAGGGGGAAGGGCTCTTAGATCATTTCCACGTCGACGTGATGGCGGGCCTTCACGAGGTCGTAGCGGGCGGGAACCAGGGGCGGGGGCAGGTCGATCATCCGTTGCACGGCCAGTCGCGCGCGGTCGGCGATGACGGGGTCCACCGTCACCTCGAACTGCTCATGCACCAGGGCGTCGTGGATGTTCTGCAGGGTGATGCGCTTCATGTGCGGGCACATGTTGCAGGGGCCGATGAACTGGGTGGCCGGGCTTTCGGCCTGGACGTTGGAGGCCATCGAGCACTCGGTGATCAGCACCACCTGCGCCGGCTTGCGCGCCGCCACATAGTCGTTCATCGCCGCCGTCGAGCCGGCGAAATCGGCCGCCTCCAGGATCTCCGCCGGGCATTCAGGGTGGGCCAGAACCTCGGCGCCCGGCCAGGCCGCGCGCATGTCGGCGATGTCGCTGGCGGTGAAGCGCTTGTGCACCTCGCAATGGCCGGCCCAGGCGATGATCTTCACGTCGGTCTGACGGGCCACGTTGCGGGCCAGGAACTCGTCGGGGATCAGGATGACCTTGTCGGTCCCCCACTCGCGCGCGGCCCACTCCACCACCTGCACGGCGTTGGCGCTGGTGCAGCAGATGTCGGTCTCGGCCTTCACGTCGGCGGTGGTGTTGACATAGGTCACCACCGGCACGCCCGGATAGCGCTGCTTGATCAGCCGCACGTCGGCGCCGGTGATCGAGGAGGCCAGGCTGCAGCCAGCCTTCAGGTCCGGGATCAGGATCTTCTTGTCGGGGCTCAAGACCTTGCTGGTCTCGGCCATGAAGTGCACGCCGGCCTGGACGATGATCGCCGCGTCGCTCTTGGCGGCCTCGCGGGCCAGGGCCAGGCTGTCGCCCACGAAGTCGCCCACGCCGTGGAAGATGTCGGGCGTCATGTAGTTGTGGGCCAGGATCGCGGCGTTCTTCTCGCGCTTGATGCGGTTGATCTCGGCGATCAGAGGGGCCTGAAGGCGCCATTCCATGGGCGTGACATGGTGCTTGACCTTGTCCCAGATCTTCGAGGTTTTCGCCTCGACGTCAGGGGTAAAGTCCAGAGCGACAGAGCCGTCGGCCATGTGATCCTCGCTTATGCTCAATGTGAGCATTTGTAGGGCCTCAAAAAACGCCGGACCAGGGTGAGCCATTCCGACGCTCGGCTTATGCTGAAATTGAGCATAAGTGGTGAAACACATATAGACCTTTGTAATGAGAATGCAAAGGGTCGGTTTGGAGAGACCGCCCGAGCCCTCTATCTCACGCGCGCCTCGGTCAGCACCCTGGCCAGGCTGTCCAGCGAGAACGGCTTGCTCAGGAAGGGCCAGGCGCCGGCCTGGGCGCGGCCCTGGTCGCCGCCGGTGTAGCCGGAGCACAGCACCACCGGGAGGCCGGGGCGGGCCGTCGCCAAGTGTTCGGCCAGGTCCACGCCGCTGCGCCCGCCGGGCATGATCACGTCGCTGAGCACCAGCTCGATGGTCTTGTCCGCGTTCAGGCGGTCGAGGGCCTCGTCGACGCCGCCGGCCCGAACCACCGTGTGGCCCAGGTCATGCAGCATGGCGTCAACCAGCTCGGCCACCTGGGGATCGTCCTCGACCAGCAGCACGCGAGCCGGAACCTGGCCGGCCACGTGGTCGAAAGCGGCCTCGCTGGCGTCCGGATCGGTCGCCGCGGCGATCGGCAGCAGCATGGCGATAGTCGCGCCCTGGCCGGGGCGGGTCTCGATATCCACCGAGCCGCCGCTCTGCCGCGCGAAGCCATACACCTGCGACAGGCCAAGGCCTGTGCCCTCGCCGGGCGGCTTGGTGGTGAAGAAGGGCTCGACGGCCCGGGCGGCCGTTTCGGCGTCCATGCCAGACCCGGTGTCCCGGACGGCGATCCGCAGATATTGCCCGGCCGGCAGTTCGCCGACCGGCTTGGGCAGGGTGACGGGACGGGTCTCGATCGTCACCTCGCCGCCGGCCGGGGTGGCGTCGCGGGCATTGACCACCAGGTTCAGCAGGGCGGCCTCGAACTGGCTGGAATCGACCAGGGCGTTGCGCACGCCGCCGCCCAGCCGCAGGTGGAAGCTGTAAGCGTCGCCGAGGGCGCGGCGCAACAGGTCCTCGCTCTCGGCGATCAGGCGGTCGATGCGGCACACCTCGGGCCGCAGGGGCTGGCGGCGGGCGAAGGCCAGCAGGTGCTGGGTCAGCTTCTCGCCCCGCTTGGCGGCGGCCATGGCCGCAGCGATCATCCTGTTGCGGCGGGCCTCGTCGGCGGGGTTGCGGTCGACCACATCCAGGGCGCCGATGATCACGGTCAGAAGGTTGTTGAAGTCATGGGCCACGCCGCCGGTCAGCTGACCGATGGCCTCCAGCTTCTGCGACTGGAACAGCGCCGCCTGGGCCGCGTCGCGCTCGGCCACGGCGGCTTCAACGCGGTCGGCCAGTAGTTCATTGACGCCAGCCAGATCGGCCTCGGCCTGCTTGGCGTCGGTGATGTCGAAGGCGATGCCGATGAAGCCGGCAAAGGCGCCGCCCGGATCCAGGCGCGGCTGGGAGAAGGATTTCAGCCAGCGCATCTGGCCATCGGCCCGGCGATAGCGTCCCTCCAGCGAGAACGGCTTGCGCGAGCCCTCTCCGGCGATCTGGCCCTTGAGGATGCCGGGCAGGTCCTCGGGATCCAGCCGCGTGCGCCAGTCCAGGCTCAGGGCGGCGTCATAGTCGACGCCCGCGAAGTCGGCATAGGCCCGGTTGACGAATTCGCGCTGGCCGTCGACCCGCGACACCCACATCAGGGCCGGGGCGCTGTCGGCCAGGCTGCGGAACCGCGCCTCGCTCTCGCGCAGGCGCTCGTCGTCGCGGCGGCGCTTGGTGACGTCGAAGTTCAGGCCCACCATCCGGATGGCGCGGCCGGCCTCGTTCTGCAGCACCTGACCCCGGGCGTGAATCCAGCGCTCGCCCTGGCTCAGATCGGCCAGGCGGAACTCGACCTCGCAGGCCTCGCCCTGGCGCACGGAGGTGCGGATGTTGTCGGTGACCATCTGGCGGTCGTCGGGATGGATCGCCGCGTTCATGCGGGGCCAGTCGACCGGCTCTTCCGGCGAAAAGCCCAGGTTGCGCCGGGCGCTGGGCGACAGGTGCAGGGTGTCGGTCACGATGTCCCAGTCCCAGGGGCCGACCCCGGCGGCGGACTGCACCACCTCCAGCCGAACCTCGGCGTCGCGCTGCTCCAGCCGCGCCCGCGCCAGGCCCTGCACGGCGCCGCGCAGACCTTCGGCGACCACTGTGGTGACCGCAGCCGAGGTCAGGAAGATCACCATGGTGGCGATCTCGTCCTCGGACATGGCCTCGCCGTAGCGACCGCCCCACAGCCACCAGCCAAAGGCCGCGCCGCAAGCAATCGGAACCAGCCCCCACCTCCAGCCGGCATACAGGGTGACCAGCACCATGGCCGGGAAGAAGGGCTGGGTGGCCCCGACTCCGCCGCTCAGGCCCAGCAGGGCGAAGCGCATCAGAATCGCCGCCGCCACCGCGATGACGGCCGCAGCGGCGCAGCGCCACGCCGGCGGTGGAACGGTCGGGATCACCCAGGCGCTTATTAGCCCGTGGAGGCGTTCACGCTCTTTGGAGATCGAGGATGGGGCGTCGTGACTCACCTTTGTCGCTCTCCGCCCAAACAAGGCTTGCCAAGAGCATGGACGAGCTTACCTAGAACACGCAACACGGGAGATTATCATGGCTGTCGCGCCCAACACCGGACTATCGGCTAAACAGCGGTCCGAGATCGCCGCCGGACTGAACAAGGTGCTAGCTGACAGCTATGCGCTCTATCTCAAGACGCATGGCTATCACTGGAACGTCCGGGGCCCCAACTTCCAGTCCCTGCACGTCCTGCTCGAAGGTCAGTACACCGAACAGTGGGCGGCCCTGGACACCATCGCCGAACGCATTCGCGCTCTGGGCGAGCTGGCCCCGCAGGGCTATGCCGCCTTTGGAAATCTTTCCAGCATCAAGGACGGCGACCCCGAACAGGACTGGGAAGCGATGCTCGCCGAGCTGAAAAAGGACAATGAGACGGTGATCGCCACCCTGCGCGCCGCCTTCCCAACCGCTGACGACGCGAGCGACGAAGTCACCGCCGACCTGCTGACCCAGCGCCTGCAGGCTCATGAGAAGCACGCCTGGATGATCCGCGCGACCCTGGGCGGCAAATAGCCCCTTCGTGGCCCCGCCGGTGTCAAAGCGTTTGAACAAGGCCGCCCTGGGGCTCCTGCTCCTGGGCGGCCTTTCCGCGTGCGCCACCTATTATGTGCCGCGCGGCTATGGCCGCGAGGCCGGGGTGGCGCGGATCACCCGCGGCTTCTCCGACGCGGCCCTGGCCCGCTACGTGGCCAATATGGACCCGGCGATGCTGACCCTGGCCCGCCGCCATGATCCGCGTCCCCGCACCGACTATTGGGGCAGGGTCCAGGGCTGGGAGCGGCTGGACCTAGCCACCATCCCGCGCTTTTCCGACATCACGCCCGATTTCGACACCGCCCGCCTGATCAATTCCCTGCGGCCCGCCGCGCCGCTGGAGATCGAGGCGGCCAAGCCCTTCGTGCTGCGGGCGTCGGGCGATGATCGCACCAAGGCGCTGCGCTGCCTGGCCCAGGCGGTCTATTTCGAGTCCGCCTTCGAGCCACTGGCCGGCCAGCAGGCCGTGGCCCAGACGGTGCTCAACCGGATGCGCCATCCAGGCTATCCCAAGACCGTCTGCGGCGTGATCTATGAAGGCGCGGCGCGGGTCACGGGCTGTCAGTTCAGCTTCACCTGCGATGGCTCTTTGGCGCGCGAGCCCAACCCGACCCTGTGGGCGACGGCCGAGTCGGTCGCGCGGCGAGCCCTGAACGGCTTCGTGATGAAGGACGTCGGCGTCGCCACCCACTACCACGCCAGCTATGTCTCGCCCTACTGGGCGCCCACCCTGGTCAAGCTGCGCCAGGTGGGGCAGCACATCTTCTATCGCTGGACCGGACCGTCCGGCACGCTGGCCGCGTTCCGGGGCAAGTATCGCGGCGGCGAGGATGTCACCGCCGACATCCTGTTGGCCGGCGACGCCCGTACCCTGGAAGCCGCTCCGGCCGAGGCTCTGGCCGCGGGCTCGGCGGTCAATACGGAGGTTCTGGCCCAGGCCCAGGCGGCGGGTCTGGTCCCCACCACCCTGGCTCCCGGCGCGCAGCTGGTCGTCACCCCTGACGCCAATGCGCCGGGCGGCGAGCGCCTGAAGTTCGAGGGCACGGTCGCCGGCCGCCGCATCCCGACGCCCGAAGAGATCGCCGAGATCAACAAGTCCCTGGAAAAGCTGGACGGCGCGGCCGAGGACAAGTCGGCAGCGGTCGAGGCCCCGAAGCCGCCGCCGCCGCCGCCCAAGCCGAGGGCGCGGCCGCCGAGCCTGTTCAATCCGTTGAACTAGGGCGAGTTCCGGCTCGACCGGATCCTGGATTGCAGACTGTAATCCACGGCGGGCTTGAACGATCCCGCGCTGACCCGCTGCTCAGCCCGGGCGCCCTGCCTCCGGCCAGGCAGCCATGGCCATTTCGGCCACGCGCGTCAGCTTCTCCCGCGCGTCGCCGTCCCGGGCCAGGGTGGACAGGCCCTGGATAACCGCCATGACATGTCCGGCCAGGGCGTCGGCGTCCGTTCGCGCGGGCAGCTCGCCGGTCTCCATGGCTTTGAGGATCCGGACGCGGAGATCGGCTTCTATACCTCCCCTGCGCGCCGCGAGGGCCTGCTGAATGTCCATCGCGGCGGCTGAACAACTGATCGTGGCGCTGGCCAACAGGCACCCGGGTGGAGTGTCGGCCCCCGTGAACCCGGCCACCGAGGCGTGGAGCAGACCCGCAGCGGCCTCGCGTGCGGTGGCGGCGCCCGCGATGATCGATTTCGCGGTCACGGGGCCTGAGAGGTAGCGATCGACGGCCTCCAGGAACAGCCGTCGCTTGTCTCCGAACGCCGCATAGATGCTGGGCGCCGTCACCCCCATGGCGGCGGTCAGGTCGCTCAGCGAGGTCCCCTCATAGCCGTACCGCCAGAACAGCAGCATGGCCTGATGCAGCGCGGCGTCGCGATCGAACGATAGGGGCCGGCCGATCCTGCGTGAGGGTTTGGTGTCCGCATGATTCATAGCGATCAATATGAAACCCTTGCGACGGCGCGACAAGCGGTGATAGGCATTCCATATCGATCACTAGGAAATTTTGACATGGGCCTCTCCGATTACCGCACGCTGGGCCGTTCGGGTCTGGCCGTCAGCCCGCTGGCGCTGGGGACGATGACGTTCGGCACGGCGCGCTGGGGCACGGGCCAGGCGGGGTCGAAGGCCGTGTTCGACGCCTATGTCGACGCCGGCGGCAATTTCGTGGATACGGCGGACGTCTATTCGGGCGGTCGCAGCGAGGAAATGCTGGGCGACTTCATCGCCGAGCGCGGGCTGCGCGATCAGCTTGTCGTGGCGACCAAGGCCGGCTTCTCGGCAGGGCAGGGGCCCCATGCCGGCGGCCTGGGCGCCAAGCACCTGCACACGGCCCTGGAAGGCTCGCTTCGGCGCCTGCGCACCGACCATGTCGACCTGTTCTGGACCCATGTCTGGGACGCTGTCACCCCGGCCGAGGAACTGCTGGAAACGATGGCCGGGCTGATCCGCTCGGGCAAGATCCGCTATTGGGGCATGTCGAACGCGCCGGCCTGGTATGTCGCCAAGGTCGCTACCCTGGCCACCGTGCGCGGACTGCCGGGGCCGATTGCGCTGCAGTATTTCTATTCCCTGGCCAACCGCGACATCGAGGACGAGCATCTGCCCCTGGCCGCTGAGTTCGGCCTGGGCGTGCTGCCCTGGAGCCCCTTGGCTTACGGGCTTCTGACCGGCAAATATGATCGCGCGACGGTCGAGGCCTCGGCCCCCCGGGCGGGCGGACTGCCCCGCGACGCGGCCTTAGTCGCCGAGCAACGCCCGGACGACGACAAGCGCCTGGATGGCGCCAATCCGTTCGGCGACACGCTATTTACCGACCGCAACTGGGCTATTGTCGATGCGGTGGCGCAGGTGGCCCGGGAAACCGGCCACAGCCCCGCCAGTATCGCCCTGGCCTGGGTGACCGGACGGCGCGGGGTCACATCCACCTTGATGGGCGTCAGCCGCGTTCAGCAGGCGCAGGACAACATCGCCGCCCTGGCTATCGAGCTGTCGGACGAACACCGCGCCACGCTCGACGCCGTCAGCGCGCCAGACGGCCGCATGCTCTACAGCCTGTTCCTGCCTGCGATGCGGCGGCATGCCGTGTCGGGTGGAAGCCTGGTTCGGGCTTGGCGCGACTGACGGCAGGCCAGCCCTACCAGACGCCGATCTTTTCGGCCTCGGCGTGGCTGATCGGGTGGTGAGCCTTGGCGTGGTCTTCCTCGGCCAGGAAACGCACGGCCTCCAGGGCGGCCATGCAGCCCATGCCGGCGGCGGTGACGGCCTGGCGGTAGATGTCGTCAGTGACGTCGCCGGCCGCATAAACGCCGGGGATTGTGGTCGAGGTGGTGCCGGGCTTGACGGTCAGATAGCCGTTGGCGTGGGTGTCCAGCTGGCCCTTGAACAGCTCTGAAGACGGGGCATGGCCGATGGCGATGAACACGCCGTCGCATTTCAGCTCGGTCAGGTCGCCGGTGACCACGTTCTTGAGGCGAACGCCCGTCACGCCCATCGGATTGGTGTCACCGACGATCTCGTCGATGGCGCTGTTCCAGGCGAGTTCGATCTTCGGGTGGGCCAGCAGGCGCTCCTGCAGGATCTTCTCGGCTCGCAGCTCGTCCTTGCGGTGGACCAGGGTGACCTTGCTGGCGAAGTTGGTCAGGAACAGGGCTTCCTCGACGGCCGTGTTGCCGCCGCCGACCACCACGACCTCCTTGTTGCGATAGAAGAAGCCGTCGCAGGTGGCGCAGGCGCTGACGCCAAAGCCCTGGAACTTGCTCTCGCTCTCCAGGCCCAGCCACTTGGCCTGGGCGCCGGTGGCGATGATAAGGGTCTCGGCCAGCCACTCCTCGCCGCTGTCGCACTTGATGTGGAACGGGCGCTTGGACAGGTCGGCGCTCAGCACGATGTCGTTGACGAACTCGGTGCCCACATGCTCGGCCTGGGCCTTCATCTGGTCCATCAGCCAGGGGCCCTGGATCACGTCGGCGAAGCCCGGATAGTTCTCGACATCGGTCGTGATGGTCAGCTGGCCGCCCGGCTGGATGCCGGCGATCAGCACCGGCTTGAGCAGCGCGCGCGCGGCATAGATGGCGGCGGTATAGCCGGCGGGGCCTGAGCCAATGATCAGGCAGCGGGTGGTGCGGGGGGCGGTGGAGGTCGACATGAGCGCAGATATAGTGTCGATTCCGATTTAGTGCGATGGCCGCAGCAAGGGGGAAATCATGAAAGCGGGTTTGCCTGTCGGGATGGGCGCCGGGATCGCCATCGGCGTGGCGCTGGGCTTGGCGCTGGACAATCTGGCCCTCGGTATCGGCCTTGGCGTCGCCATCGGCGCGGGCTCGGGCGTGGCGATGATGGGGTCGGGCGCGGCCAAGGAAAAGAAGAAGGATGGCGGCGACGGCGGAGCGCACGGCGGCGGCGCGTCGGACACATCCAGCGACTGCGGCAGCTCTGACGGCGGGAGCTGTGGAGATGGCGGCGGCGGTGGCGGGGATTGATGCCGCGGCCTATGCCGCCTGAAACTCAGACGCCGTAGTGAAAATGCCGGCTGGGCGGCGGCACGGTCTGGCCTTCTGACTGTGCGTGTCCGATCCAGTCGATGATCGCCTTCTGGACATTTTGCAAAGCCTCGGCCTGCGTTTCGCCGTCCGACATGCAGCCCGGAAGGTCGGGGACAACCGCCAGAAAGCCGCCGCCGTCTTCAGCGGGGATGGGTTCGACAACGACGCGATAGTCAGCGTTAGGCATCGTTTGCGGGTCCTATTGCCTGTCTAAGGTAGGCCACGAGGTGTTTTATGTACACCGGCTTGATCGGGCGACGGGCGGGAACCGTAAGGATTCCAACGACCAAGGGGTGGGATATCGTATAGTGCGAACCGCCGCCCGATGGCGGTTCGCAGGTTAGGCCGAAGTAGCGGCAGACAACTTCGACATCGGCGATGCGCCAATCCCCAACGGGATTTCGCGACATGGCGACGAACAGCTTTTCTCCTTGTGACAACTCGCCCTCGCCTGCTGAGAAGCGATTTACCCACAAGGTTGAGCTTCTTGTAAATTGCTCAACCTATAATACTTGTTCAGAAGCAGCGGCGGCGATTGACTCATCGTCCACCTTTCCCGGGTTAAACTGGCGGAAACCATGTTGCCCCGGACCGCGCCATGACCGCCTCCCCCTCCATCACCATCGCTGGCCGCCAGATCGGCGCTGACCACTCGCCCTATGTCATCTGCGAGCTGTCGGGCAATCACAACGGTAGCCTTGAGCGCTGCCTGACCATGGTGGACGCCGCCGCCGCGACCGGGTGCGATGCGATCAAGATCCAGACCTATACCGCCGACACCATCACGCTGGATGTCGACCGGCCCGAGTTCAGGATCCACGGCGGGCTGTGGGACGGTCGCACGCTGTATGAGCTGTACCAGGAAGCCCAGACCCCGTTCGAATGGCACGCGGCGATCTTCGAGCGCGCCCGCCAGCACGGCGTGACCCTCTTCTCCAGCCCGTTCGACGAGACGGCCGTCGATCTGCTCGACGGCCTGGGCGCGCCGGCCTTCAAGATCGCCTCCTTCGAAGCCGTCGACCTGCCGCTGATCAAGTATGCCGCCAGCAAGGGCAAGCCGCTGATCATCTCGACCGGCATGGCCAATCTGCAGGAGATGCAGACCGCGCTCGACACCGCCCTGGGCGCCGGGGCCGACGGGGTGATGCTGCTGCACTGCGTGTCCAGCTACCCCTCCACCTTCGCCGACGCCAATGTGCGCACGGTGGCCGACATGGCCCAGCGTTTCGGCTGCCCGGTGGGGCTGTCGGACCACACGCCGGGAACCGCGGCCTCGGTGGCGGCGGTTTCGGTCGGCGCCTGCGCGGTGGAAAAGCACTTCACCCTGGCCCGCTCTGATGGGGGGCCGGATGCGGCTTTCAGCCTGGAGCCGGTCGAGTTCAAGGCCCTGGTCGACGATTGCAGGAACGCCTGGGCCGCGCTCGGCCGCGCCCACTACGACACGCTGGGTTCCGAGCAGGCCAGCCTGCTCTTCCGCCGCTCGCTCTATGTCACCGCCGACGTCAAGGCCGGCGAGCCCCTGACCCGCGCCAATGTCCGCTCGGTCCGCCCCGGCAACGGCCTGCCGCCGGCCGATTTGGACAAGGTGCTGGCCGGCAAGGCCTCGCGAGACCTGACGCGCGGCGAGCCGCTGGACTGGTCGATGGTGGGGTAGGCGCCGGCGCTTATCCGGCGGGCCACTGCGAGAGGATGGTCGCCGCGTCGAAATAGTCGCGCCAATAGGTGATCTTGCCGTCGTGAACCTCGAACACGCCGGTCACCGGAAGCTCGACCCATTTGTCGGCGAGGCGATGACGGTCCAGCCGCTCCAGAAAGACCAGGGGCCCGCTGACGGCCTCGCGCAACAGCTTGAACTCATTCTCCAGGGTCGGGGCGAAGAAAGGCTCCAGAACGCCCCGGATACCGGCCGGGCCATGCACCACGGGCAGCGGCGGCGGGTTCACATATTCGCAGCTGTCCGAAACCCACTTCAGGGCTGAATCGTAGTCGAGGCGCTCCATGTCCTTCAGGAACAGGCGGACAATCTCGACGGGGCTTTGGCAGGGGGCGGTCATGAGGGCTCTCCGGTGTGCGATGGCTCATGGTCTGCATCTCTGGGTGTGTCCGCAATTACCTCACAGGTCATCGCAGCCGGCGCTGTAGCGCTTCAGGTCCGGGATATGTGCGCCAGAAACGCCGCCGCCACCCGGCGGGCGCCGTCGCCGTCGCAGACAAGGGCGCTGGCCGCCGACAGCATCGCGCGCAAGGCTCCGTCCGCGACCAAGCGGTCGACCTGTTGCCCGAACGCGACGTCGAAATCTGCCGACGAGGCGTCAAGGCGAAGGCTTGCGCCCGCCTCCGTCAAGGCGGCGGCGACGGCGACCTGGTTGTCGGCCAGAACCAGGGTCAGGGTCGGCAGGGCGAGGATGCAACGCTCCCAGCTGGATGAGCCGCCGGCCCCGATGGCGAGGTCGGCCGCCAGGGTCAGGCGGGGCATGTCCTGGGTGTCGACATGCAGGGTCAGGCGGGGATCAGCCATCGCCTGCAGGCGGGGGAGGCTGGGCGCGCCGCCGCCCATCACCACGTCCAGAGCCATGTCGCCCAGCCGGGGCAGGAGCAGATCGACCACCCGGCCCGTGATCCCGCCCACGTCGGTCAGGCCCAGCGAGACCAGGATGCGGCGCACCGGGCCGCCGGCTGCGCGGCGGTCCAGGGCCGCCTCGCGCAGGGCCGCGAACGCCAGCCGGACGGGGGCGTGGTTGGGGCCCAGCAGCAACGCCGCGCCCGGTGGGGTCAGGCCGGCATGGTCCTGCGCCTGTCGCGAGGGGCCGGAGTCGAGCACCAGGTCGGCCTCCAGGGGACGATTGGCCAGATCGTCGATCACCAGCGTCGGGCGCCCCTTCGCCAGGGCGCGGTGGTCGGGGGCTGAGAGGCCATAGTGGTCAAAGACCACGGCGTCGAAGGGCTCGGTGGCGACGGTGCGTGCGGTCTCGGGCGCGAAGGTGTCCAGCACTGTCTCCACCGCTGGCCGGGCCAGGAAGGCGCAGGTCGCGCCGGCCGCCGTCAGGGCCTGGGCCAGGGTCAGGGACCGCATCACATGGCCGCCGCCGACATCGGGACCGGCGTCACAGACGAAGAGGATCGCGGGGCGGCTCATCCGCGCGGGTCCGCGAGGGCATGGTCGAGGACGGCTACGGTCATGGGGCGATATCGCCTGCTCCCGTGAATTTCCGCAACTCAAACCGGCCTTGCGGGGCAGTCATGGCAAGCCGGGACAAAGATCGTCCCAGAACGGGTTCTCGCGCTCGATCCGGTTGATCTTCCACTGGCGCGGCCAGCGCTTGAGGCTGCGTTCTCGCTGGAAAGCTGTCGCCATGTCTTCGTGCGCTTCGTACCAGACCAGGCGGTTGAGACCATATTTTCGGGTAAAACCTGGCAGCAGGCCTTCCCGGTGTTCCCACACGCGGCGGGTAAGGTATCCCGTGGCCCCGGTGTAAATCGTGCCATTTCGCCGATTGCTCATCATGTAGACAGCGATATACCGGCCTTCTCTCATGGGTTGAGTTTGATGTATGAATCAACTTAATGCAACAATAGACTGCCTTCCTCGCCCTTGTGGCGAGGACCCATGGTGAGGCTTGGTTCTGCTGTCGTCAGTGCGCCCCGCATCTATGGGCGCGCATCCTGCTTGTCACAGCGAGCGGACGCATGGGTCCCAGGCACAAGGCCTGGGAAGGCAAGCTATTGGGTTTTGGGTTTGGTGCGCGGTTTAGGCTTCGCAGCAGCCGTTGCCGTGGCCGTAACTGTAGTCTTGGCCTTCGTCCCGGCTTTCTTCGCAACCGGCTTGGTCGCGGGCGCAGCCTTCGGCTTCGCGGCCGGCTTTTCCGCTACCGCCGCCGTCTTGCTCCGAGGTTTCCGCGATGGCCTTGGAGCGACTGGCGGTTCGGCGACAGGCTCGACCGCCTCGGCCTCAGGCGCCTCCTCGACCTCAACCACAGTCTCCCCCCGCATCCGCGCCAGCACCTCGCGCGCGGCGCGGCCGGTTTCATCGACGGGCTCATACGTCCAGCCATGGAACGCGCCGCCATAGGGGCGGGCCGCGCCCTGGCGTTCCAGCTCCTCGTGAAAGAGGCGGAACTTCAGGCTGGAGCCTTCCATCTTCAGGATGAACACCGGCTTGCCCGTCGACGCGGCTTCGGTGGCCATGTTGGTCGAGTCCTCGGTGACGAGGATGTAGTCGGCGGCCGCCAGGAAGGCGAAATAGGGGTTGGGGCCTTCGCCGTCCCAGACCATGCCGGGCAGGTGGCGCAGGCGGGCGGGCCGTCCTGCTCCAGCGGGATCTGGATCTGGTGGGCCATCTGGGCGGCGCGTTCGACGGGCAGGTCAAAGGCCTTGGACTTGCCGCCCAGCAGCACCGCGACGCGCGGGCGGGGCAGATCGTCAAGCTGGGCCTTGAAGACTTCGTACTCGCTGGCCAGCCGCGCGGCGGTCACCCGGTGCGGCGAGCCGGTGATGGGCAGGATGTTGTCGCCGGACAATCGGTCGTGCTTTGGCGGGATCACCAGGTCGAACATCTGGGGCGGGACCCGCGGATCCTGGATCTGGACCACATAGGTCTTGCCGCCCGACCAGCGCTTGGCGCGGATCGACAGGGGCAGGGTGGCGCGGCCGGCGGCGATCCACAGGTCGGGCCAGGGACCGTTGATCCTGCTTTCGGGGGTCAGCCAGCGGCGCGGGAGCAGGTTCAGCCACCAGGGCAGGCGGCCGATACGGCCGGTCCAGCCGACGCGCTTGATCTCGATCGCGGCCTCGATGCCCTGGGTCCGCGCTTCACGCGCGACCGCCTCGGCCAGGCCCACGGCCTGGGCCTCGATGCCGGCGCGGCCGTCCGAGATCGCCCAGATCACGACAGGAGGTTTCGGGGGGTTCTTCAAGACGTCATCCCGACGAGCGCAGTCATGCAGACAAGGCCGCTCCCGAAAGAGGCGGCCCTGCTCCATGGTCTCGCTTTATGGCGCGGGTTTGGCGGCAGGCCTAGAGGCCTACAGCCACTCCACTTTCAGGATCTCGTAGGCCTTCACGCCGCCGGGCGTGTTGACCTCGACGACTTCGCCCACTTCCTTGCCGATCATGGCGCGCGACAGCGGGGACGACAGCGAGATGCGGCCCTCCTTCACATCGGCTTCGTGATCGCCAACGATCTGGTAGCGAGCCTCTTCCTCGGTGTCCTCGTCGACGACGCTGACGGTCGCTCCGAACTTCACCTGCTTGCCCGAAAGCTTCGATACGTCGATCACCTGCGCGCGGGCGATCTTGTCCTCGATCTCGGCAATCCGGCCTTCGATCCAGCCCTGACGTTCCTTGGCCGCGTGATACTCGGCATTTTCCGAGAGGTCGCCATGCTGGCGCGCCTCCGAGATCGCGGCAATGACCGCGGGCCGCTCGATCGTCTTCAAACGCTTCAGTTCATCGTCGAGGGTTTGATAACCCCCGGCGGTCATCGGCACTTTTTCCATTGCGGATTTTAGCTCGGTTCGCCTTGGGAGGATTATACGTCCCGTCGCTGGCGCACGCGACCGGGGGCTGAGAGGATAAGAGCCGCGTTCACGATAAGCAAGGGGGCGGGCGCCCCGTCACGGTCATGAGCGGAAATTGGCTCTAGAGCGTTTTCCGATAAGTGTGAAACGGTTATCGGATCGAAAAACGCTCTAAACTTCTGATTTAGAGCCCTTTTCGCCCGACCCTGATGAAGACATCAGGTCGGAAAGGGCTCTGGCTCTCAGGTCCTCTCCGGCGGGGCGGATCAGAATTCCTGCCAGTCTTCCTTGACCGCGACGGCGGCCGAACCGCGTCCGGGGCGAACGGCGGTGTTGGGCCGCGCGCGCGGCGGCGGCGCGCTGACGGCGATGTCAGCCCCCTGCGAGACCTTGAAACGACCCACCAGCGCCGCCAGCTCGCCCGCCTCGCCCTTCAGCGAATGGGTGGCGGCGGTAGCCTGCTCGACCATGGCGGCGTTCTGCTGCACCACCTGATCCATCTGGTTCACGGCGGCGTTCACCTCGTGCAGTCCGGTGGACTGCTCGGTGGCCGAGGCGGCGATCTCGTTGACCAGGGTATCGATCGAGGCGACCTGGCCGACGATGCGCTGCAAGGCTTCGCCGGTCTGGCCCACCAGAGCGACCCCGGCGCCGACCTGCTGGGTCGAGGTCGAGATCAGGGTCTTGATTTCCTTGGCGGCGTCGGCCGAGCGCTGAGCCAGCGCCCTCACTTCCTGGGCGACGACGGCGAAGCCTCGGCCGGCTTCACCGGCGCGCGCGGCTTCGACGCCGGCGTTCAGGGCCAGCAGGTTGGTCTGGAAGGCGATCTCGTCGATGACGCCGATGATGTTGCCGACCTTCTGCGAGGAGCCCTCGATCTGGGTCATGGCGGCGACCGCCTGCTCGACGATCTCGCCCGAACGCTGCGCGTCGGTCCGGGCGTTTGCGACCACTTGCGAGGCCTCCTTGGCGCCCGAAGCGGTCTTGCGGACCGTGGCGGTGATCTCGTCCAGGGCCGCGGCGGTTTCTTCCAGGCTGGCGGCCTGTTGCTCGGTGCGGCGCGACAGGTCGTCGGAGGCCTCGGCGATTTCGTCGGCCCCGGCGCTGACGGCCCGGGTGGTCTGCGAGATGGCCTGCATGGCCGCCTGCACCCGCTCGGCGGCGGCGTTGAAGTCGGTTCGCAGCGCCTCATAGGCCTGGGCGAAGCGCGTCGTCAGGCGGACGGTCAGGTCGCCCTTGGCCAGGTCGGCCAGACCTGCGGCGATGGAGGCGACGGCCTCGGCGCGCTGGCGCTCGGCGACCGCTTCGGCCTGGGCGGTCTGGGCGCGATTGGTTTCCTCGGAGCGTCGGGCGCCCTCGGCGACATCATTGGCCGCGCGGACGGCTTCAACGGCTTGCTCGGCCTCGGCGCGGGCCTTGTTGGCGGTGGTGAACATGGCGTTGACGCTGAAGGTGGTGGCGATCAGGGCGCCGGCCTCGACGACCAGGATCACGGCGTGGACCACCACCCGACCAAGGCTGGCCGAGCCGGGGAAGACGGCCTGGGGCAGCAGGAAGCTCAGGCCAAGATGGTGCACGGCCACGGTGGCGGCGGCGGCGGCGATGACTTTCCAGTCGCAATAGACCACCAGCAGGGCCAGGGCCGCGAAATAGGCCATGTGCATGTCGGTTTGCCAGGCGTGACCGCCCATGGCCGCGACCAGCAGGGAGACCTGGGCCATCAGGGCGACGCCCGACAGCGATCGGCCCAGCGAGCCGGGGATCCGGATGGCCAGGGTGGCGGCGCCGGCCGTGATCAGGGAGGCGATGGCCAGGCTAAGGACCGGTTCATGCACCGCAGCCCGGGCGCCCAGAACAACGGCGACCATCACCCAGGTCAGCAGGACGATCAGCTTGCCGGCGACCTGGCGTTGGGCGTCTAGGCTGGAAAACGCGAGGGTCATGGACGAGCATCCTTTGGCGCGCAGAGGCCTGCGAGGTCGGGGTCAAGAACGAGCAGCGCGCCGACAGACCGGGCGCGCTGCGCCAGATCCGCCGGATCACCGCGGAGAATGAGGATGAACGGCGTGGAGCCGGTCGCGGCGATGTCGCCGGCCGAGCCGGCCGCCGCGACAGCCTGGGCGGGACTCCACCAGGGCGGGAAGATGGCCGCGACGCGCGACGGGTCGCGCGGGGCGGCGTTGACCGCCGCCGCCGCGAACAGGCCTGAAAATATCGCCAAAGTTGTGGCAAGGATCGGCGCAATGTTAGCGGCCGTCTTTCCAAACATTGTCGTGGTCTTCGCCAAGATTCAATCGTGCCTGGGTGGTCCGGGAAGAATTTCCCGCAGCCGTGCTCTCACCAGTGCTGAACTTTGGTTTCCCAAATCTTAAATCAGGCGGTTGCGCGACATTTTAGCGCTTCGACAAACTGCAAGTCCTTCTCAACTCGCGTAGTCGTAAGGGCCGCCACGGGTCAGGGCCGCGCGATAGGCGGGGCGGGCATGGATCGCCTCCAGAAACGCTTTCACGTGCGGCCGGGACGCCGCTCCGGCGCGCGCGGCGGCGGCCTCCAGCGGGAAACTCATCATGATGTCGGCGGCGGTGAAATCCTGGCCGGCGAACCAGGCCGAGCGGGCCAGTTCGGCCTCCCAGTAATCGACATGGGTCTTGACCTGCGGATCGATGAAGCCGGTCTGCGCCTTGCTGGCGATGGCCTTGACCAGGCCCTTCAGCAGGCCCGGCGCCCGCGTAGGCAGGGCGGTGAACACCAGTTTCAGCAACAGCGGCGTCATCGCCGAGCCCTCGGCATAGTGCAGCCAGTAGGTATAGCGCAGCCGCTCGGCGGTCCCTGCGGCGGGGATCAGCCGGCCCTGGCCATAGGTCTCGATGACATAGTCGACGATGGCGCCGGTCTCGGCGATGGTCTTGTCGCCGTCCGTGATCACCGGCGACTTGCCCAGCGGGTGGATGGCCAGCAATGCGGGCGGGGCCAGCATGGTGACGGCGTCACGCTCGTAACGCTTGACCTCGTAGGGAACGCCCAGTTCCTCCAGCAGCCAGAGGACCCGCTGGCTGCGGGAGTTGTTCAGGTGATGGACGACGATCATGGGGCTTCTCCGGTCTGGCGCTCAGCGTCGCACGGCGAGGCCCGCGTCAGTCAAGCCTCGCCGCCGCAAGGAAGGGCGGAGCCTGGTCCAGTCCCCGCAGGTCTGGCTCCATCCAGGTCCGGCGGGCCTCCACGCTGAACAGCCGCTCACGAGACCAGAAGCCCAGGGGCCAGGCCTTGTCGCCCAGCGGGGTGGCCAGCAGGCGGGCGGAGGCTTCGCCGTCGCCGAGGCCGGGGGGCAGGGTGGCGACGAAGGCGCGGATGGCGGTCAGATAGGCCTGGGTTATGGTCTCGTGATAGCCGCTCGCATCGTCATTCACCCCGCCAACCGCGACATTGTAGCGGCGGATGATCTCTGGCAGGTCGCGCTCCAGCCCTGCGTCGCGGGTGCGGACCAGGCGCAGGGTGGCGGTCAGGTGCGCGGCGTGGGTCCACTCGGCCTTGGGCAGCGAATGATCCAGCAGACGCTCGGCGAGGGCGGCGACTTGGGCGTCGGTATAGGCTGTCATGGCCTCTGGATCGAGGGTTTGCGCGCCCGTTTCAAGAGCCATCAGGCGCCGGCGGGGTAAACCGGAACGGCAGCTTGAAGCTGTAGCCGACGCGGTCCTTTTCGGCGGTCATGTCCACCTTGTAGAGGCCGCTCAGCGCCAGGGCGGCGGCGTCCAGCTCGGGGGTGGCGGACTCGGCGGTGTCGCACCGGATGCCGCCGCTGGCGGCGATGGCGCAGCTCAGCACCACCCGGCCCGCGCCGGTCGCCGGCTGCAGGCGGGCCCAGTCGGCCGGGGCAGGCCGGGTGAGCCAGGCCACCGGTCGGTTCGGGTCGCCCGCCGTCGTCGCGCTGGCCGAC
Source organism: Caulobacter sp. 32-67-35 (assembly GCA_002280875.1). Lineage (GTDB taxonomy): Bacteria > Pseudomonadota > Alphaproteobacteria > Caulobacterales > Caulobacteraceae > Caulobacter. Next base: position 9,949 of record NCEV01000060.1, on the reverse strand, counting down.
ACCACCTGCACCACGTCCCAGCCATAGGGGCCCTTGTCCTTGTCCTTGACCCGCAGGATCTGGCTGGACCCGTCGGCCTTGCGTAGTTCGCCCAGCCCGTTGGGATAAGGCAGGGAATGAAGGTTCCAGTGGTTGAACCGGTTAGCCACCTCGCCCAGCCAGCGGCTGCCGTCGGCGAACTCGATCAGGCCTACGCCCCGGGGTGCGCAATAGGGCCCCGCCTGCCCGCGATAGGCGCTGACCGGATGTCGGGACTTCTGGCTTCGCTCGATGACGATGCCGACCGATTTTCCTGAAAAGGCGGTGCAACCCAGGTTGACGCCGTAGCGATTGCCGTTGGCGTTCAGCACCGAATTGGCTTCCGGCCTCCAGGCGCCTGTTTCGTATGTTTCCCGCCACGCACGGATCTGCAGATCCTCGACGCTCTGGGCCAGGGCGCCGGCCGGCGCCGCCATGAGGCCGGCCGCGAGAAGGCGGGGGACAATCGGCTTCATCGGCTCAGGTCTCCGGCGCGGTCGGCGGGTCGAAACGGAAGGGTAGCTTGAAGCTATAGCCGACGCGATCCTTCTCGGCGGCCATGTCCACCTTGTAGAGCCGGCTGAGCGCCAGGGCGGCGGCGTCCAGTTCGGGGGAGACGGACTCGGCGGTGACGCAGTCAATGCCGCCGGCCCTGACGATGGCGCAGGTCAGCACCACGCGGCCCTCTCCCGTCGCGGGTCGCAGGCGCGCCCAGTCGGGCGGGGCGGGGCGGGTGAGCCAGGCGACCGGGCGCGTGGCGTCGGCGGCTGAGGCCGTGCTGGAGGCGATGACCTGCACGACGTCCCAGCCGTACGGCCCCTTTTCAGGCGAGCGCACACGCAGGATCTGGGTGGAGCCGTCGGCCTTGCGCAGCTCTCCCAGGCCGTCGGGGTAGGGCAGCATGTGTTCCTTCCACTTGGAATAGCGGTTGGTCACCTCCCCCAGCCAGCGACCGCCATCGGCGAAGTCGACAATGCCCACGCCCTTGGGCGCGCAATAGCCCTTGGTCGCGCCGCGATAGGCCGTCACCGGATGGGGCGAGACCGCCTTGCGGTGAATGACCAGGGCCACGGTGCTGTCGGCCGTCAGGGTGCAGCCGAAGATGATGCCCTGGGCGCGGTCGCCCTTGTTGTTGACCTTCATGGTGGCGCGCGGCGTCCAGGCGGCCTGTTCCCAAGTCTCCTTCCATTGCCGGATCTGCAGCTCCTCGACGCTCTGGGCCAGGGCGGGCGCCGGCAGGGCCAGGCCGGCGGCGAGCAGGACGGCGGTCGCAGGTCGCTTAGCCCCCATGGTTTTTCACCCAGACATAGATGGTTTTGGAACTGGCCATGAACTGCTCTGACAGGGCGTAGCAGCCGCCCGGCTGGGCCTGGGCCGTGACATGGGCGCGGTCAGGATAGGAATCGGTCAGGCGCACCCCGCCGCTCCAGGGCGTCGACCCGGTATTGCAGATGCGGGCCCGGAAATAGTGTTTGCCCGCCTGGGTGCTGGACGCCACGGTAAAGCTGATCGAGACGCCCTGGGCGTTCTGGGTGCTGCTGACGTCGCCGACCTTCCAGCCGTAATTGTTGGTGAAGGTCAGGATCGAGGGGGCTGCGCCGGGCCGGGCCGCGGCGCCGGCTGATGACGATCCGCTGAGCGCCGAGGACGCCGATCCGCCGCCGATCGCGCTGGCCGCCTGGCGCTGTTGGAGCTGGGCCTGGGCCATGGCGGCGCGCTGGCGCTCGCGGGCCGCCGTCAGGCTGTCGGCGCGGACCTGGGCGACGCGGGCCGCCTCTTGCCGGGCGATCTCGGCGCGGCGGGCGGCGTCGGCGTTCTGCTGGTTGAGGGCGGCGTTCTGGCGAGCCACATCGGCGTTGCGCTGGGCCTGCTGGCGCGCCTGCTCGGCCTGCCGGGCCCGGTACTGCGCCTCGATGTTGCGCTGCATGGCGTCGGTCTGGGCGCGCTGGTTCTGCATATCGACGGCGGCGGCCGCGTACTTGCCCTGCAACTCCTGCATGGCCTGATAGATCGGGTTCACGCCGGAGGAGGAGTCGTCTTCCTCCTCTTCCTCCATCTGGGCCATGCGCCGCCGTTCGGCCTGCTGGGCCTCATAGGCCCGCCGGTTGGCCTCGGCCTGGGCCTGCTGGGCGCGTCTCTGGGCCTCGGCGCGGGCATTGGCCTGCTGCCGGGCGGCCGCTTCGGCCAGCCTCAGCTGTCGCTCGGCTTCGGCGGCTTCGCGCCGCGCCAGGTGGATCTCGTCGGTGCGCGCGCCCTGGGCGTAGAAGCACGGCTCTTCGCCGCCGCCCTCGGCCGCCGGGGTGCCGCACAGGCCCGGACCATCCGGGACCTGACCCAGGAACCCGCCGCGATAGATGAGCCTGCCACGCTCGCCCACCAGCTCGGCCTCTCCCACGGGAGCGGGGCGGGCGTCGGCGGTGAGGGCCTTGGCCTTGACCACCCGGGTCACGGCGCCGTCGCGCAGGCTGGCCAGGGTCAATGGCCACTCTGCGCCCGGCTGCTCCTCGATCAGGCTGCGAGCGTCGGGTGCGTAGACCCTGATGCGCGGCTTGTCGCCGCCGCGGCAGCCACCGCTCCAGACCACCCAGCCTTCCGGCACGAGGCTGGGCGCGGGGCATTCCAGCGACCTTGGCGGCGCGCGGCTCAAGGTCTCCCGCTCGGGATGGGCGTTGACGTTCAGCAGGCTGCGATAGTCGCTGACCGCGCGCGGCGCATAGGCCCGGTAGGTTCCGGGCGGAAAGGCGCCCTCGGCCTTGGCCAGCATCAGGGAAACGCCTTCGCTGAAGGTGGGAGCCTCCGCCTCGGTCGGGCTTGAGAACTTGCCATACACGCCGGCCCCGGAGGCGAACATGAGGGCTCCTGACGCGGGCTTCTTGTTCTTGAAATCTCCCCGGAACACGCGGCCGTCGGGCCAGCGCATCTCGCCCTTGCCTGAACCGCTGGCGTCCAGCGAGACCGCGCGCATCGCCCCGTTGGCAAAGATCGCTCGCTCAGTCGTCGAAAAGCCGAAGGTCTCGACGCCGCGCCCCTTGTCCGAGCCGATGTTGGGCGAGGCGACGCCCAGGATGCGCATTCCACTCCAATAGCCCGCCTCACCGGCCCCGCTGGGCATGGGCATGGCGGGGCTGGTCGATGTGCCGCTGACCTCACCCAACCAGTAGCTGCCATTGGCGTAGAGGATCAGGCCGGCCACCTTGGCCGGGGCGTTGTGCGGATGGAAACCGCACCACTTGGCTGCCCCGCGATATTCCTTGATGTGGTGCGGCCGCCCGCTGGTGGTCATGCGGAAGTCGTGCAGCGCGCCGCAGGCCTTCGCCACCTTGGGCGGCAGGGTGACCACGGCGCCGTGAGCCATGGTCTTCTGCGGCGCCCAGGCGGGATCGGCGAACCGGGCGCGCAACTGCTCCACCGCCTGGGCCATCACCGCGCCCCTTTCCGTCTGGGGCGCCTCGGCCGGCCAGGGCGTCTGGAAATTGGATAAGGACGCGGCGGGCGCGGCGCTGGCTGCGCTCTGCTCGGCCTCCATGCCCGGGATGCGCGGCGCGACGGCGGCCGGCGCCGGGCTGGGGCGGGGTGCAGCGCCGGGAGCGGACTGTTCCTCCTCCATCGCCTGGGCGCGGGCGGCGGCGGGCTCCAGCGCCAGCCCCGTCAAAGCCAGAACAGGCAGTGTCGCCCATAACCCCAAGACGCGCGTCATATCGTATCCCGTCACAGAACAGTGTTCGGCTATCATGCGACAAGCTTGAGCGACGGAACATCCCCGAATGAGGGGTCGGACAGCCTACAGGCGCCCGCGCCGCCCGCCTTTCAGCCGGTCGATGGTGCGCTGAGCGTATTCGACCTGGGTCAGGGCAGCGCCTTCGGGCGGGGATAGAGCGCGCGTCACCGTCTCCTTCTAGCGACCCAAATGCGCTTTGGGCACGCGGAACACACCCTTGATGCAGTCGGGATTTCTTATGGCGATCTGGACGTGAGTCTCTTCGTCGAAGCCTGATCCATCGTAGATGGGGCGGCCTTCGGTGAAGACGCCGCGCACGCTGTCGATGCGGGCGCCCATCGTGTCGTAGATGAGATGCGCCTGTTCGATAACGGCGCGATCCAGTTGGCGTCTCAGGGTGTCCTGATTGACGGGCATGGGCGTTGCCGCCTTTGCCATTCGCTGCGCTAGGTTGGCATGGGCCTCTCGCACCGTCGCGACACCGTTCATGGTTGTCAGGTCAAGACACGCGCCCAGATCGATGATTGCGCCCACTACGGCGGGTGTTTTGATTGTCGCTTTTGGACGTTTGGCAGCCCGTTCGGCGAAGGCCAGACCGCGCTGCGGGTTTGCTTCCCAGAAATAAATCCCGCCGCCCAGCCAATCATAGTCGTTGGCGCTGGGTTTGAAGGGCTCGCCGGCCAGGAGCTGATCAGCGACCGCGCAATCACAGCCGTGATAGCCCAGCACGAAGCTCGCGGCGAGACGAAGCACCTAGCTTTGCTTGGCGTATTTCTTGGCGAGGCGCCCCGTCGGCGTCAGGAACCCTTCCGCCTTCAAAGTGGCAATGGCCTTGGCCTGGGAAACGGTCGTCTCGCGCGTGTAGCGCGCGGCGGCGGCCTTGAAGGCGCTCAAGGTTGCCGGAGAGCCGGGGTCGAAGCGCTGGACGCTGACGGTCTTCGAAGGCTGCTTTTTGGCCATGCAGCAAATCTACACTCGCCCTCGCCGCGTTCAACCCTCAATGAGGTTGCCCCTCCCGCAAAGGGGAGGGGATTCAGTCTCACTGGTAGCTCTGCAGCGGCCTGACCTCCAGCGCCTCTGCCGGGGCGCTGGAGATGGCCTGGGCCGCGGCCAGGGCGCCGGCCGAGGTGGTGTAGTAGGGCACCTTCATCATCAGGGCCGTGCGGCGGATCTCGAAGCTGTCTTCCAGGGCCTGCTTGCCTTCGGTGGTGTTGAACACCAGCTGCACGCCGCCGTTCTTCATCACGTCGACGATGTGCGGACGGCCTTCCAGCACCTTCTTGACGTGCTCAACCTGAATGCCCTGCGTCGCCAGATAGGCGCGGGTGCCTTCGGTGGACAGCACGGTGAAGCCGGCCGCCTGCAGCAGACGGACGGGCTCGACGATCCAGGGCTTGTCGCTTTCCTTGACCGAGACAAAGGCCGTGCCCGACCGCGGCAGGGTAACGCCGCCGCCCAGCTGGCTCTTGGCGAAGGCGCGGGCAAAGGCGGGGGCCATGTCGGCCTCGCCGTCGCGCTTCCAGTCCAGGCCCATGACCTCGCCGGTCGAGCGCATCTCCGGGCCCAGCACCGTGTCGACGCCAGCAAAGCGGGCGAATGGGAAGACCGCTTCCTTGACCGCGATGTGGTCGTAAGGCTTGTCGACCAGGCCAAAGCTTTTCAGCGTCTCGCCGGCCATGATCTTGGCGGCGATGGCGGCGACGGGCTGGCCGATGGTCTTGGCCACGAAGGGCACGGTGCGCGAGGCGCGGGGGTTTACTTCCAGCACATAGATGCGCGGCTCAGCGCTGTGCGGCTCCTCGATGGCGAACTGCACGTTCATCAGACCGCGCACGTTCAGGGCCAGGGCCATCTTGACGGTCTGGCGCTTCAGCTCTTCCACGGTCTCGGCGCTGAGCGAGAAGGGCGGCATCGAGCAGGCGCTGTCGCCCGAGTGGACGCCGGCTTCCTCGATATGCTCCAGCACGCCGGCCACGAACACGTCAGTGCCGTCGCACAGGGCGTCGACATCCACCTCGGTGGCGCGGCTCAGATAGTGGTCCAGCAGGATCGGGTGCTCGAACGAGATCTCGCCGGTGTTGGTGATGTAGCGTTCCAGGTGCTCGTGATCGCGGATGATCTCCATGCCCCGGCCGCCCAGCACGTAGGACGGACGCATCACGAACGGGAAGCCGATCTCCTCGCCGGCCGCGCGGGCTTCGTCCCAGGTGCGGGCGATGGCGTTTTCGGGCTGGGCGATGTCCAGGCCGTTCAGCAGCTGCTGGAAGCGCTCGCGGTCCTCGGCCAGGTCGATGGCGTCGGGGCTGGTGCCCAGGATCGGCACGCCGGCCTCTTCCAGCGCGTGGGCCAGCTTCAGCGGCGTCTGGCCGCCGAACTGCACGATGACGCCGGCCAGCGTCCCGTTGCTCATCTCGACATGCAGCAGCTCCAGCACGTCCTCGGCCGTCAGCGGCTCGAAGTACAGGCGGTCGGAGGTGTCGTAGTCTGTCGAGACGGTCTCGGGGTTGCAGTTGACCATGATCGACTCGATGCCGATCGCCTCCAGCGCGAAGGCCGCGTGGCAGCAGCAGTAGTCGAACTCGATGCCCTGGCCGATCCGGTTGGGACCGCCGCCCAGGATCACCGCCTTCTTGCGGTTGGTCGGCAGGCTTTCGCACTCCGGGATCTGGCCCAGGGCGCCGGTCTCATAGGTCGAATACATGTAGGGCGTGGTGGCCGCGAACTCGCCGGCGCAGCTGTCAATGCGCTTGAAGACGGGGCGGACGTTCAGGTCCTGGCGGGCCTTGCGGACCGCGGTCTCGGTCGAACCGGTCAGCTTGGCGAGGCGGGCGTCGGAGAAGCCCTGGGCCTTCAGGGCCCGGAAGCCTTGCGCGTCGGTCGGCAGGCCGCCGGCGCGGACCCAGCCTTCCTGGCGCACCAGCTCGGCGATCTGGCGCAGGAACCAGGGCTCATACGAACAGGCGGCATTGACCTCCTCGACCGTCAGACCGTGGCGGAAGGCCTGGGCGATCACGCGGATACGGTCGGGCGTGGGCATGCCCAGGGCGCGGATCACGGCGGCCTCTTGAAGGTGCGGCCGATGGCCATCACCTCGCCGACCGACTTCATGGCGGTGGTCAGGTGCGGCTCGCTGCCCGGATACTTCTCGAAGGCAAAGCGCGGAAGCTTGGTGACCACATAGTCGATACTGGGCTCGAACGAGGCCGGGGTCGCGCCGCCGGTGATGTCGTTCTTCAGCTCGTCCAGGGTATAGCCGACGGCTAGACGCGCAGCGACCTTGGCGATGGGGAAGCCGGTGGCCTTCGAAGCCAGGGCCGACGAGCGCGAGACGCGCGGGTTCATCTCGATCACGACCATGCGGCCGTCCTTGGGATTGACCGCGAACTGCACGTTCGAACCGCCGGTCTCGACGCCGATCTCGCGCAGCACGGCGATGCTCGCCGCGCGCATCCACTGATATTCCTTGTCCGTCAGGGTCAGGGCCGGGGCGACGGTGATGCTGTCGCCGGTGTGGACGCCCATCGGGTCGATGTTCTCGATCGAGCAGACGATGATGCAGTTGTCGGCCGTGTCGCGCACGACCTCCATCTCATACTCTTTCCAGCCCAGGACGCTCTCTTCGATCAGCACCTCGGTGGTGGGCGACAGGTCGAGCCCGCGCAGCACGATCTCCTCGAATTCCTCGAGATTGTAGGCGATGCCGCCGCCGGTGCCGGCCAGGGTGAAGCTGGGGCGGATGATGGCGGGCAGGCCGACGAAGGCCAGGCCTTCGCGGGCCTCGTCCATCGTGTGGGCGGCCTTGGACTTTGGGCTTTCGAGGCCCAGCTTGTCCATGGCGTCGCGGAATTTCTGGCGGTCCTCGGCCTTGTCGATGACCTCGGCCTTGGCCCCGATCATCTCGACGCCGTACTTGGCCAGGGTGCCATTGGCTTCCAGGGCGAGCGCCGTGTTCAGCGCCGTCTGGCCGCCCATGGTCGGGAGCAGGGCGTCGGGACGCTCCTTCTCGATGATCTTGGCGACCATCTCCGGCGTGATCGGCTCGATATAGGTCGCGTCGGCCACGTCGGGATCGGTCATGATCGTGGCGGGGTTGGAGTTGACCAGGATGATCCGGTAGCCCTCGGCCCGCAGGGCCTTACACGCTTGCACCCCTGAGTAATCGAACTCGCACGCCTGGCCGATGACGATCGGGCCGGCGCCGATGATCAGGATCGAGGAGAGGTCTGTTCTTTTGGGCATCGGAAAACTCGCGCGCAGAGACACGGTCGCGCACATCCGCGCGCCCGCTGCCGACCATCTTGCAGGTTAAGTCGCCCGTTTAGAGACGGAGTCGGGCCCGCGCAACCCCCGAACCAGCGAGCAAGGTTACCCAGGGAACGGGAGTCGTGGCGGGTTTCTGGCGCGCGGGCCATCTTCCCGCTAAACCCGCGCCATGTTGCGCATTTCCGAACTGAAGCTGCCGCTGGGCCATCCGCCCCAGGCCATCGAGACGGCGATCCATCAGCGCCTGGGTCTGCCGGCTGGCGACGTGCTGTCGTGGGCCGTGGCGCGCCGGGCTCATGACGCCCGCCGCAAGGCCGCGATCCTGATGGTCTACTCGGTGGATGTGATTGTTCGCGACGAGGCCGGGGTGCTGGCGCGCCTGGCCGGCGACAACCATGTGCGCGTAGCGCCGGACACCGAATATCGCCTGAAGGCCCGCGCGCCCGAGCCTCTGAACGCCCTGCGTCCGGTGGTGATCGGGGCAGGCCCCTGCGGTTTGTTCGCCGGCCTGATCCTGGCCCAGATGGGCTTCAAGCCGATCATCCTGGACCGGGGCAAGGTGGTGCGCGAGCGGACCAAGGACACCTGGGGCCTGTGGCGCAAGAGCGAGCTGAACCCCGAGTCCAACGTCCAGTTCGGCGAGGGCGGGGCGGGCACGTTTTCGGACGGCAAGCTCTACAGCCAGATCAAGGACCCCCGTCATCTGGGCCGCAAGGTTCTGGAGGAATTCGTTAAGGCCGGCGCCCCCGCCGAGATCCTGACCGAGGCCCACCCCCACATCGGCACCTTCCGGCTGGTGACCATGGTTGAGTCCATGCGCGAGACCATCGAGGCCCTAGGCGGGGAATATCGCTGGCAGCACCGGGTCGACGAGCTCGACATCGAGACCGCCGCCGACGGCTCGCGCAGGGTGAAGGGTCTGAAGCTCTCGACCGGCGACTATCTGGAGGCCGACCGGGTGGTTCTGGCCGTCGGCCACAGCGCCCGCGACACCTTCCAGAGGCTCTACGACCAGGGCGTCCATATCGAGGCCAAGCCGTTCTCTGTCGGGGTGCGGATCGAGCATCCGCAGTCATGGATGGATCGGGCGCGGTTTGGCAGTCATGCTGGCCATCCGGACCTCGGCGCGGCCGACTACAGCCTGTCGCACCACTGCAAGAACGGCCGCACGGTCTATAGCTTCTGCATGTGCCCGGGCGGCACGGTGGTGGCGGCGACCTCGGAGCCGGGCCGCGTGGTGACCAACGGCATGAGCCAGTATTCGCGCAATGAGCGCAACGCCAATTCCGGCTTCGTGGTCGGCATCGACCCGGAGCGCGACTATCCGGGCCATCCGCTGGCCGGCATCGCGTTCCAGCGCAAATGGGAAAGCCTGGCCTATGTGGCCGGCGGCTCGACCTATGCCGCGCCGGCCCAGAAGGTCGGCGACTTCCTGGCCGGCCGCCCCTCGACCGATCTGGGCGAGGTGGCGCCTTCGTATAAGCCGGGCATCACCATGACCGACCTGTCGGCCTGCCTGCCGGCCTTCGCGGTCGAGGCCATGCGCGAGGCCCTGCCGGTGTTTGGCCGCCAGATCGCCGGCTATGACCATCCCGACGTGCTGCTGACCGGGGTCGAGACCCGCACCTCCTCGCCGATCCGGATCACGCGCGGCAAGGACTTCCAGAGCCTCAATACCGCCGGCCTGTTCCCGGCCGGCGAAGGCGCGGGCTATGCCGGCGGCATCCTGTCGGCGGCGGTGGACGGCATCAAGGTGGCCGAGGCGGTTGGCGCGAGCTACGCCGTCTGAGCCGGCCTGTTGCGCCGTGCGCTCGGCGCTGAACCTGCGCGCCGAAGCTAGACGTCAGGGGACGGCGGCGACCGAGGCGGTGGAGGCGACGGGCGGGTCGCCCGGCGCGTCCGGCTCGCGCCAGGCCGTCCCGTCGAGGGCGCTGTCGCGACCCAGCCGAA
>NCEV01000059.1 GCA_002280875.1 Caulobacter sp. 32-67-35 | reverse complement strand
CACGCTGTCCTGCTCGATCTGGCGCTTGGCCAGTTGGTCGGGCGACAAACGCCATTTCGCATCAGGATGGCGGCGCCAGGTGCCCGAGCCGGTGCAGGGGGCGTCGACGAAGACGACGTCCAGCTTGCTCTCCAGACCCTTCAGCGGCTCGGCCTCGATCGGCGAGCGGATCTGCAGGTTGCGAACCCCCGCCCTCTGGCCGCGACGGATCGTGTCGGCCAGGCGGCGCGCGTCGCTGTCATGGGCGAAGATCTGGCCGGTGTTGTTCATCGCCGCCGCCAGGGCCAGCGTCTTGCCGCCGCCGCCGGCGCAGAAGTCCAGGACCTGCTTGCCCTTGATCTCGCCGGCCATGGTGGCGGCGATCTGGGAGCCCAGGTCCTGCACCTCGAACCAGCCCTTGGAGAAGGCCGGGACCGCTTCCACCGATGGGGTGCGATCCGCCGCTTGAGGCGCGGGAATGCGGAAGGCGGTGTCGAGCACGCCGGCCGGCTCGCCGCCGATCAGCGCGACGGCTTTTGCGCCACGCTCGGCGTCGGTCTTGATGGTATTGATGCGCAGGTCGACCGGGGCCCGTTGCGACAGGGCCGCCATCTCGACGCGAACGGTGTCGCCCAGGGCGCGAGCCAGGAAGGGCTCCATCCAGTCGGGATAGTCGCCGGCCACCGGCGCCGGGGCGTCATCGAGCGAGGCCGGGGCGGCCAGAGCCTTGATCTCGGCTTCGGCAAGCGCGCCAGCGCCGCGCTCTTCACCCGCCGCCTCGGCGACGCGCTCGGGCGACCAGCCCCAGACATGGGCCAGAACCCCCAGCACCACGCCGCGCGCGGAGCTGTCACCCATCATGAAGCCCAGCGAACGCTTGCGACGCAGGGCGTCCAGCACCAGGCCCGACACGAAGGCCCGGTCCTTGGAGCCGGCATAGCGCGCGCTTTCGCCCCAGCGCTTCAGCGCCATCTTCACGGGAAAATGCCGCGCCTCGATCTCGGCCAGAACCTCGATCGCGGCTGAAACCCGTCCTCCGTCCCGCATGGTCTCAGACCACCATGGCCGCGAGGACCATCCCGATGCCGACGAAGGAAATCAGCCAGACGATGCTGCGCAGGACGGGAACGCCGAACGCATACAGCGGCATGTAGAGCGCGCGCGCCGCCACATAGATCAGCGCGCCATGAGCGGTCAGGTAACCAATCAGGCCCGACAGATAGGTGACGATCACGGCGGCGGCGAACAGCGGGAACGTCTCGCGGAAATTGGCGGAGGCGCGTTCAAGACGCCCCGCCATGCCCGTCAGGACCACCGGTTCGTCGCGCGGGCCGACATTCCACTTCAGACCCCGCTGCGGCTGCGCGGCGGCGCTGGCCCACAGCAGATGGACCAATCCGATCAGGACCGCGATGGCGAGGAGCTGAAGTTCGATGGCGACCCGCATGATCTAGACCGCGCTCGGATAGTTGGGCGCCTCGCGCGTGATCATCACGTCGTGGACGTGGCTTTCCCGCAGACCAGCGCCGGTGATGCGCACGAAGCGGGCGCGGCTCTGGAACTCGGCGATCGTGGGGGCGCCGACATAGCCCATGGCGGCGCGAAGACCGCCGACCAGCTGGTGCAGAACCGGGGCGATGGCGCCCTTGAACGGCGTCTGGCCCTCGATGCCTTCTGGCACCAGCTTGAAGCTGTCGGTCACTTCCTTCTGGAAGTACCGGTCAGCCGAGCCGCGGGCCATGGCGCCCACCGAGCCCATGCCGCGATAGCTCTTGTACGAGCGGCCCTGGTACAGGAACACCTCGCCGGGCGCCTCTTCGGTGCCGGCGAACATCGAGCCCATCATGGCCGTGCTGGCGCCGGCGGCGATGGCCTTGGCCAGGTCGCCCGAATACTTGATGCCGCCATCGGCGATGACCGGCGTTCCGCTTTCCCTGGCGGCGCGAGCGGCCTCCATGATCGCGGTCAGCTGCGGCACGCCCACGCCGGCGACAATGCGGGTCGTGCAGATCGAGCCGGGGCCAATGCCCACCTTCACCGCATCGGCGCCGGCATCGATTAACGCGCGCGCGGCGTCATAGGTCGCGATGTTGCCGGCGACGATCTGGACGCGGTTGGCTTCGCGCTTCAGACGGCTGACGGCCTGGGCGACCTGGTTGGAGTGACCGTGGGCGGTGTCGATGACGACGACGTCGACACCGGCGTCCACCAGACCCATCGAGCGCTCGAAGCCAGCGTCGCCGACGGTCGAGGCCGCGCCGACCAGCAGCCGGCCCTTGTCGTCCTTGGCGGCCAGGGGGTGAGCCTGGGCCTTCTCGATGTCCTTGACGGTGATCAGGCCGACGGCGTGGAAGCCGTCATCGACCACGATCAGGCGCTCGATCTTGTGCTTGCGCAGCAGCTCGCGCGCCTCGCGGGGATCGACGCCTTCGCGCACCGTGATCAGGTTCTCGCGGGTCATGATCGCCGAGGCGGGAACGCTGTCGTCACCCTCGAAGCGCATGTCGCGGTTGGTCAGGATGCCGACCAGCTTGGCCGAGCCGCGCTCGACCACCGGGAACCCCGAGATCTTGCGGCGGGCCGTGATCTCGCGGACCTCGGCCAGGGTGGTGTCGGGGTGGATGGTCAGCGGATTGATGACCATGCCGCTTTCGTAGCGCTTCACTTCGCGCACGTGGTCGGCCTGCTCGTCCACCGTCATGTTGCGGTGCAGGATGCCCATGCCGCCGGCCTGGGCCATGGCGATGGCGAGGCGGCTTTCGGTAACCGTGTCCATGGCGGCGGACACGAGCGGGATGTTCAGACTGATTTCACGCGTGAACTTGGTCTCGGTCGTCACCTGGGTCGGCATGACGTCGGACGGACCGGGTTCGAGCAAAACGTCGTCGAAGGTGAGCCCTTCGCGAATCTCCATTGGAGTCTCCATTTTGCGGCGCGGGTATAGCGGCGAGGCTTGGGTTTGTCGAGGCGCGCTTAAGCGCCAAACCACGAATTCGTTCACCCCTGGGGATGAAACGCGACAGACAGTTGCTCACTGACGGCGTTTAGCCGCCGATCCCGTGTCCAGAACCTAGCGCCTGTCGTCAGCCGGGCGCTGGCAAGCAGATGGGCGTCAATATAACCAACGCCAAGGCCATGGAGACGATTGGCTTCTATGAAGCTCAGCACCTCGTCGTCATGAGCGCGGACAGCCTGCGGCATTTGCTTCAAGGCGCCCAGAACCGTTGTACGGTCTCGCAGATTTCCCAGCGCGAGCTCTCCGACCACAAATGGGTGAACCAGCACCCGCCCCTGTTCCAGCAGACGCACCAGGTCGGGACTGGCCGCACGGAAATGATCGATCCAGACCGAGGTATCAACCAGGATCACGCGGACTGGGGCCTACGGCGAGGAGCCGCCTTCAGATCTGGCTGGCTACCGCCTAGTCGCGCCAGCCTGCGTGCGCTTTCACGTTCGACCAGGGCGTTGAGCGCCTCACGAACCAGCGCCGTCTTCTCTTCGATCCCGGTCAGATCGATCGCCCGAGCCAGCAGCTCGTCATCGAGCGCCAATGTGGTGCGCATTGTGCAACCTCTAGTTAGGCACGGATCATGACATCAAATGATGCCAAAATCCATGCAAGCGTGTTCACCGCCCCCGGAACCCCGTCGCCACCAGGAACACCTCGGAGCTGTCCGCCCGGCTGGCCTTGGGCTTGTAGTGCACGACCTTGTCGAAGTTCTTCTTCAGGCGGGCGATGACGTCAGCCGTCTCGCCGCCCTGGAAGGCCTTGGCCACGAAGGCGCCGCCGGGCTTGAGCACCTCGATGGCGAACTCGGCGCCCATCTCGATCAGGCCGACGATGCGCAGGTGGTCGGTTTCGCGGTGGCCGACGGTATTGGGCGCCATGTCCGACAGCACCACGTCCGGCGCGCCGCCCAGCAGCTCGATCAGCTTGGGCGGACAGGCGTCGTCGGTGAAGTCCATCTCCAGGATGTGGGCGGGCTCGACGGGATCGACCGGCAGCAGGTCGACGCCGACCAGTTGGGTCACGCCGCGCTCGACCGCGATCTGCAGCCAGCCGCCGGGAGCGCAGCCCAGGTCGATGACGCGAACGCCCTTCTTGAAGAAGCCGAACTTCTCGTCGATCTCGCTGATCTTGAAGGCCGCGCGGCTGCGATAGCCCATGGCGCGGGCCTTGGCCGAGAACGGGTCGTTGATCTGCCGCTCCAGCCACGCCTGCTGCGAGGTGGTGCGGCCATAGGTCTTTTTCAGCCGCGCGGGCTTGGTGCGGCCCGCGTCAGTGCCACCGGCCGGCGGCTTGACCATGCGCTTGCGGGGCGGTTCTTCGTCGGTCATTCGGACACCGGTTTGGACTTGGACGCGCCGCCACGGCGTCGCCGACGCGGGCGGCGCTGCTGTTCGGACATCAGGGACATCAGAAGTCCCTCTCTAAGCCCTCGATCGGCCACACGCACGCGCGAACACGGCCAAAGCTCCTGAACAGCCTGAAGAATCGCCGCGCCGGCTAGGACCAGATCCGCACGATCGGCCCCGATACACGGCTCCAGCGCCCGTTCGGCGGCGGTCAGGCCCAGCAGGCGGTCAGCGGCGGCTTCGCAATCCTTGCGCTCCATCCACAGCCCATCGACCACATTGCGATCATAGCGTTGGAGGCCCAGGTGCAGGCCGGCCAGGCTGGTGATCGCGCCCGAGGTGCCGACCAGATGCGCCCGGTCCTGTTCAAATAGCTCCCGCATCGGCTCGGCATGGGGAAAGGCCTCGATCCGCGCCTTGACGTCGTCGACCATTGCCCGGAACCAGCCCGCCTCGGCCCGCTCGCCCTCGGGAAAGCGTTCGGCCAGGGTGACGACTCCCACCGGGATCGACAGCCAGGCCCTGATCGGCAGCTTCCAGGCGGCGAACTGCCGCGGCTTGGCGTCCAGCCCCCCGCCCTTCAGGTCGACCCAGGACAACTCGGTCGAACCGCCCCCCACATCCACCACCAGCGCAGCGTCGGCGTTGCGATCAAACAGGCTCATGCAGCCGGCCACGGAGAGCTGGGCTTCTTCACGCGGCGTGATGATCTGCAGGCGCAGCCCCGTCTCTTCGGCCACGCGTTGCACGAAGGCCGCGCCATTGTCGGCGCCGCGACAGGCCTGGGTGGCGACGGCCTTGATCTTGATGGCCTTGCGGCGGCGGATCTTCTCGGCGCAGACCTTCAAGGCCGCCATGGAACGATCCATGGCCGCATCGGACAGCATGCCCGTCTGCGAGAGGCCTTCGCCCAGACGTACGATGCGAGAATAGGCCTCGACGACGCGGAACCCGCGCGGAGACGGCGTCGCCACCAGGAGGCGACAATTATTGGTGCCCAGATCGAGCGCCGCATAACACGACTGCTCGCTGGGCGGCCGCCGGCGCCGCCCGATCTCCTCACGAGGAGAAATTGGGACGCCGGGCGCACGCAGCGCCTCCGACATGGTCTTTCCACCTGTCTCGCAGACGCCGCAAATCACGACGCCTCACTTCGAGACAGAGCATAGCAACGCGACGGCGACGGGCGGAAGCCTTGTTATCCGTCTGCGGAATTCTACGTTCAGGATTCAGTCAGGTGAGCCTGTTATCTTTAACCGCATGAATTCGAGATTCGCCAAATTCGCGATCGGCCAGGTGGTCAAGCACCGGATCTTCCCGTTTCGGGGGGTGGTGTTCGACGTCGACCCCGTGTTCGCCAACACCGACGAGTGGTGGGAATCGATCCCGGAGGACATCCGGCCGATCAAGGACCAGCCGTTCTATCACCTGCTGGCCGAGAACGACGAAAACACCTATGTCGCCTATGTGTCGGAGCAGAACCTGCTGGCTGACGAGACCGGCGAGCCGGTGCAGCATCCGCAAACGGCGGTGATCTTCGAGTCCTTCGATCACGGCGCCTACAAGCTTCGACCCCGGATTTCGCACTAGGCGCACGGCCTCTCCAGAAAACACCGGTTTAAGGGTAAATTCCGGACGATATTTGCGCCGAACGGGGCGTAGCGTCGTTGCATGAGCGCTGACGGTTTTACCACCTCGCCACCGCCCGGAGCCCGGGCGGACTGGACCATAGATCAGGGCTGGGAAAGCTATTCCCGGGCCGAACACGACGTCTGGATCACGCTCTATGAGCGCCAGACCGCCATGCTGCCGGGCCGCGCCTGCGACGCCTTCCTGCGCGGTCTCGACGCCCTGGACCTGCATCGCTCCGGCATCCCCGATTTCAGGCGGATCAACGAAGAGCTTGCGCGCCTGACCGGCTGGAGCGTGGTCGCCGTGCCGGGCCTGGTGCCCGACGACGTGTTCTTCGACCATCTGGCCAACCGCCGCTTCCCCGCGGGCCAGTTCATCCGCAAGCCCGATGAGTTGGACTACCTGCAGGAACCCGACATCTTCCACGACGTCTTCGGCCACGTGCCGATGCTGACTGACCCGGTCTTCGCCGACTACATGCAGGCCTATGGTCAGGGCGGGCAGCGGGCGCTGGAGCTGGGCCGCCTGGCCAATCTCGCCCGCCTCTACTGGTACACGGTCGAGTTTGGCCTGATGCAGACGCCTCAGGGCCTGCGGATCTACGGCGCCGGCATCGTCTCGTCGCGGGCCGAGTCGATCTTCGCCCTGGACGATCCCTCCCCCAACCGCATCGGTTTCGACCTGGAGCGGGTGATGCGCACGCCCTACCGGATCGACGACTTCCAGCAGGCCTATTTCGTCATCGACTCGATTCAGACCCTGCAGGCGGTCACACTGCAGGACTTCGCGCCGATCTATGATCGTCTGGAGGGCGCCAGCGACATCGGCATCGCCGAGATCCTGCCCGGCGACACCGTGTTCACGCGCGGAACCCAGGCCTACGCCGGCGCCGGCGGCCGGCTGGCCTCGGCGCGCGGCTGAGACTTCAGGCCAAACAGCCAGCACACCACCGGGATGCGTCGCACGATCTCGTAGGTCATGAAACAGCCAGCGAAGGTCGCGCCGATCAGGAGGGCCGCCTCCAGGCCTTGCGGCAGGTTCAGCCTGGCCAGGTGATAGGCCAGGACCACGATCAGGGTCTGGTGGACGATGTAGAACGGAAACACCGCCAGGGTCAGGTAGCGCAGGGCCGGCGCATCGCGGTTCAGATGTCGGGCGCCAAAGCCCAGGATGGCGGCGATCGCGCACCACTGATCTGTCGCATAGACGCCGCGCATCACGAGGCGCAGCGCTTCAGGCGGATTGGCGTCGTCGGCGCGATAGAGCCAGGCATAGGTCGCCCAGCCGGCCCAGCAGACGACGGCCAGGATCAGGGTCATCCAGCGTGCGCCAACCAGTCGCTCGCGCACAATCTCCGACTTGGCGAGGCCGTAGCCCAGCAGGAACGCGGAAAACGAGACGGCGTGGTTATACCAGTCATCCACTAGGGCGTGGGTGATCTCGAACCGCGGCATCAGGAACATTCGAGTCGCTGCCAGAAAGACGACCGGCCAGATCAGCAGGCCAGGTCCCTTCAGCGTACGCTCCAGTCCCGCCTGCAGCGTCGCGCCCAGCCTGGGCATGAACGCCAGCATCATGGCCAGGATCACCGAATAGACCAGCAGATAGGCCACGAACCACATGTGGTTCCAGGTCGGCGTTATCAGGCGTCCTCCTTCGTCGGGCCCGATCCAGTGGCCCGATGCGGTGGCGTATTTCAGCCAGAAGCCGTCGTAGGAGTCGAAACCCGTGAGCCAGCCGGGATGGCCGGCCGCATACTCGATGACCTGATAATAGGACTGCGGCGGCACGATCACGAACATCGCGAAGACCAGCGGCGGCAGCAGCCGCGCGATCCGGGCGCCGGTCAGCTTCCCGACGCTGACCTTGTCGGCCATGAACCGGGTTGCGGCGCCTGAAACCAGGAACAGCAGGGTCAGTCGCCAGGGATTGGTCAGTTGCATCAGCGGCTCAAGCGCCTCGACCGGCTGCGGGCTCTTCACGTGCCAGTCCCACGGTACGTAGAACATGCCGACGTGGTACAGAATCAGCAGGAAGAACGCGCCAACCCGGATCCAGTCCAGGTCATAGCGGCGGTCCAGGGATGAAGTCGTTGTGGTCATGAAGAGGCGCCCAGCTTGAAAAGGGATGCGAACCTCGTGCCTCGTGACGCCCAGCCCCGCCAAGCACCTCGGGATCGGCGGACCTTGCCGGGGACGAACGGAAAACCAGCCGGGACGAGCGGCGCGCTTTTCGGGATGAGCGGCGACGAGCGCCGGGCGATCCTGCGGGCCTGGCTTCTGGGCATCGGCCTGATCGGGACGATCTGCTTCGTCAACATCCTGACGATCCAGCACGACGATCCCGACCTTGGCGCTCTTCCTCCGGTCATCTGGGAGGGCAGCAGCGCGCTGGTCACGCTGGCGATCTTCGCCATCCCCGCCGCGGTCGCGCTCTGGACCCATCGCCACCGGCCGCGTTGGTGGCAGGCCGCGCCCGTGCATCTGATCGCGGTCTTGACCTATTCGGCCCTGCATGTGGCCGGCTTCGTGGCGCTGCGGAAGCTGGCCTATCTGGTCCTGCTGCAACAGACCTACGACTTCGGCGACCTCTACAGAGAAGTCCCCTACGAATTTCGCAAGGATATCGTGGCCTACGGCATCGCCTGGGTCTTGTTTTTCCTCTCCCTCCGGCAGGGACGCCAGCAGGCCGCTGCTCGCCCAGCCCCGTTGCCGGCCACCTTCGACATCCAGGATGGCGCGCGGTTGCTCAGGGTGCCCATCGACGACATCCTGGCCGTGCGCTCGGCTGGAAACTATGTCGAGTTCGTGCTAGCCGACAGCCGCCGGCCGCTGATGCGCACGCCGCTGGCCGCGATCCAGACAGATTTGACCGAGCACGGTTTTATCCGCAGCCACCGCTCGTGGCTGGTCAACAAGGCCAGGGTCACCGGCCTGCGTCCGGAGGGCTCGGGCGACTACGCCGTCGAGTTGGGTGAGCTGGAGGCCCCGCTCTCGCGCCGCTTCCCTGCGGCCCTGGCCGCCCTGCGCGGCTAGATCAGCATCCCCATGAGGATATCGTCTTCGAGACGGCCGTCAGGATAGCGCCCGCGCGCGACCTGCCGCCCCTCGTGCCTGAAGCCCAGCCGCTCATACAGCCGGATCGCCCCGAGATTCCCCGCCCCCGCCGCCAGTTCGATCCGCAGGATCGGCGGGTCCATCGTCCGGGCGTGAGCGATCAGGGCCTCGAACAGCTTGGAGCCGATGCCCAGACCCTGCCGATCAGGATGCACGGCGACGGTCAGGTTTGACAGGACATGAGCAAACAGCGCCACCGTCTCGCGCGCACCGTGGATCTCGCCCCAGATCGCGCCATCGGGGTCGACGGCCACAAAGCTGATCCCGGCGATGAAACGCTCCACATAGTCCCGCGTGATCTCGTCGGGACGACGCGCCAACCCGTCGGGCACAGCGGCGGCGGCGCGGTGCAGGTCGACCAGCGCGGTGACGTCGCCGGGCGTCGCCGCCCGGATCTGATAGCTCATGCGGTCCTCTGGAACGGATAGAAGTCGCCGCCAAGGTCGAGGATGCCGGTCAGCTCGTCCAGGGCCTCGCGCACCTCAGTCAGCAAGGCGGGATCAGCCAGGTCGGCCGGGGCCAGGCGGTCGCGATAGCAGCGCTCGACCCAGTCGGTCAGGCGCGCATGCAGAGCCGCATCGAACCGCTGGGCCGGATTGGTCGCGGCCAGTTCGTCTTCGGTCAGCACCACGCGCAGACGCAGGCAGGCAGGCCCGCCGCCATTACGCATGCTCTGGCGCACGTCGACATAGTCGACCCGGCCGATGGGACCGTTGGACGTCGCCAGGCTCTGCGCCACCGCGTGGGCGCGGGGGTTGTCACGGGTCTCCGCAGGGGCCAGCAGCACCAGACGGTCCTCGCCGGGGATGACCAACAGCTGCGAATTGAACAGGTAGCTGGCCACCAGATCGGCCATCGGCAGATCGGCCTCGGAGATCTCGACAAAGGCCGGTTCGAACAGACCCTCGGCCGCTGCGCGAACCGCGGCTTCCATGCCGATCCGATCCTCAAAGGCGCGTTCGTGGAAGAACAGGCATTGGCGCGTGCCGACGCAGACGACGTCATTGTGGAACGCCCCGCCATTGATCGCCGCCTTGCCCTGGCGCGGGAAGATGGCCCTCGCCGCCCCGTGGCGACGCGCCACGGCTTCGAAGGCCTCGCGGGTCTGGCGGGCCGGATAGCGACCGTCCCAGTGCTCCCAGGCCTCGCGCCCCCAGACGAACAGGTTGACGCCGGGCGCGCCATGCTCGGCGCAGAGGCGGACATGGTTGGCCGCGCCTTCGTCGGCGAAGTGCGGCTGGGCGGGCAGAGGATCGTGCACGGCGAACCGGGCTTCGTCCGGAAACAGCCGACGCAGGCTGCGGGTGGTCTGCGGCCCTTCCAGGCTGCGATGCAGGTTGGTCAGCAGGTTGGCGGGCGTGAAATGCACCCGGCCATCGGCTGCATCGGCGCTGGGGGTCACGGTGGCGGCATTGGCGGCCCACATCGGCGAGGCCGAGCAGGCGGCCGAGGCCAGCGCTGGCGCCGCCTTCCAGGCGTGCTCCAGCACGAAGCCATCCGAACCTGAAAAGCCGAGCGACTTCAGAAGACTTATATCCGGCCGTTCATGCGGCGGCAGGGCGAACTGTGGCAGGCCCCAGTCGGCCAGCTTGCGCATCTTGCCAAGCCCCTCCAGCGCCGCGCCGCGCGGGTTGGAGACCTCGCCGGCGTTCTTCTGGCTGGCCAGGTTGCCGGGCGACAGCCCCACATAGGAATGGGTCGGACCGACCAGGCCGTCGCAATTGGCTTCAACAGCTGAGGTCATGCCCGCAAGCCCTTGATATCCCCCAGGGTATCGAGCACCGCATCGGCTTCAAAACTGGCCACCGGATAGGCGCAGTAGTCGGCGGCGTAGTAGGCGCTGGGCCGGTGGTTGCCTGAAGCGCCCAGGCCGCCGAACGGCATGCTGCCCGCCGCGCCCGTGGTCGGCCGGTTCCAGTTGACCACACCCGCCCGGATCCGGTTCAAGAACTTGCCCCAAAGCTCTGATTGGTTTGAGATAAGCCCGGCCGACAAGCCGTAGCGCGTGGCGTTGGCGGCGGCGATCGCCTCGTCGAAACTGGCGACCCGGCGCACCTGCAGCAGCGGCGCGAACAGCTCCTCATCGGCCACATCGACGCCGGTCACATCCACGAAGCCTGGCGACACGAAGGCGTCGCTCAAGCCATCGACCGCACCCAGCGTCCTGATGCGCTGGCCGCCCAGAGCCTCGGCCCCCGCCTTGGCGAGGCTGGCGGCGCGGACCGAGATCAGCGGTCCCATGAACGGCTCGTTGGGACCGTTCCACGGACCTGCGGTCAGGCGATCCGACAAACTCGCCACCGCCTCGATCACCGCCCGGCCCGCCGCATCGTCCGATACGATCAGGCGCCGCGCGCACGAGCAGCGCTGGCCGGTGGTGATGAACGCCGACTGCACCACCAAGGCGGCGGCGGCCTCGGCGTCGCCGGCGTCCCAGACCACCAGGGGATTGTTGCCGCCCAGCTCCAGGGCCAGGATCACGTCCGGCCGGTCGGCGAAGTAGCGACGGAAGAACGCCCCGGCCTGGGCCGAGCCGGTGAACAGCAGGCCGTCGATCTCTTCGGCGATCAGGGCCTGACCGGTCTCGCGGCCGCCCTGGACGAGGTTGATCACGCCGTGCGGAACCCCCGCCGCCTCCAGCGCCTCGACCAGCATCTGGCCCGCCAACGGCGTCTCTTCCGAGGGCTTGAAGACTATGGTGTCGCCCGCCAGCAGGGCCGGCACGATATGGCCATTGGGCAGGTGGCCAGGAAAATTGAAGGGCCCCAGCACCGCCATCACGCCATGGGCGCGGTGGCGCAGCACGGCGCGGCCGAATGGCATGGCGTTTTCGACGCCGCCGGTCCGCTCGTCATAGGCCTTGATCGACAGATCAACCTTGCCAGCCATCGAGCCGAGTTCGGCCCGGGTCTCCCAGAGCGCCTTGCCGGTCTCGCGGCTGAGGGCCTCGGCGAACGCCGGCGTGCGCTCTATCAGGATCTCCTTGTAGCGGCGCAGAATGGCGATCCGCTCTTCGCGCGGCCAGTCGGCCCAGGCCGGAAAGGCGCGTCGCGCCGCGGCCACGGCCATGGCGACGTCGGCGTGCGAGGCCGTGGCTTCGCGCCAGATCGTTTCACCCGTCGTCGGGTCGATGGAGACCGCCTCGGGCCCGACGCCCGCGCGCCAGACGCCGTCAATGAACACCCCGCCACTCATGCCTTCACCCGCACCATGTCGCCTTCGGAAAGTCGCAGCGCCTCGGCGGCTTCACGCCCCAGGATCGCCGTTTCGCCATCGATCAGCACCGGCGCGCGCACGGCGCGGAACCTGCCGATCTCGCCGGTGGAGACCAGAGCCTCCTCGCCATAGGCGTCCTCGCCCAGTTTCAGGCGCAGTCGCCGGGCCTCGCGCACGGTTTTGATGTCGTCGCGCCGCGCGGCGACCGTTGGCCCGGCGTCGAAGATGTCGACCAGTCCCTGATAGCGGAAGCCCTCGCTCTCCAGCATGGCCCGCGCGGCCTCGCCTTCGCGGTGCACGCGTCCCAGCACGTCGCGGGCCTCCTTGGGCAACAGCTCGGCATAGATCGGATGACGCGGGGCCAGATCGAGAATGAACTGGCCGTCGGTCGAGGCGCTCATCATGTCGGCCTCATCGAACTCCAGCCGGAAGAACTTGTTGGCGACGTGGTCCCAGAACGGACACCCGCCGTCCTCGTCAAACCAGCCGCGCAGCTCGGCCAGCACCATCTCGGCAAAACGTTCCGGCTCCAGCCCGATCAGCATGTAGCGCGACTGGGCCAGCAGGCGGCCGGCCCCGCCCTTGCGGCGTTCAGGCCTGAGAAACAGCGAGCCCACTTCCGACCAGCCCGCGCACTCATTGACCAGAACCAGGGCCCGATGGTCGAAGCGCTTTTCCAGGGTCGGCGACGACTGCGCCAGGGTCACGACCCGGAACGAGAAGTGCGGGCGCTTCAGGCCGACGCCGGCCTTGACGCCGGCGACGCCGATCACATCCTGGGCCTCGAGGTCCTCGAGCATCAGGGTGTACCAAGCCTCGGGCGCGGCGACCTCGGCCTGGAAGCTGGCCTCTGACAGGGCCAGCCGCGACCGCAGGGTCTGTTCATCCTCGGGGAGGCTGGTGAAGCCGCGGCCAGACAGCACGGCAAGTTCCATCAGGGCGTCGAAATCGGCGGGGCCGGCGGGACGGACAACGAGCATTCTAGTGGGTCTCCCCAAGGGGGTTCATGGCCGCGCCCGAGAGCTGGGCGCGCTCGACAAAGCTTTCAGGCCAGGCGTGTTCGGCCTCGCTGTGGATATCGCCACCGCGCACACCCAGGGTGTCGACATTGGGCAGGCCCGAGGCGAACAGGTTGTTGCCCTCGCAGACGCCGCCGGAGGGCTTCCAGGCGATGTCCTGGCCCAGCAGTGCGCCGACTTCCCTGACCGCCCCGAACAGTTGCTGCTGAGCGGCGTTAAAGGGCTTGGCCCCGCGCGTGATCAGGCCATGCAGGTGAACGTGCAGGCCATCTCGGGGCTCGGCGACAACACGCGCGACCTGGGCCTCGAACCAGGCGGCCGCCTCGGCGTCGGGAAAGCGGACATTGAAGCGGGCGATCGCGACGTCAGGCACCATGTTCAGCGGCGCGCCACCGTCGATGCGCGCGACATTGATGGTCACGCCCTCGCGCTGGCCATTGAGGCCGTGCAGCGACTCGGCGATCCGCGCCGCGCCGATCACGGCGTTGCGGCCGGCGGCGAAGTCGCGGCCAGCATGGGCGGCCTGCCCCCGCACCACGATGTGGAAATTGCCCGAGCCCTTGCGCGACGAGGCCAGAGAGCCATCGGCCAGGGCCGGCTCGTAGGTCAGGCCCACGTGACCGCGCCGGGCGAAGTCGGCCAGGATCGGGCCCGAAGCGATGGAGCCGATCTCCTCGTCGGGCGACAGCAGCACGCGATAGCCGACATGAGCCGCGTCCGGATGGCGCTCGAACGCTTCGAGGGCCGCCAGCATCACGCTGATGCCGCCCTTCATGTCGGCGATGCCTGGTCCATGCAGCGCGCCGTCGGGTCGCGTCTGCACGGTCTTGAAGCCACTGGTCTCGGGATAGACGGTGTCATAGTGGCCGGTCAGCACGACCTGCAAGGGCGCCTCAGGCCGCACGACCACGGCGATGGCCGGCGTATGGTGCTGCTCGCCGACCCGGCCGTCGGGGCCGATCACTTCGGAGGCCGCGAGGGGGATTTCGGTGGGCGCGCCAGGCAGGGTCGAGACGGCGTCGAGCAAAACCTGCCTTTGACGCTCCAGTCCCGCCAGATGCAGGCTACCCGAATTTATCGCGCACCAGGCCACCGCCCGGTCAACGATCCGGCCACCGTCCGAGGCGATAGCCTCCAAAACAGCGTGATCTTCGTCTTTGAGTCGCATGGATATGCCGTTCCTCCCTCAGTCACGATAAACCAAGGGCCGCGGGTAAAACGTGCTTCCTCTGATGAGGTAACCGGGCGCCCGCGCAACAGCCTTGCCCTCTAATAGTCCTTTCGCCAGCGGACGGAAAGCTTGGCGTCGCCCTGACCGCCGATCCGGGACACCAGCGACAGGGTCCGGCGAATGCGCCACTCGACCTGGGCCTCGGGGCCTTCGCGCCCGCCGCCGATGATCTCCAGATAGACATCGTCGGTGACGTACTTGCCGCCGGCCACCGTCATACCCGCCGCGCCTTCGGCAAAGGCGAGACGATCAAGCCGCGCGAAGCTGCGCAGGTTGCCGATCACGTCGAAGCCGCCGCCGCCCGCCAGCGCCGCCAGGGCCGAAGCCAGCTGCGCCGCTTCGATAGGCGACAGCTGCGCGGCCGAGGCGCCGAACAGCACCTGGCTCAGCACCTCGTCGCTGGGCAGTTCCGGGGTCGAGGTCAGGGTGATCTCGGGCTTGGCCGCGGTGCCCTGAACCCTGATGATGGCGGTCAGGGACGAGTCCTCACGTCGGGCGCTCAGGTTCAGGCGAATGCGGTCCAGCTGGGTGGACAGCGTCACCACGCCGTTGTCGTCGAACTCAAAGCGCTTGCCGGCGAAGTCGTACTCGCCGCGCACCATCCGCGCCACGCCGTCCAGGCGCGGGGCAAACGTCGTTCCGCCGACATGGGCGTCCAGCGACAGCTCGACGTCCAGCCCCCGGCCCTTCACGAACACGCGGCGTGGCGCGGTCAGGTTGATATCCAGTGCGATGCCGCCGCCGGGGCTGGGTCGGCGCGGCTGCGCGCCCTGGTCCAGTTCCGTGGGTCGATTGCGTTCGATGACATCCATGTTGACGACACCGGCCGGGGTCTTGCTTTGAGCCGAGACGTCGGCGCGGTCGATGGTCAGGTCGCCGCTCAGCTTGACCTTGCCGTCGGCCGAGCGGTTGACGGTGGCCTGTCCGGTGGCGGTCGCCGTCGCCAGGTCGTTGTCGATCAGCTGGAAACCGGCAAGATTCAGCTTGAAGCTGCTGACACCCTCTCGATTGAGGCTGATGCGCCCCCCGCCCGTGACCGACCCGCTCCCACCATCCTCGGCCGTGGCCTCGCTCACATCGATGGCGTTATCAGCCAGTTGCATCCGCAAGGTAATCTTGCGCAGCCGCAGCCCCGTCTGGCCCTCTTCGAACCCGCCGTCGTCGAGCGCGGCCCGGCCTACCAGCCGAGGATCGGCCAGGGTGCCCGCCAGCGTGCCTTCGGCGTCGATCTTGCCCGAAAGCGAGCGCTCCGGACCCAGCAACAGGTCCCATAGCGGCTTGATCTCGCCCTGGGCCTTGAAGGTTCCCATCACCGGCCGCGTGCGATTGATCGCCAGACGAAGCGGCTTGGCCGAGGCCTCGGCCGGCAGCTGCAGCCGGGCTTCGGCCTTCAGGCCCTGACGGTTGGCGCCATTGGCCACGATGTCCAGCACGCGGTCCTTCAGCTGGCCCTGGATCTGGGCGTCCAGCGACTGCTCGATCTTCGAGCCGCGCTCCCGCGCGCCCGTCAGCTTGGCCGCGAAGTCGCCCAGCAGCGTCTCGCCCTGGCCGTTCAGATTGAAGGTCCCGTCGATGTCGCCTGCAAGGTCGGGATCGAAAGCCGTAAGGCTCACACCGTCCAGCCGCGCCCTTAGGCTGGCGCTCTGGCCGCCCAGGTCGGCGTCGAGGTCGGCCTTGCCGTCGCCGATCAGCAAGCGCAGACGCGCGACGGTCGAGACCCCGCCGAAGCGCACCCGCGCCGCTTCGCGGGTCTTGATGTCGGTCCGTCCCATACGCCCGGCGGCGTCCAGCGACAGAGCGTAGGTCTCGCCGACTTGCGCTAGGCTCCCCGAGCCAGCCACGCGCCAGCGCCCGCCGGGCGCCACGCCCTGGCCGTCGACGGTCAGCGGGAGGTTGGCCATGGGACCATCCGCCCTGATCCGGGCGGTCCGCACTTTCCAGGTCCCACTGGCGATATCCTCGGCCGTCAGGTCCAGGGTCGCCCGACCGCCGCCCGGCGCATCGACGATCCGGGCGGACCCCGACACGCGCCCCTGGGGCAGGAACGCGCCGGGACCGACAGCGACCTCGAGGTCCGCCGAGGCCGGATTGCGACCGCGCAGCGAGACCGAACCCGTCGCCTTGGCGCCGCCAGCGTCGATATCAACGTCGCTGAGATCGAGGCCCCCCGTCGCGAAGCGGAACGCTGCGCCGGCCTTGGCGGGCCCATAGGCGCTCTGTCCGGTCAGTCGCGCAACGCCGTCCGCGCCGCTCGGCGTGCGGGCGAAGGTCAAGGCCAGACGGGCCTTGGTCAGGGGCAGTCTGGGCAGGTCGATGGCGTCGAAATCAGCGGTCAGGTCGGCCTTGGGCGCGGACAGGGTTCCCGTGATCGCGCCATCGCCCTTGGCCTTGCCCGACACCTCGACAGGTCCGGCGCGGAACGGCCCCGTGGCCGTCCAGTCCAGCTTGAAGCCCAGGCCGCCGTCGCGCTGCATGGCGCCGGAGGTGCGGACCTCGGCCGCCGCGCCTTCCAGCCTGGCGTTGGCGATGGAGAGCACGCCCGCGTTCCAGGCGCCCTTGCCCGACAGGCGCGGCGCCTTGCCCAGCAGCCGGTCCAGTTCGGCCAGGCCCAATGCGAAGTCCTGCCCGCGCGCGTCGAGTGTGAAAGCCCAGGGCTTGCCGTTGGCGCTGCTCGCCGACCACTTGGCGGCCAGCCCGCCGCGCGCGCCGGCGCGGATCGGCGCCAGACTGGCGACCCTGGCCTCGCCCTTGAAGTTCAGCCCCCCCAGAATGCCCCGGTCGCCCTCGCCGGTGACCACAAGGTTGGGGCCGGTGACCTTGGCTGAGCGGATCAGGAACCGGCCGTCCTTCTGGCGCGCCCCCTCGAACGTCGCCTTGGGGTTGGCGCCCAGAACCGCCAGCACGCCGTCGCCTCCCCCGCCCTGGCCAGCGGCCTCGGCCTTGATTGTCAGCTCGCCTTTTGACCATCGCACCATGGCCGGCCCGGTGACCCGCGCCAGGCGATAGCCCAGCAGCGACAGGTTGGAGACATCGGCGTCACCCTCGACGGCAAAGCCACTGGAATCGAGGCGAACCCGGCCCTTGAGCAGCCCCGCCCCCATCTCGGGGATCGACACCACCCGCTTCAGCGAACCGATTTTCGCGGTGAACGGCAGGCCGTCCGGCCCGGTCCGCCGCTTGCCGATGTCTGCCAGGCCGCGGGAGTCCAGAACAAGGTTCTCGGCGCGGATCTGGGTTGTCAGGTCGTAGAGTCCGCCCGACGCCTTGCGACCCTCAACGGTGAAGGCGGCGTCCGGGCCGAACATGGTCTCCAGTCGGCGCGTCAGGGTGGAGGCGCCCAGGTCGATGCGGCCCCGCGCCGAGCCTCCCTCTGCGTCCCAGGCGCCGGTCGCGTCGAGCGGAACATCCTTGCCGGTCCGCGCGGTGACACTGAACGCGCCCTTGCTCATCGCCCCGTCGGCCTTGGCCTTCAGGTCGAACGAGCGGTCCACCGGCAGGCCTAGGGCGCCGGCGATGGCGCCGCCATTGGCCTCAACCGCGACGGCGTTCAGGCGCAGGGTGTCCTTGCGACCAAGATCGAAGTCCAGGGTCAGGCGGTCGCCCCGGTGCAGCCGACTGGCCACATCGATCTTGCCCGTCTTTCCGCCCAGCCTGGCCATCTCGAAGGCGCCGTTGACATCGAAGTCGCCCGCCTGCCGGCTGAACTCGGGCCGTGTGATCAGGCGAAGCGCAAAGGCGTCGATGTCCACCGACACCGGCGCGGCCCCGGACTTGCCTTTGGGCGTCAGGGTGGGGCGACGCAGCACGACAACCTCACGGGCGTCGACCCGTTCGGCATGGAACCGCCGGCCAAAGAGCTCGGTCGGCCGCCAGGCGACGCGGACATCATGGGCTTCCAGCCACACGCCCTTCTCGTCGACGATAGTCAGGCGGCGAACAGCAAAATCCTTCCAGATGTCGCCGGAAAGACCCTCGATCTTCAGTCGCCCGATGCGGCCCAGCTTCAGGCCGCTGGCCCGGGCCTCCAGGAACATGCGGCCCTGGGGGGTGATCGGGACGTAACGCAGACCGCCAAAGAACACCGCGACGATCAGCACCGCGATCAGCGAGACGATCATCAGCCAGCCGGGTCCGCCGACCTTCCTGGCGACCTCGACGACGGTCTCGACCGCCTCCTCAACCGCGTCTTCGATGGGATGCTCGGGCGCGTCGGTCAAAAGCTTTGCCCGATGCTGAGATAGATCTGAAAGGCCGGGTCGCCCGAGCGCTTGCCCAGCGGGATGGCGATGTCGGCCCGGATCGGGCCAAAGCCCAGGTCGTAGCGGACGCCGACCCCGGCGCCGAAGCGGAAATCCTCAGTGTCGGGCTTGCGCTCCGGGCCGATGGCGCCGGCGTCGATGAAGGCCACGCCGCCCCAGCGCTCGGTGAAGCGATGGCGGACCTCCAACGAGGTTTCGAACAGCGAGACGCCGCCCTGCGGCGTATTGTCGGACAGCCGCGGACCGATGGCCTGATAGGCGTAGCCCCGCACCGAGCCGCCGCCGCCGGAAAACAGGCGGCGTGACGCGGGGATCTCGGAGACCAGGGCCCCGAAGATCGCCCCCACCTTTACCCGGCCCGCCAGAACGGTGGTGGCGCCTTCGCCAAACGGCAGATAGGCCGAGCCCTGAACCTGAGCCTTCAGATAGGCCAGGGTGGTGTCGCCAAAGCTGGTCGTGGGCTCGGCGCGCGCCTCGAATCGCCAGCCCCGCGTTGGATCCAGGATGTTGTCCGACTGATCCCACGCCAGGGCGCCCAGAACGGTCAGGGTCGCCAGGTTGAGGGTTTCCCTGACCGCGCTCCCGCGCGCCGCCTCCAGTTGCTCGGACTGCGACAGGTCGAGCGCCACACCGTAGGTATGGTATGAGGTGGTCATGCGGCGCTGGGTCAGGTCGGCGCTGATCGTCGCCCCGGTTTCATCATAGGCGTCCGTGGTTTCGCGAAAGACCGCCGCATTCATCTTCAAGGTCTGCCGGGGCTTGCGCCAGTGCGGCAGGGCCACCTGCCCCTCGACGCGCTGTTCCAGCTTGGCCAGGCGCGCCGTATAGGTCGTGGTGTCGGCCCGGCGCAGACGGTTGTAGCGGATCAGGCGCGCATCCACGCCCGGGCCCTCGCTGGTCGAATAGCCCGCGCCCAGCTCGATGGTGCGTTCCGGCCTATCCGCCAGGGTGACGATGACGGGACGACGGCCGTCCGGCAGGACCTTGTCGCGCGGCGCGATGGAAACCGACACCGAGTCATAGACCGCCGTGTCCCGCAGCCGGCGCTCCAGCTCGGCGATAGCCTCGGGATCATAGACATCGCCAGACTGCCACGGCGTCAGATGGGCCACCCAGACCGGGTTGCTCCGCCCTTTTGTGACCAGCTCCACGCCGTCCAGGCGCGTCAGGTCGCCGGCCGCGATGTTGAAGGTGGGACGCACCGTCTTGTCGGCGTGATCGACAATGACCTCGCGGGGTTCGGCGGCGACATCGGCATAGCCCAGTTGCTGGACCTGGGCGACCACCCGACCCTCGGCCCCGAGAATATCGACGGCGCGGCCCGGCTCGCCCGGGACGAGGCGCATGGCCGCTGTGGCCCTCTGGCCCACGCCCTCATCGGGCGGCGCGCCCCTCCAGACGATATTGGGATTGGCCAGCACGAAGACCGGTCCTGGCGTGACCTTGACCACGCCGCGCGGCGGATCGCCTTCGCTGATGTCGGGTTCAACGGCATAGGCGTAGTAGCCCTCGGCGCGCAGCACGGCGACCACGTCGTCGCCCGCGTCCCGGGCCCGGCGGCGCGCTTCGGCGCGGCTCTGGGGCGCGCTCCTGGATGTGGAAAGCACGCGAAGGATGGCCTCGCGCAGCGCCCTGTCTTCTACCCCGGTGATCGTCGCTGAAGGCTCGTCAGCCCACGCGCCGCCAGCAGCCAGCCATGCTGCTGTCGCGATCCCGAGGGCCAATCGTCTACGCACCAAGCCGTAATCCCCGCGCGGAGCGCCCCCGCTCCCCCTGTAGTCGCCGGTCACGCCGCTGTCACGGCCGTAAATGCGCGGGACGCAAGACGGCGAGCGCTTCCCTACTCGGGAAAAAGGCGCCCAAATGACAGGCAGTCGTGCGCATTGGCGCGGCGATAAAGAAAATCACCGACTTCAGACGCCGCGCCGTTCTAGGGTGCTCATGGCGCGTCTGACTCGACGCAGACCCAAGGCGAACAAGCGTGGACGAAGGCGTGGCGGCGAAAATTCAAGATCTTGAGGCTCCGACCTTGCCGATGACCGAGGCGGCGTATCTGCCGGGCGTCGCCTATGACGAGATGTTCGCGCCCGATGGCGCGGTGCGCTCGCACTACGATCCGCTGCACGCCCGCATGTCGACGCTGGGCGGCGATGAGTTGGCGGAACGGCAGCAGACGCTGGAACGGTCGTTCCTGCTGCAGGGCATCACCTTCACGGTCTATGGCGGCGAGAGCACAACCGAGCGGATCATTCCGACCGATCTTTTCCCGCGCATCATCCCGGCCACCGAATGGGCCCAGATCGAAGCGGGCCTGACCCAGCGCCTCCTGGCCCTGAACCTGTTCCTGGACGACATCTATGGCGACCAGCAGATCCTGATGGACGGGGTGGTGCCACGCGAACTGGTGCTGGGGGCGCCGTCGTATCGCCGCGAGATGCAGCACATCTATGTGCCGCACAAATCCTACGCCAATGTCTGCGGCAGCGACCTGATCCGCTGCCAGGACGGGCAGTTTGCGGTGCTGGAGGACAATCTGCGGGTGCCCTCGGGCGTCTCCTACATGCTGGCCAATCGCGACGCGGCCAAGCGCACCTTCCCCGGCACCTATCGCGCCGCCGGGGTGCGGCCGGTCGAGCGCTATCCCGACCTGTTGCTCGCCACGCTGAAAAGCATGAGCCCCGAGTGGCGGCCCAATCCGCAGGTCGTGGTGCTGACGCCCGGCGTCTACAACTCGGCCTATTATGAGCATGCCTATCTGGCGCGGCTGATGGGCGTGCCACTGGTCGAGGGTCGCGATCTCGTGGTCCATGACAACATGGTCTACATGCGCACCACCACCGGCATCCGCCGGGTGGACGTGATCTATCGCCGGGTCGACGACGACTTCATCGATCCCCTCACCTTCCGGCGGGATTCGTCGCTGGGCGCCGCGGGCCTGTTCAACGCCTATCGCGCCGGCAATGTGGTGATCTGCAATGCGCCCGGCACCGGCGTCGCCGACGACAAGGCCGTCTATGCCTATGTGCCGGAGATCATCAAATACTACCTGGGCCAGGACGCCATCCTGCCCAATATCGAGACCTTCCTATGCCGGGAGCCGACCCAGATGGGCTATGTGCTGGCCAATCTGGACAAGCTGGTGGTCAAGGCCGTGGGCGCCTCGGGCGGCTACGGCATGCTGGTCGGCCCGCACGCCACCCAGAAGGAGCGCGACGAGTTCGCCATCGTCATCAAGGCCGATCCCGATAACTACATCGCCCAGCCGACCATCCAGCTGTCGACCGCGCCATGCCTCGTTGATGGTCGGATCGAGCCGCGCCACGTCGATCTGCGCCCCTTCATCCTGTCCGGCGAGAAAACCGTCGTTACGCCCGGCGCGCTCACGCGCGTGGCTCTGAAACGCGGTTCACTGGTGGTCAATTCCAGCCAGGGCGGCGGTTCGAAGGACACCTGGGTATTGGCCGACGACAATCACGCCCACAGCGCAAGTCCCGGCAATGGAGGCGTACGCCCATGATGCTCGCCCGGGTTGCCGATAGTCTCTACTGGCTCGGTCGATACATCGAACGCGCCGAACACCTGTCGCGATTGTCCAGCGTCATGCTGAACGCCACCCTGGATCAGACCGATTCGGGCGTGCAGGCGGTGTGGATCGCCCTCTCCGCTGTCGGCGAGCCCGAAGTGAGCAGCGCCATCGGCTCGTTCGAGGCCGCAGAGGCCCTGGTGCTTGACCGCGCCGACGACAATTCCGTCGTCTCGTCGCTATCGCGCGCCCGCGAAAACGCCCGCCAGGTGCGCGACCAGATCACGACCGAAACCTGGGAGCGGCTGAACCTTCTGTATCTCAAGGTCACCGACGAAAACGCCAGGCGCGACTTCGCCGACGGCTCGACCACCTTCCTGCATGACGTGATCGCCGACCTGCACCTGTTCAAGGGCGCTGCCGACACCACCATGAGCCACGGCGAGAGCTGGCGTTTCATGATGCTGGGCATGTATCTGGAGCGCGCCCAGCTGGTTTCACGCCTGCTGGAGGTGTGTTTCGCCGAGACGCCCGGCCGGCAGATCAACGACCATATCGCCCTGGTCAGTCTGCTGCGCATGGCCTGCGCCCTGGAGCCCTATCTGCGGGTCTACACCGCCGAGATCGAGCCCCGGCACATCCTGGAGTTCCTGGTCTTCGACGAGGACTTCCCCCGCTCGATCCGTTTCGCCACCTCGCAGATCGAGGCCAATCTCAGCGTACTGGCGCGCCGCGCCGGCGGCGACGGGGCTGGCGCCGGTCCTGAACGGATCGCCGGACGCCTGAAGGCCAGACTGCAGTTTGCTGACATCAATGAGCTGGAAAACCAGGGGGCCGGCGCCTTGGGTTTCGGCGCCCGTCACGCGACCCAGTAAGGACTCCCCAGTGCTCCTCGAAATTCGCCACGTCACGCAGTACCACTACGAGCGCCCGGTTCGGGAAAGCCTGATGGAGCTGTGGATGCAGCCCCAGAAGACGGCTCGCCAGCGCCTGATCAGCTTCGAGCTGGACCTTAATCCCGCGGCGCAGGTGTTCTCCTACGCCGACAGCTTCGGCAACGCGGTCTATCATTTCGACGTGCCCCAGCCGCACGACAAGCTGACCATCGTCGCCCGCTCGGCGGTCGAAACCGAGGCTCCGAGCGAACGACCCCAGGCCCTCGATATGGGTGAATGGGACCGGCTGCGCAGCGAGTTCGTGCGCGGCGAGTGCTTCGACTTTCTGCGGATGCACGGCTTTGTCCAGACCACCGAGGGGCTGGAAGCCTTCGTCAACGAGCACAATCTGGAAGACCTGCGCCGCAAGGATCCGCTGACGGCGATGCGGGTGCTTTCGGAGACCATCTATCAGGCGTTCGAGTACCAGCCTGGCGTCACCGACGCCGACAGCCCCATCGACCTGGCCCTGAGCGCCGGGCGCGGGGTCTGCCAGGACTTTGCCCACATCATGCTGGCGATCTGCCGGTCGTGGAACATTCCGGCGCGCTACGTCTCAGGCTACCTGTTCACCGACCGCGACGCGGGCGACCGCTCTGACCCGGACGCCACCCATGCCTGGGTCGAGGTTTTCCTGCCCAGCCTGCGCTGGGTCGGGTTTGATCCGACCAACAACATGATGACCGGCGAGCGGCACGTGGCTGTTGCGGTGGGTCGCGACTATGGCGACGTCACCCCGTCGCGCGGCGTCTACAAGGGTGACTCAGACAGCGAGCTGGCGGTGGGCGTTTCCGTGCGCCGGGCCCGTGCTGCCCTGGCGGAGCCAGAGTTCCTTCGCATGGCGCGACCCAACTTCGCCGGCGGCCGACGCCGCCCGGAGAACGCCGAAGCCCTGCGACAGGACGTTCATCAGCAGCAGCAACAGCAGCAGCAATAGGCTCAGCCCGGGAAGACATGCGCCCTGCGAGCCGACAGCTTCACCGCCCCGGTGAACTGGTCGGCCTGATCGCGCGACACCGTCACCTCGATCCGCTGACCCGTGAGCGTGACGCCATCGACGGTGGCCAGGGCGCCCTGCACATGGACGCGATTGACCTGCACGGCGAAGCCGTCGGCGTCGAGCACCAGATCGTGCGGACGCACGAAGGCCACGGCCTTGCCGTCGGCCACCCTGGCGGCAGGCAGAACCACAGAGCCGGCGGTGAAACGTCCGTTCAGGACCCCGCCCTCAAACCGGTTGGCCTCGCCCACGAAACCGCAGACGAAGGGCGAGATCGGCTGATCATGAACCTGGGCGGGCGTGCCGACCTGTTCGATGACGCCCTGATTGAGAATGGCGACGCGGTCAGCCAGGTCGAGGGCCTCTTCCTGGTCGTGGGTGACGAAGATGGTGGTGACGCCGGTGGCGTCATGCACCCGGCGCAGTTCCCTGCGCAGCGACTTGCGGACCGTGGCGTCCAGGGCGCCGAACGGCTCGTCCAGCAGCAGCACGCTGGGCTGCACCGCCAGCGCCCGTGACAGGGCCACACGCTGACGCTGGCCGCCGGACAGCTGTGAGGGGTAGCGGCCGCCCAGACCTTCCAGCTCGACCAGCCGCAGCAGCTCATCGACCCGCCGGGTGATCTCGGCCCTGGACGGCTTGTCCTTGCCCTTGCGAACGTCGAGGCCGAACGCGATGTTTTTGGCCACGGTCATATGCTTGAACAGCGCATATTGCTGGAACACGAAGCCCACGCGCCGCGCCGCCGCCGAGGCGAAGGTGACGTCCTGATCGTGGAACAGCACCTGGCCGGCGTCGGGGAATTCCAGGCCGGCGATCACCCGCAGCAGGGTGGTCTTGCCCGAGCCCGAAGGCCCCAGCAAGGCCAGCAACTCGCCATCGGCGATCTCAAGCCCGATCTTGTTCAGGGCCGGATAGCGACCGAACTTCTTTTCGACGGAACGGATGGAGATGGTCATGAGGTCTGGCGTTCCGATCAGTGCCCGCGCCGGCCCGCGCCGGGCTGAGCGACTTCAAGCGCAGTCTTGAGAACCAGGGTCACGATCGCCAGCAGGCACAGCAAGGCGGCGACGGCGAAGGCCCCGACGAAATCGTACTCGTTATAAAGAATCTCGACGTGCAGCGGCATGGTGTTGGTCAGCCCCCGGATGTGACCGCTGACCACCGAGACGGCGCCGAACTCGCCCATGGCCCGGGCGTTGCACAGCAACACGCCATACAGCAGCCCCCAGCGCACGTTCGGCGTGGTGACCCGCCAGAAGGTGTAGAGGCCCGAGGCGCCCATCGAGACGGCGGCCTCTTCCTCGCTGGTCCCCTGCTCCTGCATCAGCGGGATCAGCTCGCGGGCGATGAAGGGGAAGGTCACGAAGATGGTCGCCAGCACGATGCCCGGCACGGCGAAAATGATCCGGACGCCGTTGTCGACCAGATGGTCGCCAAACCAGCCCTGCAGGCCAAACACCAGCACATAGATCAGGCCCGCCACGACGGGCGAAACCGAGAACGGCAGGTCGATCAGGGTGATCAGCAGGCTCTTGCCCGGGAACTCGTGCTTGGCGACGGCCCAGGCGGCGCAGAGGCCAAACACCACATTGAACGGCACGGTGATCGCGGCGGTCAGCAGGGTCAGCTTCACGGCGGCGATGGCGTCCGGGTTGGCGATCGCGTCCAGCGCCGGCTGCAGGCCTTTGCGCAGGGCTTCGGCGAACACGGCGGCCAGAGGCAGCACAAGCACCAGGCCCAGGAACACCAGGACCAGGGTGATGATCAGGGCCTTGGCCCAGGCCGGATCTTCGGTAGACAGGCGCGGCGCGGCCATCAGGAGAACCGTCTTGCCCAGGCCTGAACGGCGTTGATGACCAGCAGCATCAGGAACGAGACGCCCAGCATCACAAGAGCGATGGCGGCGGCGTTGGCGTATTCGAACTGCTCAAGCTGGATGATGATCAGCAGCGGCGCGATCTCGGACTTGTAGGGCATGTTGCCGGCGATGAAGATCACCGAGCCGTACTCGCCCACGCCGCGGGCGAAGGCCAGGGCGAACCCCGTCAGCCACGACGGCCCCAGGGCCGGCAAGACGATACGGGCAATGGTCGACAGGCGCCCCGCGCCCAGGCTGGCGGCGGCCTCCTCCACGTCGTTGGACAGGTCGCGCAGCACCGGCTCGATGGTGCGCACCACAAACGGCAGACCGATGAAGATCAGGGCGATCGTCACGCCGATCGGGTTGTAGGCGGCCTTGATCCCCAGCGGGGTCAGATAGGCGCCGATCCAGCCATTGGGCGAATAGAGGGTGGCCAGGGCGATGCCGGCCACCGCCGTGGGCAGGGCGAACGGCAGGTCGACCAGCGCGTTGACCAGCGTCTTGCCCGGAAAGTCGTAACGCACCAGCGCCCAGGCGGTCAGCACCCCGAACACGCCATTGATTGCGGCGGCGACAAAGGCCGCGCCGAAAGTCAGACGATAGGCCGCCAGGGCGCGCTCGGAAAAGGCGGCGGCGACGAACTGCTCGGGCGACAACTCGGCGGCCTTCAGGGCCACGGCCGAGAGCGGGATCAGCACGATCAGCGACAGCACCGTCAGGGTGACGCCCAGGGTCAGGGTGAAGCCCGGTATCGCCGACCGACGCCGAAACAGCGGTCTTCGAGCGGCGGGACCCGTTCTGATCGCGGCGGCTTCGGCGGTCATCGTCTGATCGTCGTCCTCAATCCGGCGAACACAGGGCGCGGGCGCGCCCGCTGGCTCCGCTTAAATCCCTACCAGCCTAGTGGGGTCAATTGAGAATTAGCGAGCGACGGTCGCAGAAAAACTCACCGCGCGCCATCGCGGCGGCAAAGGACTGGGAGGGGAACGCATGGGCCAGAGGCGGCGTTTGGATCGGCTGGAAGCGGCGCTCTGCTCGGATCGGACGCTGCGATGCGCCGGCCAGCACCAGAGGCTGACGGAATATGGTAGGCCGGGTGGGGTTCGAACCCACGACCATTCGATTAAAAGTCGAATGCTCTACCACTGAGCTACCGGCCCGCTCACGACGCGGCGTGGCCGGTGGAAGCGGCGCGGAACATAGTCGGGGGGCGCCGCAGCCGCAAGCGGGGTTTCATCCGTTGTTTGACATCACAGCGCCGCTTTTGGTGCGATAAGGTTCGGGTATGCGTGGTTTTCTCCTCACCGCCCTTGCGATTCCGCTCCTGCTGACAGGCGCGCCCGCCTCCGCCGGCCAGGAAGCGCCGCCGCCGTCACCGGCTGATTCGAAAATCCAGACCACGTCTGACGCCAACAAGGAAAGTCTGACGGGCGCTGTCAGCGCGCCGCTGCGTGACGTGAATATCATCCGCACCAAGATCCCTCCCGTGCTGATCGAGGCCATGAGGGACCCCTATGCGCGGCCGATGCGCGTCAACTGCGCCGCGCTGATCGCCCTGGTGGGTCCGCTCAATGACGCCCTGGGGGAAGACCTGGACGCCCATCCGCCAGAGGAAAACGAAGACCTGATGGATCGCGGCCGCAAGGCGGCCGGCACAGCGGCCCTTGGCGCCGTGGCCAGCGCCGCCCAGGACATGATCCCGATGCGCGGCTGGGTTCGCAAGCTCAGCGGCGCCGAGCGGCACGACCGGATGGTGCAGAGCGCCATCACCTCGGGCAATGTGCGCCGGGCCTATCTGAAAGGGCTGGGCGAGGCCCGCGGCTGCAACCCGCCGGCCACGCCGCAGCACAAGCCGCCCGCGCCGATCCCTGTGGTCGATCCCGGCATGCCGCCGCCCGTCGAGGGCTTCAAGCCGCGCTTTCCGATCAAGAACTAGAGACTTAAACCGGGCTCTGGCGCGCGGCGAAGTCGCGGCGGAAGGCCTCGAACCGGCCCTCGCTGATCGCTTCCCGCATGGCCGACGTCAGGGCCTGGAAGAAAGCGATGTTGTGCCAGGACAACAGCACCTGACCCAGGATCTCCTCGGCCTTGAACAGGTGGCGCAGATAGGCCTTGGAATAGTCGCGGCTGGCCGAGCAGGCGCTGCCGGGGTCCAGCGGCGACTCGTCGTCGGCATATCGAGCGTTCTTGATGTTGATCGCCCCATCCCACGTCCAGGCCTGGCCGTGGCGGCCCGAGCGCGTGGGCAGCACACAGTCGAACATGTCGACGCCCCGCGCCACAGCCTCGACCAGATCAATCGGCTTGCCCACGCCCATCAGGTAGCGCGGCTTGTCGGCGGGCAGCATGTCAGGCGCATAGTCCAGCACCTCGCACATGGCGGTGTGCCCCTCGCCCACCGCCAGCCCGCCGATGGCGTAGCCGTCAAAGCCGATGTCCTGCAGGCGCTGTGACGACTCGCGACGCAGGTTTTCGAAGGTCGAGCCCTGCTGGATGCCAAACAGCACCTGGACGATGTCGCTGCCCAGCAGGTCGGCCTGAATCTCCATCGAGCGCTCGGGCGAGAGGACGTGCTTGGAGCCGTCGATATGGCTGGCGAAGGT
Organism: Caulobacter sp. 32-67-35; assembly: GCA_002280875.1. GTDB lineage: Bacteria > Pseudomonadota > Alphaproteobacteria > Caulobacterales > Caulobacteraceae > Caulobacter. The sequence continues at coordinate 11,126 of NCEV01000059.1, read as the reverse complement.
GACGGCTTCCTCGGTGACCTTGCTGATCCCCGACAGGCTCATCACCTGGAAGCCGCCGCTGTCGGTCAGGATCGGCTTGTCCCAGCGCATGAACTTGTGAAGCCCACCCAGACGCCTCACCCGCTCGGCGCTGGGCCGCAGCATCAGGTGATAGGTATTGCCCAGGATGATGTCGGCCCCGGTGTCCTTGACCTGGTCGACGGTCATCGCCTTGACGGTGGCCGCCGTGCCCACCGGCATGAAGGCCGGGGTGCGGATGTCTCCACGGGGCGTCTTCAGCACCCCGGTGCGCGCCTTGCCGTCCGTGGCGGAGATCTCGAAGGGGAACGCCATGCTCAAGTCTCGTCAGGCTCTGCGGGGAACAGCAGCGAGCTGTCGCCATAGGAATAGAAGCGATAGCCCGTGGCGATGGCCCGCTCATAGGCCTCCCGCATGGTCTTCTGGCCAGCAAAGGCGCTGACCAGCATGAACAGGGTCGACTTGGGCAGGTGGAAATTGGTCATCAGCACGTCGGCGGCGCGGAAGCGGTAGCCGGGCGTGATGAAGATGGCCGTCTCGTCGGCGAAGGGCCGGATCACGCGATCCTCGCCCGTGGCGCTTTCCAGCAGGCGCAGGGACGTGGTGCCGACGCAGACGATGCGGCCGCCGGCGGCGCGCACGGCGTTCAGGGCGTCGGCGATGTCAGCGGTCACCTCGCCATATTCGGCATGCATCCTGTGCTCGGACACTTCGTCGGTCTTGACCGGCAGGAAGGTGCCGGCCCCAACGTGCAGGGTCACGAAGTGCAGCGACACACCCCTGGCCTTTAGCCGCTCCAGCAGATCCGGCGTGAAGTGCAGACCGGCGGTCGGTGCGGCCACCGAGCCGTCCTCGCGGGCATAGACGGTCTGATAGTCGGCGCGGTCGCGGTCGTCTTCGGCCCGCTTGGCGGCGATATAGGGCGGCAGCGGCATCTCGCCGTGGCGGGCGATACCGATGTCGAGGTCCGGGCCTGACAGGTCGAAGCCCAGCAGCACCTCGCCGCCGTCGTGCTTTTCCAGCACCGTGGCGTCCAGCCGGTCGTCGCCCTGGGCGAAGGCCACGCGGTCGCCGACCTTCAGCCGCTTGCCGGGACGCATGAAGGCGCTCCAGCGGTCGGGCGTGACGCGGCGGTGCAGGGTGGCCTCAACGGGCACCGGCGCGCCATCGCCGCCGCCCGTCGTGCGGGCCTCGCGCAGGCCGGCCAGCCGCGCCGGGATCACCCGGGTGTCATTGAAGACCAGGGCGTCGCCGGGACGCAGGAAATCGGGCAGGTCGCTAACCACGTGGTCGGCCAGATCCTGGCCGGGCCGCACCACCAGCAGGCGCGCGGAATCGCGCGGCTCGGCCGGACGCAGGGCGATGCTGTCCTCTGGCAGGACGAAGTCGAAATCGGAAAGGCGCATGGGGCGGCTTCAAGGGCACGGGCGGGCCCGCAGGTCAAGATAGCCCGCCGCGCGAGCGCCATGGACAATTGCACGCGGGCGCCGCCAATCTCCGCGCAACCACAACCTCTGGGGGACGATCGCCTTGAAACGCCTGCTCGCCTCGGTAGCGCTGCTGCCGTTCCTGCTCGCAGCTTGCGACAGCAAGCCCGCCGCCGACGCGCCCGCCCAGACGGCGGCCACCACAGCGCCAGCATCGCCGCTCCCGCCGGCGCCGATCCCGGATCCGGCCGCGGCCAACTTCCAGCACGATCCGGCGCTGGACGTCTTCGGCTACTATTTCACCGAGACGCCGGTTCAGGTCGGCAACTGGAAGCTCAGGTCCGTGAACATGGGCATGCCCAGCGATTTCGCGTCCTGGGAGGAAGGCAAGCGTCCCAGCAATTACGGGCCGTTCTTCCTGGAGTTCGAGGACGTCAGCAGCCCCACGGCCGAGAACGAGCTGGGCCAGGTCAATCACACCGTCAGCTTCCGCCTGCAGGCTGACAGCTACCGGGTCGACGCCCAGGAAGTGGTGTTTCGCAGCAAGGACCCACGCGTTGGCGAAGTGGTCTTCTCGGGCATGTTCAATGTAGCGGCCCTGAAAGCCGCGAAGGCCGCCGGTCCAGCCGGCGGGGCACAGACGGTGCTGACGGGCGGGCTGCAGATCGGCGCCGAGCGCATACGCAACATCAGCTTCCTCTACTTTGCCGGCGACTAAGACGCGCGCCGTCGCGCCCGACCGTGTTAAGGGCAGGCCATGGATCTGTTGCTGCGCCTCTTGAGCCTTTTCTTCCGGGGCACCGGCCTGATGCTGGGCGTTGTCGGGGCCGGTTTCGCCCTGGCTTGTCTGGGTGGCGTGTCCAGCGACCGGCTGGACGCCTTCAGCCACTTCGCGCCGTTGTGGGCGGCCATGGGCCTTGGCGCGATCCTGATGGGCTGGATCTTCGCCCGGCAGGGCGAGCGCTGGACCATCGTCGGACTGGGCGGCGCGACCCTGTTTGCCTGCGCGATCCTGATGGGACCCGAACTGCTGGCCGCTGCGGGAACCAAGCGGCTGCCAGCGCGCCCTGACGACCTGAAGGTCATCCAGTTCAATATCTGGCACGAGAACGAAACCCCGGAACGCGCCCTGCGCTGGCTGCTGGATCAGAACGCCGATGTGGTGGTGATCGTCGAGGGCGGCGGCATGTCGGGACCAGCGGTAAAGGGCCTGAAGGCCTATTATCCGTTTCATGTCACCTGCGATGGCAAGAAGCGCTGCGGCACCATGATCTTCAGCCGCAAGCGGATGATCGCGCGCAATGGCTTCTATCCCGAAGGTCACGATCTGGCCGGCGCCTGGGCGACGCTGGCCGATCCGAAGGGCGAGTTCACGGTGGTGGGCATCCACTATGTCTGGCCCATGCCCGCCGGGCCGCAGCAGCAACAGTCCAAGCGCCTGACCGACGCCGTCGCGCGGTTCGAGAAGTCCGACATGATCCTGACCGGCGACTTCAACTCCACGCCCTGGTCGTTCACCCTCAAGCGCCAGGACAAGGCGCTGGGGCTGGAGCGCCGCACCCGCGCCCTGCCCTCCTGGCCTTCGGGCCGCTTCTCGCGCCTGGCCAATGCGCCGGCCCCGTTCCTGCCGATCGACCACGTCTATGCCGGCGGGGCGTGGAAGACCGTCAGCGTCGTGCGCGGGCCGGCCCTGGGCTCAGATCACCGGCCGATCGTGGTGAAGCTTCGGCGGGACTAGGCTTTCAGGCGGGCCGCGTGCCGCCGACGATATCTGCTAGGACCTGGGAACGATGGTCACGATCACGCGCCGATAGCGCGTCAGTTGCGGCGCGCCCTTGTCGCTGACAGCGACTACGAAATGAACCGTTTCCGTCTTGGCGACACCGGGGGCCCTGAACGCGACTCGATAGATATTGTCGGCGCCTTCGGAGGATATGGGTGTCTTCCAACTGCCCACCTCGGGATAGTGAAACCAGTGAAACGAAAGGCTGTCGCCGTCAGGATCAGAGCTTCCCTTGGCGCTTAGAACGAAGGTCTGGCCGGCCGTGACGGTCAGTCGATCATCATGGTCCAGACGAGCAATCGGCGGATGATTGGCCTTGCTGAAAGGCAGTGTCGTCCAAGTGATACGCGCGGCGAAGTCGTTCTGGAAGGCGTCGCGCCAACGCCAGATCGTGGCCCGATAATCCTTGTAAGCGCGTTTTCCGCTCTGAAAGGGCCGGCCGTGAGCTGCGGGCTCGCGCGGGGTCACCGTATCGACTGCGTTGGTCCAGATAGGCCGGGTCTCGGTCTCAATCGGCACGCCGCCGTTGAAGCCTTTTGGATCCAACGCCTCCAAGGCGGGCGTGTAGAGCTCATAGCGACCACCCCAGCCGCCCCAGTCAGGATGTTCAGGCTCCGACAGGCCATTGGGAATCAGGCCCAGGAACGCCGGCGTATCGCCTTCCATGCTGTAGGCGACGTCGGGATAGGCCGCGCCCAAGGGTCCATGACCCTGTTGGATGTGTTGAGCCAGCCAGGCGTTGGAGACGCTTGTGTTGTCGAGACCGTCGACCGGATTGTTTACTCCGCCCCAGGTGGCCGCCCCATAACCACCGGGACTGACGATATAGAAAATGTCGGGGAACGTCTTGCGGATCCAGGCTCCAGCGTCGTCCTGATCCGAGATCGTGTAGACGCGCAGCTTGGCGGTCAGCCGCGCCACCTCTTCCCGCGAGCGCGACGCTTTCAAGGTTTGCAGAGCCTGGGCCAGGGTGTTGGCGCCGCCCCAGACCGACACCCAGACCGGACGGGGATCGGAGGCTTCCAGCGCTGCGATGATCCGGCGCGATCCCTCGGTGTCCCTGCCCGGCCCCGTGGCCGACAGACCATAGCCAGGCTGGCCGGCCGCGATCCGGGCCTCCAAGGCCTTCACCGTCGGATAACCCGGTGCGTGAAGCAGCAGATTGGATCTGACCTGGCCGTAGATCGACACCAGCCGTCGGATCGACTCCGGATGGATCTGATCGCGCATGTGGGTGGAGGTCGTGGCGACCATCGCCTCGATGTCGATATCGTTGGCGTACAGAAGCAGTCTCACGAAGGACTGCGTATCGTCGGGCTCGTTCTCGATGTCGCTAAGGACGATCAGGCGTGACTTCGCGGGCGCCGGCGTCGAGGTTGAAGGGGGCGCGGCCATCGCGAACGGCGCATGAAGCGCCGCCGCCAGGAGAACCAAGAGCATCCGAAACGTCATCTCTGGCTCCGCACGTTAGCGCTACCACGGTATCCAGCCTATTGGCGCTCACGCAAGCACTGCGTGTTCGCTCGGCAACGTCAGTGGGCTCGGGAGCTGATTTCGACGCAGCGGAGCCCCAACAAAAAACGGCCCCGGATCGCTCCGGGGCCGTCTTTATAATCAGCTTCAAGCCAGATCAGGCGTCAGCGGCGATCTTGGCGCTGAGGATCTTGCCCGGCTCGCGCGGGGGCTCGCCCTTGGGCAGGGCGTCGACGTGGTCCATGCCTTCCGACACCTGGCCCCAGACCGTGTACTGGCCGTCGAGGAAGGTCGCGTCGTCCAGGCAGATGAAGAACTGGCTGTTGGCCGAGTTGGGATCGGGGGTGCGGGCCATCGAGCAGACGCCGCGCACGTGGGCTTCCTTGGAGAACTCGGCCTTGATGTCGGGCTTGTCGCTGCCGCCGCGGCCGGTGCCCGACGGATCGCCGCCCTGGGCCATGAAGCCCGGGATCACGCGGTGGAAGACCACGCCGTCATAGAAGCCCTCGCGGACCAGTTCCTTGATGCGCTCGACGTGGCCAGGCGCCAGGTCAGGACGCATCTGGATGGTGACCGGGCCGCTTTCCAGCGTGAGGATCAAGGTGTTTTCGAGGTCGGCCGACATGGTCATCCCTTGGATGTCGAAAGGTGAAGGCGCTTCTAGCGCGCTTTCACCCTCGCTGTGAACCGTGGCTGGGCTTGAAAAGCGCCGAACCTAACGGATATCGACCGGCAGCTTCAGGTCGCAGACCGAGAAGTCGGCCCCCTTGATCGCGCGCTGGCGGCGGATCTCGCCGGCGAACCACGCGCCTTGAGCATTGATCACGCGGACCTTCGGGCGCTCAGTCTCCGGAATATCCGCAAGCATCCGGACCTTTTCCATCCGGTCCTGCGGGGCGGCCACGGGCTCGCCGGTCTTGATGGCGCGGATCGTCTCCAACCCGCTGATCACGCGGCCAAAGGCGGTATAGCGCTTGTCCAGCGACGGATAGGGCTGGCGCATCAGGAAAAACTGGCTGTTGGCCGAATTGTTGTCATCGTCGCGCGCCATGCCCACCACGCCCGGGCAGTAGGTTCCCCAGGCCGAGACATTGCCGTCGGCGGTGACGGCGCTCCAGCTCCAGTGCTGACTGACCACCGGCAGGGAGCCCAGTAGCCCGACCTGCAACCCCGACGGCGCCGCCGCAGGCGCGAAAGGCGTCGCCGCGGTGCGCCGGAAGGTGAACTCGGCCTTCAGGTTGGGCTTGTCCGACTGCCCTTCGCCATTGTCCTTGGGATCGCCGGTCTGGGCCATGAAGCGGTCGATGACCCGAAAGAAGGTGCGGCCGTCATAGACGCCGGCCTTGGTCAGTTCGCGCATCCGCGTCACATGACCGGGCGCGACCTCGGGGATCAGCTCGACGATCACCCGGCCCCTGTTGGTGTCGATCACCATCACGTTGTCGGGGTCGGGGACCCGCCAGTCCGCCGCAGCGGGCGCGGTAACGCCCCGCGCCTTGGCCCTGGACTTGGGGGCGGAAAGCGCCGGCTCCGCCAGAAGGGCCAGGCTCAGACCCAGGACGACAACGGCGGCTGGCTTCATTTGATCTGCACCGGGATTTCGACGTCGCAATTGGTGAAGCTGGGGCCCACCTCGGTCCGGCGCTTGGCCACCAGGGCGGCGAAGGCGGGGCTGCGGGTGTCCATCACCTGGACCGAAGGGCGCTTGTCGGCCGGCAGGTCGGCCAGAAGCCGTACACTGATCATCCTGTCCTGCGGATCGGGCACGGGCTCGCCGATCTTGATCGCGCGGATCACGTCGATCCCCGACAGGGCCCGGCCAAAGGCGGTGTAGGTCTTGTCCAGCGACGGATAGTACTGGCGCATGAAGAAGAACTGGCTGTTGGCGCTGTCGGGGTTGGACGCCCGGGCCATGCCCAGCACGCCCGGACAGAAATTGCCCCAGGTCGCCACCTTGCGATCGGCGGTCATCACCGCCAGGGCGGCGGGCTGGCTGGTCACCGGCAGGGCGCCGACAAAGCCGGTCTCGTTGCTGCCCGCCTTGCCCGGCGCCGCCAGAGGCAGGTCCGCGCCGCGACGGAAGGTGAACTCCGCCGTCATGTCGGGCTTGTCCGAACCGCCGGCGCCGGTGTTCTCCGGATCGCCCGTCTGGGCCATGAAGCTGTCGATGACGCGGAAGAAGGTCAGGCCGTCATAGAAATTGGCCTGAACCAGCTCGCGAATGCGCGCCACATGCGCCGGCGCGGCCAGCGGGCTGAGCTCGGCGATGATCCGGCCCTTGTTGGTCTCGACCACCAGCACGTTCTGGGGATCCGGCGTGCGCCAGTCAGAAGACGTCTGAGCCATGGCCGCCTGAAGAGGGGCGGTCGCGGCCAGCAGCGCCAGGGCGGCGACGGAATACGCAAGCTTCATGGGAATCCCCGAACAGAAAGGCGAATGCGGGGCGTAGAGCCACGTCGCCCCCGCGACAAGTCCGCCATGTTGAAGCCTATGATTTCGACAGCTTCACGGCAATGCCGCGCCATCAGGCCTTGCGAAGCTTGGATACCAGCTGTTCGCCCACCCCGGCGGGCACGAACTTGGAGATGTCGCCGCCCAGGGCCGCGATCTCCTTGACCAGCCGCGAGGCGATGGCCTGGTGACGCGGGTCGGCCATCAGGAACACCGTCTCGATCTCGCGATCCAGCTGCTGGTTCATGGCCGTCATCTGGAACTCGTATTCGAAGTCGGCCACGGCTCGCAGGCCGCGCACGATCATCTGGGCTCCGACCTCGCGGGCGAAGTGCATCAGCAGGCTGTCGAAGGGTTTCACCTCGATCACCGCCACCTGCGACAGGTGGGCGGTTTCGTTCCTGAGGATCTCGACCCGCTCTTCCAGGCTGAACAGCGGCCCTTTGCCGATGTTCACCGCCACCCCGATCACCAGCTTGTCGACCAGCTTGACGGCCCGACCGATGATGTCGAGATGGCCATTGGTGACCGGATCGAACGTTCCGGGATAAAGCCCAACCCGCATGAAACCCCCTGCTTAATCGGCGGCCTACAGGGTCTCGTCCGCCCCGCTTGGCTCGCCTTGATCACTGTCGTCGCCGCCGGCGTCGGCCAGCCGCTCAACACTCACGACATGCTCGTCCTTCGCGGTGCGGAAGACGGTTACGCCCTGAGTATTCCGCGCTGCAACACGAATTTGCGCGACGGGGCACCGTATCAATTGTCCGGCGTCTGTCACCAACAGGATTTCGTCGCTGTCCTCGACCGGGAACGACGCCGCCAGGCGGCCGCCGCGCTTGGAGAGGTCCTGGGCCGTAAGCCCCTGCCCGCCCCGGCCGGTGCGGCGATAGTCGTAGGCGCTGGTGCGCTTGCCGAAACCTTCCGACGACACGGTCAGGATGAACTCCTCGGCCGCGCCCAGTTCGGCGATGCGTTCCAAGGACAATGCGGCATCGCCGACATCTTCTTCAGGCTCATCGGGCGCGGCGACGTCCTCGCCGTCCTCACCCCGAGCTTTAGCCAAGGCACGCTGATGCTTGAGATAAGCCGTGCGCTCGGCCGGCGTGGCGTCGACGCCGCGCAGGATCGCCATGTTGATGACGCTGTCGCCCTCGGCCAGCTTGACGCCGCGCACGCCGGTCGAATCGCGGCTGGCGAACACCCGCACCTCGTCGGCCGAGAAGCGGATGCAGCGGCCCACCGAGGTGGTCAGCAGGATGTCGTTCTCGGTTCCGCACACGCCGACGCCGACAATGCCGTCGCCGTCATCCAGCTTCATGGCGATCTTGCCGTTGCGGCGCACATCCACGAAGTCGCTCAGCTTGTTGCGGCGCACGCTGCCCGAGCGGGTGGCGAACATCACGTCCAGGCGGTCCCAGGTGCTCTCGTCCTCGGGCAGGGTCAGGATCGAGGTGATGGTCTCGCCCGGCTCGATCGGCAGCAGGTTGACGAACGCCTTGCCGCGCGAATTGGCGGCGCCCAGCGGCAGCCTCCAGACCTTCAGCTTGTAGACCTTGCCACCCGAGGTGAAGAACAACAGCGGCGCGTGGGTCGAGGCCGAGAACACGCGGGTGACCGCATCCTCGGTCTTGGTCGCCATGCCCGACTTGCCTTTGCCGCCCCGGTGCTGGGTGCGGTAATTGGCCAGCGGCGTGCGCTTCACATAGCCGCCCATGGTCACGGTGATGACCATTTCCTCGCGGACGATCAGGTCCTCGTCTTCCACGTCGGCGTCGCCGTCGACGATCTGGCAGCGGCGCGGCACGGCGAATTTCTCGCGCACCTCGACCAGTTCTTCGCGAACCACGGCCATGATGTTGGCGCGGTCCGACAGCAGTTCCAGATAGCCACGAATGGCCTCGGCCAGAGCCTGCGCCTCATTGCCGATTTCCTCGCGGCCCAGGCCCGTCAGACGCGACAGGGTCAGGGCCAGGATGGCGCGGGCCTGCTCGTCGGTCAGGCGGATCAGGCCGCCCTCTTCGTGCAGGCTGCGCGGATCGGCGATCAGCTCGACCAGCGGCAGCATGTCGCCAGCCGGCCAGGCCTTGGCGACCAGGCGCTCGCGGGCCTCGGCCGGATCCTTGGACGAGCGGATGATGTGGATGAACTCATCGATATTGGCCACAGCGATGGTCAGGCCCACCAGCACGTGGCCACGATCGCGCGCCTTGCCCAGCTCGAACTTGGTCCGCCGGACGACCACCTCTTCGCGGAACTTGACGAAGATCTCGACCAGCTGGCGCAGACCCATCTGCTCGGGGCGCTTGCGGTTCAGGGCCAGCATGTTGACGCCGAACGAGCTTTGCAGGGCCGTGAAGCGGTACAGCTGGTTGAGGATCACCTCGCCCGAGGCGTCGCGCTTCAGCTCGACCAGGATGCGCATGCCGTCGCGGTTCGACTCGTCGCGAATGTCGCTGACGCCCTCGATCTTCTTGTCGCGCACCAGTTCGGCGATGTGCTCGACCAGGTGGGCCTTGTTCACCTGATACGGGATGGCGGTGATGATGATGGCTTCGCGGCCCTGGCGGATCTCTTCCACCGTCGCCAGACCGCGCATGATCACCGAGCCGCGCCCGGTCAGCAGCGCCTGACGGGGCCCAGCCCGGCCGATGATCTCGCCGCCGGTCGGGAAGTCGGGACCCGGAACGATATCCAGCAGGGTCTCGGTGCTGACGTCAGGGTCGTCGACCATGGCCAGACAGGCGTCGATGATTTCGCCCAGATTGTGCGGCGGGATGTTGGTGGCCATGCCGACGGCGATGCCGCCCGCGCCATTGACCAGCAGGTTCGGAATCCGCGACGGCAGGACCGTCGGTTCCTGCTCCTTGCCGTCGTAATTGTCCTGGAAGTCGACCGTGTCCTTGTCCAGATCGGCCAGCAGGGCCAGCGCCGGGGGCGCCATGCGGCACTCAGTATATCGCATGGCCGCGGGCATATCGCCGTCGACCGAGCCGAAATTGCCCTGGCCGTCGATCAGGATCAGACCCATCGAGAACGGCTGGGTCATCCGCACCAGGGTGAAGTAGATCGAGGCGTCGCCGTGCGGGTGATACTTACCCATCACGTCACCGACCACGCGTGCCGACTTCACATAGGCGCGATCCGGCGTATGCCCTTGTTCGTGCATGGAAAACAGCACGCGGCGGTGAACGGGTTTCAGACCGTCGCGCGCGTCCGGCAGGGCGCGGCTGACGATCACGCTCATCGCGTAGTCGAGGTAGGAACGACGCAGTTCGTCCTCGATGAAGATCGGGGCGATATCCCCTCGCGGCCCTTCGGGAGGGGTAGTGATTTGATCGTCGCTCAAGGGGATTTTTCGCCGTCAGAATCGAACACGGAACTGTCAGAAACTGTTAGCATTCCCCCAAGGGCGGCGCCACCTTTCCGGCCGCTTTCCGGGATAGGTCGCCCCCTCGCCCGCTTGTTTTTGAAGGATTTCCCATGCGCTCTCCCCTCGCCGCCACCGCCTTCGCCGCCGCAGTCCTCGCCGGCCTGGGCGCTGTCTCCGCTCAAGCTGCTGCCCAGGCCTCGGGGGGGCAAACCGCGACCGCAACGGTCAAGGCTGGCGACGGCAAGGACCTGGGAACCATCAGCCTGACCGAAGCGCCCCACGGCGTGCTGCTGCGCCTGGAGCTGAAGGGCCTGACGCCCGGCTGGCACGGCGTCCACTTCCACGAAAAGGGCGATTGCGGAACACCGGACTTCAAGTCGGCCGGCGCCCACGTCCACACCACGGCCAATGTGGTCCACGGCCTGCTCAATCCCGATGGCAACGACAACGGCGACCTGCCCAACATCCATGCCGGCGCCGATGGTTCGGCCATGGCTGAGATCTATTCCACGCTGGTCTCGCTGAAGGGCGCCGGCGGCCGCCCCGCCCTGCTCGACGCCGACGGCTCGGCCATCGTCGTCCACGCCAGCCCCGACGACCACAC
>NCEV01000058.1 GCA_002280875.1 Caulobacter sp. 32-67-35 | reverse complement strand
CCGCCCCCACCGTCGTGCTGCACGGCGACGCCGATCCGCTGGTCCGTCTGGAAGGCGGCAGGGACACAGCCGCTGTCATTCCCGGCGCCGAGCTGCGGATCATCGAAGGCATGGGTCACGACCTGCCCGAAGGTGTTCACGCGGCCTTCGTCGAGGCGGTGGTTGCTGCGGCGGCGCGGGCGACCGTCTAACGCCAGGACAGGGGCCTACAGGCACACAAAAAAACGGCGCATCCCGGGAAGGGGATGCGCCGTGAAGATCACGCGATGTTGGGAAGGTGTTTCGCGCGAAAGCAGTCGGGGGAGAAGACCCGTCGCCGCGCGGGGAAGCGGGCGACGGGGTAGGCGAAACCTAGAACTTGCCGCGGATGCCCAGCATGATCTGGCGACCCGGCTGGTAGAAGGTGAAGGCGGCATTGTCGTACTGGAAGGTGCTGCGCTGCGGCTCTTCGGTGATGTTGATCACGTCCAGGGTCACGCGCGGCGAGGTCGGCAGGTTCTCGAACTGGTAGCTGGCCGAGAGGTCCCACTGGCCGCGGGCGTCGGTGCCCAGTTCGGCCAGCGGGATACCGTTCTGGTTGTTGCCCGACGAGATCTGGGCGTCGTTCCAGACATACGACAGGCGGACGGTCGCGCCGTGCTTCTCGTAGTAACCGGTGACGTTGTAGGTCCAGGGCGAGACGCCCACGGCCTTGGCCGGGGCGCCGGCGCCGCGCGGATTCTGTTCGACGTGGGTGGCGTTGGCGGTGAAGCCGGCGCCGTCCAGCACGAAGTCCAGCGGCTGAACCCAGGTGACTTCCTGGCCCTGGATGGTCAGCACACCGTCGGCGTTGACCTGCTGGCTGACCGTGACCGTCGCGTTGTTGGGGCCGCCCCGGTTGGTGATCGCCTGTTGCTGCAGGTTGGTCAGCTGGTCGTAGGGCACGCCCAGTTGCAGGAAGGGGATGGTGTTGTTGCCGCTGATCGTGAAGCCGGTCAGTTCCTTGCGGAACAGGGCCACGCCCACATAGCCCGCGCCGCCCGTGTACCATTCGCCGCCGATGTCGAAATTGTTCGACAGATAGGGCTGCAGGTTGGGGTTGCCCTGGTTGGCCTGCTGGGCCGAAGGATCGCTGAAGGTGGTGCCCGGCAGCATGGCCGACGGGTTGGCGCGGGTGAGGGTGCGCGAGGCGCTCATCCGCAGGATGATGTCGTCCTTCAGGTTCCAGGCCGCATTGAACGAGGGCAGCATGCCGTCGTACTTGGTGACGCGGCTGAGGAACGAGGTGACGCCGTTCACCGTCTGCGGACCTTCGATGGTCTGCTCGGTGTTGTAGTAGCGCACGCCGCCGTTGATGCGCAGGTCGCGCTCCAGCACCTGGGTGACGCCGTTGAACTCGATATAGGCGCCGGTGGTCGACTCGCGGATGAAGCCCGAGGCCGCGCCCGTGGCGGCCGAGTTGGAGAACGGCGCCGCGGCGTTGAAGGCGTCGTAATTGGTGTCGGCGAAGAACTTTTCGCGGTTCAGGGTCACGAAGCCGATCGGGCCGGGCTTGATGTAGCTGGCCAGGCTGGCCTGCGGAACAGCCGAGCCTGCGCGGCCGTCGCAGCCGGGGACCGGAGCCGGAACCGCGCTCTGCGGGGTGACGCCGCCGCCGCCGCAGGTGAAGGTCTGCCAGCGCGCGCTGTTGTCGATCGCGGTGATCCGGCGGCTGACGTCGTCATAGGCCGCGCCGATCTTGAAGTTCATGCCCGCCTCGTCGCCGATCGTCAGATCGAAGTGCGCGCCTTCGGTGGCGGTGACGCGCTTCTCGTTCTGGATGTTGACGCGGCCGCCATCCCAGACCCAGCCCATCGAAGGATCGTTGAGGTCCTTGTTGGTCGTGATCGACGGCTTGTCGCCGCCGTTGTTGGCGTAGGTCACCGTCAGGCCCGAGTTCAGCGGGGTGTTGAACAGCACGGTGGGGGCCTCGCGGAAGAAGACCGAGCGGCTCCAGTTGACCTGGCCGTCCAGCTTGAGCCAGTCGTTAGGACGCCAGGTGAAGCCCGGGTTCAGGTTCAGCACTTCGACGTCTTCGTCATAGGGACGGTATTCGAGGAAGAACTGCGAATTGAGGAAGGCGCCCTCGGTGACGACATTGTTGCTGTCGACCTTTACGCCCACCGGGACCATGAAGTTGGAGTTGCGGCCCACCCAGTTCATGTCGATCCGCTCGAACTCGCGGCTGGCCTTCGAGTACAGGGTGTCGAAATAGAGGTTCAGGGCGTCGTTGGGGCGCCATTCCAGCGAAACGATCAGCGAGTCGCGGTTGCGCTCGCCCGAGCTCCAGCTGTCGCGGCCCAGGCGCGGGATCAGGGCGTCGGACAGCTGAACCAGGCTCGTGCCCGGGTTCAGGGACGCCAGCAGGGCGTTGTCGACCGTCTGGCCGGGCGTCAGGCCATTGCCGGTCACGCCGGCCGGCACGGTCGAGGCCCAGTTGAAGCCATTGCCGCCGGTGGTGTTGCAGCCCGCGCAGCTCATGTTGGCGTTCGACCAGCCGATGGTCTCGAAGCCCGTCGTGGTCGACTTGTTGCGGGCGAAGGCCGCGCCGGCCAGGATGCCGAAGTCGCCGACATTGGTTTCCCAGGTCTTGGACGCGATCAGCGAGCCGCGCGGGCTGATGTCGTCGGCCTGGTTGTTCTTGCCGGCCTGGATTGAATAGGTCAGCTGGCCGGCGGCCTTGTAGTCGAACGGCCGGGCGCTGCGCATGTTGACCACGCCGGCCACGCCGCCCTCGACCTGTCCGGCCGTCGGGGTCTTGGAGACGTCCAGGCGGGTGAACAGTTCGGTGGGATAGAGGTCAAGGTCGACCTCGCGGTTCTGGTTCTGGCTGTCGGTGCGGCCCGACGAGGCCACGGCGGCTTGCGCGCCGTTCAGCAGCACCTTGGTGAAGTTGGTGCCCAGGCCGCGGATGGCGACGTTCAGGCCCTCGCCGTTGATTTCGCGGGTCAGCTGCACGCCGGGGATCCGGTTCAGCGACTCGGCGATGTTGGCGTCCGGGAACTTGCCGATGTCCTCGGCGAAGACGGTGTCGCTGAAACCGACGCTCTCGCGCTTGGCGTTGGTCGAGTCGGCCAGGCTCTTGCGGAAGCCGGTGACGACCACCTCCTCGACGGTGTCGGAGGCGGCAGTCTGCGCCTGGGCGGCCAGGCCGATGAACGCCGACGACAGGCAGGTAGCGCCAATCAGGGCCATGCGGCGGCCAGATTTATGGCGTGCGGATGAAGACATGTTTCTCTCCCCTTGAGACGGCGCTGTGCGCGCTCGGTTGTCCTTGCCCGCCGCCTTCCGATGGTAGCGGTCTCAGAGTGAGAGGGTTACGAGGTAAGGCCTTTCAAGTCAACGTGGTCATACCTTGTGGGTTGTGTGTGGTCCAATTGGCGTGAAATCGTGTCGCAAAGCCGGCCTGGGACCGCCGGCGCAGGACCGCTGGCGGCCTGAAGCGTTGAATCGGGCCGGGGCCGTTAAGGGCGAAGGTTATAGGTCAGACCTTGTTGCGCCTGCCGGCGCCGTGGGCTCAGGCTGCGGCGGTGCTGAGCGACAAGGCGGCGTTGAGCCCGGCATACAGGCTGTCAGGCGTCACCGGCTTGGTTATGAACACATCAGCGCCGGCGCCCATCGCCTTTTCGCGATGGTCGGTCGAGGCGTTGGCCGTCATCATGACGACCGGTGTCGGCGATCTTTGCTGCGCCGCTTCCCAGCGCCGGATGCTGGCGGTGGCCGACAGGCCGTCCATTTCCGGCATCTGCATGTCCATCAGGACGACGTCGAACTGCGACTTGCTGAACGTCGCAAAGGCCTGAGCCCCGTTCTCGGCCATCACCAGCTCGACCTCCAGCGGTTCGAGCAGCAATTCGACGACCCGGCGATTGACCGGATGATCCTCGGCCAGCAGGACGCGAAGGCGCCGATCCGTGCGCACCGCCGGGGCGCTGGATTCCGACGCGGCCGCAGCGGGCGCCTCGGCGCGGCGTAAGGGCACGCTGAAGGCAAAGCTGCTGCCGCGTTCGGGAAGCGCCCGCGCCTCGATCTTGCCGCCCATCAGGGTGACCAGGTTCTTGCAGATGGCCAGGCCCAGTCCGGTGCCGCCAAAGCGCCGCGTGAAAGTGTCGTCGCCCTGCACAAAGCGCTCGAACAGCAGCGGAAGGACATCCGCATCCAAGCCGATCCCCGTGTCGTTGACGGTGATGGTCAGCCGACAGTCGTCCGCTGCGAGAGGCTCGACCTCGACCGTCAGGCTGACGCCGCCGCTGTCGGTGAACTTGATGGCGTTGGCCGTCAGGTTGGCGACCACCTGTCGCAACCGCAGGGCGTCGCCCAGGAAGAAGCCCTTGGCCTCAGACGAAAAGGCGACCTCAAAGGCGATCCCCTTGCCGTCGGCGCGCAGGCGCATCAGGTCGGTGCAGGTTTGGATCTCGGCCGCAAGATCGAAGGGCGCGATCTCCAGTTCCATGCGCGAGGCCTCGATCTTGGCGATGTCGAGCAGGTCGTTGAGAATGCGCTCCAGCGACTCGCCAGAGTTAACGATGATGCCCACCATCTCGCGCTGTCGGTCGGGCATGTCGAGGCGCGACAGGGCCTTGGCCAGGGCGATGACGCCATTGAGCGGCGTGCGGATCTCGTGGCTGACATTGGCCAGGAAGGTCGATTTGGCCGCGCTGGCGCGCTCGGCGGCGGCGACCGCCTCGATCAGGGCGGTCTCCTGACGCTTCAGCTGGGTGATGTCGACGAAGGTGGTCAGGGTCTGGGCGGGGGTGGGGCCGTCACCTTCGAAGATCGGCAGGGAATTGACGTTCAGCCAGCGCTGGTCGCGGTTGGGCAGATTGACGCCCAGCATGAAATCCAGAACCGGCTTGCCCGTGCGCAGGCACTGCATCGAAGGCTGCTGGTCGACGGTCAGGGGCGCGCCCTCGGCCGTGACCAGGCTCCAGTCGGGATCAACAGAGGAACGGCCGGCCAGCTGGTCGCTGGTCATGCCCAGCAGGCGCGCGGCATGGGCGTTGTGCTCGATAATGACGCTGGCCTGGTCCTGCAGCACCACGCCTTCGCGCATGGCGGCGATGATGGTGCGATAGCGCTGGTCGCTGCGGCGCAAGTCCTCGAGCGTCTGGATCTGGGCGACCGCGACCCGGGCGCCGGCCCGCGTCTCGATCATGGTCATGGCGACGCGCGACAGGCGTTCCAGGCAGCGCAACTCGCGGGGCGTCCAGCGCTTGGGGCGAGTGTCGATGGCGCATAGGGCGCCGATCCGCAAGCCATCGACCGTGGTCAGGGGCGCGCCGGCATAGGCCATGATGCCCGGCGCTCCGGTAACAAAGGCGTTGTCCCGGAACCGGGGGTCCAGGCTCACATCCTCGATCACCAATAGCGCCGGCGTCTGGATGGCGTGGTTACAAAAGGCCACGTCGCGCGGAGTTTCCTGCGCGTCGAGTCCGACCCGCGCCTTGAACCACTGGCGGTCAGTGTCGATCAAAGAGATCAGGGAGATCGGCGTGTCGCAGGTCTCGGAGACCTCGGCGACCAGGTCGTTGAAGCCGTCTTCCTCGAGACTGTCGAGAATGTCCAATGCCCACAGCGCCGCGAGACGCCGTTGCTCAAGGTCAGGCGCAGTATCGATAATCAACATGCCGCGCCGCCGCCCTCTCCCTCATCGAGATAAGGGAGCATGCACGCGCGGATAGGGCGTTTCAATAAAGGGCGGCAGGGCGAAACGCCACAGGGCGCGGGCTGGCCGGCCTCAGGCCATCGCATCACAATTGGCGCGGATGAACGCCATGTGCCCCGGCATCACCTCCGCCGACTTGGCGATCACCGACCGGATCTCCGCCATCCGGCGCCGCAGTTCATCATCGCTCATCACGTCGACCATCGGGTCATAGCCCTTGGGAACAATGCCCTGGCCGACCATCACGGCGAACCACGAGGTGTCGTTGAACAGTTCCTCGTTCTCGCGGAAGATCCGGCCATAGCTCTCGAACACCGCCATCTTGTCGGCCAGGTAGTCAGGGACGCTCATCTCCCGCAGATAGTCCCAGTAGGGCGTGTCGCTGCGCTGGGTGGCCTTGAAGTGCAGGATGATGAAGTCGCGGATCTTCTCGTATTCGAAGGCCATCACCCGGTTGTAGCGGTCGATATCGGGCTGGCGGAACTCGCGGTCGGGGAACATGGCCAGCAGGCGAGCTATGCCCACCTGGATCAGGTGGATCGACTGGCTTTCCAGCGGCTCCATGAAGCCCGCCGCCAGGCCGATGGCGACGACGTTGCGGTTCCAGCTTTTCTTGCGCCGACCGGCGGTGAACCGGATGTGGTTGGGCGCAGCCAGGGGCTCGCCGTCCAGGTGGGCCAGCAGATAGGCGGTGGCCTCATCTTCGCTGATATGGGCGCTGGAATAGGCATAGCCGTTGCCCAGGCGGTGCTGCAGCGGGATGCGCCATTGCCAGCCGGCCGGCCGGGCCGTGGCGCGGGTGACCGGGGCCATCGAGCCGCCCAGGGCGCAGGGTACGGCCACGGCGCGGTCATTGAGCAGCCACTGTGACCAGTCCTCATAGCCGGTCTGCAAGGTCCCCTCGATCAGCAGGCCCCGGAAACCCGAGCAGTCGATGAACAGGTCGCCCTCGACCACCTGGCCGCTCTCCAGCGTCACCGAGGTGACAAACCCGGTCTCGCCGTTCTGCTGCACCGAGGCGATCTTGCCCTCCTGGCGCACGATGCCGCGCGCCTCGGCATAGTCGCGCAGGAACTTCGCATAGAGGCCGGCGTCGAACTGGAAGGCGTAGGCGATCGAGCCCAGGGGCGAATTGGGCTGACCGTTGGGGCGCATGAACTTGTGCTGGCGCGCCGCCAGGGCGTTCAGCGAATAGGCGCTCAGATCGTCGTCCTCGCCCATGGCGTGGGCCTTCAGCCAGTAGGCGTGGAACGACACGGCCTCCATGTCGACGCCATAGGGGCCGAAGGGGTGGTGATAGCTGTGGCCGATCTGCTTCCAGTCGACGAAGTCGATGCCCAGCTTGAAGGTGGCCCGGGTCTTGCGGATGAAGTCGTTCTCGTCGACGCCCAGCATGCGGTTGAAGATGTTGATCTGCGGGATGGTCGACTCGCCCACCCCCACCGTGCCGATGGAATCGCTCTCGACCAGGGTGACGCTGGTCTGGCCGTCCTTGGTCAGGAAGCGGCCCAGGGCGGCGGCGGTCATCCAGCCGGCGGTGCCGCCGCCGACGATGACGACCTTGCGGAGACGGTTGACGCGGGTCATCGGGTTTTCTCGAACTCGGGCGCCGCACAATAGCGGGCGATAAAGGCTTCGTGAGAGGGCAGGGCGTCGGCGGTCTGGCGCACCAGCGCGGCCAGGCGCTGCATCTGGCCCCGCACCAGGGTCTCGTCCAGGGTGTCAACCAGCGGGTCATAGTTTCGCGGGCGGATGTTCTGACCCAGCATCACGGCGATCCACGAGGGCTCGGCGAACAGATCATAGTCTGACTGGAACAGACGGCCACGCGCGGCGAACAGGTCGATCTTGCGCTGCAGGCTTTCCGGGATCGCCATCTCGCGCGCCCTTTGCCAGTAGGGCTCGGGGCGCTCATTGGCCTTGAAGTGCAGGATGATGAAGTCGCGGATCAGCTCGGTCTGCAGGATGGTCAGGCGATTGTATTCGGCGATCTCGATGGGGTCGAAACCCTTGTCCGGGAACAGGGCCAGCAGCTTGGTGATGCCGGCCTGGATCATGTGGATGCTGGTGCTTTCCAGGGGCTCCAGGAAGCCCGAGGCCAGGCCGATGGCGACGCAGTTCTTGACCCAGATCTGCTTGCGGCGACCGGCCCGGAACTTGATGAAATTGGGCTCGGCGCGGGCCGGGCCGTCCAGGGTGGCGCGCAGGCGGGCGACGGCGTCCTCGTCGCTGAGGTGCTGGCTGGAATAGACATAGCCGTTGCCGGTGCGGTGCTGCAGCGGGATGCGCCAGCGCCAGCCGGCCTTATCGGCCGTGGCCCGGGTATAGGGCGTCAGGCCATCGCCGCCGGTGTCGCACGGCATGGCCACGGCGCGGTCATTGGGCAGCCAGTGGCCCCAGTCCTCGAAGCCGGTGTCCAGCGCCTGCTCGATCAGCAGGCCCCGAAAGCCCGAGCAGTCGATGAACAGGTCAGCTTCGATCACCTCGCCGCCGTCGGTGGTGACCGAGGCGATGAAGCCGTCCTCGCCGCGCAGGCAGACGTCCACCACCTTGCCCTCGCGCCGGATCACGCCGCGCTTTTCGGCATAGTCGCGCAGATAGCGGGCATAGAGGCCGGCGTCGAAATGGAAGGCGTATTTCAGGCTCGACAGCACCTGGCCGGGGTCCTTGCTGGGCAGCATGAACTTGCCAAGCTTCGCCGCCGTGGCCGACAGGTTGAAGTCGTCGAGGGGTTGGGTGGATCCCTGGCTTTGCGCCTTCAGCCAGAACTGGTGGAACTTGATGGCCTCGATATCCAGGCCGAAACCGCCGAACGGGTGCAGGTAGCGTGAGCCGGGGGCTGTCCAGTCGACGAACTCGATGGCCAGCTTGAAGCTGGCCTTGGTCGACCGCATGAAGTCGGCCTCGTCGATGCCCAGGATCTGGTTGAAGGTGTTGATCGGCGGGATCGTCGCCTCGCCCACCCCGACGGTGGCGATCTGGTCGCTCTCGATCAGCGTGATCTCGACACCTTTCAGCACCTTGGACAGCGCCGCCGCCGTCATCCAGCCGGCCGTGCCGCCGCCGACGATCAGGACCTTGCGGACGGGGTTGGTGTTCATGGCAAAGCCTCCGCATGGGTCGGCAACCGCTCGGCCGTCTGGCGGAAGATCGCCCGCATGCGCTCAGCCGTCGCCCTGATGCGCTCGACCGGCATCCGGTCGACCAGCGGATCATACCGCCCCGGCAGCACGCCATGGCCGATGAAGGCGGCGATCCAGCTGGGCTCGAGGAAGGTCTCCTCGTCGTACATCACCACGCGGCCCCGGCTTTCGAACTGGGCGATCCGGTAGGCCAGCTTTTCAGGGACGGGCGCCTCGCGGCCCAGGTCCCAGATCGGGCCGTCGCGGCGGCCCGCGCAGCGATAGTGCAGGATGGCCCGGTCGCGGACGCGCTCGATCGTCTCGGCGCCCAGGCGGTTATACTCCTGCGCCGCTACCGCCGCGCCGCCGGGGCGGGGGAAGAGGGCGATCAGGCGGCTGACGCCGCTCTGGATCAGGTGAACATCGGCGCAGTCCATGGCCTCGACCATGCCGGCCGCGCCGCCGATGGCCACGCAGTTGCCGACCATGGCGCGCGTGCGGCGGCCATTGCGCAGCGACAGGAACTGCGGTTCGCCCAGACCCTGCCCGGGCAGGCCGGCCCGGGCCGCCTTCACGGCGGCCTCGTCGGTGGTGAGGCCCGCGCGATAGGTCAGGCCGCTGTCCAGCCGGTCGCGCAGCGGGATCCGCCAGCGCCAGCCGTCGGCGACCGCTTCGATCTCGGTGAGGGGCGGGGCGTCGCGCGGGGCCTCGGCGGTGATCCGCACCGCGCGATCGGCGGGCAGCAGGGCCGACCAGTCCTCGAACGGCTCATCGCCGATCAACCGGGCGGCGGGGCCGGTGCAGTCGATAAAGAGCTCGGCCTCGACCCGCTCGCCGTCGGTCAGCGCGACGGCGGTGATGTTTCCGGTCTCGCTGTCGCGGATCACCTGGGCGACCTCGCCGGCGCTGGCCGCGACGCCGCCTTTCAGGGCCAGGCCGCGCAGCACGCCCACATAGAGCGCCGCGTCCAGGTGCAGGCCATAGGCCAGGGTCGAGAGCGGCGAGCGCGGATCGGGATCCGGCGGCGAGAAGCGGCCCAGCCGCGCGATCACGGCGGCCAGGCTATAGTCGTCCAGAGGCGTGACGTCGCCAGCCTGACGCAGGCGGGTCCAGTAGTGGTGAAAGCCCACGCCCTCCAGATTGGCCCCGATCTCGCCGAAGGCGTCGCAGAAGCTCAGTCCCGGCGTCCAGCCGCTGAACCGCGAGCCCAGCTTGTAGGTGGCCCCGGTGGCGGCCATCAGCGCCGTCTCGTCCAGGCCCAGCAGGGCGTGGAAGGCGCGCAGCGAGGGCAGGGTGGATAGGGCGCCAGTCGCGGCCGGCCCGGTCTCGACGACACGGATCCTGGCCTGACCGCCGGTGGCGCGGGCCAGGCCCGCGGCCGTCATCCAGGCTTCGACGCCGCCGCCGATGATCGCGACGCGGCCAAGGGGAGGAACGGTCATGCAGCGCCCCGCGCGCCGCAGAACCGTTCGATAAACGCCTGATGCCCCGGCATGGCCTCAGCCGTGCGGCGCACCGCCGCCTTCAGCTCGGCCAGCTTGCGGGCGGCCTCGTCCGGATCGATCGAGTCTGCCATCGGATCATAGCCGCGCGGCAGGATGTTCTGCCCCAGATAGACGGCCAGCCACGAGGGCTCCAGGAAGAAGCCGTCGCGATACTTCACCACCATGCCCCGGTCGCGGAACAGCTCCATCTTGTAGGCCAGGCTGTCGGGGATGGGCGCGGCGGCCTTGTCGCGCCAGAAGGGCGAGTCATCTCGCTGGGTGGCGTGATAGTGCAGCACCAGGAAGTCGCGGATCCGCTCGAACTCCAGGTCCATCACGCGGTTGTACTCGTCCTGGTCGGCGCCGGCGCAGCCGCGCTCGGGGAACAGTTCCAGCAGGGTGGTGATGGCCACCTGGATCAGGTGGATGCTGGTGCTTTCCAGCGGCTCCAGGAAGCCGGACGCCAGGCCGATGGCCACGACATTGCGGTTCCACTGCTTCTTGCGACGCCCGGTCGTGAACCGCAGGAAGCGCGGGTCGGCCTGGGCCTTGCCGTCCAGCTTGGAGACCAGCACCCGGGCGGCTTCGTCGTCGCTGATATAGCTGCTGCAGTAGACATAGCCGTTGCCCACCCGGTGCTGCAGCGGGATGCGCCAGCGCCAGCCGGCCTCGTCGCTGGTGGCGCGCGTATAGGGTGTGGGCGGTTCGATCGAGTCGCACGGCACGGCGGCCGCGCGGTCGCAGGGCAGCCATTGGGTCCAGTCCTCGTAGCCGGTCTTCAGCGCCTGCTCGATCAACAGGCCGCGGAAGCCCGAGCAGTCGATGAACAGGTCGGCCTCGATTCGCTGGCCGCTCTCCAGGGTGACCGCCTCGACGAAACCGTCCTCGCCGCGCAGGGCCACATCCTGGATCTTGCCCTCGGTGCGCGTCACGCCCCGCGCTTCGGAATACGCCCGCAGGTACTGGGCGTAGAGGCCGGCGTCGAACTGGTAGGCGTAGGAGAAGGTCGAGCCCAGCGAGCGCTGATCGGAAGAGGGCGGAGCGAACCGGTTCAGCCGCGCGGCCACGATGGGCAGGCTGTAGGCCTGGATGTCATCGGCTTGGCCCCGCGCCCTGGCCCGCAGCCAGTGCTGGTGGAAGGCCACGCCGCCGATCGCCTGACCAAAGGCGCCAAAGGGGTGGATATAGCTCTCGCCTTTCTTGCCCCAGTCGCGAAACTCGATGCCCAGCTTGTAGGTCGCCTGGGTCTTGCGCATGAAGTCGGCCTCGTCGAGGCCCAGCTTGGCGTTGAAATTCCGGATGTGTGGCACGGTGGCCTCACCAACCCCAACGGTGCCGATTTCCGCAGACTCAACCAGCTCGATAGAGACAGCCGAGTCGCCCAGCACCGCGCTCAGGCCCGCAGCGGTCATCCATCCAGCAGTGCCGCCGCCCACGATGACGATCCGTCGAATCGCGAGGTCACGCTTGTCCATCCCAATGTCCTTCCGCCCCGTCTGCGCGGGTCTTTCATCAAAATAACACCAAGACAAAGTCGAAATTGACAACGCTGTCTTAGGCGGGCATCGTTCTGTGACCGGACGGCAAGTTCCGGCTTGGGCAGCCAAATCATCGGGGGGAAACCGGAGGTCGAGCAGCATTTGGGTGCGTGTGTCGTACAGGCGACGAACCCCGGCTGACCGGCCCTTTCAGTCTCTCCCCCATGCACAGCTACGTGAGCCGACCCTTCGTGGCAACGCTTGACAGCCGGTGCTCTGTCATATGATCTGACCAATAATGGTCACGGTAACATGACCAATGGTAGCGCTAACTTGCGCTAGCCAAAAATCGGGGAGGTGAGACACATGGACTCTGGGAAGAGGCCGTCCGCGCAGCGCGGACAAAATTCATTCATGTCGGGTCTGAAATGCGGCGCTTCGGCCGTGGCGTTGGGCGCGGCGATCTTCGCTGTCCCGGCCTATGCCCAGGCGCAGGTCAAGACCGACGACGCGGCGGTTGTCGATGAGGTCGTGGTCACCAGCATCCGCCAGAGCCTGAAGAGCTCGCAGGCGCTGAAGCAGTCGTCCGACATCATCGGCGACTCGATCACTGCCGAAGACATCGGCGCCCTGCCGGACCGGTCGGTCACCGAGGCCCTGCAGCGCGTGCCCGGCGTGTCGATCAACCGCTTCGCCGCGGGCGTCGACCCCGACCACTTCTCCAGCGAAGGCAGCGGCGTGGTCGTGCGCGGTCTGAACTTCGTCCGCTCGGAGCTGAACGGTCGCGACAGCTTCACCGCCAACAACGGCCGGGGCCTGAGCTTCGCCGACGTGCCCTCCGAGCTGATGGGCGGCGTCGACGTGTTCAAGAGCCCGTCCGCCGACATGATCGAAGGCGGCATCTCGGGCACCGTCAACCTGCGCACCCGCCTGCCGTTCGACAGCAGCAAGCGCCTGCTGTCGATGTCTGCCGAAGGCAGCTATGGCGACATGGCCAAGACGTGGACGCCGACCTACTCGTTCCTCTACAGCGACCGCTTCGACACCAGCGCCGGCGAGTTCGGCCTGCTGCTGAGCTACGTCAATTCCAAGCTGGAAACCCGCAGCGACGCCATCCAGGTGTCGAACTTCGGCTGCCGCACCAATCTGGGCTCCACTGTCGCCGACTGCGGCAACGGAACCCGGGGCGTGTGGTTCCCGCGCGGCGCGGCGTTCCGCTCCACCGACACCGAGCGTGAGCGCGAAGGGCGCGCGGCGGCCGTTCAGTGGAAGAGCAACGACGGCACGATGCAGGCCGCGTTCCAGTATCTGCGCTCGGAATCCAGCAGCGACACCACCGAACACGCGATGGAAATCGCCACCGACAACGTCACCAGCAATGGCGACTCGCGTCCGGTGGCTGGCACCACCTTCACGTTCGACAACAACGGCGTCTTCACCAACGGCGCGATCACCGGCACCACCGGCTGGCGCTCCGACCAGCAGGGCGCCGATCCGCGCTCGCCGATCGACGGCCTGCAGTCCAACAACATCCGTCGCGACGAGAGCATCACCAACATCACGTCGGACTACGGCTTCAACTTCAAGTGGACGCCGAACGATCAGTGGGGCTTCCAGTTCGACGCCCAGCACGTGGACTCCAAGGTCGACGTGCTCAGCATGGGCATCTGGGCCTCGACGTTCCAGAACGCCGCCATCACGCTGAACGGCAATGATCTGCCGACCGTTCTCTTCAGCCTGCCGGGCAATGGTCTGACCCCGACGCCCTGCGTGACCTTCGACGGCAACTGCCCGTCCTACGGCCAGGGCGTGAACAACAATCTCAGCTCGCCGTACAACAGCTTCTGGCGCTCGGCGATGGACCACATCGAGCAGTCGGAAGGCACCGAAGACGCCGTCAAGTTCGACGTCGAATACAAGTTCGGCGACGACACCTGGTTCGACTCGGTCAAGGCCGGCGTGCGCTGGGCCGAACGCGACCAGACCACCCGCTTCTCGACCTATAACTGGGGTGTGCTCAGCGAAATCTGGGGCGAAGGCGGCCCGGTGTGGATGAGCGACCGGATCGACGGCGTGCCAAACGCCGGCGGCCTGCCCGGCACGACGGGGACCGACAGCACCGCCATCGCGATGCTGAACGGCTTCCCCAACTTCATGCGCGGCCAGACCCCGCTGCCCACGGGCACGGACTCGCGTCTGTTCTACGGCGACAACACGGC
>NCEV01000135.1 GCA_002280875.1 Caulobacter sp. 32-67-35 | reverse complement strand
AACATCATCCGCGCCGAGCGCGACGGCGTGGTCAAGGCCGTCAACGCCAAGGGCGGCGACCCCGTCGCGGCCGATGAAGTGCTGGTGGAGTTCGCCTGAGCCTGCGTAATTCGCTGAGGCTGTGGCGGTCTGACGACTTTCGCTCGCGCCATCGCGAGCCTAGGTTCGACCTTGAGAGTCGCGGGAGCCTTTACGCATGAACGGTCAGAGTGAGTGGGCGGAACTGTTCCTGTCGTCCAACGGGCGGCTGTCGCGCACGCCGTTTCTGATCGCCGCCGCCGTGCTGATCGGCTTCACGGTGATTTACGAGGCCATCGCCGGCTACACCCTGCACTGGCTGACCGGCTGGCTGGTCTATCCGGCCCTGCTGTTTTCGGGCGCATGCATCCTGTCCAAGCGGCTGCACGACAGGGGCCGGTCGGGCTGGTTCGCCGCCTTGATCCTGGTGGCGATCGTCGCCGTCTGGCCCCAGCCCGAGCACTTCCTCGACTTCGTGTTCTCGATCGTCATCCTGTGGGCGGTCGTTGAGCTGGGCGTGATGGGCAGCGAGCAGGGGGCCAATCGCTATGGGCCCAATCCCCTGAAGTCGATCTCGATCTAGACCGGGGCCTCTGCGTCTTCGACCGGCCCGAACACCCGCTGGAAGCTGGCTTTCAGCGCCGCGTCTGCTTCGTCCATGGTCACCGGCAGGCCCAGATCCACGAGGCTGGTGACGCCATGCTCGGTCTGGCCGCACGGCACGATGCCTGAGAAGTGGTCAAGATCCGGCTCAACGTTCAGGCTGATCCCGTGGAAGCTGACCCACTTGCGCAGCTTGACCCCGATGGCGGCGATCTTGTCCTCGCGCGACCAGCCCGCGCCCTTGCGCTCGACCCACACGCCGACCCGGCCCTCGCGCATTTCGCCGACCACGTTGAAGGCGGCCAGGGCATCGATGATCCAGGCTTCCAGGCCTTGTACGAAGGCGCGCACATCGCGGTCGCGCTTCGTCAGGTCCAGCATCACATAGGCCACCCGCTGGCCGGGGCCGTGATAGGTGTATTGCCCGCCGCGCCCGCTGGCGAACACCGGGAAGCGATCCGGCTCGATCAGGTCCGCGCCCTTTGCCGAGACGCCGCCGGTATAGAGCGGCGGATGCTCCAGCAGCCAGACAAGCTCGCCCGCTGTCCCGTCGGCGATGGCGGCGGCGCGGGCCTCCATGGCGGCAACGGCTGCCGGGTAGGGGACGTAACCGGTCGAAACCGCCCACCCCACAGCCGCGCCGTCGCCGCGCCCAAACAGCGGGTTTCCTTTATTTTCAAGGCTTAACGGGCGATCAAGCATAAGGCCCTATTCTTGCAATCTCGATGGCGCGACCAGTCTGGTCGAGAGTCGATTTTAGGGGCCTTAGTTCGTGAGCCAGGTCAACGCCGTCAATGTCGAGATCTCCGTTCTTTTGGGGCGCTCGATTCTACCCATGCAGCAGCTGCTGCGCATGGGCCGCGGCGCGGTGATCCCGCTGGACGCCAAGACCAATGACGAGGTCTGGATCCTGGCCAACAACCACCCGATCGCCCGGGGCGAGATCCAGATCAGCGACGACCGCATCGCCATCCAGGTGACGCGCGCCGCCGACGTCTATGACTACATGGCCGGCGGCGTCTGACGCCGTCCCAGATAGTTCGCTTTCCGGCAACTCTGCCCTTTCCAAACCAGATTCAGTTTGCTACCTGCCGCCCCTCACCACGTGCGGTCGTGGCGGAATTGGTAGACGCGCAGCGTTGAGGTCGCTGTGCCCGAAAGGGCGTGGAAGTTCGAGTCTTCTCGACCGCACCAGGTGAGACCTACTAGAGCGTGCCTGGCGAAATCGGTTTCCGATTCGCGAGGCGCGCTCTAATCGTTTCTGGGCCCTGTGTTCCTCTGGGAAGCGGGCGCGTTCACCAAACCATCGCCAGCGCCGCCACGCCCTGGAGTTCAGGAGGCCCCCATGACCCGGGACACCGCCGATCTGACCGACGCGCTGGACAAGACCCCGTTTCCGCAGGCCGCTGTCACCGAGGATCTCGAAGACCTCGCCCTGGGCGACGACTACGCGCTCAATCCCGAATATGTCGACATGGTGATCGACGCCGCCGACAGCGGCGACACCGAGCGCCTGCGCGAGCTGGTGGGCGCGCTGGAGCCCGCCGACGTCGCCGACCTGATGGGCTTTCTGTCCTCGGCCTATCGCGAAGAGGTCATTCCGCTCCTCGATCCCGAGGCGCTGGGCGAGATCATCTCGGAGATGGACGAGAATCTTCGCGAGGAGATCCTTGAGGCCACGCCCTCGGTCGCCCTGGCCCGCGCGCTGGAAGAACTCGACACCGACGACGCCGCCGACGTCATTGACGATCTGGACGAGACCAAGCGCTATCAGGTGCTGGCCGCCATGGGCGAGGTGGATCGCGCCGCGATCGAGACCACCCTGTCCTATGAGGACGAGACCGCCGGCCGCCTGATGCAGCGCGAGTTCCTGGCGGCGCCCGAGTTCTGGACCGCTGGTCACACCATCGACCACGTGCGCGAGGCTGGCGACGCGCTGCCCGAGCTGTTCTTCGACGTCTATGTGGTGGACCCGACCTACAAGCCGGTCGGCGCCATTCCGATCAGCCTGCTGCTGCGCAGCCGCCGCGAAACGCGGCTGGCCGACCTGATGGAGGCGGTCACCGAAATCCAGGTCGAGATGGGTCAGGAAGAGGTGGCCTATATCTTCGACAAGTATCACCTGATCAGCGCGCCCGTGGTTGATCCCGGCGGACGGCTGGTTGGGCAGATTACCGTAGACGACATCGTCGAGGTCATCCGTGAAGAGGCCGAGGCGGATATTCTCGCCCTGGCCGGCGTGTCGGACGCCGGTCGCGACGCCACGGTGATCGACATCGTCCGCGCGCGCCTGCCCTGGCTG
>NCEV01000057.1 GCA_002280875.1 Caulobacter sp. 32-67-35 | reverse complement strand
GGCACGCCGCATTTCGAGTGCGGTACATTCGACCACTCTGCCACCTCTCCAGGCGCCGTTCGTGAGCCCTTTTGGGGAGGGCCCGAGGTCGAGGGCGCGATACCTAGCGGTGTCGTCGCGGTAACGCAAGTCCCTGTCGGAGGCTTTCTGCCGCCGTCAGGCGCGGGGGTGCAAAACCATCTGGGTGCAGCGGAAAAGTGCGATGGTCTTGCCGGTCGCCTCGGCGGTGACGACGGCGTCCCAGACCTGGGTCTGGCGGCCGCCATGGGTCAGTTTCGCTTCGCACAGGACACCGCCTTCGCGCACGGTGCCCAGGAAGTTCGACTTCAGTTCGATGGTCGTGAAGCCGCTGCCGCCCTCGGGCAGGGACACCATGCAGCCATAGCCGCTGGCGCTGTCGGCCAGGGCGATGACGCTGGCGGCGTGCAGGAAGCCGTTGGGGGCCATGTGATGCTTGGCGACGGTGAAGCGGCCCTTCACATAGCCGTGGCGGGCTTCAAGCCATTCCAGGCCCAGGATATCGGGCAGATTGCCGGACTGGCGCTGGGTCAGGGTTTCGCTGAAGTCTTCGGCCATCATGCCCTCCTCGTGTTTCGTGCGCCAATCCTATGGCGGCAGACAGGCTGGGGGCGCAAGTGCGTTTCTAAAAAGAACGGATGTGTCAGCGAGATAGCCGCCGCGCCGGCGGGACCGTCATGTTCGGGCCGAAATCCCTATGCTGTCGATGATCCTGGTCGCGGCCAGATCAAGCGAGGCCGGGTCCAGGCGTTCCAGTGCGATGCTCGCCAGCAGGGGCTGGTCGGCCTTTCGACGCTCGCGTGCATAGGCTGGGTCATAGTGGGCGGACATCAGGGCTTCGGCCAGATCCGCGTAGGCGCCGCTCTCCACCATCTCGCACCAGGCCGCCAGTCGCCGTCGGCTGGGGTGGATCGGCAGGCGCTCCAGGATCGCCAGCAAGGCCTCGCGCCGCGCGGTGATATCGCCATAGGTCTCGACCAGATAGCGGGCGCGTTCCGATACTGGCGCGGTGACTTCAACGCGCGGGGCCTTGCGCATCGCCGTCCACAGCATCGGCGGCAACACGCGGTTGCCGATCTTGCTCGACTCCGCCTCCACCACGACCGGGCGAGAGGGATCCAGCGCATCGAACGCGAGGATGAGCTGACTCTCGAAGCGCTTCTGATCGGGCTGCTCCTGGCCTGTCAAAGCGCCAAACAGCGAGCCGCGGTGACAGGCCAGACCCTCCAGATCCACGATCTGGACGCCACGCTCAGCCAGGGCGCCGAGAATCGCCGTCTTGGCCGAGCCGGTGTCGCCATCCAGCAGGATCAGGTCCAGGTTCAAGGGCGTGTCATAGAGCCTGGCCTGGACCCAGCGACGATAGGTCCTGTAGCCGCCATCCAGTACGGCGGTTTGCCAGCCCACCCGCTGCAGGATCGTGGCCATGGCGTTTGACCTCTGCCCGCCGCGCCAGCAATAGATCAGGGGCTTGAAGTCTTCCGTGCGGTCGGCGAAGGCGGTGTCCAGATGGCGGGCGATGTTGCGGGCCACATGGGCCGCGCCAATCCGGTTCGCGCGCAGCCGCGAGTCCTGAACATAGATCGTCCCGACCTCGGCGCGCTGAGCGTCGTCAAGCACCGGCAGATTGATGGCGCCCGGCAGGTGATCCTGGGCGAATTCGCCGGGGCTGCGCACATCGATGATCTGGTCGAACGCCGCCAGGGCGGCGGGGTCTGCGGATTTGAGAACTTGAAGCGGCTTCATGTCCGCCTTGGGTTTCGCCGTGTCGTGAACATCATTCCGCAGGATCTCGTCAGCGCCGCATGTCTTTCCGCGACTATGCGCGACACACGGGGAAATCGTAAGGTCCCGGCGTAGTTCCAGGAGCGCTTCGTGTCAGAATCCCCGCCGGCCCCCGTTCGACTGACCTCGCTGGCCCATGGCGGCGGATGCGGCTGCAAGCTGTCGCCGGCGGTGCTGCGCGACATCCTCGCCCAGTCGCCGGCGGCGGGGATCTTTCCCAACCTGATGGTCGGAACCGAGACTTCCGACGACGCCGCCGTCTGGCGACTGAACGACCAGCAGGCCCTCGTCGCCACCACGGACTTTTTCATGCCGGTGGTTGACGATCCCCATGACTTTGGTCGCATCGCGGCGACCAACGCCCTGTCGGATGTCTATGCCATGGGCGCGACGCCCATTTTCGCTCTGGCGATCGTTGGCATGCCGATCGACAGGCTGCCGACAGAGACCATCGGTGCGATCCTGGCCGGCGGCGCCGCGGTCTGCGCGGCGGCGGGCGTGCCCATCGCAGGTGGGCACTCGATCGACAGCGTCGAGCCAATCTATGGGCTGGTGGCGCTTGGACTGGTTCATCCCGATCGGGTGCTGTCCAACCGCGGCGCCCAGGCCGGCGACGTGCTGATTCTGACCAAGGCGCTGGGGGTTGGCGTCCTGAGCGCAGCGTTCAAGCAGCAGCGGCTTTCGGCTGAGGGCTATGGCGCCTTGATCGCGACCACCACCCAGCTCAACACGGTCGGGGCGGGGCTGGGCGAAGTCGCCGGGGTTCACGCGGTCACCGACGTCACCGGCTTTGGCCTGCTGGGCCACCTGCTGGAAATGTGCCGGGGCGCGGGGCTGGCCGCCGAGCTTGATGCTGACGCGCCGGCCCTGCTGCCCGGCGCCGCCGGCCTCGCCCAGGCCGGGGTGCGCACCGGCGCCGCGGTGCGCAACTGGGCCAGCTACGGGGCGGCGGTTCAGATGCCGGGGGGGACGCCCGACTGGCGGCGCGACCTTCTGGCCGATCCGCAGACCAGCGGCGGTCTGCTGATCGCCGTCGCGCCCGAGGCCGCCGACGCTGTTCTGAGGAAGGTCACCGAAGCGGGGTTCATCGCCGCCAGGGTGGTCGGGCGGATGACCCCCGGCGCGCCAGCGGTGAAGGTTCGGGCAGCCTTCGACTAAACCGGACGGTCGGGACGGTTCCGGGAAGGAGGAGGTCGATCCGTCGCGAGCGCGTGGCGGGTCTTCCGTCGCACCCCGCCGGCGCGGCGGCTTTTGCGGGTCAGGACATAGAGGGCGAGGATCATCGCGATAAGGCCGGCCGCGATTGCGGGGCCTCGCCAGTCATCCTGCTGTACGCGACCGACGATCATCACAAGGCAGATCAGGACGCCTGCGGCCGGTATGGCGATCGGCGCATTGAAGCAGCCCTCGATCTTGCCGTCCCGATGCGTCAGGACGATCAGGGCGCCGTTAACCACCGCGAAGACCAGAAGCAGCAGCAACACCGTCGCGCTGGCCAGTTGCTCGATCCCGCCCGCGAATTGCAGGCCGATGACGATCACCAGCAGCACGGCGATCGCGACATGCGGTGTTTGACGCGCGCCGTGGACGCGGCCCAGAACGGACGGAAGCAGCCCCTGGCGCGCCATGCCGTACAGCAGGCGAGAGCCCATAACGTAGTTGACCAGGGCGGTGTTGGCGACCGCGGCGATGGTGATCAGGGTGAAGCCGACGGCGGGGAACCACGGCGCCGCCCTCTCGATCACCAGTTTGAGGGGGCCAGGCGCCTCGGCGAGTTCCCGCCAGGGCACGACTGAAACGGCTGTTATCGAGACCGCCATATAGATCACCGAGGCGAGAACCATGGCGCCGATCAGCGCGAGCGGGATCGTTCGCTCCGGCTGTTTGACCTCCTCGGCGACGTTGAGCATGTCTTCGAAGCCGAGGAATGAGAAGAAGGTCAGGATGGAGCCTTGCAGCAGCAATCCCACGGTCAGCGCACCTGCGGGATTGGCGGCGCTGACGGGGACCTCGAAAAGATCCGCCTGGCCCCAGAAGCGCACGCCGACGACGATGACCAGCAGCAGGCCCAGAGACTCGACCAGCGTGCAGATGGCGTTGGCCCAGAGCGACTCTGTGATGCCGCGATAGACAATGCCGGCCACCAGCAGCAGAAATCCGATCGCCAGAACCATGACCTCGGCGGAGGCGCCGGCTATGGTGAAGCCGAAATCCAGGCCGATGAGCGTATTGAGGTTCTCGGCGACCACCTTGGATTGGGTGGCGATGGACCCCAGTCCGGAACAGACGATGGCCAGGCCAACAAGATAGCTGAGCCAGGAGCTGCGATAAGCCCGCTGCGTCGCGTATGCCGCGCCGCCGGCCTTGGGATAGCGCGAGGCGATCGACGCGTAGCTGACGCCCGTCAGCAAGGCCGCGACCATGGCCACCAAAAAGGCCATCCAGACCGCCCCGCCCATCACGCCGGCCGCCTTGCCCACGAGACCGTAAATCCCGGCGCCGAGCATCGAGCCGACGCCGTAGAGCAGGAGCTGAACGGGGCCGATAGCGCGCCTTAGTCGGGTCATTCGACAGCCCAGGGTCCAGACGGGCGCGACGGGCCCATGAAAGGCCCGTCCGGCGCGTCGTTGAGGTTCATTTTGGTGGGGCCCATGCGCCCGGGATCATGAGACAGAGAGGGGACGCTGACCGCGACACCGCGTCAAACGATTGCCGGCAACTGAAGGTTCACGCGAAGCCCGCCCAGGGGCGAGGCGTCCATCCAGATCTTTCCCCCGTAGAGGACGACCAGATCCTTGACGATGGCCAGACCCATGCCGTGGCCCGGCATCTGCTCATCCAGTCGCTCGCCCAGGCCAAAGACCAATTCGTAGGCCTCTGGAGCCAGACCTGGGCCATCGTCGTCCACCGTCACCAGGATGTGTCCCCCGTGGGGTGGGCGTGCGATGACCTCAACGCGGCCGCGGGCCCATTTCCCGCCGTTGTCCATCAGGTTTGCCAGGATCTCGGCGAGGTCTTGGGCGTCCAGCGCCGCAACAAGACCAGGCGCGACCGCGGCTTCAAACGCGACGCCCCGGCGACCGTGCAGTCTTCGCATGGCTTCCAGGACAGGCTTCAGCGCGTCTTCGATCGACGTGGCCACGCCCGGTGCGCTTCGCAACGCCGCGGCGCGGGCGCGAGCCAGCTGATAGTCGATCTGCCGTTGCATGCGCTCGCACTGCTGATCGATGACCTCCGCGGCCGCGGCGTTCCCGCCTGAGCGAAGTCGCTGGGCTTCGTCCACTAGAATGGCCAGAGGCGTCTTCAGGGCATGGCCAAGGTTGCCGGCCTGCGTGCGGGCCCGGCGCAGCATGTCCAGATTGGCCTCAAGCAAGTTGTTGAGGTCAGCGGCCAGGGGGGCGACCTCGTTGGGCAGATCATCCGGGAGCCGATGCGCCTGACCCGTCTGGACGGCCGCGAGCGCGCTTCGCACCCGGCAGAGCGGACGCAGACCGAACCAGACCTGGATCATGGCCGCGCCGCTCAGGCCCAGGGCGATGAACAGCAACGACGCCGCCAGCGTCCAGTTGAACCGCGCCAGCACCTGATCCAGCAGACGCTGCTCCACGCCAATGGCGATGCGCAAGGGCGCCGTCGCGCCGGCCGGCTTCGCGCTGGTCTCGACAATCCTGACCAGACCGGTGGGGCCATCGGCGAACGCGTGGCGCTCGACACCCACCGGGGCCGGGGTCTCCGCCAGGTGCAGCCTGCCGTTTCCCAGCGACGGCGAGCTGACCGAACGTCCGCCGGGGGCCTGCAGCCGCCAGTAGAATCCGGACCCCTGTGGCAGAAAGCGCGGATCGCTAAGTCGCCGGAGCAGGTAGGGCTGTCCGGACGGGTCGACGGCGGCGAGGACGGCAAGTTCGGCGGCGTGGCCATGGAGTTCCTCGTCGAACTGCTCGGTGACATGGGCCCGAAACAACTCAGCCAGCACCCAGCCGCTCACGGCAAGGCCGGCGGTGATCCAGATAACGGCGCCTGCAATCAGGCGAGTGCGGAAGCTGGTCCAGATCGAACGCCTCATGTCATTCGGTATCCCAGGCCGCGCACGGTGCGGATGACGTCCTTGCCAAGCTTCTTTCTCAGGCGGCCGATATAGACCTCGATCGTGTTGGACTCGCGGGTCTCATCCAGCGCGTAGACATGATCCACCAGCTCAGCCTGGGACACGATCCGACCCGCGCGATGCATCAGGTAGGTGAGGACGCGCAGTTCACGCGCGGTCAGTTCAATCAACTCGCCGTTCTGGGTTATGGCGCTGGCGGCGGGGTCCAGAACGATGTCGCCCCGACGCAGAAGTGGAGAGGCGCGTCCTGCCGAACGGCGCGTCAGGGCCCTGAGACGGGCGACAACCTCGGCGCTCTGGAACGGTTTGCCAAGATAGTCATCGGCGCCAGCGTTCAGCCCCTCGACGCGATCGGTCCAGGCGTCGCGCGCGGTGAGGATGAGCACCGGGACGTCTCTGCCCGCACGCCGCCAGCGCTTTAGGACCTCGATCCCCGGCAGGCGCGGCAGGCCGAGATCCAGCACGACGGCGTCGAAATCATTGGTCTCGCCCATCAGGCAGCCGGTCTCGCCATCGGCCGCGCAGTCAACCGCGAAGCCGGCTTCGCCCAGCGCGTCGGCCAGCCGTCGGGCCAGATCCTGGTCGTCCTCGATGAGCAGAATGCGAATGGTCGCGTCTCCCTTCGCCAAGGGCTCTAGCACCGGCGCCTGAAGCCAGCCTGAACGCGGGCGCGGGGTTTGTCAGGTTCATTTCAGCTTCGCTTCAGGCGGGCTTCAGGGCCAGGGCGCATTTGAGGGTGCGGTCGCGGATCGCCGCGCGAGGATGACCATGACCACACGAAACTGTTCGCTGCTCGCCGGCGTGGCGCTGGCCGCCGTATGGCTTTGCGGGACGCCGTCCTTCGCCGCCGAAACGGTCGTGATGAGCGCTGCCCAGGAAAAGGCGGTCGGCATTCGTCTGGCGACGGCTGTCGCGGCCGAGGCGACCCCGATTGCGACCGTTCCGGCCAGCGTTGCGCCTCCGATGAATGGCCGCCGGATCGTGGCCTCGCCCTTCGCTGGCACGGTGATCCAGGTCAATGTGCTGGAGGGGCAAAGCGTCAAGGCGGGCGCCGCTCTGGCTGTCCTGTTCAGCCGCGACGCGCTCACCGTGGGGTCGGAGCTCAGTCAAGCCCGGGCCGAGCTCGGCGTGGCCGAGGCGGCGGCGCGGCGCTCCAGAACCCTGGCGGCCGAAGGGATTATCGCCGGAGCGCGGGTCGAAGAAGCCAATGCCCGCGCCGCCCAGGCAAGGGCCAGGGTCTCGGAACGTCAACGCCTGATCAGCAGCGCCGGTGGGGCCGGAGCCCGACCGGGCGAGTTCATTCTGCGCGCTCCGATCAGCGGACGCATCGCCC
Organism: Caulobacter sp. 32-67-35; assembly: GCA_002280875.1. Lineage (GTDB taxonomy): Bacteria > Pseudomonadota > Alphaproteobacteria > Caulobacterales > Caulobacteraceae > Caulobacter. Next base: position 15,490 of record NCEV01000057.1, on the reverse strand, counting down.
AGCTGAACATCGCGCCCGGCGCCGGGCTTGAGGCCATGGCGCCCGCCCTGACCATCGACCGCAGCGACAAGCTGTGGCTGGAGGCCCGGCTGTCTCCCGACCTTGTCGATCGCGTGAAGGTTGGCGGCGCGGCGCGGGTCGGCGGCGTGACGGGACGCATCATCGCGGTCGGATAGTCGGTGGATCCGCGCACCCGTTCCGTTGTCGTTCGGGCCGAGATCGCCGGCGATGGCCGGCTGGCGCCGGGACAGACGGCCAGTCTGACCTTGCTGGGGCCTGTTCAACCCGGCGCTGTCCAGATCCCGCGTTCGGCGGTCATCCAGGGCGCGCGTGGCGCGATGGTCTTCGTCCGGGAGGCCAAGGGCTATCGCAGCGCCCCCGTCACCGTCATCGGCGCGGCGGGGCAGTTCGCCGTCATCACCGGTCTGGCTCCCGGTGCGCGCGTGGCCGTCAGCGGTGTCTCGCAACTCAAGTCGGCTTTGGACCAGTAGTGATGTTCCAGAAGCTGATTTCCTTTGCCTTGTCGCAGCGGCTGCTGGCGATCGTCCTGACCGTGGCCTTGGTGGGCCTTGGGCTCAACGCCTATCTCAAGCTGCCGGTCGACGCCTTCCCAGACATCTCGCCCACCCAGGTGAAGATCATCCTCAAGGCGCCCGGCATGACGCCCGAAGAGGTCGAGAGCCAGGTCATCACGCCGCTCGAGATGGAGCTGCTGGGCATTCCGCGTCAGAGCATGCTGCGGGCCACGGCCAAGTACGCCATCGCCGACCTGACCATCGATTTTGAAACCGGAACCGACGTCTATTGGGCGCGGCAGCAGACGTCCGAGCGGCTGACCAATGCGCTCTCATCCCTGCCCGACGGTGTCACGGGTGGTCTTTCGCCGATCTCGACGCCCCTGTCCGACGTCTTCATGTTCACCGTGGAAGGCGGCGGCCTGTCTCTGGAGCAGCGCCGCAGCCTGCTCGACTGGACCGTCCGTCCGGCGCTTCGCGGCCTGCCGGGCGTCGCGGACGTCAATGTGCTCGGCGGACGGGCGCGCACCTTCGAGGTCGCGCCGGATCCCTCAGCCCTGGCCAATGCCGGACTGACCGCCCAGGCCCTGATCGCGGCGATTCCCGACTCCAACCGCAACGATGGCGCCGGACGTCTCAATGATGGCGAGGAAGCGCTGGTCGTTCGGGTCGCCGGGGCCATTACCAGCCTGGACGACCTGCGCGATACGGCCATCGCCCTGCCGGGCGGCGGAACCGCCCGTCTGGGTGACCTTGCCCAGGTCCGCGAGGGGAGCCTGACCCGCTACGGGGCCGTCACCGAGGACGGCCGGGGCGAGGCAGCCCAGGCCATCGTGATTGCCCTGCGCGGCGCCGACGCCAAGGCCGTGGTCCAGCGCGTCGAGGCCCGTCTGGCGGAACTCCAGCCCTCTCTGCCGCCCGGCGTCCGGATCAGCCCGTTCTATAATCGCTCAGAGCTTATCGAACGCGCGACCGGCACGGTGACCCATGCCCTGCTGGAGGCCACGGTACTGGTGGTCCTGCTGCTGCTGCTGTTTCTGGGCGATCTGCGAGCGGCCACCGTCGTGGCCCTGACCCTGCCGCTCTCGGCGCTGGCGACCTTTCTGCTCATGCGGACCTTTGGTCTTTCAGCCAACCTGATGAGCCTCGGGGGCCTGGCGATCGCCATCGGCATGTTGGTCGACGCAGCCGTCGTGGTGGTCGAGAACACCGTCGAGCGCCTGGACAAGCCCGAGATCACCGGATCGCGCCGGCTGCATGTAATCTTCGAGGCCGTGAAGGAGGTCGCGACCCCGGTGGTCTCGGGCGTTCTGATCATCTGTCTCGTATTCCTGCCGCTGCTCAGCCTTCAGGGACTGGAAGGCAAGCTGTTCGCGCCGGTGGCCCTGACCATTGTGTTCGCCTTGGGCGCGTCCCTGCTGCTGTCCTTCACGATCATCCCGGTTCTGTCGTCGCTGATGATCAAGGCGCGGCCGCACCACGAGTCCTGGCTGATGCGCCGGGTTGGCCCTTTCTATTCGCGGCAGCTGGACAAGGCCCTGGCGCGCCCGCTGCCGGTTCTTGGCGCAGCGGGCGGGGGTATGGCCCTGGCAGTCGTCGCCTATCTGCTGATCGGCAAGAGCTTCATGCCCACCATGGATGAGGGGGCGATCCTGATGCAGCTGGCCAAGCTGCCCTCGATCAATCTTGACGCCAGCGCCAGCCAGGACATGGCCGTGCAACGGGCGATCCTGGCCCGGGTCCCGGAGGTCAAGCGGATCGTCGCCCGCGTCGGCTCCGACGAACTGGGACTCGACCCCATGGGGCTCAACGAGACCGACAGCTTCCTGGTGCTGGCCGACCGCAAGGATTGGCGCCGCAAGGACAAGGTCTGGCTCACCGAAGAGATCCGAAAGGTCGCCGCCGAGTTCCCCGGCATCGACGCCACCTTCACCCAACCGATCGAGATGCGGGTGTCGGAGATGCTGACGGGCAGTCGAGGGGACCTGGCGGTCAAGGTTTTTGGCCCGGACCTGAAGACCCTGGGCGAGCTTTCGACGGCCATTGAGGCAAGCCTGAAAGCCACGCGCGGCGCGGCTGACGTCTATACGGTCGCAGGCGACGGCGTCTCCTACCTGCAGTTCGATGTCGATCGCAGCGCTGCCGTCAGGGCGGGTCTTTCCGTCCAGGCGATCCAGTCGGAACTGCGAGCCCAACTTGAGGGCTCCAGCGCCGGCATGGTGTTCGAGCCTGGCCGACGGACGCCGATCATCGTGCGCGGCCTTGAGAACCTCCGCGATGATCCAGGCGCCTTTCTCCAGACCCAGATCGCTACTCCGGATGGTGGTCTGGTGCGCGCCGCCGATGTCGCCAGCGTCGCGCGGCGCGAAGGGCCGGTGAAGATCGATCGCGAGAACGCCTCGCGCTTTGCGGTCATTCAGGCCTATGTCTCCGGCCGGGACCTCGTGGGCTTCGTCAAGGAAGCTCAGGCCAATGTCGCCCGCGACGTGCCCTTGCCCCAGGGCTACCGACTGGTCTGGGGCGGGCAGTTCGAAAACCAGAAGCGGGCCGCAGCGCGGCTGGGCGTCGTCGTTCCCGCCAGCCTCGCCCTGATCTTCCTGGTGCTGTTCGTGACCCTCCGGTCGATCCGCCAGGCCCTGCTGATCCTGGCCAATATCCCCTTCGCCATGATCGGCGGCCTCGTCGCCCTCTGGATGTCCGGAGAGTATCTGTCGGTGCCGGCCGCCGTGGGCCTGATCGCGCTGCTGGGGATCGCGGTCCTGAACGGCCTTGTGCTGGTCTCGCACTTCAATGAGCTGCTCGACCGCGGGCTGGATCTTCAGCGGGCCATTGTCGAAGGCGCCCGGCGCCGTCTCCGGCCCGTTCTGATGACCGCCAGCATCACCGCGCTGGGGCTGGTGCCCCTGCTGCTGGCCAGCGGTCCAGGGTCTGAAATCCAGCGGCCCCTCGCGATCGTCGTTGTGGGCGGCCTGATCACCTCGACGCTCCTGACCTTGATCCTTCTCCCCATTCTCTATCGCCGGTTTGGTCTGGAACGCGGCGCTGCTCTCGAGGAGTCCGCGTCGTGACCCGCCCTTTCCCGATTTTCGGACTTCTGGCCGCCCTGGCCGCCACGACGACCGTGTCGGCGGGTGAGGCTCCCGGCTTTGCGCGGCCGTCCTTCCTGCCAGCGGACAGCGCGATCCTCTCGGCGCTCGATGCGTCTCCGGCCCTGGCCGAAGCGCGCGCCGGCCTTCAGGGCGCCCGGGCGCAGCTCCGGATGTCTGCGGCCGGCGACCACGAATTCATGGGTTCGTTGACCGCTGACCGCCGCCAGGTCCGGGGGGAGGGCGACTATGCGGAGTGGTCCGCCCAGATCAGCCGTGGCTGGCGATCACCAGGCAAGCGCGCGCTGGATCTGAAGGCGGGGGCGGCTGGCGAGCGCGCGGCGATGGACACTGTCGAGGACGCGCGTCATCAGGCGTCGCTTCAACTGGCGAGCCTTTGGGTCGGATGGCTGGAGACCGAGGCGCTCGCTGATATCGACCGCCGGGAGGTTGAGACCTATGAGCGCGATCTCTTGGCGCTGACGCGCCGCGTTGAATTGAAAGACGCAGCGCCCCTGGACCGGGATCAGGCGCTGGCGGCGGCTGCACGTGCGAAATCAGCGGCGACGGTGAGCCGCGCGGCCGCCCAGTCCATTCGGACAGAACTGGATACGCTGTATCCGCAGCTTGCCCCGGCTCGTCCGCCCGAACTGCCTGCGCCCTTGGCGCCGCTCCGTCCTTTCGAAACCTGGCTTACCGTGATCCCGCAGCGGAGCCATGAGATCACGATCGCCCGGGCCCTGGCCGATCGCGAGGCCGCATTGTCGCGCCGCGCGAGGCTGGATCAACGGCCGGACCCGACCATCGGCCTTAGGGCCTTCAACGAACGGGGCGGGGCTGAAAGCGGGGTTGGTCTGGCGGTCTCGATCCCGTTGGGCGGCGCTTTGCGCTCGGCGACGGCCGAGCGACAGGCCGCGACGGCCTCTGCTGCCGAGGCTCGCTACGTCATGGTGGTCAGGTCAGTCGACCTGACGGCGAAGCGTGACGTGATCGAGGCGCGTTCCGGTCTTCTGGCCTGGGAGGAAGCCCTAACGTCCGCCCGCGCCGCGAGCGTCGCCTCCAGCCGAATTCAGCGCGCCTACGAACTGGGCGAACGGGACCTGACCGATCTTCTGGCTGCAAAGCGCCAGGGCTTCGAGGCCGAGCGGCAGGAGCTGCGGGCCCGCTCAACAGCGCACGCTGCGCTTCTGCGGCTGGCTCTGGACGCCCACGAGTACTGGCTTTCCGAAGAGGGCGGCGCGCACTGATCCCTGGTTCGCCGGGCCCCATCAGGGCTGCTCGATCGATCGGCTAGAAGGAAGGGATATCCGTCGGCGGGAAGCGTCGCCCATCGTCGCCTTGCGGCGGCAGCTTTCCCGACCGGATGGCCACACGCAGCGCCTGGGCGGCATAGGGCAGGGACGGCAGGGCCGCGTCGGCGGCCTGGCGGGCGGCGACGAAGGTGGGCAGGTCCACGCCGTCGCGAAGCTGAACATTCTGCGCACGCTGCTGGGCGACCGTCGTGGTCGCGGCGCCCTCGGCTGCTTCCCAGCCCGCCATCAGCCGGGTGTCGTCGGGCAGGGACAGGAACTTGCGGGCGGCGGCGTAGAGGGCCTGGGCGTCGGCGCCGGGAAGGTCAGCGCGGCCGGCGCCCAGTCCTGGAGCCAGGATGACGTCGCCCGTAAAGACCGCGTCGCCGATCTGATAGGCCACGGCGCCCGGCAGACGACCGGTGACGGCGTGGGCCGTGATCTCCAGCCCGCCCATCGGCATGACCTCGCCGTCCTGGGCCAGCTTGTCAAAGTCCCAGCCGTCAAGGTCGACGCCGTGCTCGCCCATGGCGGGGGCCAGGCGCTTGAGGCTTTCGATCACGCCAGCCCCGATGCAGACCGACGCGCCGGTTTCATATTTGAGGTGTCCGGCCGCCGATAGATGCGCGGCGTGCAAGCCGGTTTCCAGGATCCAGGTCGGGCCCATGTCGCGGGCGCGGATCTGGGCGATGATCGCATCGACGAAGCTGGTGTCGGTGGCTTCGGTTTCCGGATCGAAATCCAGAACCGGGTCGACGATCGCGCAAAGCAGCGTGGCCGGATCGACGACAAGATAGGTCACCGTCCCCGTGGCGGGGTGGTGGTGAGCAATGATTTCCGGCTGCATGCGAACGCCCGATAGATCCCGATACGCAACCATGACCGCAAGCTGTTAAGCATCAGCGAACGCCGATCGTCTCGCGCGAAGATTGTTTCGACACGTCTACGGCGAGTGGCGGATTAGCGTGTTCCGTCCAGCGCGCAGGGACTGGATTCTCCGCGCATCTGCGTGGCCCAAAGCGGCTCTACATAACGATCTCCGGCGCGAAAGGCCGGGGCGCAGCCCTCTGGCGGTCCTCTGCGGTCGCTCCCGACGGCCAGGGAAACGGCTACGGACTGCTGCTTTCCGCCGCGGGCCCAGCGTCCTGGTCGGCCCAGGCCGACACTGTCGCCGTTCCAGCCGCCCTGGTCATGGCCGTAGCCATATCCATAGGCGTCACGTGGGAAGAAGACGGCATTGCGGCCATGATCGGTCTGGGAATAGGCCAGGCCCAGGGTGGAGGTCTCGCCGATGGGGATCAGGGCGGAGACATAGGCGCTGCGATAGCCGCCCGTACCCACGGTGACGCCGGCCGAGCCGTGGACCTTGCGCCTGGCGGCCTCGTCGGTCGGAGCCAGACCCGCCAGGCCTTCGCCGCGCTCCAGGGCAGGGGAGGCCGCGAGGAACGCTGCGATCTGCTCATCGGTGGTCAGGATGCGCGGCGCGGGGGTGGGAGCGACGGGCGCGGCCTGGGCTTCGGCAGCCGTCTTGGCGTCGACGCGATGGGCGGCGGTCGAGACGGCTTCGTCCTGGCCCGTCACGCCCTGAGCCAGGGCTGGCCCCGCCAGGGCCAGGCCCATCAGGAGAACGATAAGCGATCGCGTCGAGGTCATCGGAGCTTTCCGGCAGCGGCGTTGTCTCAAGATCTAGGCCGACGTCCCAGCCGAATTAGGGCGCGATTGTAACGCGACCGCAAGAGAGTGTCGGCTCACAGCGCTCTGAGCCCGGCTTCCAGCGCCGCCATGTCGGCGGGCAGGGGGGTCTCGAACTTCAGGGTCTCGCCGGTGATCGGATGCACGAAGCCCAGGACAGCGGCGTGCAGGGCCTGTCGCCTGAAGCCGATCTCCTCCATCACGGCCTTGACGCCGGCGGCGGGCGGACCGCCGCCATAGACCGGATCTCCCAGGCACGGCGCGGTCTTGCTGGCCAGGTGGACGCGGATCTGGTGAGTGCGGCCGGTTTCCAGCCGGCACGTCACCCGCGCGGCCAACGGCCTGTCGGCGGGACCGAAGGCTTCCTCGACCCGGTAATGGGTGATCGCCTCGCGGCCGCCGCTTTTCAGGATCGCCATCTTCTTGCGGTCATGTGGCGAGCGGCCCAGCTGGGTCTGGATCGTCCCGCTGGCGGGATGGGGCGCGCCGCGCGTCAGGGCGATATAGAGCCGGTCGATGGGGCGGCGTCGGTCTTGGCCGCCACCATGACGCCGGAGGTTTCCTTGTCCAGCCGGTGGACGATGCCGGGCCGGGCCACGCCGCCGACGCCCGACAGGCTGCCCCGGCAGTGGTGCAGCAGGGCGTGGACCAGGGTGCCGGTATAGTTGCCGGGGGCCGGGTGAGCGGCCATGCCGGGCGGCTTGTCGACCACGATCAGGTGGGCGTCCTCGTAGAGCACCGTCAGGGGGATGTCCTCGGGCGAGGGCTCGGCGGGGATCGGGGCGGGGATCAGCAACTGATAGAGGCCGGGGCGGGCCTTCTGCGAGCCGTCGGTCACCGCCCGGCCCTCAAGGCTGAGCCGTCCATCCGCGATAAGGGCCTGCAGGCGGGCGCGCGACAGGCTGTCGAATCGCGTCGCCAGGACCTTGTCCAGGCGTTCCCCAGCGTCATTCGCCGACAGCGCAACCTCAAGCCTGGCCTCGGATTGTGGCGCCTGCGCCTCGGTCTCAAGCTCGTCTGTATCGTCGTCCAGCGGGTTCAAGGGCGTTTCACGCCTCCGTCACAATCTCGTCGCGCGACCGACATCGCCGGTCCCTATCCGCCGGGCTCAAGTCCGGCTTGTCGTCGAAGGGGATAATCGATGCGCGCGATCCACACCACCTTGCTCATGTCAGCCGCCAGCGTTCTGGCCCTGAGCTTCGCCTCGGCCGGCATGGCCGCCGAGGTCGAGACCGCTCAGGTCGACCAGGTCATCGTCACCGCCCAGAAGCGCGCTCAGGACCGCGTCGAGGTGCCGATCGCCGTCACCGCCTATTCCGGCCAGTTCCTGGAAGCCATCGGTGTGCAGGAGTTCGACCAGCTGTCGGCCTTTACGCCGGGCTTCGTGGTCCAGAACCAGTCCAACAACAATTCCGGCTTCGTGATGCGCGGCATCACCTCCGACAGCGGCTCGGCCACCGACGAGACCCGGGTGTCGATCTATCAGGACGGCGTGCCGATCTCGCGCTCGCGCGGCTCGTATGTCGAGCTGTTCGACATGGAGCGCATCGAGGTGGCCAAGGGGCCGCAGTCGACCCTGTTTGGCCGCGGCGCCCTGATCGGGGCGGTACCGACCGTCTGACCATCGACCTGATCGGCAACTGGCAGGAAGATGACACCACCGGCACCTCGTTCAAGTCGAATACCTTCAACCCGACCAACCCCGTGACCGGCGCCGTTCTGGGCGATCGCGGCGTCGCCTCGGGCGCGACCCTGAGCCCCGGCGCGGGCTTCGAGAATGGTTCGCCGCTGGGCCTGGAGCGCAGTGTCTATGGCCTGACCGCCCTGACCGACTACCGCCTTACCGACAGCCTCAGCCTGTCGTCGATCACCGCCACGCGCGCCTTCCACTCGGTCGAAGTGTTTGATCCGGACGGCTCGTCGCTGCCGATCCTGACCTTCGCCGAAGACGCCCAGGGCCGTCAGCAAAGCCAGGAGCTGCGCCTGAATTACGACGCCGGCGGCCGCTTCACCGGCTTCGCGGGCGTGAACTATTTCCACGAGACCGGCTCGTGGCGCATTCCGGGCCAGTTCGACGAGCGTCTGGTCCTGGCCCTGCTGGCGGGCAACACCCCGCTGGGCATCAGCCGTCCCAACCCGCAGCCCCTGGCCGTGCTGACCAACCCGGCCTATTCGGCCACCGTGCTGCAACTGGGCTTTGGCATTCCGGCCGCGCTGGCCCAAGGCATCGCCGCCAACCTGAAGCCGGTGCATCGCGAAGAGTTCGCCAACTTCGCCGAGAACACCGCGTGGGACGCCTATATGGACGGCACGCTGAAGGTCACCGACAAGTTCGAACTGACCGCCGGCCTGCGCTACACCAGCGAAGAGCGCGAAGCCTCGTACCGGTCCGGCAACACCAACGGCCGCTCGATCCTGGGTATCCTGCTGGCGGCGCCGACCCCGACCAATCTGTTCCTGGGGGCCCAGCCGAACGCGGTCAACAGCACCACCCTGCCCAATATCGGCCTGATCACCCAGCCCACCACGGGCAATGGCGGCCTGTTCACCCGGCAGATCGAAGACACCGGCGTCACCTGGCGTCTGGTCGGTCGCTATGCGGCGTCGGACAATCTCAGCCTCTATGGCTCGTACGCGCGGGGCCGTCGTCCCGACACCATCTCGACCAGCGGCGCGGCGGCGGCGAACGGCCCGGCCCGCTTCAGCGTGATCGACGCCGAGACGGTCGACTCCTATGAAGCCGGCGTGAAGGCTCGCCTGATGGAAGGGCGACTGTTCCTGGCCGGTTCGGTGTTCCAGTACAGCTACGACAACTTCGCCACGACCTTCCGCCAGGGCGCCCAGGTGGTGACCCTGAACGCTGGCGAAGCCAAGGCCTACGGCTTCGAGGGCGAGGCCAATCTGCGCGCCACCGACGACCTGCGGCTGTTCGCCACCTACGCCTACAACCATGCCCGTCTGGAAAGCGGCCTGCGCGACGGCAACCAGTTCCGCCTGTCGCCCGACCACGCTGTGTCGCTGGGCGCGGCCTGGAGCCAGCCGATCGGCTCGGGCAAGGTGTCGGTCACCCCGACCTATACCTGGCGCTCGAAGGTGTTCTTCGACGACAACAACGACCGCAAGGACCTGCAGGCCGCCGGCCTGTTCCCGGACATCGCCGTTGACGAGTTCCAGGACAGCTATGGCCTGCTGAACCTGCGCGTTGGCTACGGCGCTCTGGACGATAACTGGAAGGTCGAGGCCTTCGTCGAGAACGCCCTGGACGAAGAATATCTGAAGGACGCCGGCAATACCGGCGACAGCTTCGGCATCCCGACCTTCATCGCCGGCAAGCCGCGCTTTGTCGGCGTGAGCGTCTCGATCAAGCGGTAAGCAACAGATCTGTCATCCCGGCTCGGCGCGCTGCGCTTGGCCGGGATGATAGCTATTTTGTCGCGTCTTCCTCATGGCCGGCGATCGAGCCGTCCTTGAACAGATACTCGCGCAGCTGCTCATCGGTCTCGGGGTCGTCGCGCCGCAGCCATTCCAGCACCATGGCGGCGTGCTCCAGCTCCTCGCGGGCGTTGTGCAGCAGGATCTTCTTCAGCTCGACGTCATCGCAATCATCCGCACGCTGCCGATACCAGTCCACCGCCTCGAATTCCTCGATCAGCGAGGTGATGGCGTAATGGCGGTTGAGGGTCTTGCGGCTGAGTTTTTCGCGGGGGACGTGAAGGTCTTCACTCGACATGCGTCATCTTCCTGTTGTGCTGTGGCGCTAACGCACGAGACGCCAAAGCGGCGCCGTGGACCAGGGGATTAAACACCATGAAAATCGATCGTCGTAAGGCTCTTGCCTTTCTGGGTCTGGGCGGCGCGGCCGGCGCTGGCGGCGCGGTCTCGGCGCAGCCCCTGAACGCGCACAAGGGCCCGGTCGCCTTTGAGCACGGCGTGGCCAGCGGCGATCCGGCCCAGACCTCGGTGATGTTCTGGACCCGCGTCACGCCCAAGGCTGCGGGCGACGGTGACATCCTGGTCGATCTGGAGGTCGCCCAGGACCCCGCGTTCAAGACCATCGTCCGCGCCGCCAAGGGCCTGCGAGCCCGCGCCAGCCGCGACTGGACGGTCAAGCATGACCTGGATGGCCAGGGCCTGAAGCCCGGAACCGAGTACTGGTATCGCTTCGTCGCCAATGGCGTGACCTCGCCGGTCGGCCGCACCCGCACCCTGCCGGTCGGCGCGACCCGGGATGTGGTCCTGGCGGTAGCCTCGTGCTCGCTCTACTCGAACGGCTATTTCAACGCCTATGACGCCATCGCCAAACTGGACCGCGTGGACGCGGTGCTGCACCTGGGCGACTACATCTATGAATATGGCGGGGCGCCCGCCGACTACGGCATGAACTCGCCGGTCGCGGCCCAGCGCATGCCTGATCCGATCCACGAGATCGTCACGCTGGACGACTATCGCCGCCGCCACGCCCGCTACAAGAGCGATCCCCACCTGCAGGCCGCCCACGCGCGCGTGCCGTGGATCGTGGTCTGGGACGACCACGAGACCGCCAATGACAGCTGGCAGGGCGGGGCCGAGAACCACGACCCGGACAAGGGGGAAGGCGACTGGGCCGCCCGCAAGGCCGCCGCCCTGAAGGCCTATTACGAGTGGATGCCGATCCGCGAGCCGGCGGCCGGGGCCTTGCCCGAGGCCAGCTGGCGCGGCTTCCAGTTCGGTGACGTCGCCACCCTGCTGATGACCGAGACCCGCCTGACCGCGCGCACCGAGGCGGTCGACTACGCCAGGGACCTGCCGATGGTCGAGGGCAAGCCCGACGTGGCCGCGTTCTCGGCCAAGTGGAAGGACCCCAGCCGCCGTTTGCTGGGCGAGGCCCAGGCCCAGTGGCTGGCGGGGCAGGTCGGCGCCTCGGTCAAGGGTGGCTGCGCCTGGCAGGTGCTGGGCAATCAGGTGGTCATGGCCCGGGTGGCCGGACCCAATCTGGTCCAGGTGATGGGCCCCGAGAAGTTCGAGGCCATGCTGGGCAAGCTGCCCGAGTATATCCGCGGGCGTGTTCGTCAGGGCGTGGGCCTGTCGGCCCTAGGCCTGCCCTACAATCTCGACGCCTGGGACGGCTATCCCGCCGACCGCGAGCGTCTGTACGATCTGTTCAAGAGCGCCGGCGCCAATCCGATCGTGCTGTCGGGCGACAGCCATTCGTTCTGGGCCAATGAGCTGTTCGATGACGCCGGCGCCAAGCGCGTGGCCGTCGAGTTCGGCGCGACGGGGATCACCTCGCCGGGCTATGGCGACATCCTGCCAGGCGTGCCGCTGGGCGACGCCTTCGCGGCGCGCAACAAGGAGGTCAAGTTCGCCGATCCGGGCGCCAAGGGCTTCGTGCTGCTGACCCTGGAACATGGCAAGGCCACCAGCGAGATGATCGCCGTCTCGACCATCCATGATCCCGCCTACACCACCAGGGTGCTCAAGCGCTTTGTGGTCACGCCCACCAAGGGCGGCGGCGTCGAGGCGCTTGCGGAGGGCTAACGCCGCTCCAGCGCCAGGCGCAGGCCGAAGGCGATGAAGACGCCGCCGGTGATCCGGTCCAGCCACCGGATCACCGAGGCCTCGCGCAGCAGGCCGGCCAGAGGCGTGGTGGCGGCGATCAACAGCCCGGCCCAGACCAGGCCCATCACCACGTGCAGTCCCGCCAGCACCACGCCGAAGGTGGCCGGGTTGGCGCCGGCCGGCACGAACTGCGGCAGGAACGAGATATAGAACACCCCGACCTTGGGATTGAGCAGATTGGTCAGCAGCCCCCGCCGCAGGGAGGCCATCGCGCCGCCGCCGGTGGGAGCCATGGCGCCCGGCTCAAAGGCGGCGCGGGGCTTGAGGATCATCCTGATCCCGATCCAGACCAGATAGGCTGCGCCGGCCCATTTCAGAGCGGTATAGGCGACCTCGGACGCGGTCAGCAGTGCGCCGGCTCCGCAGGCGGCCGCCACGCCCCAGACCAGACAGCCGATCCCGATGCCCAGCGCCGCCGCGAACGCCCGTCTCGAACCTTCGGTGGCGGCGGTTCGCAGAACGAGCGCCGTGTCGAGACCCGGCGTGATGGTCAGCAGGAAGGCGGCGAAGCTGAAGGCCAGTAGGGCCTGGAGGGTGGTCATGGAAGAGTCCCTTCACGCTCGACCAGCTTGCCGTCTTCCCAGACGCGGTAGAAGCATGAGCGGAAGCCGACGTGGCAGGCGCCGCCGTCGCCCTGAGGGCGCACCTTGATCAGCACCGCGTCCTGGTCGCAATCGACCCGCAGCTCTTCGACGATCTGCAATTGGCCGCTGGTCTCGCCCTTTTTCCAGAGCTCGCCGCGCGAGCGGCTGAAATAGTGGGCGACGCCGGTCTCGACGGTCAGCTTCAGGGCCTGATCGTTCATCCAGGCCAGCATCAGGATCTCGCCGGTGTCGGCGTGCTGGGCCACGGCGACCACCAGGCCATCGGCGTTGAAGCGCGGGGCCAGCTGGTCGCCCCGTTCCAGGGCGTGCTTGTCGGGGGCGGCGGGAAACAGGTCGGTGCTCATGGCGCCACATATGGCGCCCGGACGCCCGCTTGGGCTAGCCTGTGATCGGGGAGAATCGATGAACCTCAAGGAACAGATCAAGGCGCAGGTCGCGGCTCTGGACGTCCGGGCCCGGCCCTGGGCGCAGCGGTCGCGCTGGCATGGCTATGCCTATGAGTTCCTGCTGTTTGGACTCAAGCAGGCCTGGGCCTGCCTGTTCGGCGCGCTGATGCTGGCCCTGCTGGTCGGCACCTTCCTGTTCTGGCCCAAGGATGCCGGCGTCGCGCGGTACGACTTCCTGGTGATCGCCTCGCTGGTCATTCAGGCTTCGCTGCTGGCCCTGAAGCTGGAACGCTGGGACGAGGCGGCGGTGATCTTCATCTTCCACCTGGTCGGAACCGTGATGGAGATCTTCAAGACCGCCCAGGGCTCATGGCTCTATCCCGAACCCAGCCTGCTGCGCATCGGCGGCGTGCCGCTGTTCACCGGCTTCATGTACGCCTGCGTTGGCAGCTATATCGCCCGGATCTGGCGGCTCTTTGACATCAGCTTCATCCGGTATCCGCCGTTCTGGAGCACCTGGATCCTGGCGGGCCTGGCCTATCTGAATTTCTTCACCCACCATTTCGGCCCCGACATTCGCATCGGACTGTTCGTCCTGTCGGCGGTGCTGTTTGGCCGGACCTGGTTTGTGTTCACGCCAGACCGCGCGCCGCGCCGGATGCCGATGATCATGGGGCTGCTGCTGGTGGCCCTGTTCATCTGGTTCGCCGAGAACCTGGGCACCTTCGCGGGCGCCTGGATCTATCCCGACCAGCAGGACGGCTGGACCATGGTCGGGATCGAGAAGCTGGGCGCCTGGTATCTGCTGATGCTGATCAGCTTCGTGCTGGTCTCGCTGGTCCACCGGCCTGTGGACGCCTGTGTTTTCAGGATCCGCGCCGGGATTCGGGCGGCGGCTTAGCAGGGAAAAGACCCTCTCCCTGAAGGGGGAGGCGGCCGGATGCTGGTGGGGGAAGACCGCACCGAGTCAGCAGCACTTCCCCCTCCGTCGCCTACGGCGACACCTCCCCCGCCAGGGGGAGGATTTGCCGAAACTACTTCCTCACCACCAGGTCCATGAACCGCTGCTGCAGCACCTTGTCGGTCCGGAACACGCCGCGGAACTGCGTCGTGATGGTCGAGACATCGTGGTGGCGCACGCCGCGGGTGCTCATGCACTGGTGCTCGGCATCGATCAGCACGGCGACGCCGGCGGCCGAGAGATGGTCCTCGATGGCGTCGGCGATCTGCATGGTCATGGTCTCCTGGGTCTGGAGACGCTTGGCGTAGATCTCGACCAGACGGGCCAGCTTGGACAGGCCCACCACCTTGCCGGTCGGCATGTAGGCGATCCAGGCCTTGCCCAGAAAGGGCGCCATGTGGTGCTCGCAATGGCTCTGCACGTCGATGCCGCGCAGCATGACCATGTCGTCATAGCCCTGCACGTCCTCGAAGGTGCGGGAGAGCTCCTTGGCCGGGTCGCCCTCATAGCCGGCGAACCACTCGCCATAGGCGTCGACCACGCGCTGCGGCGTATCGAGCAGGCCCTCACGGTTGGGATTGTCACCGGCCCAGGCCAGCAGGGTGCGCACGGCGGCCAGGGCCTGTTCGCGGCTCGGGCGCGCGTCGAGGCTATGCTGGAGGTCGTCGGCGGCGCACGCGCAGCGCTCGAGCAGGGCGGATTCAGGCGTCAAAGCGTCCATATCGGCAGGGTCTTTCCACGGGCTGAGTTGCGCCGGAGCGCCTCTCGCCCCGGAATGACGCGTGCCACCCGTCTCACAGCTACGGTCGAGATCGCCCAAAAGATGACGTGTCGTCCGCGTGCCCAGTGGCTATATGGGACCCTTCCAACCCTCGGCAACACCTCCCGTTACGTCAGGCAGACGCGTTCCTCATGACCTTTAAGCTCCACGACACCCTGACGCGCGAAAAGCGCGCCTTCGTTCCCGCCGATCCGAGCCGGGTGACGATGTATGTCTGCGGGCCCACGGTCTATAACCACGCCCATATCGGCAACTTCCGGCCGGTGGTGGTTTTCGACGTGCTGTACCGGATGCTGCGCCACATCTATGGCGAGGACGCGGTGGTCTATGCGCGTAACGTCACCGACGTGGACGACAAGATCAACAAGAAGGCCTTCGAGGAAGGCGTGCCGATCAAGACGATCACCGATCGCTATCTGGCCGCCTATCACGCTGACGCCGACGGCCTGCTGGCCCTGCGCCCCAACCTCGAGCCCAAGGCCACCGACCATATCGACGAGATCGTCGCGATGATCGGCAAGTTGATCGACAACGGATCGGCCTATGCCGCCGAGGGCCATGTGCTGTTCGACACGCA
>NCEV01000056.1 GCA_002280875.1 Caulobacter sp. 32-67-35 | reverse complement strand
CCGTTCGAGCGCTGCGAGGACAGAGCCTCCGACAGGCCCAGCCTGTCGAGGGCCGCCTTGGCGTCGAAGCCCGCGACATCGCCCGCCGGCTGCCCTGAATAGAGCCGCAGCAGGATGGCGATAAGCCCGCTCACGATGTGCGCGTCGCTGTCGCCCCTGAAGCGGATCGTCTGGTCGGCCTGCGGTTCGGTGACCAGCCACACCTGGCTGGCGCAGCCGCGCACCTTGTTGGCTTCTGACCGTTCGGCGTCGCTGAGCGGCGCCAGGCCGTGGCCGAGTTCGATCACATAGCGATAGCGTTCTTCCCAGTCGCCCAGCAGTTCGAACTCGTCAGCGAGTTCCTCAAGGGCGGCGTCGATGGGGCGTGTCATGGCCGCCACTTAGGGGCGCGACCATCTGCTGGCAAGGTCTGCTGGTAAGCCTCAGCCTTCGGGCAGGCTCAATTGTGCCGTCAGGCCGGCGCCGGGGCGGGAGGTCAGGCGCAGAGCGCCATGCATGGCCCGAGCCAGCAAATCCACAATCGGCAGGCCAAGGCCCGCACCCTCGCTGGTCCGGGTCAGCGTCGAGCCGCCCTGTTCAAAGGGCTTCAGCAGGCGTGGCAGTTCCTCGGGTTCGACGCCGAGTCCCTGATCGGCGATGGAAATCTCGACCACCCCGCCCGGAAGGGCCTGAACAAAGATGCAGACCTCACCACCGACGGGCGAGTGGGTGATGGCGTTCTGCAGCAGATTGCCGAGCATGGTCCGCAGGCCCCGGCTGTCGGCCATCACCGCAGGCAGCGCGCCACTGCCAGGAACCGTGACGGTCACCTGTCGCTGGGCGATTTCGCCCTTCAGCTGTTCGATCGCATCTTCAATGGCTTCGTCCAGCCCTTCGGGGCCGAGATCCAGATCCGTGACATGCCCTTCCAGGCGGGCGATCTCGACGATCTGGTTGACCAGCTTCAGCAGCTTCAGCCCGCTGTCATGCACGATCTCGGCATACTCCCGGTACTGGGGCGAGCCCAGCGGGCCATAGAGTTCGCGGGACAGGATCTCGGAAAAGCCGATCACCGCGTTGAGCGGGGTGCGCAGTTCATGGCTGACCATGCGCAGAAACGATCGCTTGCGGTCATCCAGCGCAGCCCGGCGACGTTCATGGGCCGCGGCGCGTCGCGCTGCGGAGGCGTCGTATTCGGGCAATGCGTCGAGGGACGCCGGTTCTGGCATGATAGGCTCCGGGACATTCTGTCCGCATTCGTGCAGCCTGGACCTTGCTCCCAAGGCGCTTACGAATCCGTTTCCGTCCACAGGTCGTCACCAGGAATGATCGCTCGCCGATTGAGTGGTCTGGAGGGATGGGCTCAGGCGCGTTAAGGTTTGGCGACAGCGCTCCTCGGCGTTGCATTGAAAGAAGTCGCCCGGTTTGGAATTCGAACTGCTACCGGACCCGTTCAAGCCGCCCGTGCGCCCCGCGCAGGGGCTAAACCCAGCACGCGTATGGCGTATGGGCTGGCTGGCGGCCATCGGCATGGCGGCTTTCGCGACAGCGTTTCTGCCGGGCGAGTTCAGCTGGCCCGTCTGGGCGGCGTTCCTGGCGGGCGCCGCGCCGGCGCTGCTGTCTCTACCGCTTTCAGGCGAAAACCTGCGCGAGGACGACCACGTACAGTCAATCCTGCTGGTTTTGTGGGCCGTGGGCGGATGTGTCGCAGCCATACTGACGGGCGGGGTGTCGGGGGCCATGGCCGCCTGGTGCCTGGCGCCGGTCGCCGCCGCCTCGACCCTGGTCTCGCCGCGCCGCCTCGCCGAGGGCGCCGCCCTGTCGCTGATCGGCGGCTGCGTGGCGGCCCTGACCCAGCTTTCGGGACTGGCTCCGGCCGCGCCCACAGGCGCTCTGGCCTTCATTCTGGGCTTCCTGGCCCTGACCACAACCGGGCTTGGCCTGGCTTCGGGCCTACTGATTGGCCATCGCCGGTTCGGCGCACGCGATGTGCGCCATAGCGCCGAGATGGCTTCGCTGGACGTGATGCTGGACGGCCTGCCCCAACTGGCCATCGCCGTGACCACGAGGGGCCAGGTCACCGCCGTGCGCGGCGCGCCCCCGCCGGGCGTCACCGTCGCCGATATCGTCAATCGCGGCCTGGCCGGCGCCGCCGCGCCCAACGACCGCCAGAAGGTCGGCGGAGCCATCGCCCAGGCTTTCCGCGAGGGTCATGTCAGCCTGACCTTCAGCCCCGCCCTTGGCGTTGACCGCATTGTCGCCCTGGACCTGCACCGCGCCTCGCCCGTCTTGCTGGTAGGCTTGCTGCGCGATGTCACCGTCGAGCGAAACCGTGAAACCGCTCTGGATCGCGCCCGCGCCGACGCCGAGGCCCTGGCCGCCGGCCGCGCCCGCTTCCTGGCCAATATGAGCCACGAACTGCGCACGCCGCTGAACGCCATCATGGGCTTTTCCGACATCATGCGCTCGCGGATGTTTGGCCCCCTGACCGACCGCTACGGCGAATATGCCGAGCTGATCCATGAGAGCGGCGGTCACCTGCTGGACCTGATCAACGACGTTCTGGACATGTCCAAGATAGAGGCCGAGCGCTTCGAGCTTTCGCGCGGGGTGTTCGATGCTCGCGAGGCGATGACGGCGGCCATGCGGCTGATGCGCGTTCAGGCCGATAGCGCGGGGGTGCAGTTGCGCGGCGTGCTGCCGCCCAACGACCTGGAGGTCGACGCCGATCGTCGCGCGCTGAAGCAGATCGTCCTGAACCTGATCTCCAACGCCCTGAAGTTCACCCCGCGCGGCGGCCAGGTCACGGTCACGGCTGATGGTTATGACGGCGTTCTGGAGATCGTCGTCGCCGACACCGGCGTCGGCATCAGCCCCGAAGACCTGGAACGCCTGGGCCGTCCCTACGAACAGGCCGGCGGCGCCGACCAGCGCGCCATGGGCACGGGGCTGGGCCTGTCTCTGGTGCGCGCCTTCGCCAAGCTGCACGGCGGCGAGATGCATATCGAAAGCCGCATGGGCGCCGGCACCAGCGTCTCGGTGCGCCTGCCGGTACTGCTGGCCCCGCTGAAGGCGCCGCCCCCGCCGTCCGAGCCGCTGGCCGAGCCGGACGCCGCCCCCGTTCCGCCGGAAGTGTGAAACGGTTATCGGATCGAAAAATGCTCTAAACTTTTGATTTAGAGCCCTTTTCGCCCGACCCTGATGAAACAATCAGGTCGGAAAGGGCTCTAGCCGCTAACGCAAGAACGCCCGCCCCGCCGCGAAATCCCCGACCTCGACATAGGCCTTGCGCACGACGTCCCTGCCGCCGCGACCGGCGAAGCTGAATTCGATGGTCACCGCCTCTCGCGGATCCAGCCGGGAGATGGCGTCGGCAGCGATGATCGGGAAGCGGTAGCCGATCCCGGTCTTGGCGCCGGTTGGCAGCAGGCTCACCGAGGCCTGCTCGCGAGCCTCGGCGTTGAAGACCTGGCTGGCCGAGCGGGGCGCGACCTTGGCCGACAGGCTGCGCCCGCCGCGCGCGTCGATATAGGGGCCTTGGGTGCGGGCCGGGTCGCGC
This sequence comes from Caulobacter sp. 32-67-35, assembly GCA_002280875.1. Classification (GTDB taxonomy): domain Bacteria; phylum Pseudomonadota; class Alphaproteobacteria; order Caulobacterales; family Caulobacteraceae; genus Caulobacter. Next base: position 32,310 of record NCEV01000056.1, on the reverse strand, counting down.
ATCACCACGCGGGCCGCATAGGGCTGGGCGCCGTCAGCGAAGGTGACGACGGCGATCAGGGCCTTGGCGCGGCCGGCGAGGCCGAAAATCAGCCGGTCAGCGCCAAAGCTGCTGGGCTGGGACAGCCGCCACAGCGGGATGGTCGCCGAGACAGCGCGCTCAGCCTGCCAGGCGGCGACGTCGCCCGGATAGGTCATCTTCTGCAGGGTGGCATAGGCCTCGAAGGCCCCGCGCACGCGATCGGCCGCGGTGGTCAGGTCCCTGGATCCGCACCCCGTGCTGGCGGCCCTGGAGCGCGCGCGGTTTTCCAGCGCCTCGACCTGGGCCTGGGTGGCGCCCGAGCGCAACGTCGCGCCGCGCGCCTGGGCGCGGGCTGCGTCGAGGGCCGAACCGATATTGGGCGCAAACAGCCTGCAGCGGCTATCGGCAGCCGTCATCAGGGTGCGCTCATACAGTTGGTCGGCGGCGTTGGCGGCGAACAGAACGCCTGGCGACATTGCGCACGCCGCGCCGGCCAGCAGCCCCATCCATCGCGCCGCTTGACCTTTGCGGTACTTCATCAGCGTCGTTTCTCGTATGCTGCGTCCCTTGAGGGGCCATCCTAGGGCGCTCGTGGTTGCGGTTCGGTTAGCATGCTTCTGTCGACGGATATCTGGGTCAGCGCGTTGATCCGCCGCGCCGAACTGGGGGGCGCCTTCGCCACGGTGGCGCGCAAGGGCGACGCCAAGGCCGGCGCCGTGCTGGTCAAGGCTGTCGACCGCCGCGAGAACCGGGCCCGTCTGTTCGCCGAGGCGACGCGCGGCGATGGCGAACGCTTCTGGATGCAGCCGACCAAGTCGGATTTCGAGCCGGATCTGGACGCCTATGCGCAGCGCGCGGCGCGCATCGACCCTGACATCTGGGTGATCGAGATCGAGGACCGCGACGGCCGCCACTTCCTGACCGAGGCGGTCGAGGACTAGGTTCAGCGCCTACCGAGCCGCGAGTCTGCCGTGAAAAGCTCTACTTCTACGCTCCGTTAACCGCGCTCTTACACCGGACTTAAAGCTCATCGCGGCAATCTCTGCGCAGTCAGTCGCCTCCAGAGATTCCCCCAGCGTCGCCATGCTCTTCCTGATGAACGATGTCGTTTTCAGCTTTGACGCGGGCGAGCTCGCGCCGCCGGTGGCGCGCGATCGTTTCGCCAAACTGTCGCTGAACTATGTGAGCGAGCTGGGGCGGGAGCTGTATGCGCAAGAGCCGCTGCTGCACACCAAGGATCCCGAGCGCGCCATGCGTCTGGCCTCGCTGATTGTCTCAAAGGCGCCAGATATCAATGCCGCGCTGTTTATCGCGCCGGGCCGTGGCTGCCTGGTCGAGCTGGTTCAGGTGCGATACGCCCAGATCGGACTCGAAGTGATGGGCGCGCTGCTGACGCGCCAGAAGGCCGGGTCGCTGACCAATGTCGAGGCCGACCGCCAGGTCTGGCGTCGCCTCGCGGCCTGATCGGGCCGCTCTAGATCAGCGCAATAAGCCACTTCAGGGCCACCGCCGCGGCGACCAGACCGCCAAGGGTGACTATCATGCAAAGCGCGCTGCCTTCGGCGCGCGGGCCGCTTGAACCGCGGGGTTCGTCCCAGAGAGCCATGTTCGTTTCCTCGACATGCGCGGCGCTCTCAAGGGCGTCGCGTTCATGACAAGGTGAGCATGCTTCCATTTCCATGGCTCGCCTAGGGGTATTTTGGTCGCGGGCAAGAAGGCCGAAGGTGACAAAAACGATGCGGAGGGATAGTTCCCCCGGATGAGCACTTCCCCTGCAGCCCCCACGTCCCCAGCCTTTCAGGCCGCCCGTCGGCGCACCTTCGCCATCATCAGCCACCCTGACGCCGGCAAGACGACCCTGACGGAAAACCTGCTGCTGGCCGGGGGCGCGATCCGCGCGGCCGGCGCGGTGCGCGCGCGGGGCCAGACCCGCCGCACCCAGTCGGACTGGATGAAGATCGAGCGCGAGCGCGGGATCTCGGTCTCGGCCTCGGTGATGACGTTCGACCACGACGGTCTGATGTTCAACCTGCTCGACACGCCGGGCCACGAAGACTTCTCGGAAGACACCTACCGCACCCTGACGGCCGCCGACGCGGCGATTATGGTGCTGGACGCCGCCAAGGGCATCGAGCCCCAGACCCTGAAGCTGTTCGAGGTGTGCCGCCTGCGCGACATCCCGATTATCACCTTCATCAACAAGATGGACCGCGAGGCCCAGGACCCGTTCGAGCTGCTGGATGAGGTGTCGTCCAAGCTGGCCCTCGACCCCGCGCCGCTGTTCTGGCCTGCGGGCTCGGGCGGGCGGTTCAAGGGCATGCTCGACCTGCGCAAGCAGACCTTCATCCCCTACGCCAAGAAAAGCTCTACCGACGATGAGGGCCACCCCGCGCCTGTGTCGCTGAAGTCCAACGCCATCGTGCAGTATCTCGACCCCGAGGAACTGGCCGAGGTGGAGGAGGGCGCGATGCTGGTGTCGGAGGCCGCCAAGCCGAGACCCATGTCGCGCCCGGCGACAGCGAGGTCTCGGGCTTCGTCTTCAAGGTCCAGGCCAATATGGACCCCAATCACCGCGACCGGATCGCCTTCCTGCGCCTGACCAGCGGCCGGTTCACGCGCGGCATGAAGCTGAAGGCCCAGAACACCGGCAAGTCGATGAGCGTCAATGCGCCGGTGATGTTCTTTGCGTCAGACCGCGAACTGGCCGAGGACGCCTATGCCGGCGACGTGATCGGCATTCCCAACCATGGCGTGCTGCGGGTGGGCGACAGCCTGTCGGAAAGCGGACTGCTGCGCTTTGCCGGCCTGCCCAACTTCGCCCCGGAAATCCTGCGCCGCGTGCGGGTCAAGGATCCGCTGAAGGCCAAGCACCTGAAGAAGGCGCTGGAAGGCCTGGCCGAGGAAGGCGTCACCCAGCTGTTCCGCCCCATGCTGGGCAGCTCCGACTTCATCGTCGGCGCCGTGGGCCAGCTTCAGTTCGAGGTCATGGCCGACCGGCTGGGCGGCGAATATGCCCTGGACGTGATCTTCGAGCCCTCCCCCTATGCCGAGGCCCGCTGGATCAGCGGCGCCCGCGCCGACGTCGAGGACTTCCAGGACAAGCACAAGACGGCCATGGCCACCGACATCGACGACCAGCCGGTGTTCCTGGGCAAGTCGTCCTGGGAGATCGGCTATGTGGCCGAACGCTTCCCCAAGGTGCGGTTCGAGCGGACGCGCGAGCGGGGCTAGGGTCTTCCAGGGTCTTCCAGAGCTTCGCGCAGGGCCGGCTGGCGTGAGCGGCTGACGGGCAGGGGCGCGCCCTCGCTCAGATGCAGCCGCCAGCGGTCGCCGTCCCGCTCCAGCCGCTGGACGTGCGCCAGGTTGGCGATCACCGAGCGGTGGACGCGCAGGAAGTTCTCCGGAAGCTGGCTGGACAGACCGTCCAGGCGCGCGGCGTGCAACAGGCTGCGGCCGCCGACCAGCCTTAGTTCGACATAGTCGTCGGCCCCCACCACGGCCAGAATCTCCTTTATCGGCGCCAGCTCGACGCCGCGCGCCGAGGCGACGGTCAGGCGATCCGGACGGCTGACGGCCTGGGTCAGGGCGGCCTCGCGGCTGCGGTCGTCGCGGCCCAGCCGCACCACCTCGACCATCAGCAGCGGCAGCACCAGACTGGCGGCGAGCAGGAAAAAGGAGAAGTCGGCCAGCCACTCAGGAAAGCCCAGCGCCACGGCGAGGAACAGCCCCAGATAGGCCAGGGTCAGTCGCGCGCCGGGAACCTGCAGGCGCACGCCCGCTGCGGCGGGCGGCACGGCGAGTGCGACACCCAGGATCAACGCCCAGGCCGTCTTGATATCGAAGCCCGGCAACAGCACCGTGGCGCCGACCACGCCGAGGGCCAGTCCGGTCATCAGACCGCGCGCCCTGGGCAGGAACCGGCTGGCGACGGAGACCACCAGCAGGATCGCAAAAGCGGCCGCCAGGGCCCAGATGGCGCTCATCCGCCAGGCGTGGAACGGATAGGGATAGTCGAACAGCGGCCTCAGGCTCTCGACGACGGCCTGCAGGGCCGCAACCCCGGCCATGCCGGCCAGCAACAGGCTCGACAGGGTGCGCCGCAGGGCGTGGATCACGCCGAAGCCGAACGCCGCCGCCAGCAGGGCGCCCGCAGTCACGAAGGTGACCGCCAGCAGGGCGGTGCGTTGCGGATAGGGATAGGGCAGGACGACCATGGCGCTCATCGGGCGGGCAAAGCGCAGGCCGCCGTGGAACGACGACAGGCGCAGCACCAGCCGGTTGCCGCCGGCTCGCCAAAGAGTCTCTCGGATGGGAAACACCACCTGATAGCGTCCGGGAACCTCTTCAAGCGCGGTGGCCCCGGGGCGGCCATTGGCGCCCAGGCTCTGGCCGTTGAACCAGGCCTGTGACGACGCGACGCCGGCCACATAGAGCGCGCGGGGCCGTGTGTCGCCGGGCGTCCTGATCGTGGAGCGGATCCAAAGGTCGCGACCCTGCGGGTCGACGAAGTCCCGCACCGGCCGGCAGTCGTTCAGTACAGGGCCCGCTGGACCCTGCGCGCCGCGGCAGGCCTCCCAGGCCATGTCCTTGGCCCGCGCCAGGGTCGAAAGGCCGGTCAGGACGACGGCAAGGATCAGGATGCGCCACATGCCTTCACCTTAAGGCGCCGTTCGCCGGGGCGCGCCACCGTTCGCCGATGAGGGGACGCCGTTGACCGAACCGGCGTGGCGAGCGACGTGCCGGCCGGCTCTGTTGTCGCCATGACCCATGCCTCACTCAATCGCCGCGCCGTCCTTGCCGCCGTCGGCCTCGTCCTTCCTGGTCTGGCGCTCGCACAGCCTGCCGCGCCGATATCACAGGCCGGGCCATTCCGCTTCAAGGGCTGGAAGGGCCAGGACACCGACGCCGAACGCGGCTTCTTCGAGGTCCCGGAGGATCGCCGCGATCCCAAGTCCCGGAAGATCCGGCTGAGCTATGTGCGGTTCGCCTCGACGGCGGCCAGGCCGGGGCCGCCGATCATCTATCTGGCTGGCGGACCGGGCGGCACGGCGACCCGTGCGCTGGCCGGACCGCGGTTTCCGATCATGATGGCCCTGCGCGAGGTGGCCGACGTCATCGCCTTCGACCAGCGCGGTACGGGCCTGTCCAACCACATCCCTGAGCGACCGGTCTCGACGCGCCCGTTGCCAGAGCTTACCCAGGCCGGGCTGACCGCCTATTTCCGCGAGGACTTCAAGAGCGCCTGGGCCGACTGGACCAGGGCCGGCGTGGCCATGACCGGCTACAATACCGAACAGAACGCCGATGACATCGACGACCTGCGGCGTCACCTGGGCGCGGAGAAGGTCGATCTGTGGGGCATCAGCTACGGCACGCACCTGGCGCTGAGCATGCTCAAGCGGCACGGCGACCGGGTGAACCGCGTGGCCCTGGCCAGTCTTGAGGGCCAGGACCAGACCGTGAAGCGGCCGGCGGCGGTTGACGCCCTCCTGCAGCAGGTGGACGGCCTGCTGGCCGCCGATCCCGCCATCCGCGCCGCGATCCCCGACCTGCCGGCCCTGATGCGGCGGGTGCATGCCAGGATGGAGGCTGCGCCGGTCAAGATGCCTGCGATGCTGAACGGCGCGCCGGTCGAGCTGAAGCTGGGCGGCTTCGCCCTTCAGCTGATGGCCGGCGGGCTGATCGCCAATCCGCAGACCCTGGTCATGCTGCCGCGACTCTATCTGGCGCTCGATGCGGGCAGGACAGAGGTGCTGACGCCGTTCATGGGCGAATTCGCCAACATTCCCGGCGTCGCCGGCATGCCCGAGGCCACGGATCTGGCGTCGGGGATCTCGCCCGCCCGACTGGCCCTGGTGCGGCGCGAGGCCAAGACCGCCGTGCTGGGCGAGGCGCTGAACTTCCCGATGCCTCAGCTGCTGGGCGTGGTTCCTGGGGTTGATCTGGGCGAGAACTTCCGGGCGCCGTTGCGCATCGACCATCCGGCTCTGTTGATCGCGGGCACGCTGGACGGCCGCACGCCGATGTCCGAGCAGGACGAGGTGGCCGCCCAGTTCACCCGCAAATCCCGAGTGATCGTCGAGAACGCCGGCCACAATGTCTTCGAGGCCCACCCCGATGTGCAGGGGCTGCTCGTGCGGTTCTTCCGCGGCGAGGCCGTTGCCGACGCGCGGCTGAGCCTGCCGCCGCCGACGTTCGGGTTGGGTTGAGCGACGGGGAGGGGCTCTAACCCGGAAACTTCAGAAAGCCGGCGGCCGCCGCATTGGCGGGCAGGGGGGCCAGGTTCAGCACCGGGCGGCCAGCGACGGCTGCGCGGGCGGCGGCCCAGACCTCCGGCTCGGTGGTGGCGTAGGCGCCATCGGCGGCGACCAGTTCGGCCGCCAGCGTCGCGTCTTCGAAATAGAGGGTCACCGCTGTGTCGGCAGGCACGTCAGACAGGCTGGCCAGGGCTTCGACCAGGGCGGTCAGGGACATCCGCGCCGCGCTGGTCCGCCGCTCGCCGCCCGCTGCGCCCTTGATCCCCTCCGGACCGGGCTGGGCTTCATTGCGGCGCACGAAGGACCAGCCGCCATAGCCCGGGTCCGAACGGCACAGGCTGGCGGTCCACAGGGTGACGGTCATGGCGGGCTCCGGGCTATGGGAGACCCGGTTCTAGCGTGTTTCGGCGTTGAGGGCAGGGCTGTCGCGCAGCCCAAGGGCCCAAGGACACGCAGGCGCGGCGTCGAAAGTTCAACCATGAAGACGTCGATTTCAGAACGAAGTGTAAACAGCTTCTTAAATTAGATAGTTAACGTCATTTTCACATCAGTGAACACTGTTCTAACAGTGATGGTTTGCAGCTTTCGTCAGATCGCGCCCGCGAAGGCTCCTGGAAGGCAAAAAGTGTGCCAAACTGAGCCAAAAGTTCCCGGATCTGGCCGCGCGACGCTCACTTTCTTAAGGTCCGGGAAATATTTATGGTTAATGCGCCATCAACACCTATTAACCACTTGTTAAGTGCGTTGGCTCCGGCTTTGCTCCTGATGCGTTGAACCCCTGCCGGACGTCCCGGTGTGGGACGGTCCGTGTGCGGAGATGCGCGTCGATGTTCGAGTTCGGTCGTGATCTGAAACGTCTTTTCGGCGTCGACGCCGGGGCAGAGTCTAAGGCCGCCCATCGCGAAGGCCTGACGGGCGGCGACACCTCGCTGCTCGAACTGCTCGACATAAGGCTGCTGACCAACGAGGCCCGCTCGGCCGATGTGGCTGCGGGCCGGATCGGGACCCGGGATCGCGGCGCGCGCTTGCTGGAAGCCGCCATCGTCTGGCACGAACTGGCCCGCCGGTCTGGCGACGCCGCCGCCCTGCGCAAGGCCGCCTCGCACGCCGAGGCCGCGGGCAAGATCTTTGAAAGCGAACGCCGACTGGAGGCTCTGGCCTCGACCCGCTGCGAGCAGGCCGTTCTGGCTATCCTGGGCGCGGACCTGTTTGGCGACGAGGGCCTGAATGCCGCCGCCGGCGCCGCCCTGACCCTGGCGCGCACCGCGCCGGGACAGCGGTGCGGCCTGGCCATGGCCCTGGTCGCCGGCCTCGACGGTCGCGCCGGCCTGGCCGAGAACAATATCGACCGCGCCCTGGCCGCCGTGCAGGGTTATGACGCGCCGCTGAAGGCTCTGGCCGCCGCCAAGCGCGTCAAGGGCGGGTCGGCCCGGCTGCTGCTGGCCGACCAGCGCGCCGCGCGCATCGAACTGATCCTGACCTGCGGCGCGCGCCTGAAGGACCGCGCCCTGACCCAGCTGGCGATTACCGAGGCCACAGCCGCCGCAGCCGCCCTGGATCCCGACTTCGAGCCCCTGACCTGGTCGCGACTGGAAGGTCTTCGCGGCTCGGCCCTGGTGCAGCTGGGCGAGCTGGACGGCGAACTGACCCTGATTGCCGATGGCGTCGAGGCCCTGACCGCCGCTCTTGAACCGCTCGCCATGGATCACAGCCCGATGGACTGGGCGCGCGCCCAGGCCGCGCTGGGCGTCGGCCTGCAGGCCATTGGCGAGGCCACGACCTCGGATCGGGCCTTCGAGCAGGCCGTCACCTGCTATGATCGGGCTACGCAGGTGCTCAAGACCCAGCCGGCCCTGGCGTTGCGCGCGGTGGTCGCCAACAACCGCGCCCTCAGCCTGGCGCGCTGCGCCGAGCTGACCGCCGATCTGGCGGTGCTGGACGCGGCCGAGATGGCCTTCAAGACCGAACTTTCCGCCCAGCCGGGCGTACGCGACCCGGCCTCGTGGGCCGTGGCCCAGATGAATCTGGCGCGCCTGTACGAAGCCCGGGTCGAGATCACGGGCCGCGACGATGGCCGGCTGGACCGGGCCGCCGTGGCCCTGGCCTGCGCGTTCGACGTGTTTTCCGAGCTGGGCCTGCGGTCGCTGACCGACCTGGCGGCACAGGGGCTGCATCGGTTGAAGGCGGCTCACGCCCACTGACCCGGATCGGGACAACAAGGGGGCGGCAGGGTCGCCCCGTCGAAACAAAGGTCGGCGCATTGCCAAAGCGATGCAGCCGATCAAGAAAATAACAGGGACGAAATCGTGATTGCTTCGCTTGTTCTGGCCGCCGCTCTTTCCAACGCCGCCCCGTCCCAGACCGCCTCGGACCTGCTGATCCCGGCGTCACAGCCGCGCGAAGCTGTTGCGATCCTCAACTGCCTGGTGAAGGACGATGGCCACCTGACGGCCTGCACTGTCGAGGGCGAAAGCGCCCCTGAGCTGGGCGTCGGCGACGCGGCCCTGAAGATGGCCGCCCAGTTCCAGGTCGACCTGCTGGGCCCCGACGGCAAGAGCCGCGCGGGGTCCTATGTGCAGGTGCCGGTGCGGATCCGGATCCGCTAGAGTCTTTTAGCGCGTACACTTTCGGCTATCGCGCCCTAGGCGCCGCGCCTGCATCCCCCAGGCGCGTTGAGCCGTAGCTGTCTCCGTTGGTCGGAGATCCCCATGCGCGCCTTGCTGATTGTTTCGAGCCTGTTCGTCCTCGCGGGCTGCGCGACGAGTGGCGCCAAAACCAGTTCCCTGCATCCCGCAACAACGATCGACGCGGCGCGGTTCTACACCGGCACATGGTATGAGATTGGCCGGCGACCCATGTCGCTCACCGACGGCTGCGTTGCGGGCGGCACCACCTATACGCCCCAGGGGGGCGTCAAGGTTAAGGTGCTGGACTTCTGCCGCGACGGCTCACCCAAGGGCAATCTCAAGACGATCGGCGGCCCGGCGCATATTGTTGATCCGGGCACGAACGCCAAGCTCCACGTCAGCTACCGCGTCTTCGGCATTATCCGCATTCCGCGCGACTATTGGGTGCTGGAGCGGGCGGAGGACTACAGCTGGTTCATCTCGGCCGACCCCAGCTTCCATGACCTGTGGATCTACACGCGTAATCCGCGCCCCAGTCAGGCCGAGATCGCTCCGCTGGTCGCGCGCGCCAGGGCGCTGGGCTATGACACCAGCCTGCTGGAATTCCCCGCGACGGGAGACTAGGCGTCCCCCTGCGGCCAGGGGCTTTCTGTGGGGGCACGACATTGCTGAGGCAGAGCGCCGCAGCCACCCCCTGGACCTGCCCAGGCAACAACCCCTAACGCCCTGTTAACCATATCCCGGCATCTTGAAACCTCGATTCTGAGCCCTGTTCGGGCCTGCTCTCACGAGGCTTTTGGATGACCGGCGCCGAAGTTCTTGATGTCGGTCGCGATGCGATCTGGCTGACCCTTCAGCTGTGCGCGCCCGTGCTGATCGTCGGCCTGGTGGTCGGCGTCGCCATCGGCCTGTTCCAGGCCCTGACCCAGATCCAGGAAGCCACCCTGGTCTATGCCCCCAAGATCGTTGCGATCTTCATTTCGCTGCTGATCTTCCTGCCGCTGATGGGCGCGCTGATGTCCGGTTTCATGCGCCAGATCGCCGCCCGCATCGCGGGCATGTAGGGGAGGCGAGGGGCGTTTGGACTCCTACGCGACAGCCGCCCAGGTCTATGTCGCCGGCCTCGTGTTCGCGCGGGTCGGGGCCATGGTCATGCTGATGCCCGGCATCGGCGACACCTCGGTGCCGGCCCGCGTTCGCCTGGGCTTTGCTCTGCTGATGTCCCTGTTGCTGACGCCGCTGTTACAGAACACCGTCCCCGGCGTGCCCACCTCGGTCGGCGGCCTGTGGGGCCAGGTGATCCACGAGATCCTGATCGGCCTGATGATCGGCTCGGTGCTGAAGCTGTTTTTCACCGCCATGTCGACGGCCGGCGAGGTGATCTCGATGCAGACCACCCTGTCATTCGCCCAGACTACCAACCCGTCGATGGGCCAGTCCAGCACGGCCGTGGCGACCTTCCTGTCGATGCTGGGCCTGACCCTGATCATGGCCACCGACCTGCACCATCTGTTCATCGGGGCCATCGTCAAGTCGTACGACCTGTTCCCGTTCAGCCGCGCCGTGCCGGTGAACGACGCCGCCACCCTGGCGGTGCGCACAGTGGCCGACAGCTTTTCGCTGGGCATCCAGCTGGCCGCTCCGGTGATCGTGTTCTCGCTGGTGTTCAACCTGGCGACAGGTCTGGTGGGACGGGTCATGCCGTCGTTCCAGATCTTCTTTGTGGCGTCTCCGCTCAGCGTGATCCTGGGCCTGTCTCTGCTGGCCCTCAGCCTTGGCGGCATCGCCATGGTCTGGACCGACCGCTACCGCGACCTCCTGATGATCTTCAACTAGGGGCGGGCCGTGGCGGAAGACACAGACAACGACTCGAAGACAGAAGAACCCTCAGCCAAGAAGCTGTCGGACGCCCGCGCCAAGGGCGACGTCGCCAAGAGCGCCGATGTTCCCCAACTGGCCTCGCTGGTGGGCGCGGTGGCGGTGATCCTGATGGCGGGCGGCTGGCTGACCCGTGACCTGTCGGCGGCGCTGACCCCGTTCCTGGCCCATGCCGGTCGCATGGACCTGAGCAGCGGCGGGGCGGTGGTCATCGCCCGTCAGGCCATCATGGCGGCCCTTCCGCCGCTGGTCATGGTGATGGTGACCACGGCCGTGTTCGGCTTCATTGCCCACGTGGCCCAGACCGGCTTCATGATGACGCCGGAGAAGATCAAGCCGGACCTCAAGAAGCTGGACATCATCAAGGGCTTTGGCCGGCTTTTCGGCATCGACGGCCTGGTGCAGTTCGCCAAGTCGGCGCTGAAATTCATCGTCACCGGCATCATTGCCTGGTTCGTGCTCGAGCCGCACGCCGATGAGATCGTCAACATGGTCGGGATGGCGCCGGCCGAGATGATCCCCGTGTCGATGAGGCTGGCGACCAAACTTTTCATGGCCGTTATCCTGCTCCTGACCCTGACGGCGGGCTTCGACTGGTTCTGGCAGCGTCAGCGCTTCATGAAGCGGATGCGCATGACCCTTCAGGAGGTCAAGGACGAGTACAAGCAGTCGGACGGCGACCCACACATCAAGGCCAAGCGCCGCCAGATCCAGATGCAGCGCTCGCGTCAGCGGATGATGCAGGCGGTGCCCAAGGCCACCGTCGTGGTCATGAACCCGACCCACTACGCCGTTGCGCTGAAGTACGAGCCCGGCGAGACCCCCGCGCCGATGTGCGTGGCCAAGGGCATGGACGACCTGGCCCTGAAGATCCGCGCCGTCGCCGAAGAACACGGCGTGCCGGTGCTGGAAGATCCGCCCCTGGCGCGCGCGCTCTATGCTACGGTCGAAATCGACGAAGAAATCCCGGCCGACCATTTCGAGGCCGTGGCCAAGGTCATTGGCTTCATCATGAACGGCAAGAAACCCAAGCCATCGGCGAGACCGCTCTAATCGACCGTTTTTAAAGCGTATTTCAGACGCCCTCTGACCTTGCGTCACATAAAGAGTATCTTCGTAACGGCTCAAAGTGAGTCGCGACCCGAGTATTGAACAAGGATTGCCGTCGTCCATGGCCGAAATGCCCGTCCAGGACATCGCCGACACCGGCGCGACGCGCCGCCGCTTCGACCCCTATATCTGGGGCGCGGCCATCTTTTTCGTGGCTGCTGCCGGTCTGGCCGCGGTTCCCGCCCTGCGCGCCGGCCCGGCCACCCTGGCGGGTCTGCTGCTGCTGGGCGGCGTCGCTGGCGTCGCGATCCTGGGCCTGGTGGCCATCCGCGCGTCGGCTCATCACGAGAGCGACCTGGACGCCGCCGAAGGCTTTATCGACGCCCTGAACGAGCCGACGGCCCTGGTCGCCGCCGACGGGCGGCTACTGGCAGCCAACGCGGCCTGGCGGCTTGTCATGGGCGACGCCCGCCGTTTGCCCAAGGGCGTGGCGGGTTCGGGCCTGTTCGCTGCCCTGGTCCGGGCGCGCAAGGGCGAAATGGCCGAGGGTTTGCTGCGGGTGGACGGCGCTGACCGGGTCGCCACCGTGTCCCGCCTGGCTGGCGGCCGCCTTCTGGTCCGGCTGGCCGCGCCTGCCGTGGTTCAGACCCTCGCTGCCGAGGTGCCGCCCGCCCCGATGGTCGAGGCCGCCGCGCCGCCGCCGGGATCGCTGGACGCCTTCTCCGGCGCCTCGCCATTCGGCGCGGCCCTGCTGGAGGGTCTGGACCCGTTCAACTCTCGTATTCTTGAGGCCAATCCCGCCCTGACAGCCATGGCCGGGCCGGGCGCCAAGGCTGGCGTGGTTTTTGGCGAGCTGATCGAGCCTGTGACCCGCGCCGAGGCCGAGACCCGGCTGGCTGGCGGCAAGGCCGGTCCTTTCGAGGTGCGCCTGTCACGTGACCCCACCCGTATCGCCCATCTCTATCTCTACCGGGCCGAGGGGCGTCTGGTCGCCTATCTGATCGATGTGTCCGAGCAGAAGCAGGTCGAGCTGCAACTGGCCCAAGCCCAGAAGATGCAGGCCATCGGCCAGTTGGCCGGCGGCGTGGCGCACGACTTCAACAACCTGCTGACCGCCATCCAGCTGCGGCTGGACGAGCTGCTGCACCGTCACCCGGTGGGCGACCCTTCGTATGAAGGCCTCAACGAGATCCGCCAGACGGGCGTTCGCGCCGCCGACCTGGTGCGCAAGCTGCTGGCCTTCTCGCGCAAGCAGACCGTGCAGCGCGAAGTGCTGGACCTTGGCGAACTGATCTCGGAATTCGAGGTCCTGCTGCGCCGTCTGCTGCGTGAAGACGTCAAGCTGATCACCGACTATGGCCGCGACCTGCCACAGGTGCGGGCCGACAAGAGCCAGCTGGAAACAGCGGTCATGAACCTGGCCGTCAACGCCCGCGACGCCGTGCGCGCCGCCAAGGGCGGCGGTATCGTCCGTATCCGCACGGCGCGCCTGACGCAGGAAGAGGCCGTAGCGCTCGGCTTCCCCGGCGCCGATGGCGACACCGCCTTTATCGAGGTCAGCGACGACGGTCCCGGCATTCCGCCCGACGTCATGGGCAAGATCTTCGATCCGTTCTTCACCACCAAGCCGGTGGGCGAGGGCACGGGGCTGGGCCTGGCCACGGTGTATGGCATCGTCAAGCAGAGCGATGGCTGGATTCACGTCCACAGCCGCCCGGACGAAGGGGCTGCCTTCCGCATTTTCCTGCCGGTCCACGTGCCGACCGCCGCCGCCATCGCCGAGGCCGCCGCCGTGGCCGCCGAGCCGCCCAAGGCCCGTCCGCCCCGCGACCTGTCCGGCGCCGGTCGTATCCTGTTCGTCGAGGACGAGGACGCCGTGCGCGGCGTCGCCGCGCGTCTGCTTCGCGCCCGGGGTTATGAAGTCCTGGAAGCCTGCGACGGCGAGGAAGCCCTGCTGATCGCCGAGGCCAATGCCGGCACCATCGACCTGCTGATCAGCGACGTGATCATGCCCGGTATCGACGGGCCCACCCTGCTGAAGAAGGCGCGCGGCTATCTGGGCAATGCGCCTGTGATGTTCATCAGCGGCTATGCCGAGGCCGAGTTCAGCGACCTGCTGGAAGGCGAGACGGGCGTGACCTTCCTGCCCAAGCCCATCGACATCAAGACCCTGGCCGAGCGGGTCAAGCAGCAGCTGCAGGCTGCCTGAAACGACGATAGCGGCGGGGTCTTGCGACCCCGCCATCGCCGTCAGGCCTTGTCGATCGCCGTGACGATCTGATCAGCCGACTGACCCGTCAGGTCCTTGGCGATCTCGCCGACCAGCTTGGCCTGGAGCGGCTTTCCCCAGTGCTTGCGCAGCTCGCCCAGCGTCTTGGGCGCGGCAATGACCAGCAGGTGATCAAAGGCGCCGGACAGAGCCCGCTCGTTCAGCATGGCCGCGACGCCAGCGGCGTAGCCATCTTCGGCCCGCGTGCTCTCGTCCGGGTTGGCGGAACTGGACTGATGGCCCTTCGAGCCTGAGCCGGCGCCATCGATGGCTTCCGCCGGAAGGACGGTCAGCTGGGGCTCGTGTTCCCCGGTGTTCTTGAACATGACCAGCTTTTCGCCGTCGACGACGGCTACGGTGGCGCCCTTGGGAAGTATCATGCGGCGTATCCTCTTGTGAGGCACGCTAACGGGTGGCGACGGTGGAGGTTGCGACCGCAGACGGCAGATGCGGTCTAGCGCCCTATTCGGGCGGGCAGCCTTTGAATTCGCCGACCTTGCTGACCGACAGATGCGTCAGATTCAGGGGCATAAGCGGCGCCATTGACGAGCGGCCCGAGCCGCTGAACAGGTCCAGCTTCAGGCCCTTGATCGCGCCTCCCACGTCGGAGGCGTACCAGTAGCCGTCATGTGTGCGGCCGTCGGGCATGGGCAGGCCGACGGTTTCCTTGATGAAGAGCACGGTGCGGCGCGGGATCACGGTCTTGTCGACCGCCACGGTGCGCATGGCCACGACCTTGCAGCCCAGCGAGTCCAGCGCCCGGATGCCCTTGGCGCCGGCGTGGTAAAGCGTCGCCTTCATCTTGTATTCAAGCGTGCCCGGAATCGTCCCGGTCAGCGCGCCTGTGATCAGGTCGCCCAGCGGATCGGGACGCGCGGCGGAGTCCGAGTCGGCGGCGAAGACGGGAAGGGCGGTGGACATGGCCAGGAAGGCCAAAATTCCGGCGAGCGTGCGACGCATCGAGGGAATCCTCTTATCGGCGTATCTGTCGGGCGGGCTCTGAATAGTCCGATCACGGCGCCGTGACAACCCTTCGGAGGCGAGCGATGACCATGCGCATCTACGGCGACACGAAATCGGGCAACTGCCTGAAGGTGAAGTGGACGGCCCAGCAACTGGCCCTGCCGTTCGACTGGGTCGAAGTCGACATCCTGCAGGCGCAGTCTCGCACGCCGGAATTCCTGGCGATGAACCCGGCCGGTCAGGTGCCGGCGGTCGTCCTCGGCGATGGCCGGACCCTGGCCCAATCCAACGCCATCATGCTGCACCTGGCCGAGGGCTCGGCGCTGATCCCCGGCGATCCGTTCGAACGCGCCAAGATGTACGAGTGGCTGTTCTGGGAGCAGTACAGCCACGAGCCCTATGTCGCCGTCGCCCGCTTCCATGTGCTCTATCTGGGCAAGCCGGTCGGCGAGCTGGACGCCAAGCTGGTGGAACGCGGCGGGGCGGCTCTGGCGCGCCTGGAAACACAGCTGAAACAGACGCCCTATCTGGTGGGCGAGCGGCTTACTCTGGCGGATATCGCGCTGGTGGCCTACACCCGGGTCGCCCACGAGGGCGGTTTCGACCTGTCGCTGTATCCGGCCGTCAAGGCATGGGTCGCCCGGGTCGAGGTCGCCCTGGACATTCATTAGTTTCGCGGAGCTTCCATGTCGCGCCTGTCGTCCAGCCTCACGGTTCTTGCCCTCGCGGCGGCTCTCGCCGCGCCCGCCAATTCTGCTCTGGCATGGGGCGCGTCAGGACACCGCCTGATCGGCGTGCTGGGGGCCCAGAGCCTGCCCTTGGACGTGCCGGCCTTTGTGCGCACGCCGGCCGCCATCGCCACGATCGGCGAGTATGCGCGTGAACTGGATCGCTCCAAGGGCTCGGGCAAGATCCACGATCACGACCGCGACTCGGCCCACTTCCTGGATGTCGATGACGAAGGGCGGATGTTCGGGGGGCCGATGTTCACGGTTGCGACCCTGCCGCCCACCCGCGCCGACTACGAGACCGCCCTGCGCGCCGTCGGCATGGACAGCTGGAAGGCCGGCTATCTGCCCTATGCGATGATCGACGGCTACCAGCAGCTGGTGAAGGACTTCACCTACTGGCGCATCCTGGTGGCGGCCGAAAAGTCGGCGACCGATCCGGTCCGGAAAGCCTATTACGCCGCCGACCTGAAGCGCCGCGAGGACCTGCTGCTGCGCGATCTGGGCGTCTGGGCCCACTATGTAGGCGACGCCAGCCAGCCGCTGCATCTGTCGGTGCACTACAATGGCTGGGGCGACTATCCCAATCCCAATGGCTACACCAACTCGCGCGCCATCCACTCCAGCTTCGAAGGCCCGTTGGCCAAGGCGGTGGGCGACGAGGCCCAGGTCAAGGCGCTGATGCCGGCCTATACGGACTGCGCCTGCTCGATCGAGACGCGCGTGGTCGGCTATCTGACCACCACCTGGAAACTGACCGAGCCGCTGTATGCGCTGGAGAAGTCGGGGGGCATGGTCGATACCGATCCGCGCGCCAAGGCCTTCGTTCAGGCCCGCCTGGCGGCCGGCGCCGCCGCGCTGCGCGATCTGGTGACCGACGCCTGGCGGGAGAGCGCCAATGGCAAGATCGGCTACCGTCCGGAGATCAGCGTCGCCGACGTCGAAAGCGGCAAGGCCGATCCGTGGCTCGACCTTTACGGCAAGGACTGACGGCTTGCTCGCGTTCGGTCATCCGGCGCCCGGGCTAAGCTATCTGGACCGCGCGGCGGCCTTTGGCATCGTCGAGAACGCCATCGGCGAGATTGCTGTCGTGCGCGTCACCAAGCCTGGCAAGCCGCCGTATTTCGATCTGCCGGGCGGCGCGGTTGACCCGGGTGAAACCGAACCCCAGGCTGTGGTCCGGGAGTTCGGCGAAGAGACCGGTCTGGTCGTCGAGGTCGACGATCTGGTGGCCGAGGTCTCGCAGTTCTTCCTGAAGTCCGACGGCCAGCCCGTCAGGAACTTCGGCGGCGTCCATACGGCGCGCATGGTCGAACTGAAGGCCGGTCTCAAGGTCGAGGATGACCACGAGCTGGCCTGGCTGGATCCCCGCGATGCGGTGGTCGCCTTGCGCCACGACGCCCATGCCTGGGCCGTCGCTGCGTGGATGCGGCGGGGCTAGACAGTCGCGCTAGAACAGGCCGAGCGAAAGGGTGGCGAAAGCCGCAGGCTTGGCGCGGCGCGCGGCGCGAAGGTCGGTGATCTGCTCGCGGCTCAGTTCGGAGCGGACGTCAGCGTTGAAGTCCTGATAGCAGGCGCGAAACGACAGACCGCGAAGCTTCTCGGTCGTGGCGCGGGCGGCGCAGACCTTGTCGGCGGCCACGCGGGTGCGGCGGACGAACTCGGCGGCGTCGTCGGGGTTGGCCAGCGTGAGGTCGCCCACCTGGATCCGGGGCGGTTCGGCCGCGTGGGCCGCGGTCAGGCCGATGATCGGCGTGGCGGCCAGGGCCAGGGCGGCCACAGCGGCCAGACGGTTGATGAACTTGGTCATGTGCGTAACTCCCTCGATCTGCGCCAGGCGCGTGGATTGAGCGAGGGTGTAGACCCGGCATACTCTGAATGCCCGTTACGAGCACTTCATGACGCCGAATTAAGTCTGTGAACGGGAAGTAATGATCCGTCTCGACTTGAGAAGACGATCAGGCGGCGGCGAAGTCTCGGGCCCGCGCCAGGCGCGCCAGATCGTCCTTGGCGATGCCGATGCCGGTGTCCTGCACCGAGACCCGCACCCGCTCGCCCAGCGGATCACGGCGCACCTCGGCGCGGATCGTGACGCTGCCGGCCCGGGGCGTGAACTTGATGGCGTTGGACAGCAGGTTCAGCAGCACCTGCTTGACCGCCCGATAGTCGGCCTCGATCTCGGGTAGCTGCGGGAAGTCGATCACCAGCTTCAGGCCGGCGGCTTCGGCGCGGTTGCGCACCAGTCGCACGGCGTCCTCGGCGACGTCTTCCAGGTTCAGCGGCTCGAACTTCAGGTTCATCTTGCCGGCCTCGATCTTCGACATGTCGAGGATGTCGTTGATCAGGGCCAGCAGGTGCTGGCCGGAATTGTGGATGTCCTGACTGTAGCCCTTGTAGCGCTGGTCGCCGAGCTGTCCGAACATCTCGTTCATCATGATCTCGGAGAAGCCGTTGATGGCGTTCAGCGGGGTGCGCAGTTCGTGGCTCATATTGGCCAGGAACTCGCTCTTGGCCTTGTTGGCGCCCTCGGCCTTGACCTTCTCCATCTCGTACTTGCGGGCCAGCTCGGCCAGTTGCTCCTGGCTGCGCTCCAGGCCGGCGACGGCGTTCTGAAGCTGTTCTTCGTTGAGGCGGCGGGCTTCTTCCTGGTTCTTGATGGCGGTGATGTCGGCAGCGGTCATGACCAGGCCGCCTTCGGCCGTGCGGCGCTCGCTGATCTGAATCCAGCGACCATCCATCAGCTCGGCCTCGCGCACGCCCTTGGCGCCGTCGGGGGCGGGATGGTCCTGCTTGATGGCCAGGGCCGCGAAGCGGTTGACCTCGGCGCGCGGCGCGCCCGGCTTCAGCAGCTTGGGCTCAAGGTTGAAGACGCTACGATAGTTGCGGTTGCACATCAGCAGCCGCCCCTGGCGGTCCCACAGGACGAAGGCTTCCGACACGCTCTCGATGGCGTCGCGCAGACGGTTCTCGGCGGCCTGGGCGCGGGCCTGGGCCAGGCGTTCCTCGGTGACGTCCAGGGCGACGCCGATGATCCGGACATAGCCGTCCTCGCCGGGCTTGCCGAAACCCTGGCCCCGGGCGTCGACCCAGATCGAGCGCCCGCCCTGCTGGGTGGCGGGTACGCGGAAAGAGACGTCGAAGGCGCCGTACATGGCGGCGTTGGCCAGGGCCTGGCGCACGCGCTCACGGTGATCGATCGAGATGCGGTCCAGCATCTCCTGGCCCGAGACGATGCCGCCGCCGCCCCAGCCGAACATCACGCCGGTGACGTCAGACAGGAACACCTGGTCGCCGCGCAGGTCCCATTCCCAGATGCCGCAGCGGGCGGCTTCGACGGCGAGCCGGAAACGCTGCTCGCTGTCGACGAATTCGCGGTGGGCGACCTCGACCTTGCGGCTCTGCATCATCAGCATCAGCGCCAGGGCGATGCCGACGGCCAGGGGCGCCAGCAGGTTGAAGGCGCCCTCCATGACCTGACGGTCCATATTGGCGACGTTGCGCGACGGCGAGCCCGCGACGGCCAGCAGTGCGCCCTCGGCCAGGGGCTGCACCGCCACGTCCAGCAGGGCGCCGTTGGCGGCCTGACCACGCAGGGCGGCGCTTTGGCCGCCGACATCTTCCATCGACAGGGCGAAGGCCTCGCGGAAGGTGGGCAGGCCCTGTACCGATCGGCCCTGGGCCGCCAGCAGTCGACCGTCGGGCAGGGCGATCGCGCGGGCCCCGCCCTTGCCTGGATCGCTGAGCAGACGGGCCGGATCCCCACTGGCGATGATGAAATTGCGACCGGTCGAGGCCGGGGCGACAGCGGCCACATAGAGGCGGCCGGTTTCCCCGGCTGTACCGGTCCAGGTCGAGCGACCCGAAGCGGCGGCGGCGCGCGCGGCGGCCTTCCAGTCGGCGCCGTCATCGCGCCCGGCGACGGCCTGGACACCAGCGGGGCCGGCGACGGCGACGGCCACGGCTTCGCCGCCACTGGCGCGCAGGGCGATCTCGGCGGCGTCCATGGTGTCGGCCGGGTCGCGCTGGAGGATATCGGAAGCCGCCGACAGGCCGGCGCGCTGGGCGGCCAGATTGGCTTCGATACGACTGGCCACCAGGCTGGCCTCGGCGGCGAGCGGCGCGCCCCCCGGGGCCATTTCCGCCTCGCGTTGCAGGCGCTTGACCCCGAAGGCTGTATAGACCGCCAGCAGAAGCAGGGCGGCGAGAATGGCGACGCGGATATAGACCTGCGACGGCGATCGCGCGGTGATCGACCGCACGACGCCTGCCGCGGAAGGTCCGGCTTCCGCCGGTCTTCCGGGTCTTGCATCCCCAATTCTCAAGCGCCCGCAGCTCCCCGCGTCATCCCTGGCGAGTCACTTCGCCACACAGGGTGAATCTAACGCACGCCCAAGGTCCCCGTCACGGCCGAACGGCCGATTTGACGGGAGATGAGCCTATTGGTCGCAATTGATCCGTAGGCGACTGGAGACGCCAAGTGTCAGCCCAGCGCCTTGGTCGCGAGCTCGAGCACGTTCTTGGACAGGCCCGGATGGGCGGCGATGGCCTTGAGAGCCTCGCGCATCTGGGACCCCAACACATCGGCATAGCGCCGCCAGCCGCCCAGAGCTTCGACCAGACGCGCCGCCGTCATCGGGTTGTAGGCGTCCACGGCCAGGATCTTCTCGGCCAGGAAGCGATAGCCCGCGCCGCTGGGATCGTGGAACCGCGATGGGTTGAAGTTGGCAAAGGTCGAGACCAGGGCCCGGAAACGGTTGGGGTTTGTCGCGTCAAAATCGGCGTGCTGGGTCAGGGCGACGATGCGGTCCAGCACGTCAGGCGACGGATCGCGCGCCTGGACGGCGAACCATTTGTCCAGCACCAGCGGCTCGTCCTTCCACCTGGCGTGGAAGGCGGCCAGGGCCTTGTCGCGGGCCTCGCCGCCGACCTGCACCAGGGCCCAGAGCGCGCCCATGGCGTCAGTCATGTTGGCGGCCGCTTCGAAGTGGCCGGTGATGCGCTCGACATTGATCGCGTGCGGATCGGCCGCCAGCAGGTCGGCGCAGCCGTTGCGCAAGGCTCGCTTGCCGGCAGCCTCGGCGTCGGCCGAGAACTCGCCAGCCGTCTGCAGGTCGCCATGCAGGCGACGCAGCAGATCGCCCAGATGCACGGCGATGCGGTTGCGCAGGGCGTTACGGGCTGCGTGGATGGCCGCAGGATCGGCCGGCTCCATGGCTAGGGACAGGTCCGGCTCGCTGGGCAAGGCCAGCAACAGGGCCTTGAAGGCTGGCTCCGAAACCGGGTCCAGTAAGGCGCGACCCAGCGCGTCGGCATAGCGCTCCTCGCCAACCTCGTCGGCGGCGCCGCCCGCGCGGGCTAGGATCAGCTCGCGAGCCAGGGTCTGGCCAGCTTCCCAGCGGTTGAAGAGGTCCGGGTCGGCGGCGAACAGCACGTAGCGATCGACCGGCCGGGCGTCAGTGGTCAGGTTCACCGGAGCGGAAAAGCCGCGCAGGGCCGAGATCACCGGCAGGGAAGCGACGCCCTCCCATCGCAGGGTCTTGGTTGCATCGTCCAGGATCACGACCTCGCTCTCACGAAGGGGGGCTCCCTCGGCGTCGAGCAGACCGATGGTCACCGGGACGGGTAGGGGCTTCTTGGTCGGCTGGCCGGGCGTGGGCGCGGTGAACTGGCTGAGGGTGATCTCCAGCGCCCTGGCGTCCTCGTCATACGCGCTGACCAGCGACACCGACGGCGTACCAGCCTGCTCGTACCAGGCGAAGAAATCGGTCAGGTCTCGGCCTGACGCGTCGGCGAAGCAGGCGATGAAGGCCTCGACCGTGGTGGCCTGGCCGTCATGGCGCTCGAAATAGAGGTCGCTACCCTTCCGGAACGCGTCGGCGCCCAGCAGGGTCTTGAGCATGCGGATGATCTCCGCGCCCTTTTCGTAGATAGTCGCGGTGTA
Source organism: Caulobacter sp. 32-67-35 (assembly GCA_002280875.1). Classification (GTDB taxonomy): domain Bacteria; phylum Pseudomonadota; class Alphaproteobacteria; order Caulobacterales; family Caulobacteraceae; genus Caulobacter. The sequence continues at coordinate 10,576 of NCEV01000056.1, read as the reverse complement.
GAAGTTGTCGATCTTCATATAGCTGGACGGTCGCACCGGGTGGGCCAGCGGGCCCGCATCTTCTGCGAACTGGCGGGCGCGCAGGGCTTTCACGTCCTTGATCCGCTGCACGGCCGCGCCGCGCTGGTCGGCGGAAAAGCCCTGGTCGCGGAAGACCGTAAAGCCTTCCTTCAGGCACAGCTGGAACCAGTCGCGGCAGGTGATGCGGTTGCCGGTCCAGTTGTGGAAGTATTCGTGGGCCACGACCGCCTCGATGCGCTCGTAGTCGGCGTCGGTGGCGGTCTCGGGATCGGCCAGCAGCAGGGAGCTGTTGAAGATGTTCAGCCCCTTGTTCTCCATGGCCCCGAAATTGAAATCGCGCACAGCCACGATCATGAACAGGTCCAGGTCGTATTCGCGACCGAAGGCGTCCTCGTCCCACTTCATGGCGCGTTTCAGGGCGTCCATGGCATAGGCGCCGCGCGCGGCCTGGCCGGGATCGACATAGACCCTCAGGTCGATGGTCCGCCCGCTCATGGTGACGAAGCTGTCCTGCAGCACGTCCAGCTCGCCCGCGACCAGCGCGAAGAGGTAGGCCGGCTTGGGGAAAGGGTCGTTCCAGATGGCGTAGTGGCGGCCCCCCTTACCATCGGCGGCGTCAAGTTCGCCGCCTTCCCACAGATTGCCGTTGCTCAGCAGATAGCTGAACGCCTCGTCGGCCTCGATCCGCACGGTGTAGCGGCTCAGCACGTCCGGACGATCGGGGAAGTAGGTGATTGTGCGGAAGCCCTCGGCTTCGCACTGGGTGCAGAAGCGACCGCCTGACATGTAGAGACCCATCAGCGCCTTGTTGGCAGCCGGATTGATCTCGACCTCGGTGGTCAGGACGAACACGTCGGGCACATCGGCCAGGGTCAGGAACTCGGCGTCCAGCCTGTAATCCGCCGCGCTCAGGGCGCGCCCGTCGATCGCCGCCGAGATCAGTTTCAGCCGCTCGCCGTTGAGGACCAGCGGCTCGCCGGCATCGCCCGTTCGCCTGACCTTGAGCGTGGCCAAGACCCGCGTGGCTTCGGGCTCCAGCTTGAAAAGGAGCTCGGTCTCCTCGATCTCGAACGGGAAGGGGCGATAGTCGGCGAGCCGGATGGCCTGGGGTGTTTCTGTGGGCATGAGGGCAATCTAGAGGGCCCGGGCGGCCTGCGCGAGAGCCCTTAAGTAATAAGGTCCGGGCTAAAGGCCATATTTTTTGTGTGGACTTGTTCCGGATCAAAGAAAGCGCGCTCAACCGGGCGCAATTCCCCTTTCGGGCGCCCCAAATGCAGCGCCCGGTTCGAAATATGGGGATAAAAGATGACCATCGCGACCCGCCTGGCTCTGACTTGCGCCGCCAGCCTTCTGGCCGTTTCCGCCGTTCAAGCCCAAGAGGCCGTCAAGCCCAAGGCCAAGGGCGATCTGGTTCTGAACGTCCGCGTCACCGATGTAGCGCCTGACGCCGGCAATTCGATTGTCACCGCTGCGGGCGTCGCCTCGGGCCTGAAGGCCGACGTCAATGACGACATCAAGCCGACCATCGGCCTGTCCTATTTCCTGAGCGACAAGCTCGCCGTCGAGGTTATCGCCGGCACCACCCAGCACACCGTCAAGGCCGTCGGGCCCGGGACCGACATCGAGGTTCACAAGACCTGGGTCCTGCCGCCCGTCGTGTCGCTTCAGTATCACCCGTTCCCGGCCGCCAAGTTCAGCCCCTATGTCGGCGCGGGCCTGAACTACATGCTGTTCTACAGCAGCAAGGACAAGAACGGCTTCAAGGTGAAGCTGGATGACGGCTTCGGTTACGCCCTGCAGGTCGGCGCTGACGTGCCGCTGAACGCGCGCTACAATCTGAACATCGACGTCAAGAAGGTGTGGTTCGAGACCGACGCCTCGATCAATGGCGGCGCGCTGAAGTCGAAGGTCAAGCTGGACCCCATCGTGGCTTCGGTCGGCGTCGGTTATCGGTTCTAACGCCCACCTGAGACGTTTCGCAGCGTCGCGCCGTCCCGGCGCGGGCTGCGGAAACTGTGCCCGGAGCGCCGGCGGTTGAGGCCGGAGCGTCGTTTGCCTCGCCCCGGGCGAGGCCGGACGGCATCAGTGTCGAGCCTGATGCCGTCCGACCCGGGTTCTGGTCATTCCTGATCAGCCGAACCGCGCCCGCCTGTCATGGGGCGTTAGCCTTCGACCCGACCCGTCGCGCTTTCGGCTGCCGGAACCTCATGCAGATAGCGCTCGATCGCCGACGCCTGCTGGGCGAGGGCGGCGAGGGCGGGCGGCGCATCTTCGGGATGGTCGGCGACCAGCTCCAGAATTTGCCGGGCGATGGCGTGCAAACGCGGCGCGCTGGAGATCAGCCGGGCCTGGTATTCGATCTTGCGCGGGTCGCGATCATATTCCGCCCCCGGCGTGCGCCAGCCGCCCCAGTCATTGGGATCGGTGACCACCACCGGATAGGTGCCGGGATAGGGGTGGTGCGGGCAGTCGCTTTCCTGTTGCCACTTGTTTCGGGCCCGCAGCACCCGCCAGTTGGCGACCATGCCAGCCCCCTCGGCGTCGACCTTTTCCTCGGGCTTCAGCTCATGGGCGTGGAATTCGCGACCCAGGCCGACGTCATAGGTGACGCGTACGGGCTCATCGAAGCCCTTGGCCCAGATGGGCACGATGCGCTCGATCGTCGCCCAGGCGCCGACGCTCTCGACCCAGACCTTCTGGTTGCGCTGATAGACGGTCTTGGCCATGGGCCCCTTGGACGCGACGTGAACTGAACGAGCGCCATAAGAACCTGAAATCCTTGACGCCGGGTCAATCTTTCCCTGCGGCTCAAGGTCGTTCAGGGTGGGCCTTGAGACGCGCCGACCCGTGAGCCGTCCAGGGAGGCCCCAGTGGATTTTGACTTTTCCGACGACCAGAAATTTCTGAAGGACGAGGCGCGCAAGTTCCTCGACGGACGCTGCGGTCCGGCCGTGGTGCGCGGCGTTCTCGATGACCCGGCCCGCTCCTTCGATCAGGACCTGTGGGCCGCCGTCGCCGAGCAGGGTTGGCTGGGCGCCTGCATCCCCGAAGAGTTCAACGGCCTGGGCCTTGGCCGGGTGGAGCTGTGCGCCATCGCCGAGGAACTGGGCCGCGCCGTGGCGCCGATCCCGTTCGCCTCGACGGTCTATTTCCTGGCCGAGGGTGTGATGCTGGCCGGCAGCGAGGCCCAGAAGGCCGCCGTCCTGCCGCGCATCGCCGCCGGTGAACTGATTGGCTGCCTGGCGACCTCGGAAGGTCCGGGCGTGGTCAATGCCTCGAACCTGGCCTGCCGGGTCGAAGGCGGCAAGCTGACGGGCGTGAAGATCCCGGTCACTGACGGCGACGTGGCCGACATGGCCCTGGTCCTGGCCAGCGAGGGTGGCAAGGCGGGTCTGTTCCTGGTCGATCTGAAGTCCAAGGGCGTGGCGCGCGAGACGCTCAAGAGCCTGGATCCCACGCGCGGCGTGGCCAAGCTGACCTTCGACGGCGTGACCGCCGAGCGGGTGGGCGAGGCGGGCGCTGGTTTCGACCTCGTCCAGGCGATTATGGATCGCGCCGCCGTGCTGCTGGCCTTCGAACAGCTGGGCGGGTCCGACAAGTGCCTGGAGATGGCCAAGGACTATGCCCTGGGCCGCTACGCCTTTGGCCGCGTCATCGCCGGCTATCAGGCGATCAAGCACAAGCTGGCCGACATGTACGTCAAGAACGAGGTCGCTCGCTCCAACGCCTATTACGGGGCCTGGGCCCTGAACGTGGACGCGCCGGAACTGCCGATCGCCGCCTCGGCCGCGCGCATCGCGGCGTCCGACGCCTACTGGTTCGCCAGCAAGGAAAGCATCCAGGTCCATGGCGGCATGGGCTTTACCTGGGATGTCGACTGCCACCTCTATTACCGGCGCTCGCGCCAGCTCAGCCTCGTGGCCGGCGCGCCGCGGGTCTGGAAAGAACGGCTGGTCAGCCAGCTCGAACAGAAAAACGCGGCATAGGGAGAGACAATCATGGACTTCAACGATTCCCTCGAAGAAGCCGCCTATCGCGAGAAGGCTCGCGCCTGGCTGGCGCAGAACGCCGCCGAGCACCGCGCGCAGTTCGGCGAGCTCAAGCCCAACACTGACCAGCACATGGTCGCCGCCAAGGCCTGGCAGGCCCGCAAGGCCAGCGCCGGCTATGCCTGCATCACCTGGCCGGCGGCGATCGGCGGCGGCGGCGGCACGCCGATCCAGTCGGTGATCTTTGGCCAGGAGGAGACCAAGGCCGGTCTTTCCTACGGCTATTTCACCATCGGCCTGGGCATGTGCGTGCCCACGGTGATGGCGTTCTCAAACACCGAAACCAAGCAGCGCTTCGTCAGCCCCGCCGTGAAGGGCGAGGAGATCTGGTGCCAGCTGTTCTCGGAACCCGCCGGCGGCTCCGACGTGGCGGCCCTGCGCACCCGCGCGGTCAGGGACGGCGATGAGTGGGTGATCAACGGCCAGAAGGTCTGGACCACCGGCGCCCACTATTGCGACTATGGCATCCTGCTGACCCGGACCGATCCAGACGTGCCCAAGCACAAGGGCCTGACGATGTTCTGGATCGACATGAAGGACGCCGCCGTCGAATGCCGGCCGATCCACCAGATGTCGGGCGGACGTGAGTTCAACGAGGTCTATTTCACCGATCTTCGCGTCAAGGACAGCCAGCGGCTGGGCGAGGTCGGCGAGGGCTGGAAGGTGGCCCTGGTCACCCTGATGAACGAGCGTCTGGCGGTCGGCGGCTCATCGGGCCCCAACTATCGCGAGATCATGGGCCTGGCCCGCGAGCTGACCGGCGCCACCGGCCCGGCGATCAAGGACAACGCCTTCCGCGAAAAGCTGGCCGACTGGTATGTGCAGTCCGAGGGCCTGAAGTTCACCCGCTTCCGCACCATGACCGCCCTGTCACGCGGCCAGACGCCGGGACCGGAAAGCTCGATCGGCAAAATCATCGCCGCCAACCAGATGCAGGACCTGGCCAACACCGCCGTCGAGATGGAAGACCAGTACGGTATCCTGATCGATCCTGATCAGGCCCCGGCCGAGGCGGCGTTCCAGCAGAGCCTGATGTGGGCCCCCGGGCTTCGTATTGCCGGCGGCACCGACGAGATCCTCAAGAACATCATCGCCGAGCGGGTTCTGGGCTTGCCGGGTGATGTGCGGGTCGACAAGGACGTGGCCTTCAAGGACATGCCGACGGGGCGTTAGGGCGAACTGGCGCGACTGGCTTCAAATCGCGCACACCGCGCTCATGAGACGAGCGCGCCGAGGAATTAATCCGCGAGGAGACGAGTTCTCCTCGCGGTTGCATTTGTCACTTGTTCGATAAGTGTTGCCTCGGCTGTTTTGTGACATTTCCGACAGATTCTCCTGCCGCGCGATTTGTTGCGCAGCGCGAAAACACGCCGGTGGTCGAACGGCGTTGCTTCACCTTGACAGTATGCAACCCCGAGCACATGAGTCCTCGATGCTTATGGTTAACGGCGTGCTGGAGGGGGAGTGATGCACGAAGTCAGCGACGCTGTTTCGCGCTATTCCGCGCTCCGAAAGACCCTGCTTGGGGCAGTTTCCGGGCGAGGGGCGTTTCTGAGGCGTGTTCCCGTCGGAGCGCTGGTCGCCGCCGTGGTGATTCCCCTTGTGGGTTGCGACGTGGGTCCCAATCTCTGGTTCCAGAAGCGCGCCAGCGCCTGTCCGCGGCCGCAGGCGGCCCAGGGGGTGTCGGGCCAGTTCAACCAGCAACAGCAGGAGATCCGGGCGCTGCGCCAGGGCGGTTTCCGGGGCGACTTCTTCGCTCAGCTGGAACTGGCGCGGCGGTATGAAGGCCAGCGGGCCGTCGACAAGAATCTCGAGGATCAGGTCGAGGCCGCCACCTGGTACGCCATGGCCCTGGCCAATGCTGGCGGCTATGCGCCGATTGCAGCCTATGAGCGGCGCGGCAAGAATGACGGCAGGACCCTGTCGCGCTTCGATGACTGCCGCGCTTTTGAGCGTCAGAGCGCCTATGGCGCCCTCGATCGCCTCCTGTCGCGCATGTCGACCGAGGAGCGCGAGAAGGTCCGCAATCGCGTGATCTATGTGCTGTCCAGCCAGGGCGCCGATGGCTATCGCGTGTTGGCCCGCATGCATGACGGCTTCTTCGGCCCGTATGGCGAGCCGTCTGACAATCTTCAGGCCGTCGAGGCCTATGGCGGTCCCAAGCGCGCTGGCGCGCCGGCGGCGCTGGATCTGTTCCGTCGCAACGACGTCGACGCCTATCTCTACAATTATCTGGCGGTGCAGACGGGCGACGTCTCGGCCTATGTGATGCTCAAGGACTTCGAGCGCTCTTCGCCGCAACGCGCCTCTTACGGGGCGTTTGTCGAGACCAAGGCCAAGCGCTGGATTCCGCCCTACGAGTTCTATCCGCCCGAATCGCCGGAGTCGGGCGTGCCGCATTCCGACGAAGCCAGCCAGTCCGGCGAGGCCAAGGAAGCAGCCCTGACCCGTCTGCATGAGCTGCCCTTCGTGCATATCGGCGAGGCTCTTGCCTATCTGCGCGTGATCCCCACGCCGCTGATCGACGAGAAACTGCTCTCGACCAATGACGCCCAGACCTTCCAGGCCATGATCGGCCGGCCGATCAGTGGGCGGCTGAGCGCCATCGAGAAGGTGCGGGCGGTGCAGTACGCCGCCGTCAACGGCTCGTCCAAGGCCCAGCTCGTTCTGGCGGTGATGTATTCCGAGGGTGTGGGCGTGCCGCGCGACTACGCCCGGGCCTACCACTGGTACGAGGAAGCCGAACGTCAGGGCTCGGCTGAGGCCAAGTACGCCATGTCGACCTTCTTCTCGCTGGGCCTTCAGGGCGTGGCGGACCAGGATCGCGCCAAGGCGGTGGTCTACCAGCTGGACGGCGCCCTGGCCGGCTTCAAGCCGTCGGTCTGGCGCCTGCAACAATTGCTGGCGCAGGTTTCGCGTCCGCCCAGACCCGCCGCCGAGCGCGGCGGTCGGCCCTACATCGAAAGGGACTATCGATGAGCCGCCTGAGCCGCTTCCTGGCCCTCGTGGCCACGCTGTCGCTCGGCCTCGCCGCCGCGCCCGCCGTGGCGTTGGCCTCGCCGGACGCCAAGATCGATCAGCAGATCCGTCCGTGTTTCGGCCTTCTGCTCGAGCCGAACCTGTCGCGAGGCTGCAAGACGAGCCACCGGCCCAAGGTCAAGCCCTGTCCGCGCGGCAGCTATCGCGTTCGCGGCCGCTGCGAATACGGCAATGGCGGTCGCCCCGGCTATGTCCCCCGCGAGATCAACTGCGACTATGCCTATCCCGGGCAGGTCAATGACACCCTGGCCCGCCTGTACGACGGCGACCTGCTGACCCTGACCTCGAAAGAGGGCGGGGCCTGCGTCGAGTCGCTGAACATCACCCAGTCGGTGACCATCGTGGTCCGCGACTATACGCCGTCGCGCAATCGGCCGATCCTGGTGGCGCCCGCCGGCCAGCCGTGCGTCCGCATCGCGCCAGGCGTTCAGTATGTGGTGCTGGAGGGGCTGGGCATCGAGTCCCTGCGCGCCGGCCAGGCCTCGTGCATCACCGGCCGCGCCACCGAGCTGGCCCTGAAGGGTGTCACGGTCCGCTACAGCGGCGAAGGCTCGGCGATGGATGTCCAGGACAGCCGCATCGAGCTGCAGGACACGGTCTTCATCGGCCGCACGCGTCAGCCCGTGGTCAAGGCCACCGGCGAGATTATGGCGGCCAATGTCGAGGTCGCCGCCACCGCCATTGGCGCGGCGTTCGAAACCTCGGGCGACAGCCGGCTGCGCGACATCCGGGTGACCCGCCTGGGTGACTGGACCGGCTCGGCCCGCACCCGCAACTCGGCCGGCTTCGTGATCGCTGGCATGAACCGCCAGCAGCTGGTCAAGATCGAGGGCCTGTATGTCGACGGCTTCTCGCGCGGCGTCTATGTAGGCGGCGGCGACGAGACCACGCTGATCAATCCGGTCGTTCGTGACGCCGATTGGGCAGTGGTGCTGGAGAACGCCAATCTGCAGATCCGCGGCGGCGACCTGGAAGCCATGGACGTCGGCATCTATGCCGCCTCGGGTATCGTGTTCGCCTCCAATAATCGTATCCACCGCGTCATGCGCTCGGGCATCTATGCCGACGCTGGCGGTCAGGTGCGCTCGGTCGACAACCGCGTCTTCGCTCGCCCCGGCGGCTGCGAGGCCCTGGTCAAGGGCCACTTCAGCGGCGAACTGACCTGCCGCCCCTGGTACGAGGCGCCGGAAGTGTTCCGCACGCCCCGCGATCTGGCCCGGCTGGACTTCGACTCGTACTGGCCCGCCCCGTCCGTCCTGCCGGCCTCGGCCACCTCGGCGCCGCCCCAGCTGCCTGACGATGCTCTGTCGGGCGGACCGCAATCCGGAGGAGCCTCACGATGAGCAAGCCCGTCCATATCGCCGCCATCGCCCTGACGGTCGCCGCCGCTCTGGGCGCTGCCCAGGCCCAGGCCCAGGCCCAGGCCCAGAGCGGCCGTGGCGGTCCCGGCGGCGGTCGTCCCGCGGCCTGCGGCGAACCCCTGACCGGTCAGGCGCCGGACATCATGACCTATGACAGCTCGACCGGCACCCAGGTGTTCGTGGGCGGCGGGCGCGGCGGCGACACCGAGGTCTCGGCCTACAACGCCCAGACCCGTTCGGCGGCGGCCCTGAGCGGCGATCTCAGCCGTCCGGGCCTGGTGGCGTCCTGCGCTGTCGACGGCATAAGCCGCGAGTCGTATGCGGTCGCGCCGGACGGCGCCGGCAAGATTACCGTCAGCGGTCGCGATGAGCGCGGTGAACGCTGGGCCTTCACGCGGGCCGACGGCCAGGTCGAGGTCTGGGATCCGCGCGGCGACAATCGCTGCTTCAAGTCCGGCCTGGGCATCTTCACGTCCAGCGGCAATCTGGGCGTGGCCGTGGCCAACCCGCCCGGCGCCCTGGGCCTGGGCGTTGCGGTTGGCGACCGTTTCGGCGGCGTCGGCGTGGGCGGCAACCGCAACTTCGCCGGCGTGGGCCTGGTGGGATGCTGAGAAGCGGCCTGATCCTGATCCTGGCCCTGACCGCGACAGCGGTCTGCGGCTGCGCGCCGCAGAAGCCGTTCGGACCGCCGGCCCCCTATGCGCCGTCAGCGGAGCGGGTCACCCCGCCGCCGCCGCCGATCGAGGTCATTCGCCCCCGGGTCTGAGGTCGCGCCCTGATCAGGGCGCGAGGGTCTTCAGGAAGGTCGGGGCCTTGCGCTTCATCGTCGCCTGTTCATAGGCATAGCCCAGGTTCAGCAGCAGCTTTTCGCTCCAGGCTGGGCCGATGAACGACAGCCCCACCGGCAGGCCCGTGACGTCGCCCATCGGCACGGTCAGGTGCGGATAGCCGGCCACGGCGGGCAGGGTGGTCGACGAGCCGCCATAGTTGTCGCCGTTCAGCGGATCGATGGTCCAGGCCGGGCCGGTGGTCGGCGCCACGATGGCGACGGCGCCCGTGTCCTTCAGGATCTTGTCGATGCCCTCGGGGCCGGCCAGACGCTTGGCGTCCGCAGCAGCCTTGATGTAGTCGGGGTCGCTGTAGCCCTTGGTCTTTTCGGCCTTCTCGAAGCTCTCCTGGCCAAACCACTCGAACTCGTGCGGCGTGGCCTTGTTGAAGGCGATCAGGTCGGCCAGCGTGCGGCTGGGCACCTTGGCCGGATCGGTCGAGGCCAGATAGGCGGCCAGGTCGACCTTCAGCTCGGTATAGAGCACCACGCCCTCGGCCTTGCCGATCGGGCCTTCGTCGAACTCTTTCACCTCGACCAGGGTCGCGCCCTGGGCCTTCAGGTCGGCCAGGGCCTGTTCGAACACCAGATCGGTCTTGGGCGAATAGCCGGTATAGAACCGCGCCACGGCGAGGGTGACGCCCTTCAGGGCGTTCTTGTCGAGGCCCTTGGCATAGTCGGTTTTGTGGCTGTCGGCCGCCTTGGTGGCGACATCGGCGGGATCGGAGCCGGCGATGGCGGTCAGGATGTCGGCGGCGTCCTTGACCGAGGTGGTCATCGGGCCGGCCGTGTCCTGGCTGTGGCTGATGGGAATGATGTGGGTGCGCGAGACCAGGCCCACGGTGGGCTTCAGGCCGACCAGACCGTTGATCGCCGCTGGGCAGGTGATCGAGCCGTCGGTCTCGGTGCCGATGGCGGCCCAGGCCAGACCCGCCGCCACGGCCGCGCCCGAACCGCTGGACGAGCCGCAGGCGCTGCGGTCCAGCACATAGGGATTGCGCACCGTGCCGCCCACCGCGCTCCAGCCGCTGATCGACTTGCTGGAGCGGATATTGGCCCATTCCGACAGGTTGGCCTTGCCCAGCAGCACGGCTCCGGCGTCGCGCAGACCCTTGACCAGCGGCGCGTCGCGGCCGGTCACGTTGTTCTTCAGGGCCAGAGATCCGGCGGTGGTGGCCAGACCGTCATTGGCCTCGATATTGTCTTTCAGCAGGATGGGCAGGCCGTGGATGGCCGAGCGCACCTTGCCGGCCTGGCGTTCGGCGTCGAGGGCCTTGGCG
>NCEV01000134.1 GCA_002280875.1 Caulobacter sp. 32-67-35 | reverse complement strand
CAGGATGGCCACATAGGCGATGCAGGCGAAGGCGCCGCCCGGGTCGAACACATGGGCGATCATGGCCGGACCCAGGCCCGGCGCCTCGAAGGCGGCCGCGACCGCCATCAGGGCGACGACGGCAGCGAGCATCGCCGCCGGGGGGCGCACCGAGGCGCCGCGACGCACCGACGCGGTCGCACCGCCCAGGGCCATGACGGCCAGGGCGACGGTATAGAGGCCCTTGAGCCAGAAGAACGGCTGGCTGATCGCCACCCAGAAATCGGCGCGGGGCTGCAGCCACAGGAGCACCATCAGCACGGCCGCCAGGGCGCCCGCAGCGGCGAGCTCCAGAAGACGCGTCTGCAATGTGGCTGTCGACCACCCGGGGGCGGCCGCCGGCGCCGCGTCGGGTAGGACGAGAGCGTCGTCTATCATCACGGGCGACCCTCCCCACAAGGTGTCAGAACCGGCTATGAACCGCGCCTGCGTATCGCTCGCAGTCGCGGCGCGGGCACTTGAGGAGCTGAGCCGAGGCTTGTCAACCGCCGTTCGGGGAACGCCAGCCTGACAGGATGACCGCGCCCGCGCGCCGCGCCGTCGCTCACCAGCGCAGCGTCAAGCGCCCAAGACCCGCCCCCAGGGCCGCGCAGGCCAAGACGCCAAGGCTGTACCAGACGCCCACGAAGACGAAGGTGCTCTCGGCGCAATGCAGGCCATAGACCGTCGCTGCGACCCCGCCGGCCAGGGCCCCGACGGCGAACCCCGCCAGGGTCGGCCGGGTGGGCGCCAAGCCCCGCATCACCCCCAGGCCCAGCAGCGTGGTCGGCGCCCCCAGGGCCAGGATGTTCAGCGAGCACCGGGTCCACGAGCCGCCGCGCAGCAGCGTCATCGGGTCATCCGAAAGGCCAAATTGCACCAGCCCCGCCAGGACAAAACCGACCAGCACGGTCAGGCCCAGAACCAGGCCGCGGCGGGGCGAGCCCAGCGGGCGCGCCAGGCGCTCGACCGCCAGATAGCCCGCCAGCCCCAGGGCGCCGGTATAGGCCGCCTTCAACCAGAAGAAGCCGCCGGACATCACGTCCATCAGGTCCGGCCGCACCTTCAGCCAGATCAGCACGCCGGCCAGAGCCACCGCCACGCCCAGGCCAACCAGCAGGGCCAGGCGCCGAGAGGGCGAGCCGCCGGGGTCGGGACCGGCCTGAGCGGCCAGGGCGTCGATCAGGTCATCGGTCCGCACGGCGCATCCTTTCGGCCAGGGCCTTCAGCGCCCGATGCAGGGCGACCTTGGCCGCGCCCTCGGAAATGCCGGCCCGCGCGCCGGCCTCGGCCAGGCTCAGACCCGCCAGCTTGACGTCGCTGACCAGGATTCGTTGCCGATCGGGCAGGCTGGCCAGGGCGCGATCCAGCTCAAGGCCGACGCCGGGGTCGTGTTCCTCGGCGGCCAGGAACTCGGCATGGTCGTCAATGGGCAGGGTCTGGCGGATCTTGCGGCGACGCCAGTGGTCGATCAGCTTGTAGCGCGCCACGGCGTGCGCCCAGGCGGTGAACGACTGGGAGCTGTCCCAGGTCGCCCGCTTGATATGCACCGCCAGCAGCGTCTCCTGCACCATATCCTCCACATCACCGGGCGCGCCGGACATCCGGCGTGCGAAATAGGCGCGCAAGCGAACGCCCAGCACAGCCAGACACTCGCGATAGGCCCGGGCATCGCCCTCCAGCCCGCGCAGCATCAGCGCCTTCAGTCGGGTCTCGGTGTCCGTCACGCTATCCCCTATTCGCGCGCCTGGCCCAGATGGTTACACGGCGCGCGCCCGGGCCGAAACCGGCCAGACGAGGGCCCGGAAATTTTTGTTCGGCGACCGGTGTAACCTTTGATCGCTCCCCGCCGTAATCCCCCTCGACCCACCCAGCCGGGCCGGTCACGGACATCATCCCAAGGAGCCAGTCCCATGAACCGCAACACCGCCACCGCCGCCCTCGCCGCCGTCTTCGCTCTGTCGGCCGGCGCCGCCCTCGCCGACGACATGAAGGCCAAGAAGCCCGCCATGGAAAAGTGCTACGGCGTCTCGATGGCTGGCAAGAACGACTGCGCCGCGGGCGCTGGCACCTCCTGCGCCGGCACCTCCAAGGTCGACTACCAGGGCAATGCCTGGACCTATGTCGCCAAGGGCACCTGCACCACCATCAAGACCCCCAAGGGCATGGGTTCGCTGACGCCCAAGATGTAATCCGGCTCTGACACTTGCCCCCTCCGCGCTGACGCGCTCCTCCCCCTAGGGGAAGGACGACCGCGAAGCGGTCAGGAGGGGGCAAGTGATCGTCCAACTCAAGAGACTCCCCCATGACCCCCGCCGCAGGCCTTGGCCTGAAACCTCAGCACTATGACGAGGCTCTGGCCGCGACGGCGCCGGGCCTGTGGTTCGAGGTTCATCCCGAGAACTACATGTCGGCCGGCGGACCGCGCCTGACCGTCCTGACGGCGATCCGCACGCGGCATCCGCTGTCGCTGCATGGGGTGGGCCTGTCCCTGGCCGCCGACGCCGATCCGGACCCCGAACATCTGCAGGCGCTGAAGACCCTGGTCGATCGCTTCGAGCCGTTCGTGGTCTCTGAACATCTGGCCTGGTCGACCCATCGCGGCCTGCACCAGCCCGACCTTCTGCCCTTTCCCCGCACACACGCCGCCTTGTCACGCATCGCCGGCAATATCGGCCGGATGCAGGACGCCCTGGGCCGCCAGGTTCTGGTCGAGAACCCCTAGCTCTACATCCCCCTGACCGGCCACGATCTGGACGAGACCGACTTCAACCTCGGCTACGACGCCGCCGCCTATCTGGACGCCCTGCCCGCCGCCGTGATCGGCGAAATCCACCTGGCCGGCCATGCTCGGGACGAGGGCGGCTCGTCCCTGCTGATCGACACCCATGGCGCGCCAGTGGCCGAAGGCGTCTGGAGCCTCTATCGCCATCTAATGGCCCGCATCGGCCCGCGCCCCACCCTAATCGAGCGCGACGACCACGTGCCGGCCTTCGCGACCCTGATGGCCGAGCGCGACCGAGCCCAGGCTGAACTCCAACGTCTGGAGCCGGCCCATGTCTGACCTGCTGGAGTTCCAGGACGCCTTTGTCGAGGCCCTGGCCGGCGGGCCGACGGTCCTGTCGCCGTGGTTGGCCGCGGCCGACGCCGGCGAGCCTGGCCTGTCAGTCTATCGCAACACCATCGCCAGGGGCTGCGTCGACGCCCTGGCCGCAAATTTCCCGACCGTCGCGACCCTGGTCGGCGAGGACTGGTTCCGCGCCGCCGCCGCCCTGTTCGCCCGCGAGGCCCCGCCCACCCACGCGGCCCTGCTGGACTATGGCGAGAACTTCCCCG
>NCEV01000055.1 GCA_002280875.1 Caulobacter sp. 32-67-35 | reverse complement strand
GATCGACGCGATCGGGATAGGCTTGGCGGCTGTGGGTATTCTAAATCCCCTGATGGCAGCGTTCATTCACGTTGCGTCCGAGATGGCCTTCATCCTCAATTCAGCCCGGCTGCTACCGCGCAAGGTAGGGGCTGACGACGGGGGGGCGCCGTCAACGCCTTTTGGCGTTCAGCCCGCGGCGGTCTACCCGTGAAGTCGAGCGATCCATGCATCAGCGTATGCAGTTTTGATGGTCGATCAGGCTGGTGCATCGGCTGTGGTCGAACCGTTCCTGAAATCCGCGCCTGGCGGAAGATGCAACCCCGTGCTCGACAGATGGTATCGAATGATTTGAAGCGCCGCGTCGAGCGGTTGAAGGATCAGGGGAAGAGCCCAACCCCCAGTGATATGGCGGCGCCTCAACGGGGCTCGCTGTGATGAGCCACCGGAGGGATTGGCAATGTTGAGCGTTCTTGCGGACAGAACCTACAGACACCTGTTCCTGGCGCAGGTGATTGCGCTGGTTGGCACGGGCCTAGCGACGGTAGCGCTGGGTCTGCTGTCTTACGAACTGGCCGGAGCGAACGCTGGCGTTGTGCTTGGCGGCGCCTTAGCGATCAAGATGATCGCCTATATCGGCGTTGGCCCTATCGTGAACGCTTTTGTGGATCGTCTTCCAAGGCGCGCTTTCCTTGTATCGATGGATTTGGTGCGTGCAGCCGTGGCTGTCATGCTGCCCTTCGTTACTGAGATCTGGCAAATCTACCTGCTCATCTTCCTCTTGCAGTCGGCCTCAGCGGCGTTCACGCCGACGTTTCAGGCTGTCATCCCGGATATCCTTCCCGACGAGAAGCGCTACACGCGGGCGTTATCGCTCTCGCGCTTGGCCTACGACATGGAAAGCCTTGTCAGCCCGATACTCGCCGCCTCGCTGCTGACGGTCATCAGTTTCCATTGGCTCTTCGGCGGGACCGTCATCGGCTTCATGGCCTCGGCCGCCTTGGTGGTTTCCGTCGTTGTCCCGCAGCCGAAGGCGGTGAAACGCGAAGGCGGGATCTACGCACGCACCACTCGAGGTATTCGCATTTACCTCAAGACCCCGAGGTTGCGAGGCCTGCTGGCGCTCAATTTGGCAGCTGCCGCTGCCGGCGCCATGGTGATCGTTAACTCCGTCGTCTATGTGCGAACATTGATCGGCAGATCGAGTGACGACATGGCTCTGGCGTTAGCCGCCTTCGGAGGCGGCTCCATGGCCACAGCCTTGCTGCTCCCGCGTGTACTAGAGCGCGTGGGCGATAGCACAACTATGGTCGCCGCCTCGTGGCTTCTGACCATCGCCCTGGTCGGCATGGCCATCCTTACAGTTGCGCCCGGCGTCGATCGCTGGGTCGCGCTCCTGATCCTATGGGCGATCTTGGGAGTAGGCTATTCTGCTGTTCTGACCCCGTCAGGACGTCTTTTGCGCCGATCCGCGGCGCCCGATGACCTCAGCGCCGTCTTCGCCGCGCAGTTCGCACTGTCCCACGGCTGCTGGCTGCTAACCTACACCGTAGCAGGCTCTCTTGGGGCAGCGTTTGGCATGGCCCCGACGCTGATGGCGCTCGCCGCTTTGAGCCTAGCCGGCGTCATTGTCGCACTCAGGGCCTGGCCGGCGGTCGACCCAGAGCAACTCGCGCACCTACACCCAGACCTGCCGCCTCAGCACTCGCACCTACGCGAGGGCGAGCCGTCTAGCGCACCTGCGGGGCACCAGCACCCCTTTGTGATCGACGATCTTCACCCCAACTGGCCGCGGGGGGTCATGTAGTCGCATGCCAGCCTCCCACCCTTGCGCTCAAAAGCCACACGACCTAATAGCCGATACCGGGAGTGCTAACGGGTGATTGCTCTGCGAGCCAGAAAGCTGAGGTCGTTCCTCGCCACGCTCTGCGTGGCGTTGGTGGCTGTGCTAGCCTCCCAGTCAATCACTGCTACGGTGGATCAAGCTCAGCATAGTCAGATGGCTGACCACCCTGCGTCCTTTCTTGGCGGCGAAGTTCATCTGGGACACGATGACCACCTCGACCATCAGGAGGATCATGACGAGCAGGTCAGCGCGGTCGATGATGTCTCTCCGGACGGACCCTCGCACCACCATCACGGTGACGGTCCTCAGATTGCGCCCCTTCCTTGCGATGTCGCCACCTCGGTAATTTTGGCGCAGGCTTTGCCGATGCGTTCGCCCAGCGATGCGCCACCATCTTCAGGAATGATCCTGGGCCTAGAACGCCCACCAAGAGCCCCTCTCGAAGTCTTCGCCTGACGTAGCGCGGCAATCAGGCCGTGCGCGCCTGATCACCCATGCTTCGAGAGACACATGTCATTCAAATTCCGGTGTCGCGCCAACGCGCGGCTGAGCATGGCCGTTACGGCCATGCTCGCACTCAGCCTCGTCAACTTAACGATGGCAAAGGCGCAGACCGCGCCACCCGCGCTCAGCCTGACCGAGGCGCTGACCAAAGCAGCGACCTCCGATCCGACCCTCGCCGGGTCGGAGGCCCGTGTTGCGGCGGCGCAGGCCAATCAACGTCAAGCCGGGGTGGGGCCTAACCCAACGCTGGGGGTGGAGCTGGAGAATTTCGCCGGGACCGGCGCCTATTCCCTCCTTGACCGGACGGAAGCGACGGTCAGTTACCAGCAGACCCTTGAACGGGGCGGCAAGCGTGAGGCCCGCACGGGGCGGGCGCGGGCTGAAGTCGAGGTCGCCCGGCTACGGCGCGCGGTGCGCACACTCGATCTGCTGCGGGATGTCCAAGTTTCCTACGCTGAGGCGGCGGCAGCCGAGGCCGATCTGCTTATTGCCCAAGCTCGCTTCATCGCCGCTCACCGGTCTCAAACCGACATTGATCGGCGGGTGAAGGCTGCGCGCGACCCGCTCTTCGCTGGCTCCCGGGCCGACATGATGACGGCTCAAGCGCAGATAGCGCGTGACCAAGCTCAGGATCGCGCCCGCAACGCTCGTGTTGAGCTCGCCCGGTTCTGGGGTGGCGGGCAGGAGTTCCGCTTAGCCCTCGAGCCGTTCTTTGAGGCCAAGGGACCTGTGATCCCGGCCACTCTGACAGTCGCCGACCTCGCGCTCCTTGAGGCTGAACGGGACGTAGCCGTCGCCAATATCCGCCTCGAACAATCCCGGGCCGTTGTTGACCCAACCGTCCGCGCCGGGGTCCGCTACCTCGGCGATGGAAATAATCTCGCCTTCATCGTCGGCGGCACTATCCCGCTGCGGCGCTTCGATACCAATCGATCGGGAATTGAGCGCGCTCAGGCAGAGCGGAATGCCGCTGAAGCCGACATAGAGGCTGCGCGAAACGCCAGAGAACGCGAGATCGCTCAACTGGTCGCCCGGATCCTGTCGGGCACGACCGAGGTCGAGCGGATCCGCACTGAAGTCATTCCCCCAGCGATGAGGGCAGTTGAGCAGGTGCGCGACGGGTTCAATCGCGGCGGCTTCAGCTATCTGGACGTTACCGAGGCCGAGCGGGCGCTCGCCGACGCACGGGCTCGTCGCGTCAGCGTTTTGCGCCAATACCACCTTGATCAAGCCGCTCTCGATCGGCTTACCGGCCGTCAGGCTAGCTATATTCAGACCCAGACTGCGGAGACCCGCTAATGACGCCCGTCCAAAGCAGGCGCGTTGCGCCTTTCGCCCTCATCCTCTCTGCATGCCTCATTGTCGGCTGTGGCGATGGCTCCAAGACTCCCAAAACCGAAGCCGGCGCCGAGGCTGGTGCAACTGAGTTCGAACGCGGGCCCCATAACGGTCGTCTGCTGCGCGACGGAGATTTCAGCCTTGAGATAACCCTTTATGAAGAGGGCCCAGAGCCGCTGTTCCGCCTCTATCCCTATTTGAAGAACAAGCCGCTGGATCCGCGCCAGGTCCAGGTTGCGATCGCGCTTACCCGTCTGGGCCCCAAGGTCGATCGCTTCACCTTCACGCCTGAGGCAGACTACCTGGCAAGTCCGGCAGTGGTCTTCGAACCTCACTCCTTTGACGTTAGCATCACAGCCACGCGCGACGGGGCGCGCTCGGCGTGGACCTACCAATCCTATGAAGGCCGCACGGTGATCAAGGCCGACGCCGCCAGAGCTGGCGGTGTGAAGACCGAGCGAGCAGGGGCTGCCTTGCTCGGCGAGACACTCCCCATATCGGGCCGTGTTGAGATCACCCCCGAAGGCCAAAGCGAAGTCTTTGCTCGCTACCCAGGACGGGTCGTCGCTCTCAACGCCTCCTTGGGGCAGCGCGTGAAGCGGGGCCAGGTTCTGGCGCGAGTGGAGTCGAGCGAGAGCCTGCAGACTTACTCGATCACCGCCCCGATCTCAGGGGTAATTCTAACCAAGACGGTCAATGTCGGGACGATGGCCGGAACGGATCCAATGCTGACCATTGGTGATCCGACGCGACTGCACGCCGAGTTCTTCCTCTACCCGAAGGACGCCGAGCGCGTCCGGGTCGGTCAACGGGTCGAGGTCGTCAGCCAAGCCGGCGCTCACCGAGCCACAGGGGTGATCGAGGCCATACTGCCAACGGCCGATCCAATCAGTCAGACCCTTGTTGCTCACGTGGAGTTACCGTTCCAGGGCGGCGTCTGGCGCCCAGGCCTAGGGGTCCAGGGCGTGGTCCAGGTCGGGCAGGGCGATGTTCCGCTCGCGGTGCGCACCAAGGCCCTACAGCCCTTTCGGGAGTTCACGGTTGTCTACGCCAAGGTCGGTGAGACCTACGAGGTGCGGATGCTCACATTGGGCCGCAGTACGTCAGCGACGGCGCCTTCCTCATTCGCGCGGACATCGAAAAGTCCGGCGCGAGCCATGACCACTAGGGAGCGCGCAGACCATGCTTGAACGCATTATCGCCCAATCGATCCGCTTCCGATGGCTTGTCATGGCCCTCGTCCTGGTCTCAGCGGCCGTCGGAGTCTGGAGCTTCCAGCGCCTGCCCGTCGACGCTACGCCTGACATCACCAACGTCCAGATCCAGATCAACACCGAGGCTCCGGGCTATTCACCTCTGGAGGCTGAACAGCGCATTACCTTCCCGGTCGAAACCGCCGTCGCCGGGGTGCCGGGTCTCCAGTACACCCGGTCGGTCTCGCGCTACGGCCTGTCCCAAGTCACCGTCATATTTGACGACGGCACCGACATCTTCTTCGCTCGCCAATTGGTGAATGAGCGTTTGCAGAATGCGCTTAGCCAACTCCCGCCGGGGATCAGGCCAGAGCTGGGTCCAATCGCGACCGGTCTGGGCGAAATCTTCATGTACACGATCGAGGCCAAGCCCGGCGCTCGGCGGCCCGACGGTCAGCCCTACACGACCGAAGATATGCGCACCCTCCAGGACTGGGTAATTCGGCCCCAATTGCGCAACACCAAGGGCGTAACCGAGGTCAACACGATTGGCGGATATGAGCGCCAATACCACGTCACGCCGCGCCCCGAGAGCCTCGCGGCCTTTGGGATCACTATGGCTGAGGTGGTCGAGGCGCTTGAGCGCAACAACGCCAATGTGGGAGCAGGTTATGTCGAGCGCTCCGGCGAGCAGTACCTGATCCGCGTCCCCGGCCAAGCCTCCACCCGCGAGGACTTGTCACAGATCGTCATCGCCACCCGGGGCGGCGTCCCGATCCGCATCGCCGAAGTGGCCGACGTCGGCATGGGCCAGGAACTGCGCACCGGCGCGGCCACCGAGAACGGCCGCGAGACGGTGCTCGCCACCGTTTTGATGCTCGCTGGCGAAAACAGCCGTGTGGTGGCCCAAGCCGCCGCGGCCAGCCTGGATGAGGCCGCCAAGGCTCTGCCGGACGGAGTTACCGCATCACCGGTTTATGACCGCACCAATCTTGTCGATCGGGCGATCGAGACGGTCGAGAAGAACCTGCTCGAAGGGGCGCTGCTGGTTATCCTGGTGCTGTTCCTGCTGCTCGGGAACATCCGAGCGGCTCTGATCACCGCAGCGATCATCCCCTTCACAATGCTGCTGACCATCACCGGGATGGTGAGGTTCGGCGTGTCTGGCAACTTGATGAGCCTGGGCGCGCTGGACTTCGGCCTGATCGTCGATGGCGCCGTTATCATCGTCGAAAACTGCCTTCGCCGATTTGGCGAGGCCCAACACCGTTTGGGTCGGCTTCTGAACCGTGACGAACGCTTCTCTCTGGCGGCCTCGGCCTCCAGCGAGGTGATCCGCCCCTCCCTGTTCGGGGTGATGATCATCACCCTAGTCTATGTGCCGATCTTCGCTCTCACCGGTGTCGAGGGGAAGATGTTCCATCCGATGGCGATCACCGTGGTGATCGCGCTCACCGCCGCGCTCGTCCTGTCTCTGACCTTCGTGCCGGCCGCGGTCGCCATGTTCGTCACTGGCAAGGTCCAGGAGCAAGAGAGCTTCCTGATGCGCTGGGCGCGGATCGGCTACCAGCCGGCCCTCGACTTCGCTATGCGAGCCCGAACCCTGATGGTGGTTCTCGCCGTCGCCCTTGTTGCGATCGCCGGATTCGGCGCCTCACGCATGGGGTCGGAATTCGTGCCCAACCTCGACGAGGGCGACATCGCCATGCACGCCTTGCGCATCCCCGGCACCAGTCTCAGTCAGGCGATCGCCATGCAGACAGCGCTGGAGGCCCGTATTTCCAAGTTCCCGGAAGTCGAGCGGGTGGTTGCGAAGATCGGCACCGCCGAGGTGGCTACCGACCCGGTGCCGCCGTCAGTCGCTGATACCTTCATCATGCTGAAGGACCGCAAGGACTGGCCGGATCCGCGCAAGCCGCGGGGCAAGCTCGTCGAGGAGATGGAGGCTGCGGTCAACGAGGTGCCCGGGAGCAAGTACGAGTTCACCCAGCCGATCCAGATGCGGTTTAACGAGCTGTTGTCGGGGGTTCGCGCGGACGTCGCCATCAAGATCTTCGGCGACGACCTGGACGAACTCCTAAAGCTCGGGGCCGAGATCGAGGGGATTGTCGGCGGTGTCGAAGGTGCCGCTGATCCGCAGACCGAGCAGATCACCGGTCTGCCGGTCCTGCAGATCACCCCCGACCGTGCGGCCCTGGCCCGGCTTGGTTTGAGCATCGACGATGTCCAGCAGGTCATCGCCACCTCGATGGGCGGGACCACGGCGGGACAGATCTTCGAGGGTGACCGCCGCTTCGACGTGGTGGTGCGGCTGCCCGAGGACATTCGGTCGAACACAGACGCCATCGGCCGGCTCCAGGTGCCGCTGCCGGCGGGCGAAGGCCAGCCCCGACAGTTCGTGCCTCTGAGTGAGGTCGCCTCGATCGAGCTGACCAAAGGGCCCAACCAGATCAGCCGCGAGAACGGCAAGCGCCGTATCGTGGTGACCGCCAACGTCCGTGATCGCGACCTCGGCTCCTTTATCGCCGAGGTGCAGCAGAAGGTGGGCGCGCAAGTGAATGTCCCGGCCGGCTATTGGGTGACATACGGCGGGACCTTCGAACAGCTAATCTCGGCGGCCAAACGCCTCCAACTGGTCGTGCCGGCCGTGCTCTTGTTGATCTTCGGTCTGCTGTTTGCCCTGTTCCGCTCCTGGAGGGACAGCGCTGTGGTCTTCTCCGGAGTGCCCCTGGCGCTAACCGGCGGGGTGGCGGCGCTGATGATGCGTGGCCTGCCGCTCTCGATCTCGGCCGGGGTGGGCTTCATCGCGCTCTCGGGCGTGGCGGTGCTGAATGGCGTGGTCATGGTGACCTTCATCCGCAGTCTGATTGCGGAAGGCGCGCCCCTCGACCGGGCGATCCGCGAAGGCGCACTCACCCGGCTTCGGCCAGTGCTGATGACCGCGCTAGTAGCCAGCCTCGGCTTCGTCCCGATGGCGCTCAATGTCGGAGCGGGTGCCGAGGTTCAGCGACCTCTTGCTACGGTCGTGATCGGCGGGATCATCTCCTCGACGATCCTCACCCTTCTGGTCCTGCCGGCCCTCTACAGCCTGGTGCACACTCACCTAGGCCGTAGGCGCGCGCCTGCCGAGGCGTTGGCATGACCTCGAACCCCGAACTCAGTGGGCCTGCGGCGAAGCCAGCCTCGCCCAGCGTCGGGTTTTCCTGGCGCTGGGCGAGGCGCAGCGCTTGTTGCCGCGACTATGCTGGGCGAGGCATAGGCCTTCGCCTCACGCCCTTCGACCCACCGGCCCAGCTCCGGGGCCGTCGGCGTCTTTTCGGCGCCAATCCATGGGTCGCAACATGATCTTCAAGTTCCAAGGATCATCCATGACACAAGTAACCCTACGAACCTGGTCCAAGCGTTTGTGGCTCGGCCTCGGTCTGCTTCTGATGACTGGTCTGGTGTCTCAGGCGTTCGCCCACGGCGTCGCCGAGGGCGACAAGGGCTACATCCAGGAGAGCTCCGGCGTCCTGTTCATGCCGTTCGTCTACCTCGGTGCCAAACACATGATCACCGGCTACGATCACCTACTGTTCCTGTTCGGGGTGATCTTCTTCCTCTACCGGCTCAAGGACGTCAGCCTCTATGTGACCATGTTCGCGGTCGGTCACTCGGTCACCCTGCTTCTGGGTGTGCTGATGGGCGTCAATGTCAGCGCCTACCTCATCGACGCGATCATTGGCCTCTCGGTCGCTTACAAGGCGCTGGACAATCTCGGCGCCTTCCAGCGCTGGTTCGGGGTGCAGCCCAACACAAAGGCTGCCACGCTGATCTTCGGGCTGTTCCACGGCTTTGGCTTAGCTACCAAGCTGCAGGATTTCCAGCTTTCCCCCGACGGCCTTTTCGTCAACCTGGTCGCCTTCAACATTGGTGTTGAGCTCGGCCAGATCCTGGCGCTCAGCGCGATCCTGATCGCCATGGGATTCTGGCGGCGCACTTCCAGGTTCTGGACCCACGCCTACACCGCCAACGTCATCCTCATGACCGCCGGCTTCGTCCTCACCGGCTACCAACTCGTCGGCTACTTCGTCGCCTGACCGGAGACCAGACCCATGCACAACACCCAAAAGCCCGACCTTGCCGACCTGCCCACCACCAGCAGGCTGCTGCGCTCCACCGCCTTCGCCGTGGGTATCGCCGCTACCCTCCTGGTCACGGTCGTGCTTCCCGCCGAATACGCCGTGGATCCCACCGGAATTGGCCGGCTGCTCGGCCTGACCGAGATGGGGAGTGTGAAGATGGCCATCGCCCGGGAGGCTGAACAGGAGGAGTCCGCCGAGGCGGCACCTGCGGCTGCGGCTTCTGGGCCGGTGATCGCGGCCCACACGGCGCCCACTCCAGTCGTCACGGCCGTCCCGGCGCCGGCTCAAGCCATCGCCCCCGCTAAGCAGGCTCCGGCGGCCCAGGCCGAAGAGATGACCTTGACCCTGGCCCCCGGGCAAGGCGTTGAGATAAAGGCCAAGATGCGCAAGGGCGCATCTGTGACCTATGTCTGGACCACCGACGGTCCGAAACTGAACTTCGATACCCATGGCGACGGAGCCGGCATCTCCTACCATGGCTACGGCAAGGGTTCAGAAAGCCGCTCAGAAGGGGTCCTCACGGCCGCCTTCGACGGGTCCCATGGCTGGTTCTGGCGAAACCGCGCGGGCAAGCCGGTCACAGTGACCCTGAAGGTAACCGGCGACTTCGACGGTCTGAAGCGGCTGGTGTGAGCGCCTCATCGCAAACCGACCTCGGCGCGTGGGCGCGTACGAGACGCCTGCAAGCTGGTCCTAGGTCTCGGCAGGATCAATCATCGGCTACCTAGGCACCATCGCGACAATGCCGTCCGCGTCTGCTGGGCAATAGCGGTGAGGGATGAAGGCCCAGGCAATAGTCGGATGGCGAAAGTTAAAGGGAATACTCCCGTGTATGAACTTGTGAGCGAGATCGACGTGAAGGCGCCTGTCGCGACAGTCAGGGCGATCCTGACAGACTTCGCGTCTTACCCTAAGTGGACTGGTACAGCTCGCGTGACTGAAGAACCGGATGATCGGACAAGGATCACCTATGCTATCCAGGTGATCTTCAAGGACGGCCCGGAGAAATCTTGGGTGTTCCCTGGCCGCCTTACCGCCAACCACCCTCCCAGCGGGCTTGCCTGGCAGCTCGGTATGCCCGGGCTGCTCGTCATCGAGATGCAGTACCGGTTTGCGCGGGCGAATGGAGCGACCCGCGTCTGCCACGTCGTTAAGTTCAGAGGACTCCTACCGGCAGTGATGAAGAGCCGCCTTAAACGCATATTCCAGCCAGTGATGGACCGAACGCTAAGTGACTTGGCCGTACGTGCCAGGCAACCCTCGCGGCCGTTAAGGAGCTCGCCTCGCGGCCGTCCGGAGAAGCGGTAATGGAGGGGGCGTTCGCGGGCGCCGTCCCGGCCTTCGCCCGCCACCGGACGCTGAGGTGATGCGCCTGATCGGTGGCGACCTGCTGATGTGCGATCCCACCCTCATTGGCTTAGATCACCTGCTGTTCATGTTCGGGGCGAGTACTTCCCAGGCAGGTTCAGCCAGATCGCCGCGCTCATCACAGCTTTGAAATTCGGCGACTCGATCACGCTCCTGGCTCTATCGAGCCAGCCATGTTTGGGAATCGACAAGGTGCGGGCGCAATAGACCGCAGCCATAAGCTATCCCGCGACCGCCCGTCGCGGGAGCTTTGGCCTCGTGAAGTCGACTCTGACCGTCCTGCTCAGCGCCCTGTCTCTATCGGCCTGCGCGAGTTACGCGCCGGCACCGATCGAGCCCTCGGCCTTCGCCGCGGAGGCTCGAACCCGAACTTTGAATCTCGCGCAGGTTCGGGAAAGGGTCGCCTCCATAGCGCCGGACGCGGGCTGGAGCGGCCCGCGCGTCGATCGCTTAGCGCTCTTCGCCAGCGCGTTGCTCAACAATCGCGATATCGCCGCCGCTCGAGCAGGCGTCGATAGTGCCCAGGCTGCGGCCAAGGCTTCGCGCGTCGGCCCTGCCGCGACACTCACGTTAAGTGCGGAATACGCTCGCAGCGCCGCCGAAAGCTCACCCTGGCTGTTTGGCGGGGCGATTGACATCCCTCTCGACGTGGGCGCTCGCCGCAAGGCCCGGGTGACCAGTTTTGATCTTGCCGTCGATGTCGCGCGCTACGACTACGCCGATAGGATCTGGTCGGTTCGCATGGCCGTTCGGCGGGCGCTTGCCGACTATTTTATCGCGGAACGCCAGGCCGTCGCCTACCAGCGCGTGACACAGGTGCGGGCGCGCCAACAGGCGGCGATGGAAAACCGGGTCAACGCGGGGGAGGCGTCCCGCGCAGAGCTGGAGCGCGTCCGCGCGGATGGCGCCGACGCCGTTCGTCGCGCCGCGGACGCCGTCAACAGTTCTCGGGCGGCCCGCCAGTCACTCGCGACGGCTTTGGGAGTTCCGGTCGAAGCCTTGAACGACGTCACCCTGTCCTGGACCGACTTCGATAAGCCGGCCGACGACCCAGGCGTGGGTGTGACGGAGGCGATTCGTACCGCCGCCACCTTGTCGCGCGCTGACGTGCTCAAGGCCGTGGCGGCCTATGACCAGGCCGAATCCGATCTCCGCGCAGAGGTCGCGCGCCAGTATCCGGCGATCAGCATTGCGCCCGGCTACACCTGGGAACGTGGTCTGGTGAAAATTCCGGTATCCCTCGGCCTCGTCCTTCCGCCGCTCGATCTCAATCGCGGCGCTATCGCCACAGCGCAGGCCAAGCGGACTGAAGCAGGACGCAAGCTCGAAGCGGTTGTCGCGGGGTCGCTAGCGGCCGTCGATGCGGCCCTGGCCGAGACCCGCGCTGCGCGCGACGCGCTGAGAAAGGTAAGGAGCGTCGAACTGGTTGCCGCCTCGCGCCTCGCCTCCCAGGCAGATCGCGAGTTGGCGCAAGGGGCCATCGACCGCACGGACTGGGCCGCCGCCCAGGCCGGCGCCGGTCTCGCGCGCATTTCCGAACTCGACGCCCTGGCGCGCGTGCATGCCGCCGATGCCGGCCTGGAAGACGCGCTACGCCGCCCCTTGGAAGGACCCGAGACAATGATCCTGCCCAGCCCCGCCGCAAGGAGCCGCCCATGAGCCGTTTTAGCGCCGCCGCATGGGCGGCCGTAGGCGCCAGCGCTGCGGCCTTGGCGATTTTCGGCGTGGCCGCGCTTCGGACTGCACCGAGTTCGCCAGCGGAGGAAGGGGTAAAGGCGCCTGCATCAGGGGCCGCCTTCGTCGACGGCGAGGTTCGGCTCAGCGCGGCGCAACAGGCTCGGGCGGGCCTGCGCGTTGCGACCTTGTCGGCGGGTGGAGCTCGGCAGATCACGCAGGGTTTCGCGCGCGGCCTGGATGTCAGCGCCCTCGCCGCGATCAACGCCGAAATCTCCACGGCGCGTGCGGCCGCCATCGCCTCTCGCGCCGAGGCAGGGCGGCTTGTCGCCCTGGCGGCGCAGGACCAGAGCGCATCGACCCGTGCGGTGGAAGCCGCCCGCGCCCAAGCCGCGGCTGATGCTGCGCGGGCGGACCTTGCCGAACGCCGCGTCGGACTTGAGTTCGGCGCAGGGCTGGCGCGATTGGACTTGGCTGCCCGTCAAAGGCTACTGGGCGAGATCGCGGCTGGACGGGCCGCCCTGATGCGCATCGATGTCCCGGGCGCTTCGGCAAGAGACGGCTCGCGCGTGATCATCTCGGATGGCGGCGTCACCGCTCCGGCCAGCGTGCTTGGTCCGGCGGCGTCGGCGGACGCCCGGTTGCAGAGCGCGGGCCTGCTGGCCATCGTCCGCGGTCCGATGGCGCGGTCCGCCTCGGCTGGGCGCGTACTGGCGGCGAGCCTTGAGCAGTCCTCCACAGAGACCGGGGTCATCGTTCCTCGAGAAGCCCTGGTGCGGTGGCGCAACGCCATTTGGGCCTACCGCCGCAGCGCGCCCGGCGTGTTTGTCCGGCGCGAGCTAGTAGACGCCCGTCCGGTGGAGAGCGGCTGGTTCGTCACAACGGGCTTTTCGGCCGGCGACGTGGTCGCGGTGGGCGGGGCCGGAACGCTGCTCGCCATCGAACGCGGCGGCGAGCAGGCTGCCGAGAAAGACTAGCCGATGCTTTCGCTTATCGTCAGGCTCTGCCTGCGCCATCCCGGTATCGTGCTTCTGTGTGCCTTGCTGTTGCTCGGGTTTGGCGGCGCCACCGTCGTCGCGGCGCGCTACGACGTCTTTCCGGAGTTCGTCCCGCCCCAGGCGAGCGTCCAGACGGAGGCCGCTGGCCTCACCCCCGAACAGGTCGAGGCCCTGGTCACCCGGCCGCTGGAGACTGTTATCAACGGCGCCAACGGCGTCGCCGCAGTCCGCTCGGAATCCATCCAGGGCTTGTCCGTGATCACCGTCATCTTCGTTGAGGGCAGCGATCCGTTTCGCGCGCGGCAGGTCGTTGCAGAAGCCTTGAGCGAGGCAGCGGGTCGTCTGCCGGCCGGCGTCTCCGCCCCCAAACTCAGCCCGCTGACCTCCTCCACTATGGATCTCTTGAAGATTGGCTTCACCAGCGACCGGTTGAGCCCGATGGCCTTGCGAGATATCGTCCAGTGGACAGTGCGGCCCCGGATGCTGGCCACACCTGGGGTCGCCCGCGCCACGATCTTCGGCGGCGACCAGCGTCGCCTGGAGGTCCGCGTCCGGCCGGCCGATCTCATCGCCCGAAACATCGCGCTCTCCGAAGTCGCCACCGCCGTCCAGGCGAGTACGTTAGTCCGCGGCGGCGGGTTCGCCGAGACGCCCAGCCAGCGCATCCTGGTCGAACCCACCAATGGGGCCGTTACGGCCAAGTCCCTTTCCGGATCACTCCTCCCGGCCGCCACGGGCCTGCCGGTGAGACTGGGCGATGTCGCCGATGTCGTGGAGGCGCCTGCGCCGAAGTTCGGCGACGCTTTGATCATGGGACGGGGCGGCGTGCTGATCGCGCTTTCGAGCCAGTATGGCGCGAACACGCTCGACGCGACGCGCGCTGCGGAGGCGACGCTGGCCGAGCTGCGACCCGCTCTGGAGGCGCAGGGCGTCAAAATCTACCCCAGCCTCCACAGGCCAGCGAACTTCATCGACTCTGCGCTGCGCGGCATCCGCACCGACTTGCTGATCGGGGCGGGCATGATCGGCCTGATCCTGTTGGTGTTCCTGCGGGATCTGAGAGTCGCGTTCATCGCATTTGTCTCCATCCCGCTGTCGCTTCTCGCCGCGCTCATCGTGCTGGACCGCCTGGGGCAGACCATCAACACCATGACCCTGGGCGGCCTGGCGGTCGCCCTCGGCGTGGTCATCGACGAC
Organism: Caulobacter sp. 32-67-35; assembly: GCA_002280875.1. Classification (GTDB taxonomy): domain Bacteria; phylum Pseudomonadota; class Alphaproteobacteria; order Caulobacterales; family Caulobacteraceae; genus Caulobacter. The sequence goes on along the minus strand of NCEV01000055.1, from coordinate 5,133 downwards.
GCCATCGTCGGGGTGGAGAATATCGTGCGCCGCCTTCGCGAGGATCGGTCCGGAACCGACAGGGTGGGGATCATCGAGGCGGCGTCGGTGGAGGTGCGCGCGCCGGTCGTCTATGCGACCTACGTGCTGGCCTTGACCATCGCGCCCATCCTCTTCCTGACCGGCCTGCAGGGCGCATTCTTCGGTCCACTCGCCTTTGCGTTCCTGCTGGCGACACTGGCCTCCCTCGCGGTCGCCATCACCGTGACGCCCGCGCTGTCGCTGCTGCTCCTGCGTCGGATCCGGCTACACGACGAGCCGGGCTATCTTCGGAAGCTGAAGAGCCTTCATATTCGGGTCTTAGAGCCGATATGCGCGCGGCCCGGCGTGGTCGTGGCGGGCGCCGCGCTGGTCGGTGTGTTGGCGCTAGGGGCCTTCTTCGTCTTTGGCTCGGAGCTGCTGCCGGCGTTCCGCGAGCGTCACTATGTGCTGCAGGTCAATGGGCCCGCCGGCGCCTCGATGGGGTGGATGCGCGATCTTGGCGTCCGCATCACCAAGGATCTGGTGGCGATACCCGAGGTCGCGACGGTCGAGCAGCAGATCGGGCGCGCCGAGGCCGGAGAGGACACCTTTCCCCCGCATCGCAGCGAGTTCCATGTCGAGTTGCGCCCCGTGGGCGGGGCCGGCGAGGACCGGGTTCTGGCGCGCATCCGAGAGGTTCTGGCGCAATATCCCGGCGTTCAGAGCGAAGCTCTGACCTTCCTCGGAGACCGCATCAGCGAATCCTTGTCGGGGGAGACGGCGAAGGTTGCGGTCAATGTCTATGGACCCGACCTCGACGTTCTTGACCGTGTCGCGGCCGATGTGGCTCGCGCCCTGCAGTCGGTCCCCGGCGCGGCCGACGTGCAGGTGAAGGCCCAGCCCGGCGCTCCGACCCTGAAGATCGCCCTGGACTCAGACCGCATGGCGCTTCGCGGCGTCGCCCCTACCGACGCCTATGACGCCATCGAAACGGCCTTCCAGGGCCGCACCGTGGCGCAGGTCACGGGTGCCGATCGCATCACCGAGGTGGCCATCGCCCTCCCACCGGAGATGCAGCGTGATCCGGAAGGCATCGGAGCCTTGCTCGTGCGCACCGCAGATGGTGCGACGACCTCCTTGTCAGACATCGCCACCATTCGCTTGGGCGAGGGGCGCACCGTCATCAATCACGACGGCGGTCAACGTCGGCAGGTGGTCACCGCCAATCCCACGGGGGCGGACGTCTCCGGGTTCGTGCGCGACGCCCGCGCCAAGATCGCAAGCACCGTTTCGCTCCCGCCGGGTGTGTTCCTTGAATTTACCGGCGTAGCCCAGGGTCAGGCCGCTGCGGCTAGCCAGATCCTGGTCAATGTCGCGGCCGCTTCGATCGGCATCGTCGCCCTCCTCGTGCTGGCCTTCGGCGGCGGTCGTCCCGCCGGACTGATCCTGGCTGGGACGCCGTTTGCGCTGGCCGGCGGCGTCGCGGCGGTGGCCTTGACCGGCGGGGTGCTGTCACTGGGTGCCCTGGTCGGCTTCGTCACGCTATTCGGAATCGCCGCCCGCAACGCCATTCTCCTGATCTCCCACGTCGATCATCTAGTGAGCTATGAGGGCCAACCCTGGGGCTTGGCGACGGTACTGCGAGCGACCCAGGAACGCGTGACGCCAATCCTGATGACCGCCCTGGTCACCGGACTTGGCCTGGCGCCGCTCGCGCTCGAGGCGGGCCAATCCGGACGCGAGGTGCAGGGTCCGATGGCCGCGGTCATCCTCGGCGGATTGATCACCTCGACCCTGATGAGCCTGCTGCTGCTCCCTGCGCTCGTTCTCGCCTATCGTTATCCGCCGGGACAACCCCACGAGAGATCACGCGATGCGCCTGCTGCTGATCGAGGATGATGCTGAGACTGCGGCCTTCGTCGTCGAGGGCCTCAGCGCGCGTGGTCATGCGTGCGAGACCGTGATGGATGGCCAGGCCGGGCTGGTCACGGCGATGGCTGGCAGCTTCGACGTGATGATCATCGACCGGATGCTTCCCAGCCTGGACGGGCTGTCGGTCGCCAAGGCCCTGCGCGATGCCGGGCGTGAAACGCCCATCTTGATCCTGACGGCGCTCGGCTCGGTCGAGGATCGGGTCGCCGGCCTGGAGGGGGGCGCTGACGACTATCTGGTCAAGCCGTTCTCGATGTCAGAACTGGCGGCCCGCGTTGACGCCCTCGGCCGCAGAGGCGCATCGGCTTCGCCCACCCGGCTGGCCATCGCCGATTTGACGCTCGATCGTTTAACGCGCCAGGTCCGACGGGGCGGCGAACTGGTCGATCTGCAGCATCGCGAGTTTCAGCTGCTCGAAGCCTTGATGCTTCAGACGCCCAGTGTCGTCACCCGCACCATGCTGCTGGAAGGCGTTTGGAAAATACGCTTTGATCCGGGCACCAGCCTGGTGGAGAGCCACGTTAGCCGCCTTCGCGCCAAGATTGATCGCGCGGGGAGTCCAATGCTGATTCACACCGTGCGAGGAGAAGGCTATGCCGCTCGCACGCCTTAGCCCGCTCTGGCGCTCGACCAGCTTTCGGATCTCCCTCATCCACGCCGCGCTACTGGCGGCTGCGATCGTGGGCGCAGGAACCGGCGGCTGGGTGACGACCCGCGGCGCGGCCGAGCGCGAAGCCCATGATCGCATCGCCCTTGAGGTCCACGCCGTCACGCTTGAGATCCAGGCCGAGGGTCTGAAGGCCGCCGGCGACGCGGTGATGGCGCGCGCGGAACGACCCGGCGCCCTGGAATACCGTCTGGTCGATTCCACGGGCCGCCATGTCGCGGGCGACTTGACCGACCTGGGCCCCAAGGAGGGGTGGCGAAGCCTCGACTTTGATGGAACCGCGCCCGGACTGGAAGGCAAGGACCGCCTCATTATCCTGACCCAGCGCCTGCCGGATGGTGCGCGGCTCACGGTCGGAGAGGACCTTGGGAGAGCCGAAGCGCTGCGCAACACGCTCTTTCGGACCCTGTTGCTATGGGGCGGTTTGGCCTTGGCCCTAGGGTTGGCGGCCGGCCTTTACCTGACACACCGGGCGCTCGAACGAATGAACGCCTTGGTTCGCACTGTGCGCACCGTCGCCGACGGCGACCTCGCGGCCCGCGCTTCCGACGCCAGGCCGGAAGGCGACGACATCGGCCAGCTGGCTGCGGGCGTCAATCAGATGCTGGATCGCATCGGTGTTTTGATGGCCGCCGTGCGCCGGGTTTCCGCCGAGGTTGCCCATGATCTTCGGACCCCCTTGTCGCATGTCCGCCAGCGGCTCGACGCGGCCGCCGCCGCTGCGACGCCAGAACTCCGAAACGCCGCCCTTCAGTCGGCGAATGACGGCATCGACAGGGCCCTGCGAATGTTCGACGCGATGCTTCGCCTCGCGGAGATCGACGCCGGCGCGGCGCGGGCGCGTTTCGCGGCCGTCGACCTGATGGATCTGACCGATCGGGTCGCGGACGCCTACCGCGCGGAGTTAGAGGCATCGGGGCGGACCTTAATCGTCCAGATCGCGGAATGCAGGGTGGTAGAGGGCGACGTCGACCTTCTGACCCAGGCGCTCGCCAATCTGCTGGAGAACGCCCTGAAACATTCCCGCGCGGGCGCCGCAGTTCGGGTGCGCCTGGTCGAGGAGCCGGACGGAATCAAGCTCAGCGTCGAGGACGATGGACCCGGCATTCCGCCTGAGATGTTCGGGGTCGCGGTCCGGCCGTTCTCCCGGCTGGACCCTGCTCGCGCGGCGCCGGGCACGGGTCTTGGCATGGCGATCACCGCTAGCGTCGCCCGCCTGCACGGCGGACGGCTGCTTCTCGAAGACGCAAGGCCCGGCTTGAAAGTGACCATGCTCATGGTCCCAGCTCAGGGGCCTATGCGTTCCCAGAATGACGCCTCTTGCGATCGCGGCCGTCCGGACCTTGCAGCCGTTCGTGACGCCGATGGGAACTGACAAGACGAAGGCATTATGGCGCTCCGGCATCTCGGCTGTCCCACGAGGGGTATGGGCGCTCGGCCTGGTGTCGATGTTCATGGATATCTCTTCGGAGATGATCCACAGCCTGCTGCCGGTGTTCCTGGTCGGAACCCTGGGGGCCAGCGTCGCGCTGGTCGGACTCATTGAAGGGGCCGCTGAGGCCACGGCTTCGATCACCAAAATCTTCTCCGGCTGGCTGAGCGACAGGCTCGGCAAGCGCAAGCTTCTGGCCGTTCTAGGCTACGGCCTCGGAGCTCTGAGCAAGCCTATCTTTCCTTTGGCAGTGACCCCGTTCGAGGTGTTCGGCGCCCGTTTCGCCGACCGGATCGGCAAGGGCGTGCGCGGCGCGCCGCGAGACGCGCTGGTCGCCGATCTGTCGCCCCCCTCTATTCGCGGTGCGGCCTTTGGCGTTCGCCAATCTCTCGACACCATCGGCGCGTTCACGGGCCCGCTGGTGGCGATGGCGCTCATGCTGGTGCTCGCCGGGAATATCCGCGCGGTCTTTGCGTGGGCTGCCGTCCCGGCCATAGTGGCGGTCCTGCTGCTGGTGTTTGGCGTTCAGGAGCCGAGAGCCCCCGCGGGCGCCCACGGCGCGGCGCGGCCACCCATTCGATGGGCCGAGGTGAGGGGCATTGGGCCGGCGTTCTGGGGTGTCGTCGCCCTGGGCGTTGTCTTCACCATGGCTCGCTTCAGCGAAGCCTTCCTGGTCCTTCGGGCTCAGGATGCCGGTCTGCCGGTCGCGCTGCTCCCGGTTGTCCTGGTGGTGATGAATGTCGTCTATTCGATCGCGGCCGCGCCGGCGGGGAGCTTGTCCGACCGGATCGACCGGCGACTGGTCCTGATCGCCGGCTTGGCTTGCCTGGTCCTGGCAGACCTGTTTCTGGCGCTGGGCGGCGGTGTCGCCAGTGTGTTGATTGGGGTGGCTCTGTGGGGGCTTCATATGGGCCTCACCCAAGGCCTGCTGGCAGCGCTCGTTGTCGACACGGCGCCGGCTCATCTGAGGGGAACCGCGTTCGGTCTCTTCAACCTTGCGAGCGGTGACGTGACCCCCATTTCTCATCCAGCGATAACGAGAGTCCTGGGTTGATTTGAGCCTTGGTGTTGGTGGGTGGCAAGAGGCCGGCGCGCGGAGCTA
>NCEV01000054.1 GCA_002280875.1 Caulobacter sp. 32-67-35 | reverse complement strand
TGGGCGCGGCGCTCAAGCGGATCGCTTAATCTTAGATGCTCCCCCTTTGGGGGAGCTGTCGCGGAGCGACTGAGGGGGCCTTCTCGGCCTCCGCCGAGCTACCCCCCTCCGGCCCTCTGGGCCACCTCCCCCAAAGGGGGAGGAGCTAGGCCGTCGCTTTTTTCAAGCCCTTGGCCCGGCGCGCCTTCGGAGCCAGCTTTTCCTTCTGGGCAAACGTCAACACGGCGTCGCTCGCTGGAACGCGCAGATCCCGCGCCTCCACACCCAGCAATCGCGCGATGTCTGACGCCGGCGCCGGGCGGCTGATGAAATAACCCTGGATCTCGGCGCAACCTTGGTCGCGCAGGGCGTTGAGCTGCTCGACCGACTCCACGCCCTCGGCCGTGGTGACGATGCCCAGGCTGGACCCCAGGTCGAGCACGGCCTTGATGATGGCCATGGCGTCGCTGTCTTCGAGGATGTCGCGGACGAAGGTCTGGTCGATCTTGATCTTGTCGAACGGGAAGCTGCGCAGATAGCTCAGCGAGCTGTAGCCCGTGCCGAAGTCGTCCATCGAGATGCGCACGCCCAGGGCCTTCAGATCGTGCAGCATGCCCATATTGGCGACATTGTCCTGCAGCAGCACCGACTCGGTGATCTCCAGCTCCAGCCGCTGCGCCGGCAGGCCTGAAACCGCCAGGGCCGAGACCACGGTGCGCACCAGGCCCCGGTCGCGGAACTGGGCGGGCGACAGATTGACCGCCAGACGCACGTGATCGGGCCAGTTGGCCGCCTCGGCGCAGGCTTCGCGCAGCACCCACTCGCCCAGCTGGACGATCAGGCCGATCTCCTCGGCGATCGGGATAAAGTCGGCCGGCGAGACCATACCGCGGTCGGGATGGTTCCAGCGCAACAGCGCCTCGCAACCAGTCACCCGGTCATCGCCCAGATGATACAGTGGCTGGTAGTAGAGCTGGAATTCGCCTGCGGCGAGCGCGCGGCGCAGGTCCAGCTCAAGGGCCCGGCGCGCCTGAAGCTGCTCGTCCATGGCCCGTTCGAAGAAGTGGAAGGCCCCGCGTCCATCGGCCTTGGCGCGATAGAGCGCCATGTCGGCCTTCTTGAGCAATTCGTCGGCGTCGTCGCCGTCGGAGGGCGCGACGGACACGCCGACGCTGGCGCCGATCATCACCTGATGACCCTGCAGGTCGAACGGCGCGGCCATGGCCTCGACCACGCGCTCGGCCAGCTTGGTGGCGCCGGACAGGTCGGTGAGGCCGGTCTGGACCACCGCGAATTCGTCGCCGCCCAGGCGGGCCACGGTGTCGCCTTCGCGCACGCAGCCCCGCAGGCGCTCGGCGGCGATGCGCAGCAGGGCGTCGCCCAGCGGATGGCCCAGGGTGTCGTTGACGGTCTTGAAGCGGTCCAGGTCGATGAAGTGCACGGCCAGCCGGTCGCCCGTGCGTGAGCGGCGGGCCAGGGCCTCGACCAGGTCCTTCTGGAACAGCACGCGGTTGGGCAGTTCGGTCAGGGGATCATAGTGGGCCAGGCGGGCGATCTGGGCCTCGGCGCGCTTGCGATCGGCGATGTCTTCCGACACGCCCAGCAGGTATTCGGGCCGGCCCTCGGCGTCATTGATGGCGATCTTCTTGGTGCGCAGGATGGCCAGGCTGCCGTCCTTGCGGGGCACCAGGTCTTCCTCGATCACCCGCACTTCGCCGGACTCGACGACTTCCCGGTCGCGATCGAAATAGATGGCCGCCTGCTCTGGCGAGAAGAAGTCGGCGTCGGTGCGGCCGATCATTTCGGCGCGGGAAAAGCCCATCGTCTTCTCGCCGGCCCGGTTCAGCAGCACATAGCGATGATCGTCGGCGCGCTTGACGAAGACCATCGAGGGCATGGCCTCGACCACGGCGGTCATGAAGGTCTGGGCGCGTTCGGCGTCGGCCTTGGCGGCCGCCAGTTCGGCCACGCCGCGGCGGTTGCTCTCATTGGCGGCCTGTAGCAGGGCCAGAACCGTGCCAACGCCCAGATAGCGACCGTGATCGGTAACGATGAAGCCACGCAGCAGGTCGGAGGCGCGATAGGACAGGCTGTCGGTGGTGAAGTCGGCCAGGGCGGTGTCGGCGTCGACGACCAGGGGCTCGACATCCATCAGGGCCGAGATGGGCCGGTTGGCATAGAGGGCGCGACCATATTCGGCGGCCATGCGCAGGAAGAAGGCGTTACGCTCGACCAGACCGATCGGCCGCTCCTCGTCGTCGAGGACCGGAATGATCAGCGTGTCGGGCTCCTCGCGGAACCGATCATACAGAGTCTTGCCCAGGTCTTCGCGCCGCGCCGGCGCCAGGGAAGAAACAGTATCTCGCAAGGTGAACATGGTTACGCCTCCACTGAGGACGCAAGGACCATGGCTGAGCTAACGGCTCCCTAATATGAGTTTCGGCGCACTTGCATTTCGCGAAAACTTCATCGCGGCGTCACAGTGTTTGCCGGGTTGTTTACGCTTGGCCCCACATTGCGCCCTATGCGGCGCTCTGGTCCTTGCTATCCCCGATCAGCACCTGACCCGCCCAGCTGACCACGCCGACGATGATCGAGCCCAGAACGCCAGCCACCAGGCCGTTCACCGCCAGGCCGTCCAGCAGCCAGGCGACCAGCCCCAGCATGGCCGCGTTCACCACCAGCAGAAACAGGCCCAGGGTGACGATGGTGATCGGGAAGGTCAGCAGCACAACCACCGGCTTGACCACCGCATTGACGATCCCCAGCAGCAGGCCGGCAAGGATCAGGGTGGTCCAGCCATCGGAGGAGATTCCGCCCAGCAGGCGATCGGCCAGCCACAGGCCCACCGCGGCAAACAGCACTCGAAAAAGGAAACGGAACATCCTGGCCAGTCCTTGCGCGAAATCTCGCCAGGAAGATCGCCGCGAAGTCGCCGCCATTCAAGGCCATGGTCGAAACGTTCAATACCCGAGCGCCGCACTCGGAGATTACAAATGCGTTATCGGACTTAACTTGACCGCAACCCCTCCCTATCTGACCTGTTGAGAGGGGATAAGGCGGGTCACCCGCCAGCCCAAGGGGATCGTAGTTCTTATGGCCGTTAGCTCTTTGTCGGTGATGTCGCCTGACGGCGGCTTGTCGCGCTATCTCACCGAAATCCGCAAGTTCCCGATGCTGCCCAAGGACGAGGAGTTCATGCTCGCCCAGCGCTGGAAAGAGCATCAGGACTCCGAAGCCGCCCACAAGATGGTCACGTCGCACCTGCGTCTCGTGGCCAAGATCGCCATGGGCTATCGCGGCTATGGCCTGCCGATCGGCGAAGTGATCTCCGAAGGCAATGTGGGCCTGATGCAGGCGGTGAAGAAGTTCGAGCCCGACAAGGGCTTCCGCCTGGCCACCTACGCCATGTGGTGGATCCGCGCCTCGATCCAGGAATACATCCTGCGCTCGTGGTCGCTGGTGAAGATGGGCACGACCGCCGCGCAGAAGAAGCTGTTCTTCAACCTGCGCAAGGCCAAGAGCCAGATCGAGGCCTTCCAGGACGGCGACCTGCGTCCCGACCAGGTCAGCGCCATCGCCACCAAGCTGGGCGTGCTGGACAGCGAGGTCATCTCGATGAACCGCCGCCTGTCGGGCCCCGACGCCTCGCTGAACGCCCCGCTGCGTTCCGACAGCGAGAGCGAATGGCAGGACTGGCTGGCCGATGACGATCAGGTGTCGCAAGAGACCGTCGTCGCCGAGAACGAAGAGAAGTCCCTGCGCATGGGTCTTCTGCAAGAAGCCATGGTCGAACTGACCGACCGCGAACGTCATATCCTGACCGAGCGCCGCCTGAAGGACGATCCGACCACCCTGGAAGACCTGGCCACCCATTACGGCGTCAGCCGCGAACGGGTTCGCCAGATCGAGGTCCGGGCTTTCGAAAAGCTGCAAAAGACCATGCGCGAGGCGGCCATCGCCAAGAACATGGTCGAGGCTTAAGGCTGTAGTGGCTGCTCCCCCTCTGGGGGAGCTGTCGGCGAAGCCGACTGAGGGGGCAAATGCGGCTTAGGCCGAGCTAGCCCCCTCCGGCCCTCTGGGCCACCTCCCCCAAGAGGGGAGGAGCTATTATAGGGTCGCTATGCCCCTCCCCCAGCTCATCCTGCTGCCTGGCCTGCTCAACGACGCCGAGTTGTGGCGCGATCAGATCAGCGGCCTCGCCGATGTCGCCCGCCCCTACGTCCCCGACCTGACCCGAGGGGAGACCATCCGCGCACTGGCCGAGGCGGTGCTGGCGCAGGCCGAACCCACCTTCGCCCTCGCCGGCTTTTCGATGGGCGGCTATGTGGCCCAGGCGATCGCCCGGATCGCGCCGCAGCGTATCGAGCGCCTAGCCCTGCTGGACACCTCGATCCGGGTCGACAGTCCCGAGCGCGCGGCGCGGCGGCGGGCTCTGACCGAAGCGGCCCGCAAGCCGGGCGCGTTCATCGGCATCAGCCACACGATCCTCAAAAGCTATGTCGACGCCTCACGGCTCGATGACGCCGAGCTCACCGGCCGCATCGTCGACATGACCCAGCGCCTGGGCCGCGAGGTGTTCATCCGCCAGAACAGCCTGGAGCGCGAGGACGGCGAGGCGGCGCTGAAGGCCCTGCGCTGCCCGCTGGTGATCATCTGTGGCGAAAATGACGCTATCACCCCCGCCAAAGATCACCGCGAGATGGCCCGGACCATCGGCTGCTCGCACCTCGTGGTTATCCCCAGGGCTGGTCATATGACCCCGATGGAGGCCCCCGGCATGGTCAACGGGGCCTTACGCCACTGGCTGGAGCGACCGTCAGGGACACGATAGTCCGTAAACGGATCTCCTCTTTCGACACAAATTTGAGATGAATCCGTCAGGGAAACATCACTGGCGGCCGATCCCGCGCGAAACTATGCCGTGCCCGGGAAAACACGCGCGCACCCCTCAATAAACGTGGGCGCGCTGGATGGGGATCCTTCGATGAAAGCCGGTCACCGCTTCGGAAGTCGTCGTCCAGGCCCAGATCGCCTATCGCAACCGCTCCGAGCAGACCGCCCCGGTGCTGGAGTACGGCCTGGACTACTTTCCAGCGCTTCGAACCCCTGACCGCCGGCGACGCCCTCAAGCGCGTGCCCAGCGTCACCTTCCTGTCGGACGTGCTGGAGTCGGACGGCGCCCGTCTGCGCGGCCTTGACGCGGCCTACACCCAGATCCTGATCAACGGCGAGAAGGTGCCCGGCGCCGGCGCCGACCGTTCGTTCTTCGTCGACCGCATCCCCGCCGAGATGATCGAGCGCATCGAGATCGTGCGCAGCGCCTCGGCCAACCGCAGCGGCGACGCCATGGCCGGCGCCCTGAACATCGTGCTGCGCGACGCCTACGCCCTTGAGGGCGGCTTCCTGCGGGCCGGCGCCATCATGCTGAACGATGGCCGCATTCGCGAGACCCTCGGCGCGGTGTGGGGCGGCCAGGTCGGCCCCGGCCGCCTGCTGCTCGGCGCCAACATCCAGGGCCGTCGCAACCCCAAGGAAAAGATGAGCTGGCGCTATGATGAGCCCGGCGCGCCGCTCGACAACACCGAACTGCAAAAGGACACCCGCAACGGCACCGACTATTCGTTCAATGCCAACTATCGCGTGCCCCTGGCTGGCGGCGAGCTGGACCTGAGCGGCTTCTATGTCCGCACCGACCGCTTCGCGGACGAGGACTCGCTGGAATATGAAGGCGGCCGCGAGCGCACCGCCGACCTGTCGACCTTCAACGACAACGACGTCGACATCCAGACCGACAACTGGGCGATCAACGGCAAGTTCAAGCGCGAGATGCTGGGCGGCGAAACGGCCGTGAAGCTGGGCTATGCGGTGTTCACCGACAGCCAGTACGAGTTCGAGAACGAAATCGAATATCTGCGCGACGCCATCCCGTTCCCGGACGGCGACCGCTTCACCGCCGACAAGGCCCGCACCGAGCTGGAAGACAAGGAATTCACCGCCAAGCTCGAGCACAAGCGCGACCTGGGCGGCGTGAACCTGGAAGTCGGCGTCCAGTACCAGAAGAAGGATCGCGACGCGCTGATCACCGAGATCCCGCGCAATCGCTACAACCTGCCCGCCGCGACCCCGCCGGCCGATCGCGCCTTCGCGCCGGTTCTGGGTGGTGACACCGCCATCGCCGAAAGCCGCATCGACCCCTACGTGATGCTGTCGGGCAAGGCCGGCGACGTGAAGTGGGAAGCCGGTCTGCGCTACGAGACCACCGACGTCGAGATCCTCGACAACACCGCCGCGCCGGCGCTGCGCCAGTTCTCGACCGACTACGCCATCCTGCTGCCCTCGGCCCACATGAAGTGGAGCCTGACCAGCAAGGACCGCATCAGCGCCTCGGTCGCCCGCACCGTGCGCCGCCCGGGCTTTGACCAGATCACCCCGGCGGTCCTGGAAGAAGAATTTGGCGATAACGACTATGTCGGCAATCCCAGCCTGAAGCCGGAAACGGCCTGGGGCCTGGACGTGGGTTACGAGCGTCGCCTGGGCGCGCGCGGCGTGGCCGGCGTCAACGTCTTCTACCGCGACGTCACCGACCTGATCGAGCTGACCAGCATCGGCACGGGCTCGGCCGGCGCGCCGGCCCTGCTGCTGCAGACCCAGAACGTCGGCGACGGCTCGGTGATGGGGATCGAGTTCGACCTCTCCACCCCGCTGACCGTCTTCGGGCTGGATAACACCGGCGTGTTCTTCAACTATTCCTGGCTCGACAGCGACATCGACGACACCTTCGGCAGCCGCAAGTTCAACAGCCAGTCGGACTATGTGATGAACGTCGGCTTCATCCAGGACCTGCCCACCTTCGGCGGCGCCTTCGGGGCCACCTATCGCAAGCAGGGCGAAGCCGATGGCCGGATCATCGGCGAAGAGGTCACCACCTCCTACGGCGCTGACCTGGAAATCTTCCTGGAAAAGCGTTTTGGCGAGAAGTTCACGGTGCGCCTGACCGGCTCCAACCTGCTGAACGCCAAGAAGGAAGAAGTCTTCAACAAGTTTAACAGCACCGCCGATCAGGTTTCGCGGGACTTTGACCAATACGAGCTGGAGAGCGAAGAGGCCGGTCCGGTCTTCCAACTGATCGCCCGCATGGCGTTCTAGAGCATTTTCCGATAAGTGTGAAACGGTTATCGGATCGAAAAATGCTCTAAACTTTTGATTTAGAGCCCTTTTCGCCCGACCCTGATGACGCCATCAGGTCGGAAAGGGCTCTAGGGAAGACCTTCCGGAAACGAAGAAGGGCGGCGTCCTCGCGGACGCCGCCCTTTTTTGTTGGCGGGGCGTTCAGGCCGTGGTCAGGCCGCGCCCCGGCCTCCGTCGTCATCGGCGGCCATGAAACCCAGCAGCGAGTCGATGCGCGCCAGCAGGGCGGCGCGGGCCTCAGCCCCCGGGGCCTCGCTCTTCATGCAGTCTTCCAGGGCGACGGCGGCCGCGACCAGGCGCGGCTCCTTGACGGCGTCGCCCACCTTGCGCAGTTCCAGCGCCTGGGCGGCCAGGGCGCGGCGAGCCTGCATGGGATCGCTGTCCAGCGCCCCGGCGGCCGAGCGGACGATGCGCAGCGCCTGCGACAGGCGAGCCGCGACCGTGCCGGCCGCATCGGCTTTGCGCTTGCGCGGGCCCTTGTATTCGGCCGAGTTGAAGCGGCGACGATCGGGACCGACATATTGCACCGCCTCGACCCAGTCGCGCGGCTTGAGGGTCACGGCCTCCAGGCGGCGCTCCAGATCGCCGATCGTGAAGGGCTTGCGCATGAACTCGTGGATGCCAGCGTCACGGGCCCCGAAGATCGCCTCGGCCGTGGCTTCGGCGGTGCACATGATGATCGGCGCCTCGCGGCAGACCAGATCGCTGCGACGGATCTTCCTGGTCAGCATCAGGCCATCCACGCCGGCGCTGGCGTGCTCGACAAAGATCAGTTGCGGATCAACCGCGCGGGCCATCGCGTAGCCCTTCTCGATGGTCGGAGCGGGATAGATCTGCACGTTGCCCAGCTGGCGCAGCTGGTCAGCCAGCAGCTTGGCCGTCGCCGGATTGGCGTCAACGACCAGCACCCGCTGAACCTTGGCGGCGACGCGCTGAATGGTGCGGAGATTGCCGTCGAACACCGGAGAATCGGCTCCTGATAAGGTTACTAGGCCCAGACCCTAGGCCGGGAACGTAAAAATGGGGTTCTCAGACGCCGCGTCAGCTTGTCAGGTTTACGCTAAGTCCGCCCTCGAAATCCTGGAAGATATCGATGGCCTCGTCCACATGGGCGGTCGGAATACGCCCCTCCGGGAACCGATAGCGCCAGTAGCTGGCGATGTGCGAAATCACCCCCACCTTTTCGCCCAGCGACAGGAACATGTCGGGCGCGCGCAGCAGGAATTCGCGAAACGCCTGCGGCTTGCCGTTCTCGATCAGGTCCTCGAACGCGTCGTCATAGATCTTGATGGTCCGCTGCACGGCGTTGCGTTCGATCAGCACGCCGGCCTGGAGCCGCTTGCGGGCCTCGTCCAGATAGCGGGCGGTCTCGGTGTCGCGCGCCCCGGCGATGACCAGCTGGCCGATCTCGCCGGTCACCACCGACAGCTGCGGCCACAGGCGGGTCAGCATCCACTTGTAATAGAGGAAGCCCTTCCAGCTGAAGACGCCTTCCTTGAAGCTTTCCCCCTGCATGACCAGGGTCTCGCGCAGGGGTTCCAGCCGCTCATCGACATCGGTCGACAGTAGGGCCTGGACCAGGCGCGCCGCATGGGCGCCCGAGAAGCGGCCCGTATCGCGATAGGCCAGCTCGATCAGCCGCGAGATTTCGAAGCTGACGAAGCCCTGCATCTGCTCCAGATCGCTGGGCGACAGGGCGAAGTAGCAGGCGGCGATGTTCATGCCGTGGCGGCGCAGATGCTCGCGTAGCAGGAACGGGTCCAGCGACGGCAACATGTCGATCATGCGCAGGGTCGCCAGATCCCGGGTCATGTCGGTGTGGTCGTTGCAGGCCTCGCGCAGCAGCTCGACCCAGCCGCGCTGCCCCACGAAGAACGACTGGCCGCCCAGACCCAGGTCACTGCGGTCGAAGGGGATGATGATCTTGGTCGCCGTCGGCCGCGCCTCGTCGAACAGAAAGATATCGTCGCTGCGCAGGCGGTGCTTGATGATTAGGGCGTTGTTGAGAATCCGGTTGCGAAACAGCGGATGCTGGGCGTGCTCGGGCCTGTGGCCGCTGTCGGCCTGGATGGCCAGCAGGTTCAGAACCCGGCTGGTCGAAGCCGTCCGCTCCAGCGCCCGAAGGCTGCGGGTCACGCGGTCATTGCTGCGCACCGGCTTGAGTTTACGACGCGCTGACACGGTGTGGCGGTCCCTTTTGGGTAGGCGTTTCTTCTATCGGCGCCGAACTAAACAATCGCTAACCGCACAGGGATTGCGTGCTCGCGCCACGGTGGATACGCGCCGCCTGCCCGCCATAGGATCCGCGCCGCAGCCGCGACACCGCTCTGAGCAGCTCGCCCGGCTGGACGGGCTTGGGATGGGCGTCGTCAAAGCCCTGCTTGAGCAGTCGCTCGGCCTCGCCCGCCATGGCGTCGGCGGTCAGGGCCAGGATCGGGATGTCCACCCGCCCCCCCTCGCCGGCCCGAATGCGCCGCACGGCCTCGACGCCGTCCATCCGGGGCATGTGGACGTCCATCAGCACAAGGTCGAAATCCTCGACCCTCAGGCGGGCCAGGGCGGCCCGGCCGTCTTCGGCGGTGGCCACCGTCACCCGGGCGGATTCCAGGATCGCCCGGGCCACGGCCTGATTGACCACATTGTCGTCCACCACCAGAACCCGCGCACCGTTCAGATCCAGGTCGGCCTCCTGCGCCGAGCGCAGGACGGGAGCCTGGGCCTGCGGCAGGTCCAGCCAGACCGTGAAGGCAGAGCCCTGGCCGAACGTACTGGTCACGGTGATCTCGCCGCCCATCAGCATGGCCAGCTGACGGCTGATCGCCAGGCCCAGGCCCGTGCCGCCAAACCGGCGCGCCGTCGACAGGTCGCCCTGGCTGAACGGGCTGAACAGCCGGCCCTGCTGATCCGGGGTCAGACCGACGCCGGTGTCGGACACCACCAGTTCGATGCCGCCCGTGGCGCGCGGCGCGATACGGATATCGACCCGGCCCGTTTCGGTGAACTTCAGGGCGTTGGACACCAGGTTCAGCAGAATTTGCCGCACCCGCACCGGGTCGCCCAGCAGCCAGTCCGGCGTCTGGGGCGCGATCTCCAGCGCCAGGGTCAGACCCTTCAGCTGGGCGGTCTGGTTGCAGACCAGATGGATCTGGGCGCCCAGCCGGCGGATGTCGAAGGGCGCGGTCTCCAGCGCCAGCTTGCCGGCCTCCACCTTCGACAGGTCCAGAATGTCATTGAGGATGGTCATCAGGCTGTCGCCCGACTGGATGATCATTTCCAGATAGTCGGACTGACGGTCGTCCAGCCGTGTGGTCCCCAGCGCATGGGCCAGGCCCAGCACGCCGTTCATCGGCGTGCGCAGTTCGTGGCTCATCATCGCCACGAAGGCGGACTTGGCGCGGCTGGCGGCCTGGGCCTCGGCCTGGGCGGTTTCCAGGGCCTTGGCCGAGCTGCGCATCAGCCGCACGGCGTCGGCGATGTAGCCAGCCAGACCCAGCATGACGATCACCGCCAAGAGCCGATCCCAGCCACTGAAATTGGGACCCAGCAAGGGCGCCAGGAACAGGGCGATAAAGGGCGCCGGCACAATGGACAGCATGGCCGACCAACTGAGCGTGGCGTATTTCAGCCCCTCGACGATCAGGCCGAACAGGATGATCAGCGCGGCGAATTTCATGGATTGCGTTCCATGGATCGCGCTCAGCGCAGCCATCACCGACCAGACGATCGAAAAGGCCGCCGCCGGCGCCAGACGGATCACCAGGCTGGATCGGCCCTTTGCCTGCGGTCTGAAGGTGGCGTGCAGATAGCTCAGCCCGGCTTCGAGCGCCAGGTTGATGGCCGCCCAGGTCAGCGCCGGGACGGGGCCGAAGTGGAAGGCCAGAAGGCCTCCCACCAGGGCGGTGATCATCACCCTCGCCACGCGACTTCGGCGACTCATCACCAGGGTGGCGCCTTCCACCCCATCATTCAGAAATTCCCGCAGCGCCAACCTGCCCACCCCCACAACGTCAAGTCGAGGGAAGCTTGAGGGAACAAGGTTCAAAGAGCGTTTACTTTGCGCGCTAGAGTCGTCTTTCCGACGTTTAACCCTGGAAGGGGTCGCGCATCAGAATAGTGTCGTCGCGCTCGGGGCTGGTCGACAGCAGGGCCACGGGCGCCCCGATCAGCTCTTCGACGCGGCGCACATACTTGATCGCGTTGGCGTTGAGGTCCTTGAACGAGCGGGCGCCGGCGGTGCTTTCGGTCCAGCCCTCCATCTCTTCGTAGATCGGAACGGCGGCGGCCTGGTCGCGCATGCCCGCTGGGAGATAGTCGACCTCGCGGTCGCCGATCCGGTAGCCCACGCAGATCTTCAGGGTCTTGAGACCGTCCAGCACGTCCAGCTTGGTCAGGGCGATGCCGTGGATGCCATTGATGGCCACCGACTGACGCACCAGAACCGCGTCGAACCAGCCGCAGCGGCGGGCGCGGCCGGTATTGACGCCAACCTCGCGACCCACGGTGGACAGGTGCTTGCCGACTTCATCGTCGAGCTCAGCGGCGAACGGCCCCTCGCCGACGCGGGTGGTGTAGGCCTTGACGATGCCCAGCACATAGCCGGTCGCAGACGGGCCCATGCCGCTGCCGGCCGAGGCCTGGCCGGCCACGGTGTTGGACGAGGTGACGAACGGATAGGTGCCATGGTCCACGTCCAGCAGGGCGCCCTGGGCGCCCTCGAACAGGATGCGGCGGCCGGCCTTGTAGGCCTGGTCCAGCACCCGCCACGCGGGCTGGGCATAGGGCAGGATGCGCGGCGCCAGGTCCATCAGGGCGTCGAACAGGTCGTCCGCATTGGCTTCCGGCAGGCCCAGGCCGCGACGCAGGGCGCCGTGGTGGCTCAGCAAGCGCTCGATCTTGGGCTTCAGGGCTTCGGGATCGGCGAGGTCGGCGACGCGGATGGCGCGGCGGCCGACCTTGTCTTCATAGGCAGGCCCAATGCCGCGGCCGGTGGTGCCGATCTTCTGGCTGGAGGCGGCCTCGCGGGCCTGGTCCAGGTCCTTGTGCAGCGGCAGGATCAGGCAGGCATTGTCGGCCAGGATCAGCAGCTCGGGCGAGATGATCACGCCCTGGTCGGCGATCTTGTCGATCTCCGACAGCAGATGCCAGGGATCGACGACCACGCCGTTGCCGATGACGGAGAGCTTGCCCTGCACCACGCCCGAAGGCAGCAGGGCCAGCTTGTAGACCTTGCCGTCCACCACAAGGGTATGGCCGGCATTGTGGCCGCCCTGGAAACGCACGACGACGTCCGCCCGGTTGGACAGCCAGTCGACGATCTTGCCCTTGCCTTCATCGCCCCACTGGGCGCCGACGACGGTCACATTGGCCATGATAGAGATATGCCTTGTCACCTGCCCGGTGACGCCCAGCGGCCCTTCGACAGGACTCGGCCGCAGACGTTTTATTCAGTTGTGGGCGGTGGCCCGCCTGAAAAGGCGAGCGAAGTCAGAAGGCGTAGACCAGCCGAACCCCCACGTCGTCAAGACCCTGGTTCTTGCCCTGGGCGAAGATCTGGCCGTTGGACAGGTGAGTGTAGGACAGCTCGGCAGACCAGCTGTCGTTGAACTGGTAGCCCAGGGCCAGCTCGGGCTCGAACAGCACCTGCGAGCCAAAATCGATGCGGGTGTAATAGAGGTTGGTGCGGCGGGCACGTTCCTCGGGCGTCAGATTGGGGGCGTTGGCCGGCGGCAGGCCCGCTTCGCCGTCGGTATAGGCCAGACCAAAGCCGGGACGCAGATAGAAGCCGCCCTGCTGACCCAGCTCGATCTTCCAGTTGAAGCCTAAGGCGGCGAAATTGGAGGTGTTCTCGCTGTTGATGGACACAAAGGCGTGGACCTGCGGCTTGCCCAGCCAGGTCAGGCTTTCGATCCGATCGGTGCGATAGCCCAGATGGACATCCACGCCATCCTCGCGGCCGGCGGCGCCAAGGCCCACGGCCTCGCCGATAAAGGTCACGTCATGCTTGTAGAGGCCGCCAAAGACCTCGTCGGCCATGGCGGGCGCGGTGAGGCCCAGCGTGGCGGCGGCCACGGCGGCGAACAGTGCGGTCTTCATGTGGTGATCCCTGAACAGCCCAACCCCGAGCTGGTTATGGCGTGAACGGCGAGACCCGCAAAGGGTTTCGATCAGAACGCCCGCGAGCTAGACCTTTGCACATGACCATCACCCTCTCCGACATCCAGGCCGCCGCCGGCCGCCTGAAGGGCCACGCCGTCGAGACGCCGCTGATCGAGAGCCCGGCCCTGAACGAACGCCTGGGCGGCCGGGTGCTGCTCAAGCCCGAGACCCTGCAGCGGGCCGGGGCTTTCAAGTTTCGCGGCGCCTACAACCGGCTGAGCCAGCTGACGGCTGATGAGCGCAAGCGCGGCGTCGTGGCCTTCTCGTCGGGCAACCACGCCCAGGGCGTGGCCCTGGCGGCGCAGCTGGTCGGCTGCCCGGCCCTGATCGTCATGCCGTCCGACTCGCCGGCCGTGAAGGTGGCGGGCACCAGGGGTTTCGGGGCCGAGATCCGCTTCTATGACCGTTTCACCGAGGACCGCGTCGCCATCGCCGACGAGATCGCTCGCGAGCGCGGTTGCGTGGTCGTGCCGTCCTATGACGATCCGCACATCATCGCGGGACAGGGCACCCTGGGCATCGAGATCGTCGAGCAGGCCAAGGCGCGCGGCGCGGCTCTGGACGTCCTGCTGTGCTGCGTGGGTGGCGGCGGGCTGATCGCCGGAACCAGCACCGCCGTCCGGGCCCTGTCGCCGGCGACCGACATCTGGGGCGTCGAGCCGGCAGGTTTCGACGAGACCCGCCGCTCGCTGCTGTCGGGCCAGCGCGAGACCATCGATCCGGACGCTCGCTCGATCTGCGACGCCCTGCTGACCCCGACCCCCGGCGAACTGACCTGGCCGATCAATAGCCGGACCCTGACGGGTATCGTCGCCGTCACCGACGCCGAGGTCGCCGAGGCCATGCGCTATGCGTTCTCGGTGCTGAAACTGGTGGTCGAACCCGGCGGCTGCGTGGCCCTGGCGGCGGCGCTGGCGGGCAAGGTCGAGGTGGTGGGCAAGACCTCGGCGATCGTCCTTTCGGGCGGCAATGTCGATCCGGGCTTGTTCGCCAGCGTCCTCAAGGGTGAAATCTAACGAACCTCGTCATCCCGCGACGTGTTCGCGGGACCCATGGTTCAGCTTGCATGGGCGTGTTCCATTCCGCTCCGCACGTGCGGCGGACAAATGGGTCCCGCGAACACGTCGCGGGATGACGGACAAGGGAATGGGAACAGCATGAACTTTCCACCGATCACCGCCCTCCCCCAAACCCCGCTCCTTGTGGTCGACAAGGCCGCCCTGCTCCGCAACATCGAACACATGCAGGCCCTGTGCGACGCCGCCGGCGTGCGACTGCGGGCCCACGGCAAGACCCACAAGTGCTCGAGGCTGGGCCGGCTGATCGTCGAACGCGGCGCGGTCGGCCTTTGCGCCCAGACCGTCGGCGAGGCCGAGGCCTTCGCGGCGGGCGGCATCACCGACATCCTGGTCACCGCGGCCCCGCCGCCCTGGGCCGCGCCGCGTCTGGCGGCTCTGGCCAGGGCTGGCGTAACAATCGGCGTGACCGCCGACGATGAAGGCCAGATCGACCACCTGTCGGACGCCGCCGTCGCGGCCGGGACCAGGCTGGATCTGGTCGTCGATCTGGACCTGGGGACCCACCGCACCGGCGCCTATCCCCGCGACGCCCTGCATCTGGCCCGCGCCGCCGACGCCGCGCCGGGCCTGCGCTTCGCCGGTCTGCAGGCCTATCTGGGGCACCTTCAGCACATGAATGACGGCGCAGCCCGCAAGGCCGCCGACGAAGCCGCCTTCGCGACGCTGACGGCCCTGATCGTCGAGCTGACCGCCGCTGGCCTGCCCCCGCCCGTGGTCACTGGCGGCGGCACCGGCACCCACGCCTTCGACCTGGCCTCGGGCGTGTTCACGGAGCTGCAGGCCGGCTCCTACGCTGTGATGGACGTGGAGTATGACGACTGCGGCCCGCCCGGCGGCGGCGCCTGGGCGTTCGAGCCGTCGCTCTACATTGCCGCCAGCGTCGTCTCGGTCCGCCACAAGAGCCACGTCGTGGTCGACGCCGGCTTCAAGGCCGTGTCGATGGACGGCCCGCCGGCCCGCGTGATTGCCGGCGCCGCGCCGGGCTCGCTGTGGCGGCCCATGGGCGACGAGCACGGCATGATCGCCCACCCCTCGATGATCGACGTGCTGAAGGCCGGCGGTCGCGATCCGCTGGGCTTTGCGGGCGCCGTGACGGCGGCCGACGCCGATCCGGCCCGCGCCTTCCCGGCCGACGCGCCCAGGGTCGGCGACATCGTCTGGCTGCAGCCGGGCCACTGCGATCCGACCATCAACCTCTATGACGCCCTGCACGTCTGGGACGGGGAGACGCTGGAGCGTTGGGCGGTGGATGGGCGGCGGATCAGTTCCTGACCGCGGCCTCTAGCCCTCGCTGGAGACCCCGGATACGGTCCCGCCCCAACGACAAGATTTGCTCCAAAGAGTGACAACGATGAAACGCCTGCTGCTCGCCACCGCCCTGATCGCCGCGCCGATGCTGGCGCACGCCGCTGATGCGCCCAAGATCGACCCCGCCAACCTGGCCGCGCACATCAAGACCCTGTCGTCCGACGCCTTCGAAGGTCGCGGCCCCGCCACGGCCGGCGAGACCAAGACCGTCGCCTATATCGTCGAGCAGATGCAGGCCGCAGGCCTGGAGCCCGGCGGCGACCTGAAAGACGGCAAGCGCGCCTGGACCCAGGACGTGCCGCTGGGCATGTTCGAGATCAAGGGCCCGGTCAGCGCCCACATGATGGTTGGCGACAGCCACATCATGCTGAACCAGGGCGAGCAGATCTCCATCCGCGCGGCCATGACCAATGTCGACAAGGTGTCGATCCAGAACGCCCCGATCGTCTTCGCCGGCTATGGCGTCAAGGCTCCGGAACGGAACTGGGACGACTTCAAGGGCCTCGACGTCAAGGGCAAGATCGTCGTCGTGCTGATCAACGACCCGGACTTCGAGACCGGGCCAGACACCAAGAATGGGGGCGACTTCGGCGGCAAGGCCATGACCTATTACGGCCGCTGGACCTACAAGTATGAAGAAGCCGCCCGCCTGGGCGCCGCCGGCCTGCTGGTCGTGCATGAAACCGCGCCGGCCTCGTATGGCTGGGCCACGGTCAAGAACTCCAACACCAACACGATGTTCGACATCGTCCGCAAGGATCCGGCCCAGTCGCATCCGCCCCTGGAAGGCTGGATCCAGCGCGACACCGCCGTCGACCTGTTCAAGAAGGCGGGGCTGGATTTCGACGCCCTGAAGAAACAGGCTCAGAGCCGCGACTTCAAGCCAGTGGAACTGAAGGGCGCGACCTTCTCGGCTGACTACGCCATCGACTACAAGACCATTGTTTCCAAGAACGTGGTCGGCAAGCTGACTGGCGCCAAGCGTCCCGACGAGACCGTGTTCTTCACCGGCCACTGGGACCATCTGGGCGTGGGCCAGCCCGACGCCAAGGGCGACACGATCTATAACGGCGCCGTCGACAACGCGACCGGCATCGCCGCCATGCTGGAAATGGGCCGGGTGTTCGCCAAGGGTCCACGCCCTGACCGCTCGCTGGTCTTCCTGGCCGTGACCGCCGAGGAAAAGGGCCTGCTGGGCTCGGAATATTACGCGGCCAATCCGCTGTATCCGCTGGCCAAGACCGTGGGCGTGCTCAACACCGACGCCCTCGACCCCGCCGGTCCGGCCAGGGACTTCACCATCTCGGGCAACGCCAAGCTCGGTTTGCTGGACGAGTTGATCGCCCATGGGAAAAAGGTGGGCCGCACCTATACGCCCGACCCTGCCACCGAGGCCGGCTACTTCTATCGCTCGGACCATTTCCCCTTCGCCAAGCGTGGCGTGCCGGCCATCTCGTTCGGCTCGGGCGAGGATCTGGTCGAGGGCGGCGTCGCGGCCGGCAAGGCCTTCGCCGACGCCTATCGCGTCAACGCCTATCACCAGCCCGCCGACGAGTGGAACGCCAGTTGGCGCCTGGACGGCATGACCGCCGACATCAGCCTGATCCAGGGCCTGGGCGCGGATCTGGCCAACTCCACCCGCTGGCCCGAATGGGGCGAGGGTTCGGAGTTCAAGGGTACGCGCGACGCGACCAAGGCTGAACGGAAGTAGACCGCACCTCTAACTTGTCATCCC
This sequence comes from Caulobacter sp. 32-67-35, assembly GCA_002280875.1. GTDB lineage: Bacteria > Pseudomonadota > Alphaproteobacteria > Caulobacterales > Caulobacteraceae > Caulobacter. The sequence continues at coordinate 2,425 of NCEV01000054.1, read as the reverse complement.
GGAAGCCTCGCAGAGGCTGTCCGGGACCCAGGGGCCGACGCGCTGCGGTTGCCCCTGGGTCCCGGCTCTCCGCTTCGCTGCGGCCGGGATGACAAACATATTTTGAACCGGACAGCGCTCACCGCCACGCGGGAGAGCGGGATGCCATCACCATGACAGCCTCGGTCTTCGACCTCTTCAAGCTCGGCGTCGGTCCGTCGAGCAGCCACACCATGGGCCCGATGACGGCCGCCGGGCTGTTCGTCGGCCGCCTGCGTGAGGCCGGAACGCTGGGCGCGGTCGCGCGGGTCGAAACCCGCCTCTACGCCTCCCTGGCCCTGACCGGACGGGGCCACGCCACCGACCGCGCCGTAATTCTGGGCCTGATGGGCTTCGTCCCCGCCGACCTCGATCCCGACGCCGGCGAGGCGGCGCTGGTCGAGACGCGGGCCAACCAGTGGCTGACCCTGGGCGGCGAGACGGGGATGGCCTTCGATGAGACCCGCGACATCGTCTGGGCCGGCCACGAGCGCCTGCCCCAACACCCCAACGGGCTGACCTTCACCGCCTACGACAAGGCCGGCGCGGCGCTGCTGGAGCGGACCTATTTCTCGATCGGCGGCGGCTTTGTTCGCGACGAGGCCCAGATGGGCCGCAACGCGCCGCCCGAGGAAGACCTGCCCGTGCCCCACCCGTTCGAGAGCGGCGCCGACCTGTTGCAGCGCGCCGCTGACGCCGGCCTGACCATCGCCGGCGTCATGGGCGCCAACGAGCTGGCCCGCATGAGCCAGGACCAAATGCATGCGGGCCTGGATCGCATCTTCGACGCCATGGAGGCCTGTATCGACCGGGGCATGCGCCAGGACGGCGTCCTGCCCGGCGGCCTGGACGTGAAACGCCGCGCCCGCCAGATCCACCAGACCATCCAGGGCCGCATGGAGCGCCAGATCAGCGACCCCTTGGCGGCCATGGACTTCGTCAATCTGTGGGCCATGGCGGTCAATGAAGAGAACGCCGCCGGCGGCCGCGTGGTCACCGCCCCGACCAATGGCGCGGCGGGGCTGGTTCCGGCTGTGCTGCGGTTCTTCGTGCGCTTTTATAACGGCACGCCCGAGCAGATCCGCGTCTTCCTGCTGACCGCCGCCGCCATCGGCGCGCTCTACAAGCGCAACGCCTCGATCAGCGGCGCCGAGGTGGGCTGCCAGGGCGAGGTGGGCGTGGCCTGCTCGATGGCCGCCGCCGGCCTGTGTGCGGCCTTGGGGGGGACCAACGCCCAGATCGAGAACGCCGCCGAGATCGGCATGGAGCATAACCTCGGCCTCACCTGCGATCCCATCGGCGGGCTGGTGCAGATCCCCTGCATCGAGCGCAACGCCATGGGCGCCATCAAGGCCATCGACGCCGCCCGTCTGGCCCTGCTGGGCGACGGCCAGCACTCGGTCTCCCTCGACAAGGTGATCGCCACGATGAAGCGCACCGGCGAGGACATGAACGAGATCTACAAGGAAACATCCATGGGCGGGCTGGCGGTGGGGCTGTCGGTCAACCGCGTGGAGTGCTGAGGTGAAGCGGCGCGGCGTCTGAATTGCCGTCGTGCTGCTGGCGCTGGCGGCGGTCCCGGTAGCCCGTTGTACGCGAGAATACTTCACTGTGGACGCCTGCTTGGACAGCGGCGGGGCCTGGATCGAGCAGATCGACAAATGCTCGCACGATCAGGCCGAGCTCGACCGGTACAAGCCGCGCTGACCCTCAGTCGCGGAGTTTATCCTGGGGGGGCGTTTGGCCGGACCCAGGGAACAACTCCCCCGAAGGGGAGCATCTTACTGGTTCGGCGGTTCTTGATCCTTCCCCTCCGGGGCAGACGGCCCGGAGGGCTGTAGGGGGCTGGCCGCAACGGCCACCTCCACAAGAGCTGCCACCTCTTCAAGACCGGCCATGACACGGTTGAAGTTGACGTCTTCGCTCTCAGTCATCGTTTTTACCCCGATCCATGATGAAACGCTCTGGTCCCGCCTTCGCCTTTTCCCTCGACGCCCCGTCAAAGCTAACCTAACTTCAAAAAGAACAGGAAGGGAACAGATATGTCCAACGGCGTGATCCGCACCGGCATCGGCGGCTGGACGTTTGAGCCCTGGCGCGGCGTGTTCTTTCCCGACACGGTCAAGCAGAAGGACGAGCTGAAATACGCCTCCAGCCAGCTGACCAGCATCGAGATCAACGGCACCTACTATTCCACCTTCAAGCCCAACAGCTGGATGAAGTGGCGCGACGAGACGCCCGATGATTTCGTCTTTGCGGTCAAGGCCAGCCGCTACTGCACCAATCGCAAGGTGCTGTCGGAGAACAACGACTCGCTGGAGAAATTCCTGACCCAGGGGCTGGAAGAGCTGGGCGACAAGCTGGGGCCCATCAACTGGCAGTTCATGGCCACCAAGAAGTTCGATCC
>NCEV01000133.1 GCA_002280875.1 Caulobacter sp. 32-67-35 | reverse complement strand
AAACTTCAAAGGCCCCGGTCGCGAGACCGGGGCCTTTTTCTATTCGCTTTAGACCTTGATGGGGGGCGCCGAGCGGATGTGGAGTTCCTTGTACTGGCGCTCCTGGGCCTCGGCCGGAGCGTTCATCAGCAGGTCCTGGCCCTGCTGGTTCAGCGGGAAGGCGATGACCTCGCGGATGGCCACCTGCTCGGCCAGCAGCATGACGATCCGGTCGATGCCCGGCGCCAGGCCGCCGTGCGGCGGGGCGCCAAAGCGGAAGGCGTTCAGCATGCCGCCAAACTGCTCTTCTACCACCTCGGCGCCATAGCCGGCCACTTCGAAGGCCTTGAGCATGATCTCGGGCTTGTGGTTCCGGATCGCGCCCGAGCACAGCTCATAGCCGTTGCAGACGATGTCGTACTGATAGGCGCGGATGGTCAGCGGGTCCTGGGTCTCCAGGGCCTCCAGACCGCCCTGCGGCATCGAGAACGGGTTGTGCGAGAAGTCGACGCGCTTTTCGTCCTCGTTCCACTCGAACATCGGGAAGTCGACGATCCAGCAGAACTTGAACTGGTTCTCGTCGACCAGCTTCAGCTCGGTCCCGACGCGGGTGCGGGCCAGACCCGCGAACTTGGCGAATACGGAGGGATCCCCGGCCACGAAGAAGGCGGCGTCGCCCTTGCCCAGGCCGACAGACTCCATCAGCGCCTGGGTCGGCTCGCCCAGGTTCTTGGCGATCGGGCCGCCCCAGCCACCCTGGTCTTCCGACCAGAACACGTAGCCCAGGCCCGGCTGGCCTTCGCCCTGGGCCCAGCTGTTCATGCGGTCGCAGTTCTTCGGATCAGCGCCCAGGATCTTGGCGAACAGCCCGAAACCACCCTCGCGGAAGTGCTCGGAGACGTCGGCCATCTTGATCGGGTTGCGCAGGTCGGGCTTGTCGCTGCCGTACCAGGCCATCGACTGGGCGTAGGTCAGGCGCTCGAAGCCCTTGTGCTCCAGCTCGACGCCGAAGTCGTTGGTGAAGGTGTGGGTGCCCGAAATCGGCGACACCGGCTTGCCGCCCGAGAATTCCTCGAACACGCCATGCATCACTGGCTCGATGGCCGCGAACACGTCTTCCTGCGTCACGAAGCTCATCTCGACGTCGAGCTGGTAGAATTCCAGGCTCCGGTCGGCGCGCAGGTCTTCGTCGCGGAAGCACGGGGCGATCTGGAAGTAGCGGTCGAAGCCCGACACCATCAGCAGCTGCTTGAACTGCTGCGGCGCCTGGGGCAGCGCGTAGAACTTGCCCGGATGCAGACGCGACGGCACCAGGAAGTCGCGCGCGCCTTCCGGCGACGAGGCCGTCAGGATCGGGGTCTGGTATTCCAGGAAGCCCTGCTCGACCATCCGGTGACGGATCGAGTGGATCACCTTGGAGCGCAGCACGATGTTCTTGTGCAGGGTCTCGCGGCGCAAATCCAGATACCGGTGCTTGAGGCGGATTTCTTCCGGATAGTCCGGCTCGCCAAACACCGGCAGCGGCAGCTCAGCGGCCTCCGACAGCACTTCAACGGCGGTGACGTGGATCTCGATCGCGCCGGTCGGGAGGTTCGGGTTCACGGCCGCCGGATCGCGGGCCAGCACCTTGCCGTCCACCTTGATCACGCTCTCGGCGCGCAGGCGCTCGACGATGTCAAAGCCCGGGGTCTCGGGGTGCAGCACCAGTTGCGTCAAGCCGTAGTGGTCGCGCAGGTCGATGAAGACCAGACCGCCGTGGTCGCGCTTGCGGTGGATCCAGCCCGACACCCGGACATTGGCGTCGGTGTCGGAAGCCCGAAGGGCGCCGCAGGTGTGGGTGCGGTAGGCGTGCATCGTGGTCATGACAAAGTCTTCGAAAGTCGCGGGAACGCGTTGATTTGCAAGGCGCGGAAAGGCGCATGGGGGGGCGTGGATGTCAAGGATTCTGAGGCTGCGCAGTAGATCCTCCCCCTCTGGGGGAGGTGGCCCGGAGGGCCGGAGGGGGCCAGCTGGGCGAACGCCGCATTAGCCCCCTCAGTCGCTCCGCGACAGCTCCCCCAGAGGGGGAGCAGCTACGGCTTCGCACCCTCGCGCTTTCGCTGCGATGGCGATGGAAAGGATCGCGGAGCGTCCGGACCACGTCCGGAATGTGTGTTTCTAAATACCGTTTCGACGAAGCCGTCCGCTCCGCGTGACCGGTTCACAAGAGCCTGCGCTTGGGCGGTATTGTGGCGCCTCGTACGCTTCCAGCCCCAGACGGGCGGCGTGAATAGCGTTCACGCCGGGCCGCGAGCCATTACGCCCGCCTGTCTCCCGCTCGATCACCCCCCGCCGCCGCAATGGTCGCTGGCCTTGCGCCCTTTCCTCGCGACGAGGTGGGTCAAGAATATGGGAGGTTTGAACGCGTCGGATAAGTTTGCTGGACGCCCGTGCCGGTCCCCGTTCCATCGACCCTCTCCCAGAGGGAGAGGGAGGGACCCACGCTTGCGTGGGAGGGTGAGGGGTTACACCGCAAACCGTTGTCGCGCCTGGGATCGTGCCTTGTCTGGAAGGGCTTCGCAAACCCCTCACCCTCCCACCGCTGCGCGGCGGGCCCCTCCCTCTCCCTCTGGGAGAGGGTTTCTAATCCCCGCGCCCATCGGGGGACGGCGCGATTGCAATCCCCGTCGCTGGCCCCGAGACCAGCCCCTCCTCCCGCATCCGGTAGGCCATCACCGCCGTGTGCCCCAGGCTCTCGACCAGCCGCCAGTTGACGATCGCCCCGACCGGCGCGCCGACCACGGGCAGCATCTGGGCCAGTTTGGCCAGGTCGATGTGGTCGCGGTACTGCTGCTGGAAGGCCCGCCAGTCGAAGGTCTCCAGCGTGTCGGGGCGCTCCGCCCGGCGGGCGTCCCAGTTGTCCATGGCCGCCAGCACCCGGGCCCGGTGGCCAGCGTCCGAGAAGGCCAGCTCGAAGATGTGCAGGATATAGAGCCGCTCATCCAGGTCGGTCCCGTCATGGCCGAAGATGGCGGCGATCTCGAACAGCAGCTTGATCTTGAAGCTCATCAGCAGCGGGAAGTCGGCCGCCGCCGCCAGAAAGCCCCCGGCCCCGGTAATCCCGCCCTCGACGCTGGCGGTCTTCTTCCAGCCGTCGATGGCGGCGGCGGCTTTCGCGCGCTTCTCGTCCAGGCTCAGGCCGTGCTGCGGCGAGCCGGTGGCGAAGTCGGCCCCGGTCAGAATACCCCGCGTCAGGCCCTCCATGGCCGTGGTGATCGCGGCGTGGACCTTCTCGGGGATGATCTGGTTGATCTTCACCTGCGCCTTGCGCGCGAGGCCGCCGAGGGGGCCAGCGGGCTTGGTCATGGCGGCGCGCCAGGCGTCGAGGTCGGGGGGTGGTGAGGTCATGGGCCTGAGATAACCCTTCTCCCCTTGCGGGAGAAGGTGGCGGCCGCAGGCCGACGGATGAGGGGTCGCACCGCCGGCGCCGAACCCCGCATATCCGCCCGTTGCGGCGGCCCTCGCCATCAACCCCTCATCCGACCCCGGACTTCGCCGGGGCCACCTTCTCCCGCAAGGGGAGAAGGAACGCTAAGCTGTGCCCATGACCGACGCCCAACGCCTGACCCTGGTCCGCGCCCTGCACACGGTGATCTATGTCGTGATGGCCAGCGCCAGCCTCGTCGTCCTCTATGCCGGGATCACCGGCGCGCACGGCCCCTGGCTGTGGGTGGCGGCCGCGCTGGTATCGCCGTGAAGTACGGCGCGACCAAGGACGGCGCCTACGACACCTTCCTGCCGGAGCGGATCACCCGCTGGACGTTCGCGGTGTTCGGGCCGGTGATCATGGTGGGGTTTGGGTTGTTGGCGGTGCGGTGGGGGTTGGGGCGGGGTTAGGTAGCAGCAAACTTGATCATGGCGGCCGGTGGCGGGCCAAGTCACTCGCTTATTGCTCACGCTTACCGTCACTTAAAATGATGCTCAGCACTTCGCCTATAGCGTGTCTATCGTGTTTGGATCAATCTAGTGAAAAGGAATCGCCAAGGGGATTTAAGAATGAACGTCAGCCAAAAAGCGCTAAGCGCGGACGCTCATGCTGAACTGTTGGCAATTCCAGAGTCTCACTTTGTCGATCTCAAAAGCACAGAAATCTTACCCGGAAAGCTAACTAGAACAATTTCAGCCTTCGCGAACACAAGCGGTGGAGAAATCTACGTCGGCATTAGCGAAGTGGACGACCTAAACGGAAAGACAAGAGAGTGGTCTGGCTTTGCCGATCCGGAAGCGGCGAACGCGATTTTTCAAGTTCTGGAAGGCTTAAATCCACTAGGAAATAATTACGCCGCCACCTTCCTGACAGCACCTGGCGCCAACGGCATCGTTCTTCACCTGACAATATTTAAAACTCAAGAGATTGTTATAGCAACAGATGGTAAGATATATGTGCGAAGAAATGCACAAAACTTGCCACTATCATCCGATGATGCAGTTGAGCGCCTCCGCTACGACAAAGGAATAAAATCCTTTGAGGATGAGCTCCTCCCATTGGAGAAAGAAAGCATTACTAATTCAGCGACTATAATTGATTTTTTGCTTGAAGCCGTCCCGACTGGCGAACCTGAAGAGTGGTTATTAAAGCAACGCGTTTTGCTTGACGGCAAACCTACCGTGGCGGGAACGCTTTTATATTCGGATGAGCCCCAAGCCGCCCTACCTAAACGGTCAGCCATTAAAGTTCTAAGATATCAAACAAAGAAAGATGCAGAGAGGGATTTTCTTGCATTTGATCCACTTACTATTGAAGGGCCACTTTACAACCTTATTTATGACGCGGTTGATAAAGTAAAAGAAATCATCGAGAAAATTGAAAAGGCGGGACCTGGCGGGCTGGAAAAAATCAGCTACCCAGAAGAAGCCCTGCACGAGATTCTAACAAATTCCGTCCTGCATCGTGATTACAACGTAGCTGCTGATGTTCAGGTTCGCATATTTGATAATAGAGTAGAGATTGAAAGCCCAGGCCGATTGCCAGGGCACGTAACCGTAGAAAATATTACAAAAACTCAATTTGCGAGAAATCCAAAAATTGTTCGACTCATAAACAAATTCAAAAATCCGCCAAATAAAGATGTGGGAGAAGGCCTAAACACGGCATTCGAAGCAATGGGAAAGCTTAGGCTCAAAAAGCCTGAAATTCAAGAACTTGACGGATCAGTCTTAGTTACACTTAAACATGAGAGCCTTGCGTCGCCAGAGCAGATGGTTATGGAGTATCTAAAGACGGAAGCTGAGATAACCAACTCTATTGGTCGAGATCTAACCGGTATAAAATCTGAAAATTCCATGAAGCAGGTATTTTATCGGCTGCGTGAAAGCGGGCAGTTGGAGCAGTCTCCGAAAATTGCGGGGAAGAAGCCGGCGTGGAGAAAACCTGAGAAGGCGGAATAGGCCCGCGCTTCACGCGGAGACTTCTCCATCCACACCCCGCCCCACTCCATCCCCACCTTCCCTCACCCGCCCCGCTCGCGCTTCCGCCGCACCCGGCCTATATCCTCAACCCACCCAGTAACCACGCCGGACGCCGCCGACTTGTCCCGTCAGTTCAGACTGCCGCTGCACAGCCCGCCTTCGTTCGCGCGGGAGCACTTCGCGGTGTCGCCGACCAATGCGCAGGCGCTGGACGCCCTGGACGCCTGGCCGCGCTGGGTTGACGGGCGGCTGGCCCTGGTGGGGGCTGCCGGCGCGGGCAAGACCCATCTGGCGCGCGACTGGGCCCTGAAGTCGGGCGCTGCGGTGGTCGAGGCCGCCAATCCGCTGTCGGCGCCGCTGGACCTGCCGGCCCTGCGCGGCCGAGCGGTGCTGATCGACGACGCCGACCGGCGGGCGCAGGGCGGCCATCTGGACGACGAGACCCTGTTCCA
>NCEV01000053.1 GCA_002280875.1 Caulobacter sp. 32-67-35 | reverse complement strand
CTCCGCGCGCCGGCCTCTTGCCACCCACCAACACCAAGGCTCAAATCAACCCAGGACTCTCGTTATCGCTGGATGAGAAATGGGGGTCACGTCACGGGCGAGTTGAAGAACACGGGCAAGGGCAACCTGTTCACGGTGTTCGGCGAACCTGACATCGAGATCCACGACCAACCGGACGGGACCATCACCGTCGAGGTCAAGGGCGTCGACATCTATGACCCCAACACCGGCGAGGTGCGCTCCAGTGACGTCAAGGGCATCGCCGCCTGGTTCATCGACACCGCCTATAACGAAGAAAGTTTCTTCGTCCGCCACGCCTACTTCCTGGGCGCCAACGAGCCCTACAAGGCCCTGAAAACCGCCCTGAAAGCCGAGATCGACGAAGACGCCTGGGCGACTTTGAACAAGTCGACCTCACGCCCATTCAAGCGGCCGGACACCGGGCGGATCGCGGTCAAGGTGATCAATCACTTCGGCGACGAAGTGATGAAGGTGTTTGGGGTCTAGGAGCGCATGGACTTCCGCATCGCCGACACCTTCACTGCCGCCCTGGGTCGACTCACCGGCCAGGAGCAGAAGTCGGCGAAAACTACGGCGTTCGACCTCCAACTCGACCCGTCTTCGCCGGGCCTGAAATTCCATCGCATCGATAAGTCACGCGACCCGAATTTTTGGTCCATCCGCGTCAGCCAGGACATCCGCATAATCGTCCACAAGACTGAGGCCAGTTTCCTGCTGGCCTACGTTGACCACCACGACCGGGCCTATGCTTGGGCGGAACGGCGACGGATCGAGGCGCATCCGCGCACCGGCGCCATCCAGATCGTCGAGACCCGTGAACTGGCAGAAGATCTGCCGGCGCCGGCACCAGTGTCGATGCTCCCGACGGCAACGCCCTCTCCGGTCGTCCGCCCTCCCCTGTTCTCCGCCTTGTCGGACGAAGACCTGCTCGGCATAGGCGCGCCGGTCGACTGGCTAAGCGACATTCACGCGGCCACTGAGGACACATTCTTCGATCTCGCCGAACGCCTGCCGGCCGAGGTGGCGGAGGCATTGCTAGATTATGTGTCCGCCGGCGTCCTGAAGGCGCCCCAGCCCGCCGCGCCCGCCGCTGATCCGTTCACCCACCCCGACACCCTTCGCCGCGTGCGCACCGTGGACAGCGAAGATGCCCTGCGGCTCGCCCTCGACTACCCATGGGACCGCTGGAGCATCTTCCTGCACCCCTCACAGGCCGCTGTGGTCGAGCGAGTGTTCAACGGTCCGGCGCGTGTCACCGGCACGGCCGGCACCGGCAAGACCGTGGTCGCCTTACACCGCGCAGCGCGGGCGGTATCCGACGATCCGGCGGCGCGCGTTTTGCTGACGACGTTCTCGCGCCCACTCGCCAACGCACTACGTCCCAAACTCGACCTGCTGCTGCTCGGCCAGCCCGAAGCCCTGCGCCGGGTGACGGTCGCCTCCTTCGAGGACATCGCTTCGGAACTGTTTCAGCTGGCTTTCGCGCGCAAGCCAGCGATCGCGTCTGACGCGGTGCTGGACGCGATTCTCCGCAAGGAGGCCGAAGCCGTGGGCACCGAGGACCCGGGCGGACGCTTCCTGTCGGCTGAATGGCGCCATGTGGTGGACGCCTGGGCGATCGAGGGGCTTGAAGCCTATGCCACCGTCCCCCGTATCGGCCGCCGCAACCGGCTGGGGGCACGCCAGCGGGAGCGGCTTTGGCCAGCGTTCGAAGCAGCGCGGCGCTCACTCGCTGCGCGCGGCCTGATGACCTGGCCTCAGGTGTTTTATGCTGTGCGGGCCTATTTCGCCGAGCGGCCGGACAAACCCTTCACCCATGTGATCGTCGATGAGGCCCAAGATCTCGGCGTGCCACAGCTAAGGATGTTAGCCGCTGTCAGCGAGGGTTCGGGCCTCTTCTTCGCCGGCGACCTCGGCCAGCGCATCTTCCAGCAGCCCTTCTCGTGGAAGGCGCTGGGCATCGACCTCCGGGGCCGATCGTCGGCGTTGAAGGTCAACTACCGGACCTCTCGTCAAATCCGCGAAGCCGCCGACCGGCTGCTGCCGCCCGAGGTCCGCGACGCCGACGGACTTGAGGACAGTCGCCGCGGCGCCATGTCGGTGTTCGAGGGGCCGGCACCCATCATTTTGGTCACGGCCAACCAGGAGGATGAGATCGCCGCCGTCGCGGCCTTCCTGCGCGCGGCGGTCGATGACGGCGTCGCGCCGGGGGAGATCAGCATCTTCGTCCGGGCCATGGACCAACTGCCCCGCGCCCGCGCTGCTATCGCGGCAGCGGACATGGTCTGCATCCAGTTGACCGAGCGCGCCGAGGAAGCCGCCGACCGCGTTTCCATCGGCACCATGCATCTCGCCAAGGGGCTTGAGTTCAAGGCCGTCGCGGTCATGGCCTGCGACGACGACGTTCTGCCGCTCCAGTCGCGCATCGACGGCGCCACGGATGAAGACGAGCTCCGCGAAGTCTATGACACCGAACGGCACTTGTTCTACGTCGCCTGTACCCGCGCGAGGGACAGGCTTCAGATCAGTGGCGTGCGGCCCGGATCGGAATTCATCGGTGATTTTGCGTCCGAACCGTAGAACTCGACTAGCACCGGTCTGGAACCCAAAGTTGGGTTGAATCGCCTGAAACAGGCTCCAGGCCCCAGTGTCGCGATAAGCTGTCTTAGGCGCGAAACGCGTGTATCCCGCTCACACCAAGTCCTCAACGTCATCCCTGGCTGTTGGAGCGGCCGATAGCAGCGCCACGTCCGCAAGCCGGCCTTCCTCGTGAAACCAGAGATCGACGATACGTGTGTCGTCGCTCGATGGGCGAGGATCCGCGTTCCTGACCTTGAAAGTCGTCGGCAAGTTCACCGACGTGCCGAACACCAAGGCATGCTGTTTCGGCAACGACGGTAGGCGCTTAAGCACAGCGTCGGAGATGAAGGGCGTCATCTGGCGGATTTGCGAAAGGTCGTCGGGATTTTGAATCCTATGGACGACGAAGTTGGAGCATTGGGACAGGACGGTCTTTGAAAGTTCGCTCGGCCGCTGGGACGCCACGACGAGGAACATTCCGTATTTGCGGCCCTCTTTGGCGATCCGCTCGAATATCTTCGATGCATCGACGTGGTAGCGGGAGGGGGTCGAGGCGACATAGCGGTGAGCCTCCTCCAGCAGCAGGTGCACTGGAAAGCGATTGCGAGGATCGGCGCGGCGCAGAATAGAAAACGACATCCGCGCCACTACCGCGGAGACAAGCTCGACCACCTCATCGTCAACTTCGTTCATGTCGAGAATGATGATCTGGCTCGACTTGACGTATTTCTTGTCCTTTACCGCCAGGCCCAGGAGGTTCGCCAGGAACGCCTCGCGACTGGGCGGAGCCGTATCGACCTTCAGGTCGTACCTCAAAAAGGCGTAGTCGCGACGGTCCTTAAGGCTCTTCAGCCGGGTGACCATCTGCGAGCAATAGTCGCGGATTTGGCGGTTTCCGTGCGCCTCTTCATAGAGCAGCGCGAAGTCGAGACATTCCTCCAAGTCATCGAAGCTGAAGGGCTGATTGTCGTAGGAGGGAAGCTTCACGTCCTCGCGAAGCTTGGTCTTCATTTCGTCCAGGAAGGCCGTTTGGCTGCCTGACGACTCGAAGTTGCCGAACTTTTCGTTGACCCGATGTTTGGTCAAAATGGACCGGTTCAAATTCGGCGTGCCATACTTGTCCAGCAAGGTCCAAACGCGCTGGATCTTCGACACCGGGGAGTCGCCGTCGGCGCCGCGGAAGCACTCGATCACACAGGTCGCGACGAAATGCTCCTGCAGTTCGCGCTGTTCGGCGGCGTTGCGGGACCGCAAGCCGGTCAGTCCCAGCGCTGTCCTAAGCACGGGGATCTGAGTTTTTTCACTGGCCTGCAGCAGAAGCTCCCACTCCGCAGTGTCGAGGAACCAGTGAGGCAACCGAAACCTAGTTTTGTCGGCCGACCCGTCCAGGACGACCTTGGAGACCCCGATCCCAGGCTTCTCACCCAACTTGCTCAATGCCGCGTCGTACTCGCCGTTGACGTCAAAAACGACGAACGTGGCGCCGCGTGCGTGGTGTTCGGACGGCTTTTCGAAGAGTGACTGAAGGACTGAGGCGACGGTGCATGATTTGCCGCTGCCGGTGTTGCCGAGCACTGCGACATGACCGCCGAAGAAATCGTCGAGACGCACCTTCACCTTGTAGTGGTCGAACACCACCGACTGGCCGATCTCGAGCGCTCGGTAGCGCGTGGCGCCCGTTGGAACGCACGGCCCGCCCGGCGGGCCGACGCTGGGCTCGATCGCCTCATCGGTCTCGAAAATGCGATCTAGCTCGCTGTCGAGGGCGTAGAGGGCGTCCGCGTAGAGCGAGGGAAAGACGGAGACGCCGAAACGAAACTTGCCCGCGCCGGGCGACGGCAACATCCCGACAGGCACCACGTCGAGGAACTTCGCGGACCCTGTCTTATCAAGTTCGCCCGGGCCGCGCGTCGATGAGCTGGCGTCGCGTTCGCGAAGCCCGACCACTTCGACGACAACATATTCCGACTGGGTGGGGATCATCAGGAAGGAGCCCAGCCGCGCCACGTAGTGGACGTCGTCGAACCCGACCACGGTGAAATTGTCGGTTCCGGCGTGCATCTCGATGACGAACCGGTCGGCGGCGACCGATGTCACCTTGCCCACCGCCCGTTTCGCGTCGTCGTGGCTCATGCGTCGGCATCCCGATCCGGCGCCATGGTTTGGATGACCTTGCGAACCGCTTCGTCGATGCGCTCGCTGGAGCGCTGAGGCATGAACTTGTCGACCACGGTGGCGAAGTAGTGGGCGGGGGTCTCCGGGGTCGACCCGTCGCCGCCGATGATCGTGATCCGGGGGTCGCCCAGCGCTCGCAACTTGGCGATCTCATCCTTTGCGGTCGGATCGAAGAAGATGATCAACCGAAACGTCGGGATGGTCAGGGCTTGGTAGATGATGTTGTTCAGGTGCTCGTCCCCAAAGGCGTAGCCGAGGGTGATGAGGACACTCTGCTCCTGGACGATCCGGCCCTGGAACTCCCGGAAAAGGTCGGAGTAAGGCGAGCCGAGGCTGGAGTTCTGTTTGGCGGGGGTGGGGAAGATCATCATCTTCGTGCCCCCCTCGGGCGGCACCCGCTCGCGGATCGGGAAGAGGCCGTGGTCGTCCTCGGTCCAGCTGATCGAGCCGTGGAGCTTGCAAAGGTAGACGTATGCATCGACGGCCGACCACTTGCGGCTGGAGATATCCAGTTGTTCGGCCAGGGCGTAACGGAACGTGGCGGGGTTGAACCGGCGTTCGACCACGCCGCTGAAGCCGTTCGAATATGGGATCGCCAGGCGGTCCATGGCCGTCTCGTTGAACAGGTCGTAGTTGGTGGTGAAGACCCAGGGCCGGGGAAGACTGCGGTCGCGCAGCACCAGCTTTCGGTAAAACTGTTCGTAGAGGTCGCGCACCTTGGTGTCGCTCTTCTCGCCGGCCGGGCGGGCGAACGCGCCGTTGGTGCATTTTTCCCAGATGAACAGCTGAACCTTGTCGATGATGAGCGTCAGGCGATCCGCTGAAGCCCAATCGGGTGAGCGGCTGCTTCGACGCAGCACAAACCGCGCGCTGTGCAGCACCTCCATCAACCGCTCGAGATTGCGGGCGTTCTCTTCCTCGAGGGCGATGCCGTAGCCTTCAAGGAAGCTCAACTCATCGGCCGTCAGAGCCCAGGCCGGGGCCGGGGCCGGGGCGGGGGCGGGCCCGGGATCCGCCGGCGCCCCAGGCGCCAGGACAACCTCGGCTGACGTGTCGTCGTCCAAATCCCCGGGCTCTCGCTCGTCGTCCTCCGCCGAAGGCTCCTCCAGACTGGCGTCCTCTGCCGCTTGCTTGGCGGCCGAGATGCTCTGATGGGTGGTGTCGCAGAATTGCTGGGCAAGGGGCATCATCGTGCTGATGCCAAGCTCGTCATCGCCAGATCGAAGAGACGAACAACCGGCCCCAAGCAGAAACGCGACGTTGCGCGCGTTCAGGGCATCGGCGATGTGCTTTTGGACACCCGCCAGATCGGCGGTCCAACTCGCGAGCGCCGGCTCAGTTTCGCCATTGCGAACAATCTTGAAAGACCGCTCTGCGGCTGCACCATCGATCATGAATCGCAGAAGCTCCCTAAAGTGCAGCTTGAACAACTAGCGGTTTTATCACTGTCCCGCGATAACCTGATCGACGGCGCGCGAACTAATCGCTTCCCTGCGACGTAGTTGGGTGCCTTCCATGCAAGCCTGCGTTTGGAACTAGAATGGTGCGCTCTCCCCCGGCACCACAAAATCCCCGTGTCATCTTTGGTGAGCGCGGCTGTTGTCTCGGCGCTTACGAGATATCCAACTCCAAGACGTAGGCGGGGATCTGGACCCTTGACTTGCCCTATTGCTCGCCCCGACCCCGGTTTCGCCTGACAGATTCAACAACGGTCTGAAAACCTATCGTAGGCGTCGATCCGACGGGTGAGCAGGTCGATCTCACCCCGGTAGATTTCCGTTTTCAGGAACGCCAGCTCGGCTTCCTTAGCCCCGTCAGTAACGTCGATGAACCAGGCCTTCGGCGAACCACTTCCCTCCCCGTTCCACCGATAGCCCCGCGCCTTCAGCACATCCTTCAGGTCGAACGGCGAGTTCTCCGCCCAAACCCGCCACGTCGGCTGACGCGCCCGCTCCAGCAACTGCGCGAGCGCGAACCTCCCACTCCGCGGCAGCGGCGCCCCAAGCAGCGCGACGGCGGCCAGGCAGTCGTTTGTCGCCCGATGCCGGTCATAAAAGAACCCCGCGCCGGCCGCGAGGTAGGCCAGCTTCGTCCCCTCGTGGCCTTCCTCGGCCCAGTCCACCTGGCTCATCGAACAGGCCCAGGCCTTCGTGGTGAAGGTCTCGCAGAACCGCTCCAGAAATCGACGATCGAAGGCCGCATTGTGGGCGATGACCAGCGCTGCGCCGGCGGCGAACGACCCAACCGCCGCCGGGTCGATGGAGTGCCCAGCGACCATCTCGTCGGTGATGCCGGTGATGCTGGTGATCTCAGCCGAGATCGGCTCCGACGGTTGCCGCAGCCCGTGGAACGGCTCGCCGACAGCGTAAATCTGGCCATCGAGGCCATAGGTGAACGGCACCATGGCCAGTTCGATAATCTCGTGGCGGGCAGCATCCAGGCCCGTCGTCTCCACATCGACCACCAATCCCTGACGGGTCAGCTGGCCAGAAGGGGGAGCGACCGTGACATGCGGACTTAACCGCCGCAGAACTCGGTAGGTCCCGCTAGCCTCCAGCGTTCGCGCCATGCCCTCAAGATCTTCCAAACGTCCCACTCTGCTATCGATTAGCGTAGCTCACTCTTTAAAGTGAGCGCCCGCACCAGCCTGAATAACTCAGCCTGATGCTTGGCGTCATGGAGCGCGTCGTGATCGCCGCGGCTTTCCGGGACGAGATGCTTTGTCACCTGGCTTGATCGCGTGTCTGCCCACGTGCTGCCAGTTGCCCCCATGTACATCGCCTTGATGTCGAGC
Source organism: Caulobacter sp. 32-67-35 (assembly GCA_002280875.1). Lineage (GTDB taxonomy): Bacteria > Pseudomonadota > Alphaproteobacteria > Caulobacterales > Caulobacteraceae > Caulobacter. The sequence goes on along the minus strand of NCEV01000053.1, from coordinate 7,579 downwards.
GCGGTGAAGCCGAACGGGTTTCCGCCCGCGAACCGGTGAAAATAGTAATTCACAAAGGACCAGTCGAAGGGCGCGTTGAACCCCACGAACACGAGGGAGCGATCTTCACCGGCGAGCGAACGGGCCCAGGCGCCGAACGCGGCCATGGCCGCCTCGGGCGTTTCGCCTCTGATCGCCAGCTCATCGAGGGATAGACCTGTCACCTCCAGCGCCTTGGGGTCGGCGTTGGTGTTGATGGGCTTCAGCTCGATGCTGAAGGACCTGGATTCATCGTCCACGTCGCAGGCGCCGATCGACAACAGGCTGTACTCGCCCGGGATAGGGCCGGCGGTTTCGACATCAACCGAAATGTAAATTTCTGGCTTGTGGGTCATGAGATCAGCGGCTCCGCAGGGACGAGCGGCGGCCGGTTGCGGATCGCCCTCCAGTGTTCGCGAAACGCGCGGCGACGATCTTCGGCGGAGCCCTCCGTCGACCAGTGCAGGCCAGACAGTGTCGTAATATCGAATGGCAAGCTGGCGCCCTGCTGGACGGTCACCATTGTCGGCAGGCCGCGACCCAGGGCGTAGCCGAGCTCTAGAAAGCAGTTAGGCCGGGCACCGGTGATGTCAGCCAGCACGACGCTGCTCCGGTGTAGCTTGGCGAAAATCTCTTCGTCGATGCGCGCGTGATCATATGCCTGGCGACCATCGACGACGACCAGCCGATACCCCAGTTCGCCCTCGATCACCGGCTGCACGACCGTGTCGAAGAAGTTCTGGACCGCGGCGTATTCCGGCAGATCGGGGTTCAGCATCCGCACGGCGAACGCCCGAGGCGGCTCCAGGGATTCGAGCAGTTCGATCAGGTCGTTGACGCGGTCCGAAGTCGCCTGTCGGGCCGGAAAGCGAATGCGGTTCAGCCAATGGTGAGCGTCACCATCGTCCGCAATCTGGAAAAGTCGCCGGGTCTGGTGGCTTGTGAGGCCGAAGTTATAGAGGCGCCGTGCGCCCGTGCTTTCCGGACAAAGGGGCAAGTTCAGCGGGACAATCGGCTTGCCGCCATCGTGGTACAGGTTGGCGAGGAAGAGGACGCCTTCCGTTCCGCCCAGGGCGACAAGGATGTCGCCCGACCGGGCCTGCGCCTCCATGCGCTTGCTCGCCATGTTCCAGTGGGCCGCGTTCTCGATCTGAACGAGGGCGAGATTGCCCCGAAGGTCGTCCCACAGATCGACAAATTCCGCCGGGATCTGGTCCTCGCTCTTGTGGTGCTGGACCGCGATCGCCATCGGCCCGGGGACACCGGCGGGGCGATGGATGAGGTTGTCCCGCAGGGTCTGCCAAATGAGCCAGTCGAAACAGATCGGCAGGCCATCGGCCTTTCGCTTGGGCTCGGCGTCCACGGGGACGACGAAATTGGCGCCGCGCCTGACCAGAGCCTTCACCAGCTCAACGACAAACTCACGCGCCAGCTTGACGTCTTCCCCTGTGGCGACAGCCACGTCCTCGACAATGCTGCCGGCGATGTGGATGCGCCGGCCGTGAAGCGGGGAACGGGCCATCAGCGATCTTCCATCACCGGCGAGGCCTTGAGCGTGGTCGCCACCGTCTGCAGGTGCTCGAACCGAAGGGCGCTGTCGGGATAGGCCTTGGCCAGGGCCGCGGGATAGAGGCGCGTCCGGATATCGGAATAGGTCCAGCCCGGCAGGCCAGACCGTGGCCCCGTCGCTGTGACCAGTTGGCCGATCTGGGCGGGGCTGAGAGACAAGGCGTCCAGGTCCATCGACAGGAGCTGGCGGCGCTCTTCATCCGATGGCCTGCGGAATTCCTCCATGATCGCGGCGCGGCGCTGCAAGGCAGCGTCGACGACCGACAAACGGTTGGTGCACAGAAAGACCACGATACGACCGCCGTATTGGCGAAGGTCATCGACGCATTGGATCAGCGTGTTTACCGCCACCTTATCCTCGTGGTGGCTGTGCTGCTGCGACCGCGCGGCCGCCAGGCTGTCCCCCTCGTCGATGATCAGGATGGCTCGGCGGTGCTTGCCGGCCGACGCCACCACCTTCTTGAACGCCTCAGCGATCAGGGTGCCCATCTCGCCGACCATGCCGCTGCCGCGGACCCGGTTGCTCAGCTTGAAGAGGATCGAGTCTTCGCTTCGCGCTTCGGCCACAAGCCGATTGGCCATACACTCCGCCATGGCCGTCTTGCCGGTGCCGACGTCGCCATGGAAGATCACCAGCGGGTATTGCTCGGCGACAAGATCGCAAAGGGCCAGCCGGCCGCCGTGGTGTTGCCGGTTCCAGCTGGCCAGTTGGCCGACATTCAGTAGCAGCCGCAGCTGATCATGGACGCGGGCGTAGCGCGTGCCGAAACCCAGCAAGGTCTTCTCCCGGCGCGCCAGCCCTTCGTCCGGCAGGGGCGTTTCACTGTCAAAGATCGACGTCTGGCTCACGCGGCCCAGTCCCTTCGCTGCATTCCGTAGGTGTTGCTCGCGTAATCGCGGCCGCCGGCCGAGCTCAGGCCGCTATGGCTGGTGTCAGCGTCGGTCGGCGACCAGTTGATTTTCAGCTGGCCCTTGAAGGCCGCCTTCGCCGTGGCGGTGTAGATGCTCGAATAACCGAGGACAATTCGCAGGTGGGGCGACGTCACCTTCGGCCAGAGGACCCCTCCGGGCCGACTGGACGTCAATCCGCCAGCGTCGGTATCGACATCAAAGCGGGTGGCCATCACCTCGACGCCGTTGCTCAGCAGCGTGACATCGACGTAGTCGAGGTATCCGGCCTTCGCCAGCGCCTCGACATCGTGTGCGTAGTGAGCGGCCTTCTCCGGCGTCCACCCGCCCGTGCTATCGGCGATCATGGCCAGGTCGGCTTTCACGCGGCGAACCACCTTCTCAATGTCGAGAACGGTGTAGGTCGCGGTGGCTGAGGCGGTGCGGGTCTGGGTCATCGCCTATTCCTCCGTTTTGAAGCGAGGCCCGAAGATTTCCTTCCAGACGTCGTTGTCGTTGTCGGCAGAGGCGAAGTTCGCCGTCTCCCAAGCCTCAGTCGCCGCCGCCACGATCTCAAGGCGTTCAGATTCGCTGATCCGGCTAGCGACGTTGTTGCGGCTGTAGACGGGGTCGAGGATCACAACGGGATCGGTGAAGACGGTGAAGGGCGCCACGTTTTCGGGGAACCGGATCTCGTCCTTGAGCCCCGACTGGGCGATGTAGAGCAGGAAGTTCCGGAACCGTTGCTCGATCGAGCCGTCGGCGCCCTGTTCGGCCAGAACGTGGGCCATGATCAATTCGATGACGAAGGATTTGAGGGGTTTGATCCCCGCGTGGTTTCGCCATTTCTTGGCCATCCGCACCAACGTGCGAAAGTCCTTGTCCTGGTCCTTGCGGTCGCGAACGAACTTGATCTGACACGGCGCGCAGGTCTGGACCTTGGAGCCATCATGGATGTCGAACTGCCAGCCATAGCCAGCCTGGTTCGGATCCTCGATGACGGGGACGATATCGACGCTGAGGCCGCTGCCGACAAACGTCACCGTCGCCGCCTTGCGCTGGATCTCGAAATCCTCGACCGACTTGGTCGGGTAGATCTTGATCAGCAGGTCATAGATCTGGTCGTTGATGCTCTTGAGGGTCTCGTGATTGATGTCACGGCCCGAGATGTAGAACACCACATCGACATCGACCGGGTCGACCGCAGTCTTGCGCAGAATGGTGTATTTCGCGAACGATCCGGCCTTGACCACCTTCGTGATCTTGATCTCGGTCTTGTCGCGGACGCGCTTGCACAACTCGGTGATCAGGCGGTCGACCTGGGCGTGGTATTCTTTGCGCTTGTCGGCCGGCAGGCGCAGCACGTTGCCGTCGTAATAGCGCAGTTCAGTGTTGCTCAACGCCACCTGGCGCCCCCTTTCCGTTGCCGACAATCGGTCGATCGCGCGGTTTACAAAATGTCGCCTTATTATCGGGCTCAGGCTCATATGGAGCCCCAAGAGCCGATTTCAAGGGTATCAGTTTACAAAAAACACACTACATACGCCATATGTAAACCGACGTGATGCAGGAGGTGGACGATGATTGGACACAAAATCAAGGTCGCGCGCGCCGCGGCCGGGCTGTCCCTCCGTGGCCTGGCCGAGGTGATGGGCGGGGTGGTGTCTGCCCAGGCCATTGGCAAGTATGAGCGCAATGAGGATATGCCGGGCTCTCGCGCGCTCATGGCCCTCGCCGACTCGCTTGGCGTGACCGAAGACTACCTTCTTTCAGAGGATGAGATCGCCCTGGAGGGCGTGGACTTCCGGAAAAAAGCCGGATCCTCGGCGCGTGAAGAAGCAACGCTCGAAGCCCGCACGATTCACATGCTCGAACGCTACTTGACGATCGAAGACCTGCTGCATCTGCGCAGCGTCGACTGGGAGCAGCCGCGCAGCGCGCCGCACCACGTCGGGGACCTGCGGGACGCCGAGGACGCCGCCCGCTCGGTGCGCGACGACTGGGGCCTGGGCAATGATCCTATCCCTCAGCTCGCGGAACTTCTTGAGGAACGCGGCGTGAAGGTGATGTCACTTGACCTCGATGACATCGACGGCCTGGCGGCCAAGGTCCGGCGGCGAGGCCGAGACGCGGCCCGCGTCATCGTCATAAAACGCAGCAGTTGGTCGGAGAGGAAACGCTTCAACCTCGCACACGAGCTTGGCCACATGGTCCTGAGTGTGGCCGCTGGCGTCAATGAGGAGAAGGCCGCGCACAGATTCGCGGGTGCGTTTCTAGTGCCGGCAGACGTGCTGCGCGCAGAGGTCGGCGCCAGCCGATCGTCGCTAAGCTTAGGCGAACTCGTCGCGCTCAAGGAACGGTTTGGCGTCAGCCTGCAGGCCCTGACCTATCGGTGTAAAGATTTGGGCATCATCAACCAGGCGGCCTTTGCGAAGCTGTTTCGCGTCTTCGCGGAACGAGGCTGGAGGGCCTACCCATTCGAAGAGCCCGGCAGGATGAAGCCGGAGCTAGAGGAGCCCAGACGGTTCGAGCGCCTGTGCTATCGCGCACTGGCCGAAGGGGTCATTGGTGAAGCGCGCGCAGCCGAGCTCCTAGGCATCTCATCGCGCGAACTGGACGCCCGTCTCGATCAGGTGGCGGCATAGTCCAATGGCGGTCCTGGTTTCCGACACCTCGGTCATCATCGACCTGGAGCGGGGAACGCTGCTGGACGACCTCTTTCGCCTCCCCTTTGAATTTGCGGTGCCCGATCTCCTATTCCGCCGTGAACTCGCCGGCGCCCTAGGCGATCGGCTCATTGCGCTCGGATTGCGGGTCGAGGAGCTGACTTCGGTCGAATTGACGCGCGCCACGACGGTTCGTCGAGAAAGGAAGGAGCTCTCCACGCCCGACACCTTCGCGTTCGCCATCGCAGAGGGTCGACAGTGGCCCTTGCTAACAGGCGATGGCGGCCTTCGGCGTCTCGCGGCGGAGTGCCAGGTGGCCTTTCATGGCGTCCTTTGGATTTGCGACCAGCTCGAAACGGGATCGCATGTGCCGCGGCCAAGGCTACACGCCGGCCTGACCGCACTCTCGTCTCATCCCCGTTGCCGGCTGCCAGCCGCTGAGGTGCGCCAGCGCCTCGATCGATACGCTGAATAGGGTCGCAACCCGTCTGATCCGGACGAGACCGCGCCTAAATAAAATGAAGGCTGCAGGGAGCCCGCGCATCGCGCGTGGCGGAACGCGCCGTCGAGTGGCCGGCGGTGCCCCAAAGGCACCCGCCAGGGGCGGACCCGCAGGAGCAGCGCAGCGGCGGGACCGAGCACGCCCGCCGGCCGCTCTCCGAATCCGGGGCGTTGCGGGGTGTCCCCGCTCGAAGGGGTCGGCAGAGACCTGGCTCGGCCGCAGGGGAAACCTTCCCCATATTACCCTCGCCTCACCACCCAGACCGAATGCCACAACACGAAATTCGTCACACCTGACCGCCTAACCCTCGATGCAGGCCTCCAGGACATAGGCATCACCCTCGCGGCCGGTCACCCGGCAGACCTCCTGGACCCGCCGTCCGGCCGGCGCGCGGGCGATATGGATCACCAGGTTGATCGCCTGGGTGATCGCCCGATAGGGAATCCGCTGGGTCACCTCCCCGATCAGGTCCTCCAACCGTGTCAGGCCCTCCGCAGCGCTGTTGGCGTGAATAGTCGCCAACCCGCCAGGGTGGCCCGTATTCCACGCCTTCAAGAGATCCAGCGCCGATCCGTCCCGCACCTCCCCGATGATGATGCGGTCCGGCCGCAGGCGCAGGGTGTCGCGGACAAGATCGGTCATGGTCACCGGCGGGTCCGTCCGCTTGGTGAGCATCTGGATCTTGTCCTCCGCCGAGCACTGAAGCTCGGCGGTGTCCTCAATCAGCACCACGCGGTCCTGGGCAAAGGCCGGCTCGGCCAGGATGGCGTTGGCGAGCGTCGTCTTGCCCGAGCCCGTGCCGCCCACGATCAGGATGTTCTGACGCGCTGTCGCCGCCTCGCGGATCACCTGCGCCTGGTGCTCGGTCATGATCCCCTGGTCGACGTATTCGGGCAGAGTGAACACCACCTCCGGCCGCTTGCGGATCGCGAAGGCGGGGCTCGAAACGATCGGCATGAAGGCGCCCTGGAAGCGCTCTCCAGTCTCCGGAAGCGTGGCGCTGACCCGAGGCCGGTCCCGGGTGACCACTTCGCCCACGTGGTCGGCCAGTAGCCGTAGAATCCGATCGGCGTCGGCGCTGGCCAGGCTCTGGCCGGTGAACGACCTCCCCTCCCCGATCCGGTCCACCCAGATCTTGCCGTCCGGATTGACCATGACCTCCACCACCATGCGGTCGGCGAGCGCACTGGCGATCACCGGACCCATGGCCTGCTTCAGCGCGGCGACCTTGCGATCGGTGACGACGGGGTGGTGCTGCGGCATCGGAAATCCAATTCAACTGGAGTCATGGGCGTGGGCGTCTCGGCAGGTTCGTCAGCCCAGGCTGCCGTCGTCATCATCGTCGCCAGTCCATCGCAGGCTCGAGACCGGCGCGTGGAGGCCGTGCCCGCCGTCGCCGGCGGACTGAGGCCCTTCGTCCGCCGCCGCGGGGGCCGACGGCGGCACGACACCCTTCAGGCCGTCCGGGGCCGGCTCTGCGGCGCGAACCCCAAGCCAGTCGATCTGCGCGGGTCCGGGCAGGTCGGCCGCGCCCGGCCTCTGCTCGTATTTGGCGGGCACGCCGTGGAAATAGTCCCCCGTTCGCGCCTTGAAGAACGGCTCGTCGTAGTAGCGGATCTTTTCCGCCCGGATCGGCTTGGTGTTGTTGACGAATAGGAACTGCTGGTTGTCGTCCAGCTCGCGGACCCGGTCCTCGGTCAGGATGTAGCGCTCGTGCTCGCTCTGGGAGGTCGAGCGGTGCGAACTGCCGAAGATGCTGCGCGGATCGCTGTAGCTCTCCCGCATCTCCAGCGCCTTGCCGGCCCGCCGGATCACCTTGTCGATGCTGGTCGGCTCTGAGGTCGCGAAGGTGGCGGTGATGTGCATGTTGTCGAAGATCGGCGTCTTGTCCCCGTACTTGGAGAACACGTCGTTGAAGCTCTGGCAGATCAGGTGG
>NCEV01000052.1 GCA_002280875.1 Caulobacter sp. 32-67-35 | reverse complement strand
GGCGCTGCTCTGGGACGTCGGCAATGTCATCGTGCGCTGGAATCCGCGCACGCTCTTCGCGAAAATCTTCGAGGAACCCGCCGAACTCGACGGGTTCCTCATCCATGTCTGCACCATGGAGTGGCATGGCGAGACTGACCGAGGCCTGTCGTTCGCCGACAACATAGCCCGGCTGACGCCGCTGCATCCCCACTATGCCGGGCAGATCGCCGCCTGGTGGGATCGCTGGCCGGAGATGTTCTCCGGCCCGATTCCCGAGACCGAGGCCGTGATGGATGACCTGGCCGCGCGGGGCGTCCCGCAGTTTGGCCTCACCAACATGTCCAGCGAGACCTGGCCCGACGTCCAGGCCATGAGCCCGGTGTTCCGCCACTTCCAGGACGTGATCGTCTCGGCCGAGGAAAAGGTCATCAAGCCCGAGCGGCGGATCTACGAGATCGTGCTGGAGCGGACAGGACTGACGCCGGGCGACCTGCTGTTCGTCGACGACAACGCCGCCAATATCGCCGCCGCCGACGCGATGGGATTCCATACACATCTGTTCACAGATCCGGCGGCCCTGCGGCCGATGATTCAGGCGCACGGGCTGTTGTGAGGGAAGGGCGGCCCGACTATGGTCGGCGACCCAATTTCCACTCCGACTGAGAGCTTTCCGTCATGGCCGACGACGCCGCCCACGCCGACGTTCTGAACTCCACCGCCCAGGGCCAGCTGAAGAGCATCATCGAGCGCATCGAGCGCCTCGAGGTCGAGAAGGCCGAGATTTCCGAGCAGATCAAGGAAGTCTACAACGAGGCCAAAGGTAACGGCTTCGACGTCAAGATCCTGCGCAAGGTGGTCCGCATCCTCAAGCAGGATCGCGCCAAGCGCCAGGAAGAGGACGCCATCCTCGACCTCTATCTGTCGGCCGTCGGCGCGATCTAAACGGGGTGTTTTTGCGGGGTGCGTCCTGGCGCGGCTTCGGGGATAATCCCCGTCGATGCGCGCCAAGCCCCCTGATCCCAGAGCTCAAGCCAAAAGGGCCGCGCTGAACGCGCTGAAACGCGCCAGGCGGGCCGCCGACAAGAGCGGGATCGCGCTGTCCGACTGGGAGGGCGAGTTCCTCAACTCGGTCACCCAGCGCGTCGAGACCTATGGCCGGGCGTTTGGCGATCCCGAAAAGGGCGGTCGCGACCAGGCCCTGTCGGGCAACCAGGCGATCAAGCTCAAGGAAATCGTCGCCAAGGCCAAGGGCGAGAAGAAGCCCATGAAGCGCGGCCGGGGCTTTGGCCGCCGCGCTGAGCCGCAATCGACCACGTCGACCGAGGGTGACGAATAGCCGGTATGGTTGTGCGGCGTGAATGCGGGCGCAAGGTCGATGCAACTCTGAATTGCAAGCCGTGCGATCCCCCATGTCGCGCTTTGAGGCATCGGCGCGCCCAGGCCAGCCGCTTGCCCCGTCACGCGTCGCCCCGCAGTGGTAACCTATTGGAAGATCCAGTATGGCGCCGGCAGTTCGACCTAAAGGCCTTTTGGCCGGGTTTGCCGGAATGCAGTCCCAAAATCTTACTGAAAAACAACGTTCAGCGAACTTCGTTAAGGGCGCGGTAACCAGCCGGGTGGGACATTATGTCCCAGGATCTTCGCGATCCTGATCACAAGGAACGCTTCGTCCGGTGGGGGCGACGTTCGCTCACTCTAGCGCGCGTGGACCTTGATCTGCATCGGCGCCGGATCAACGCTGACGAGAACGGACCAGCGCCATGGCGACGACGTACGAGTATCTATCACGAAGAAAGGCGGACCTAGAGGTCCGCATGGCTGAAGCCCAGAAGCGCGCCCTGGCGCCCTTTGAAGCCGAATTGCGGGCGATCAACCTGGCTCTGGGAGCCATCGAACGGGCCGGCCTCAGCGAGGACCGGATCGTCAGCGAGCCTTCGTCATTTGCAAGCCCGGTTCCCAGTCGACGCGGACGGCGCAGCCGCTCCATCGGCGACATGATCCTGATGGCCCTGCAGCAGGGCGGCGCCGGTCTGGCGGCGACCGACATCGCGCTGCAGCTGGAACGGCGCTGGAACCGGTCCGTGCCGGTTACGGCCATCACGCTGGAATTGCAGCAACTCGAAGCCGACGGCGCGGTGACGCGCGGACGGGCGGGCTGGACCCGGACGGCCGAAGCCGTCGATCAGGATCATCCCGACGACAGCGACGTCGCCCAGGTCGCGTAGACCTAGGCCTGACGGGGCGCCTGGCGGGGCGCCTTCCAGGGCCGTATCAGCGTCTTGAGGCGCTGCTCGCGCGAGACCGGGCGCAAAACGAGGGTCATTAGCCAGCTTCCTTCATGTCGACGTCGATGCCCTGCTCTCGCACCTTGCGATAGAGGGTGGAGCGACCAATGCCGAGGCGGCGGGCCACTTCGCTCATGTGGCCGGCATACACATCGATCGCGTGCTGAATGAGATCGCGTTCGATCTCTTCCAGCGTCCTTAAGTGACCGCGATCGTCGAGTATGCGCACGGGTGCGTCGCCCGGCGCGCTGGCCATGGCCGCGTGCGTGGCCTGCAGCACCGACGGCAGGTCGGGCCCGCTGACGCTGGCCGACGGCATGGCCTCGATCGGCGCCTGCAGGCCGGAAATTGCCGGGAAATCATAGGGCTGCAGATAGGGCGCGTCGGCCAGGACGATGGCGCGATAGACCGTGTTCTCCAGCTGGCGAACATTGCCCGGCCAGTCGAAGGCGGTCAGCAGGGCCAGCGTTTCGGGCGAGGCGCCGATGACCCGCTTGCCCTCTTCCACGTTGAAGCGGCGGATGAAGGCCTCGACCAGGGCCGGCACATCCTCGCGGCGTTCGCGCAGGGACGGGGCCTCGATCGGGAAGACGTTCAGGCGGTAATAGAGGTCCTCGCGGAACCGGCCCTGCGACACGGCGTGGGCCACGTCGCGATTGGTCGCCGAGACGATGCGCACATCGACCTTCTGCGAGCGCTTGGAGCCGATCGGATCGATCTCGCCTTCCTGCAGCGCGCGCAGCAGCTTGACCTGCATGTCCAGCGGCAGCTCACCCACCTCGTCGAGGAACAGGGTGCCGCCGTCGGCCTCCTTGAACTTGCCCAGGTGCTTGTCGGTGGCGCCGGTGAAGGAGCCCTTCTCGTGGCCGAACAGGATCGACTCGACGAGGTTTTCTGGGATCGCGCCGCAGTTGACGGCCACGAAGGGCTTGCCGCCCCGGTCCGAAGAGCCGTGCACGGCGCGGGCGATCAGTTCCTTGCCGACGCCGCTTTCGCCGGTGATCAGGATCGGGATGGAACTCTTGGCGGCGCGCTCGCCCATCCGCTTGACCAGGGTCATGGCGGGCGAGGTTCCGATCAGGTCGGCGAAGGTGGTCTTGCCGCCGGCCCGCTTGGTCAGGCGCTCGACCTCGCCCTTCAGGTCGCCCATCGACAGGGCGTTGCGGATCGACACGGTGATCCGCTCGGGGCTGGCCGGCTTGATGAAGAAGTCGGTGGCGCCGGCCTGCATGGCCCTGACCACGGTATCGACGCCGCCTGATGCGGTCAGCACGATCACGGGTTGGAGAAACCCGCGCGAGCGCATCTCCTTGAGTGTGTCGTGACCATTCAGGCCGGGCATGACCAGGTCCAGCAGCACCACGTCGGCAGGCGCGCCGGAGGACAGGTGCGCCATGGCCGCATCGCCGTTCTCGGCATGCGAGACCGCGAACCCGTCGCGCTCCAGCACGGCCTGGATCAGGCGACGCTGCGTCGGATCGTCATCGACGACGAGAACCGTCTTGGACATAGGAAGACACCCACCATAACCGGCCGCGCTCGACATGGAGCAGGGCTCTTGTTGGGTCAGAGTGATACAGCACGGGGGTAAACACCGGCTTTCGGAGAGGTGTCGGCAACCTTAAGGTTCAGGCTTAACAAGGCCTTGCCAGCAAGGGGTTTGAGGGTGGTCGAGGGGGCGGCTTCCCAATGCCCCGGTTGTTGGTGATCACAGGCCTCCATGGGCCGCTGGCGGACACTGACGCCAATGTCGAGACTCTTGTCTCAGCTGGATGAAAGATCAGAGGTAGGTCACAGCCGTTCCCGCTCTGAACCCCGGCTGCGCACCGTCCGCCCCCCAAATGAAAAACGCCCCCCGCCGTGAGGCGGAGGGCGTTGGATCTTCAACCGGTTAGGCCGGTAGTCAGGCGGCTGCGGCCGTCTTGACCAGCGACTTGGTCAGGATGCTGATGGCGGCCTCGCGGTCGATGCGCTCGATGGCGGCAACCTCGCGGGCCATGCGGTCCAGGGCCGATTCGTAGAGCTGGCGCTCCGAATAGGACTGTTCGGGCTGGTTCTCGGCGCGGTGCAGGTCGCGGACGACCTCGGCGATTGAGATCAGGTCGCCCGAATTGATCTTGGCTTCGTATTCCTGGGCGCGGCGCGACCACATGGTGCGCTTGACGCGAGCGCGGCCCTTCAGGGTGGTGAGGGCCTGCGACACCACATTGCCTTCGGCCAGCGGACGCAGACCGGCGGTCTTGGCCTTCTTGGTCGGAACGCGGAGCGTCATTTTTTCGTGGTCGAAGGTGATGATGTAGACTTCGAGCGACATCCCGGCCACTTCCTGGGTCTCGACACCCTGGATGCTGCCCACGCCGTGCGCGGGATAGACGACGTGATCGCCAACCGAGAATTCCAGACCGCTCTTGCTCATGTTCGTCCTCATCAATGCGAGCCCAGGGGGCCCGGAACACCGTCATTCCAGATCGGTCCATTAGAGACAGCCCGGCGGCCGCGAACGTGGCGCGGGAGCCAAGCCAGGACAGGATTTGGAATTAACCTCTAAGACACCCTTCGCCTTCGATCGGGCGCGCCGGTTGAACGGCTCTTCGACAAAAAACGGACAGCCGCAAATCGCCGCAACCGTCACGTCGGCTGCGACAATATCATAAAATTCAGCCTCATGAAAGGCTTGCGGCCAGCTGTGCACCCGTAAGGGGTCGGATCAGGAGCCCTTGCCCGGCTTTTCGCTGAAGTATTTCTCGAACTTGCCGGTCTCGCGCTCGAAGTCGTCGCGGTCGGCGGGCGGCTCGCCCTTAACCGTGATGTTGGGCCAGACCTTGGCGTAGTCGGAGTTGATCCGCAGCCACTTGCCGTCGGGCTCGTCCTCGGTGTCGGGCTTGATGGCGTCGACCGGGCATTCGGGTTCGCAGACGCCGCAGTCGATGCACTCGTCCGGATTGATGGCCAGGAAGTTCTCGCCCTCATAGAAGCAGTCGACCGGGCACACCTCGACGCAGTCCATGTACTTACATTTAATGCAGGCGTCGGTGACGATGTAGGTCATCGAGAACTCGATTGGTGCTGACGGCGTTCGGCGCGGGCGTTTTCGAAGGCGCGGGGCCGCTTGTCAATGCGGCTTGCTCGCGCGGGGCCGCAGGAATTCTCGCCTCGCCGTCAGAGATGGACGCCCGAGCCCGCCGGCGGGCCCGAAGTCCCCACACGCTGTGGGCCGCTCACGATTTCTTATTGAAGATAACCGCAGTCTGGGAGCGAGGAAACGTTCAAAGAAAACAACGTCGAGAACCCGACACAATGATCAAGTCGACCGTGGAGGTCAGGCGCTCGCCCGCGTCCGAGACAGGAGCGAGCCGTCTGCCCGATTCGCGCGCCGTCGCTTTCTCGCAATTCGTGGTCCAGCTGCCGTTCGCCGCGGCGCTGCTGGATCGCGACCTGCGCCTGCTCGCCGTGAGCCGCGAGTGGACCGCCCATGGCCTCGCGCCTGATCTGCGCCCGGGCGTCGATGCGCGGCGCGCCCTGGTCGCCGCCGAAGACGTGCTGGCGCTGATGAAGTGCGCCGAATCCGGCGACGCCTTCTCGCGCTATCTGCCGGCCCCGGACGCCGACGGCGTCCAGCGCATCTGGCGCACCGAGTTTAGCGCCTGCCGCGACGAGGGCGAGACGCCCTACGCGGTGATGGTCACCGCCCGCGACGTCACGGGCTATGCCGAGGCCACGCTTCGCGCCGAGCGCGACCAGCAGCGTCTGCGCATGGCGCTGGAGCTGGATGGCCTGCTGGTCCGCGAATATGACCTGGTCACCCGCGAACTGGTGTTTTCGGGCGCCACGCCGGATCTGGAAAAGTGGTGCCGGTTCAAGACCGACCCGCTGGAGATCATCCATCGCGACGATCGCGACCGGGTGGCCGCCTTGGTGGCGACGCGCAAGCCAGGCGAGACGGGGGTCTACGAGTTCCGGCTCAATCGCGACGATGGGGTCGAGACCTGGGTGCGATCGGCCAGCAAGGTGCTGGTCGGGGCCCACGGTCGCCCCGAGCGCCTGGTCAACCTGTTCAAGGACATCACCGACCGCCGTCGCCAGACCGAGGCTGTCGAGACCCTGGCCTTCAAGGACACCCTGACCGACCTGCCCAACCGCGCGCTGTTCCAGCATCGCTTTCAGGAGGCGGTCAGCGCGTCGGAGCTGCTGGGCGAGATGTTCGGCCTGATCATGATCGACGTCGATCACTTCAAGGACATCAACGATACGCTGGGGCACGACGCGGGCGACGCCCTGCTCAAGCGCCTGGCCGAGATGCTGCGCCACGCCTTCCGCGCCGACGACACGGTGGCCCGCCTGGGCGGCGACGAGTTTGCGGTGATCCTGCGCGGCCTGCACGGCGAGGCCGACATGCTGCGGCCGATCCAGACCCTGCAGGAGCTGCTGCGTCGTCCCATCGAGCATGGCGGCCGCAGCTTTACCTGCAGCGCCAGCATTGGCGCCGCCCTGCACGGCGATCCTGACGCCGACCCCTCGCACATGGTCAAGAACGCCGACATCGCCCTCTATCGGGCCAAGGACGCGGGCCGGAATCGCAGCGTGATGTTCCAGCCCTCTATGCGCTCGGAGCTGGAGCAGCGGATCGAGCTGCTGCGCGACGTGCGGGCCGGCATAGCGGCGGGCGAGTTCGTGCTGTTCTACCAGCCGGTGGTCGATGTGCGGGTCGGCGGCGTCACCGGCTTCGAGGCCCTGATGCGCTGGGCCCATCCCGAGCAGGGCATTCTGGCGCCGGCCCGGTTCATGGCCGCCTTCGAGGATCAGGACCTGTCGCTGAAGCTGGGCGATGTGACCTTCGAGGCCGCCCTGCAGCAGATGCGGACCTGGATCGACGCCGGCGTCGAGTTTGGCCGCGTGGCCGTCAACATCTCGGCCGCCCAGTTCCGCAGCGGCCGGCTGGCCGAGGAGATCCAGGAGCGCCTGGCCCGCTGGCGCGTGCCGTGCGACCGCCTGACGATCGAGGTCACCGAGAATGTCTATATGGGCTGGGGCTCGGACCTGGTCAGCGAAACGGTCAAGCGGCTGCACGACGCGGGGGTGATGATCGCCCTGGATGATTTTGGCACCGGCTACGCCAGCCTGGCCAATCTGCGCCAGTTTCCCATCGATCGCCTGAAGATCGACAAGTCCTTCGTCCAGAACGCCGAGGACGAGGCCATCGTCAAGGCGGTGATCACCCTGGGCTCGTCCATGGGCATGAAGGTGGTGGCCGAGGGCGTCGAGGATCAGGCCCAGTTGGACAAGCTGATCGGCTATGGCTGCGACCAGGTGCAGGGCTATCACTTCGGCCGGCCGATGCCGGCGGACGCGGTGCCGGGGTTTTTGGCGGGGTTTGCAGGTTAGGCTCAAAATCCTCCCCCTAGCGGGGGGTGTCGCCGCAGGCGACGGAGGGGGAAGTGCTGCTGAATCATTGCGGGCTTCCCCCACCGGCCTGACGGCCGCCTCCCCCTTCAGGGGGAGGATCTACCCTACCACCTCATACATTTCCCGTGCCTCGCTGGCTGGCCCGCGGCGTTCGCCGGCCCCGAGCACCCGCACCGCGATCACCCGGCCGCCGAGGCCAAACACCAGCACATCTCCGCCCTTCAGGGCCCGCGAGGGCTTGTCGATCCGGCTTTCGATCCCGGCGCGGGTCAGCCGGATTCGACCTTCCTCGACAAAACGGCAAGCCTGCGCCGACGCGGCTTCTTGCGACGCGGCGGCGGTTCGGTGAGCCTGGCCAGGGCGGCGAAGGGCGAATCCGGACGGGCCGCGACGGGCTTGGGATCCAGGCGCTGCGCCCCGCGACGCTTCCAGATGATCGGGGCGTTGGCCTTGGGGCGGATGGCCGGCGTGTAGTCCAGCGCCCGCAGCACGGCCGAGGCCTGGGCGGCGGTCCAGCCGAGGGTTTCCAGCGCCGCGTCGGTCAGCACCACCCCGCCCGGCCGCTGCTCGGCGCGGAGCAGGTCGTCGAGCTTTTCCAGCATCTCGACCGGCGCCGTGAAACCGCCGACCGCGCGCAGACCGCTGGCCGCCAGTTCTCGCGCCGAGGGGGCGGGCGAGGGCAGGGCGGCCAGTCTGCTCACGTCGCCGCGCCAGCCGCCGGGGCTCAGGGCGCGGGCGCAGGCGATGGCCTCGGGGCGCAGCATGGCCGGCAGATAGAGACTGAAGGCGCCGATGCGGACGCCCAGCGATTTCAGGGTGCGGCGCTCAGCCTGGCTGAGGGCCTTCAGCTCGGGGTCGAGGGGGCGCTTGTCCAGCACGCCGGCGGCTTCCAGCAGGCGGTGGGCCAGGCCGCGCGGCAGGCCGCGAAGCTCGCCGCCGGCCAGGGCCCGTTCCAGCTTGCGCAGCGGGGCCAGATGCCGGTCGGCTTCGGTAGCCAGAAAGGCGTCCAGGCGCCGCTCGGCCCGCTCGCGCACGGCGGCGGGCCCCAGCTCGCCCAGCAGGCGGGCGCGGGGCGACAGCAGGGGCAGGCCTGGCCGGACCACGCCGGCGATCTCGCCGCGCCACAGGATGGCGCTGTCGGGATTGAGGGCAAAGGCGTCATCCGGTTCGGCGGCCAGGGCGCCCAGCCGACGTGCGATCTCGGGACCGACCGCGCGGACGGCCGCGTTGCGCAGGGCCTTTTCCTCCAGCGCGCTGGCGCCCTTTTCGGGGGTGAAGGTGACGCCGGCCAGATGGCCGACCACATGGCCCTCGACCGTCACCGCGCCGTCGGGACTGACGCCGGCCAGCATCACTTCGCGTTCGCCCAGCTGGCGCATCAGCACGCTGGTGCGGCGGTCGATGAACCGGGCCATCAGCTTTTCGTGCAGGGTGTCGCTGATGCGGTCTTCCAACTGACGGGTCACGCCCTGCCAGTGGGCGGGATTGGCCAGCCAGTCGGGGCGGTTGGCGATATAGGACAGGGTGCGCACGCCCGACAGCCGCGCGGCCAAGCTGTCGATCTCGCCGTCGGTGCGGTCCAGGGCCTTGAACTGGCTATTGATCCAGTCCTCCGGTAGCCGCTTCTTGCCCGTGGTCAGGTCGTCGAACAGCGTCCTGACCATGCGCTGGTGGTCATCGTCGGTGGTCTTGCGGAAGTCGGGCGTCTGGCACACGTCCCACAGGCGCAGCAGGGCAGAGCGGTCGGCCTTGCAGCGGGCGATGACATCGTCCTGCTGGGACAGCTTGCGCAGGGTGCGCTCGTCCAGCACCTCGTTCGACAGGGTCAGGCCCGCACGGCCCGGCCCCTGACCCAGTGACTTGAGCAGTAGCGGCAGAGAGCCGAAATCCAGCCGGGCGCTGCGCCACTCGGCCGCGATGATCGGCTCGAACTGGTGGTTGACCACGCTCTCGACCAGGTCCTCGTCCATCTCGTCGCAGTCGCCCGTGACGCCGAAGGTGCCGTCGCGGGTGTAGCGCCCGGCCCGGCCGGCGATCTGGCCCACCTCCTGGGGGTGCAGCCAGCGGGTGCGAACACCGTCGAACTTGCGCAGGCCGGCGAAGGCTACATGGTCGACATCCATGTTCAGGCCCATGCCGATGGCGTCGGTGGCCACCAGGAAGTCGACCTCGCCGGACTGGTAAAGCGCCACCTGGGCGTTGCGGGTGCGAGGGCTCAAGCTGCCCATGACCACGGCCGCCCCGCCGCGCTGGCGGCGGATCAGTTCGGCGATGCCGTAGACCGCGTCGGTCGAGAAGGCCACCACGGCGCTGCGCCGCGGCAGGCGGGTCAGCTTCTTGGAGCCGGCATAGGACAGGTTGGAAAACCGCTCGCGCGACACGATCTCGGCGTCGGGCAGCAGGCGGCGGATCAGCGGCGCCATGGTGCCCGCCCCCAGCAGCATGGTCTCGTACTTGCCCCGGGCGTGCAGCAGGCGGTGGGTGAAGATGTGACCGCGCTCGGGATCGGCGCACAGCTGGATCTCGTCGATGGCCAGGAATTCCACCTCGCGCGCCAGCGGCATGGCCTCGACGGTGCAGACGAAATAGACGGCGCGGGGCGGGGTGATCTTCTCCTCGCCGGTGATCAGGGCCACGCTGGCCTTGCCACGCAGCTTGACGATCCGGTCATAGATCTCGCGCGCCAGCAGGCGCAGCGGCAGGCCGATCATGCCCGAGGCGTGACCCAGCATCCGCTCCACGGCCAGATGGGTCTTGCCGGTATTGGTCGGGCCCAGGACCGCCGTGAGCTTGGAGGGGGCAAGGCCGGTGGAACGGTCGCTCATGGTCTCAAGGTGGGGCGGGAATCGGCTGGAGACAAGCGGAGGCATTGGTGTGGACCGGAGAGCGGGTTTTATGTATATACAGGTCATCACTGAAGGGGGCCCGCATGGCTGTCGTCACAACGCGCACGTTCAAGAGCGGCAATAGCGAAGCTGTCCGTCTGCCGCGGGACGTGGCGTTCGGTCCCGACGTAGAGCTGACCCTGGTGCGGTCCGGCGACGTGCTGACCATCTATCCCGCCCGGACATCAGTGAGCGACCTGTTGGGTCGCCTGGCTGCCCTGCCGCGTCCCGCCTCGGTTGAGGTGCGTGACGAGGAGCCCCTGCCGGAGCGGCCGGGACTCTGAGCGTGAGCTACCTCCTCGACACCAATATCGCGATCCACGTGCGCGACGGTGATCCCTTGATCATGGAGAGGGTCGCCGCGCTGGAAGGGGCGATCTTGCTGTCGATCATCACACGCGTGGAGCTTGAGGGCGGGGTTTATCGCGAGCCTTCGGAGGCCAGGCTACGGCGCGCTCGCCTGGATCTATTGCTTGAAGCCCTGCCCATCCTGACCTTCGACGCTGAATCTGCCGACGCTTATCGCGCGATCATCGAGGCAGCAGGCTATTCGCGCCGGAAGATTCTAGACCGGATGATCGCCGCCCAGGCCCTGGTGCACCGCGCCACCCTGGTTACGCGAAACGCCGCTGATTTCCATGACGTGCCGGGGCTGTCACTGCTGGAGTGGTAGCGGTCAGGGATCTACCCCCGCACGAAAATATTCCTCAGCCATAGCGAGCTCGACTTCGCGGCCTGGCCCCAATCCTCATCGTCTGCAGCCTCGGGGGTGTAGTCCCAGGGATTGAGCAGCTTCACCCGCGCCGCCTTGAAGGCGGCGATGTCGCGGGTCGCCAGGGTCAGGCCGTGTTCCAGCGCCGTGGCGGCCAGCAGGGCGTCGCGAGTCGCGGCGAGGGTCAGGTGCGCGCGGCGGCGCACGACCGCGGCGTCCACGGGCAGGATGCGCCCCTCAAAGGCCGGGCCGACCTGGGCGTCCAGCCAGGTCCGCAGCGCCGTCCCCGCCGCCTTGTCTGTACGTTCGACCCGGGCGACACCAGACTCCAGTTCCAGCAGGCTCAGGGCCGAGATGAACAGGCTGGCGCGCTGGACGCCGCTGGCCCAGGCGGCCAGGGCCGGCGATGCGCCCCCGGACTTGGCGTTGCGCAGTTCGAAGACGATGTCGGTGTCGAGCAGGTACATCAGTCGCCGCTCCGGCCGTCCCAGGCCCCCGAGCGGGCGGCGGTCAGGTCGATGGGCTCCAGGCCCGGCATCGCCAGCAGGTCGACGATGCTCTCGGTCTGGCCGATCAGCTTGCGATAGGCCTCCACGCTCATCAGCACATGGGTGGCCTTGCCCCGGTCGGTGACGAACACCGGTGCGATCCGCGCGGCGCGCTTGGCCTGGCTGACATCCTGGTTGAATGCCCGACTGGTGATGACCTTCACGTGACTACATACCTACAATGACAAGGCTGTCTTGTAGGTACGTTACTACCTTGTTGCCGTCGAGCAACAGAAAATTCACCAGCAAATACAATCTTCTGATGAGTAGGGAAAATTGACAGCGCTGGGCTTGCGCGCCTTTCGAAAGCCTGTCCCCTTCTGTCGCGAGACGCAGGCCTCAAGAGCCGCGATCGGGGGAAGTACGCTTGTCTGACATCATTGCCAGCACCATGCAGGTCGCAGGGAAAGCCCTTGCACCGAACGGTCCCGCCACTTTGGCGGCCGCCCATAGCTACACGCCCACCGATTTCAGCGTGCACTTCTTCCTCCAGCTGGCGGTGATCCTGCTGGCCTGCCGCGTCGTCGGCTGGATCGGCCAGAAATTCCTGGGCCAGCCCCAGGTGGTGGGCGAGATGATCGCCGGCGTGGTGCTGGGGCCGTCCCTGCTGGGTCTGCTGTTCCCGGCCTTCCAGGGCATGCTGTTCCCAAAAGAGACCAAGAACGTGCTGTATGTCGGCGCCCAGCTGGGCGTGGGCCTCTACATGTTCATGGTCGGCACCACCTTCCAGGCCGATCACTTCAGGGCCAAGGCCAAAAGCGCCGCCAGCGTGTCGCTGGCGGGCATCATCGCGCCTTTCCTGATCGCCGTGCTGATCACGCCCTGGCTGCTGAAGGTTCCGGGCCTGTTCGCGGCCGGGATCTCGCAGTTCAACGCCACCCTGTTCCTGGGCGCCTGTATCGCCCTGACCGCCTTCCCGATGCTGGCCCGGATCATCAATGAGCGCGGCCTGGCCAAGACCTCGCTGGGCACCCTGTCGCTGACGGCCGGCGCCTTCGACGACGCGGTGTCCTGGTGCGTGCTGGCGGTGGTGCTGGCCACCTTCGGCGGCGGCGCCGGCGTGGCGATCCTCGCCGTCGGCGGCGGCCTGGCCTATGTCCTGGTGCTGGGGTTGTTTGGCAAACGCCTGCTGGCGCCCCTGGGCCGGATGGTCGAGCGCGAAGGCCAGATGAGCCTGACGGTCCTGGCCATCACCCTGATGCTGTTCTGCTTCTCGGCCTTCCTGATGGACGCGGTCGGCATCCACGCCATCTTCGGCGGCTTCATGCTGGGGGCCGTCATGCCGCGCGGCCTGTTCGTCGAGGAACTGAAGAAGAAGGTCGAGCCGCTGGCGGTCGTCCTGCTGCTGCCGATGTTCTTCACCTATTCGGGCCTCAACACCCGGATGGACATGGTCAACTCGCCTCAGCTGCTGCTGATCGCCCTGGGCATCCTGCTGGCCTCGATCATCGCCAAGGGCGTGGCCTGCTACGCCGCCGCCCGTCTGGCCGGCGAGGACAACCGTACCGCCCTGGGCATCGGCGCCCTGATGAACTCGCGCGGCCTGATGGAGCTGATCATCATCAATATCGGTCTGCAGAAGGGCATCATCGGCCCGACCCTGTTCTCGATGCTGGTGCTGATGGCCATCGTCACCACCGTGATGGCCAGCCCGCTGTTCGAGGCCGTCTATGGCAAGAAGGCCCGCGAGTCCGGCGAGCTGGATGGCCTGGACAGCGCCGCCAAGGCCGCCGCCTGACGCGATCAGGCGGGCTCCAGCGAGCGGTCGAAGCCGAACTGGTTGATCTGGGCGATCAAGTCGCGGTGGCTGGGCAGATCGTGGGTGGCGCGCTCGCCAAAGCCGCGGATCTTGGCGAACAGCTTTTCCGCCCCGGCCACGTCGGGAAACTCAGCTCGCCCCGGCGACAGGTCGGTTTTGAAGCCCATGCCGTACAGGATGTACTGGTAGTTGAAGAACGCGAAGGTCTCCAGATCCAGGGTGAAATCGTAGCGGGTGGGCGGCCGATAGCGCCATTGTTCCAGCAGATCGATCAGGCGCTCGGGGATCGAAGCCTCATCGACATTGTCGCGCCAGAACGGCTCGGTCCGCTGGCTGAGGCAATAGTGCAGCTTCAGGAAGGTGATGATGTTGTCGTAGCGCGCCGTCATCAGCTCGTTGAACCGCCGGGCCGGCGCGGCGATCGGGCCATTGTGCGGGAAGAGCTCGGCGATGATCGCCACCGCCGCCTCGATCAGCACCACGCCGGTGGATTCCAGCGGCTCAAGGAAGCCAGCCGACAGGCCCACGGCGACGCAATTCTTGATCCACGGCTTCTGGCGATAACCGGCGTCGAACGCCAGCGAGCGCGGGGTGATCTCGACGCCGTCGCCGACATAGCCGCGCAGAGCCGCCTCGGCCTGATCGTCGGCCATGTGATCGCTGGAATAGACGCAGCCCACCCCCCGCGCGCCGTTCAGGCCGATGTCCCAGATCCAGCCGGCCTGGTGGGCGGTCGCGACCGTGAAGCTCTGGATCGGCGTCTCGGGCCCGTCCTGGACGATCTTGCAGGCCAGGGCCCGGTCAGCGAACAGGGTTGAGCGTACCGACTTGAACGGCGAATTCAGCGCCTGGCCGATCAGCTCGGCGCGAAAGCCGGTGCAGTCGATATAGAGGTCGGCCTCTAGCGTTCCGTGCTGCTGGCAGGAGACCGAGGCGATGGCGCCGGTCTCGTCCAGGGCCACGCCGGTCAGCAGGCCCTGCAGATGCCGCACCCCCAGCTCCCGCGCGCGCTCGGCCAGCACATTGGCCAGTTTGGCGGCGTCGAAATGATAGGCGTAGTTCAACGGCCCGGAGAAGTTGCCCTCGTGCGGACGCTTGGGCGCCCGCTGGGCCTCGGCGACGCGGGCCTGGATGGTCATGGCCTCGGCGAACGGCGCTCGGGTGGCCTCGTCCTGCAGCAGCCAGTAAGGGGTCAGGCTGGTCCCATCGGTCGAGAACGGGGCCTCGAACGGATGGAAGTAGCGGTGGCGCTGGCCGTCGGCCCTGGGCGCCCAGGCCCAGTCGTTGAAGCGGATTCCCTGCTTGAACGTGGCCGAGGTCTCGCGGATGAACCGGCCCTCGTCGATGCCCAGGAACTGCAGCGTCGCGCGGATGGTCGGGAAAGTAGCCTCGCCCACCCCGATGATGCCCACATCGGGAGATTCCAGCAGGGTGATCTCGAGATGGGTCTGCTCGGCGATCCGCAGCGACCTGGCCAGATAGGCGGCGGTCAGCCAACCCGCCGCGCCGCCCCCCACGATCAGGATTCTGCGTCTGTGATCCATGCTCTCTGCATAGCGCCTTATGGGCTGTATTGGCGGCTAAATCGCGCTCACGGCCTCCGCTCGAACGCCACCACCCCGTCGACCACGGTCAGCACCGTTTCGGCGGTGAGGATCTCGGCCGGGGCGACGGTCATCAGGTCCTTGGAGAACACGGTCACGTCGGCCTTCTTGCCGGCCTCCAGCGTGCCGCGATCCTTTTCGGCGAAGGCGGCATAGGCGGGCGCCAGGGTGAGCATCTTCAGGGCCTGGGCGCGGCTGACGGCCTCCTCCAGGCGCCAGTCCTCGTTGGCGAAGCCGGTCAGGCTGTGGCGGTGCACGGCGGCGTAGAACTCGATGCGCGGATCGCCCACCTCGACCGGGGCGTCCGAGCCGGCGGCCACGACCGCGCCGCTCCTGAGCATTCCGTTCCAGCGATAGCCCTCATGCAGGCGGGCCTTGCCCAGGCGGGCGGGGGCGAAATAGAGGTCGCCGATGGCGTGGCTGGGCTGCATCGAGGCGATGACGCCCATGGCGTTGAAGCGCGGCAGGTCCGTGTCGGCGACGATCTGGGCGTGCTCGATCCGCCAACGGGCGGTGGTGTCACTCCCAAGCGTTTCGCCAAACCAGTCCAGCACCATGCGATTGCCGCGATCCCCGATGGCGTGCATGGCCACCTGGGCCTTCACGGCCTTCGCCGACTTCATCAGCGCCAGCCCCCTGTCGCGCTCGGTCAGCAACAGGCCGGCGCCGTCAGCGTCGCTGTAAGGCTCCAGAAGCGCCGCGCCGCGCGAGCCCAGGGCGCCGTCCATATAGAGCTTGATGCCCTGCGTGCGGATCAGGCCGCTGGCGTCCTGGAACGGGCCCTTGGTCAGCACCTCTGCAGCGCCGCTGGGGTCCATGTAGTTGTCGACCCGGATGTGGAACTTCTTCTCGGCGGCCAGCGCGGTCATCAGGGCCAGGTCCGGCGCCTCGACGCTCATGTTTCCAAGCCCCGTCCAGCCGCGCGAGGCGTAGAGGGAGCCGGCCTTCTCCAGAGCCTGACGCTTCAGGGCCTCCGACGGCGGCGGAATCACGCCGGCCACCAGCGACTGGGCGTGGTCGATCAGCATGCCGGTGGGCTGGCCGTCCGAACCTTTCAGGATCTGGCCGCCAGCGGGTGCGGCAGTGTCTTTCGTGACCCCCGCCTTGGCGAGGGCCGCGCTGCTGGCGACCGAGGCGTGGCCGTCGGAGCGTTCCAGCACGATCACGCGGCCCGGGGCGGCGCGGTCCAGATCAGCGCGGCTCGGAAAGCGCTTCTCTGGCCAGTGGGTCTCGATCCAGCCCCGGCCATAGATCGGCCCGTCCGGGTTGGCGGCGGCATGGGCGGCCACCGCCTTGATCAGCGCCTCGACCGAGCCGACCTGGTCCAGGTTCAGGGTCAGTTCCCGCAGGCCGATGCCGGTCAGATGGGCGTGAGCGTCGACAAAGCCCGGGAAGGCGGCGGCGCCTTTCAGGTCGAAGTCGCGGACGTCCTTGGCCGCCCTGGCGCGGGCGGCGGCAAGGTCGCCCACGAACAGGATCCTGTCGTCCCGGATCAGCAGGGCCTGCGCGCTCGGGGCGGCTTCGACGCCGGTATGGATCGGTCCGCCATGGATCAGCAGGTCGGCGGCGGAGGCGGTCGAGAGGCTGCTGGCGGCCAGCAGGACGGCGAGGACGAGGTGGCGCACGGCGATCTCCAGACAGCAAGAAGCGGAAATCGTAGGGCGCCGCTCGAAAGCCGCAACCGCGATGCTATAAATGAGGGATGAAGGGGCCAGCTTTCGCGCTTTTCGACACGCTCATTGGCCGTTGTGGCGTCGCCTGGAGCGATTCCGGGCTGATCGGCATGCAACTGCCCGAGGCGACGCCCGGCGCGGCCTGGGCCCGTCTGCGCAAGCGATTCCCCGAGGCGATCGAAACGCCGCCGCCGCCCGAGATCGAGCGGGTCATCGAACGGGTGCGCGACCTGTTGGCCGGCGGCCGCGACGACCTGACCGATATCGTGATCGACCAGAGCCAGGTCCAGGGCTTCAACTGGCGGGTCTATGAGATCGCCCGGGCTATCGCCCCCGGCGAGACCTCGACCTATGGCGAGGTGGCCCGCGCCATGGGCGAGCCCGGCGCCGCGCGGGCGGTGGGCAAGGCCTTGGGCGAGAACCCCTGGCCCATCGTCGTGCCCTGCCACCGCGTGCTGGCCGCGTCCGGCGGAATGGGCGGCTTCACGGCTGAGGGCGGGACCAGCACCAAGGCCCAACTGCTGACCATCGAGCGGGCGCGAACCAGCGCGGCGCCCACCTTGTTTGACCTGGAATTCTCGGTGGCCCCGCCGCGCGGCGGCTAGGGCCACGCGCAGGTTAACGCCGCGAGCGGAACACGCGAACAGGGGCGAAACGAATCATGACCGAATCAGCGACGTCGGCCGATTCAGTCTTTGTTCCCTACAACCCATTGTACCTTAATTCGGATTAACCACAAACGGTCCGCGATGAGCCGCTATTTGGCGTCGGCCGGGCAGGTGGCCCCTACGCGCCTGGCGTCCATCACGCCCGCCAGGGGGATTCCGTTGACGGTCTTCATCTTGACGTCCAGCTGGAAGCTCTCGGCTGTGTAGCCGCCCTTGGCGGTCACCGGGGCCACGCGACCCTTCTTGTCGGTCCAGGTGCCCTTGAGCGCGATCTTGCCGTCCTTCACCACGCGGGTCTCGTAGTCGCAGGTATATTTGCGGGTGCAGATGCCCTTGGCGAACTGCTCGACGTCCGACTGCTTGAGGCAGCGCGTCTCGTCGCCGGCCGGGATGGGGCCGACCTTGTAGCTGTACTCCCAGTGCCCCGGGAGAATCGTGTTCGGCGTGGACGGCGCGGCCAGGCTCATGCCGGCGGTCGTGGCGAGACCTGCGACGGTCAGGGCGAGGGCGATCAGGCGCATGGACGAGTGTTCCTTCATGGGCTCTCTATATAGGGCGGCAGATGAACCTGGCTTGAAGGCGGTCTTGAGGCGCGCTTCACCTGCCAGGCGGTCGGAGGCGGTCATCGCGCCTTGACTCGGCAAGCCCCCTTCGCCTATATCGCCCGCTCTCGCGGAGTGGCTAGCCCTTCGCGCCCCGAATTCAATGCATGCGGAGCCCTCGGGTTTCGCCCAGCCAAGGTAATCCCATGTCGCGCCGCTGCGAACTCACCGGTATCGGTCCGATGGTTGGCCACAATGTGAGCCACTCCAACATCAAGACCAAGCGCCGCTTCCTGCCGGCCCTGTCGCCGGCGACGCTGGCCTCGGATTCGCTGGGCCAGACCTTCCGTCTGCGCATCAGCAACGCCGCCCTGCGCACCCTCGACTTCAAGGGCGGCCTGGACGTGTTCCTGCTGGGCGCCAAGGACGAGCAGCTGTCGCCGCGCGCCCTGAAGATCAAGGCTCAGGTCAAGGCCAAGGCCAAGGCCGCCGCCGTGGCTGTCGCCGCCTAAGCGACGATCCAGCGCACAATCGAAAAGCCCGCACGGAGCGATCCGCGCGGGCTTTTTCGCGTCTGGAGTCCGGCCTCTGAAATCTCGATCAGACAAAGCAAAGCCCGGCGCGGAGGACCGCGCCGGGCTTGGTAAGCTTACTGAAGGATCAGGCCTGTTTAGCGGGCCGAGACCACCGAGTTCGAAGCCAGCTTCTGGGCCGGGGCGTTGATCTTGGCATAGGCGTCGTTGACCGAAGCGCGGATGCAGGCGGGGTACAGGTAGCCAGCCATAGCTTCGCCGCGCAGGTCAGCCCAGCACACGGTGCTGGCGGCCTTGACGACTTCGGCGCGGACCTGTTCGGCCGACTTGCCGGCAACCTTGACGCGGAGTTCGGCGGCCGAAACGGGAGCAGCGACAGTCAGGGCGATGGCCGAAACGGCCAGGGCGATGGTGCGGATCATGTTCGTAGTCCACGAAAGGGGGTTGGGTTCAACCTCCTCCCGACGCGTTCCTCTGACGTCCGTCCGGTTCTTGCCTGTTTGGCCGTCAAAAAAGCCATAGCCGCAGCAAGGTGGGTTATCAACGATTATGTTGCGCCGCACCCAGATTTTTTTGGCGCGTGCTCGACCATCAAGCGCCCCGCGAAGCGAGGCTTCGCGGGGCGCTTGTCCGGCGATGGAGGGGGGTGGTTAGCGGCTGATCTTCACCAGATAGGCAGAGCGGCCCTGAGCCTTGTCATAGGCGGCCAGAGCCGGGCTGCGAACCTTGTCGATGGCGGCGCGGGTCACTTCACGGACGCAGTAGGGCATCAGGTCGGCGGCGAAGGTCGTGCGGTCCAGATCTTCGCGGCAGATGGTGGTCGCGGCGTTCACCAGGTCGGCGTGGAGCTGGGGCGTGGACTTGCCAGCGACCTTTACGGTCAGTTCGGCGGCGCTGGCGGCGCCGGCGGAGAGGGTCATCAGGGCCGATACGGCCAGAACAAGCAGACGGATCATGATTTTAGTCCCGGAAAGGGGGTTGGGTTCAACCTCCTCCCGACGCGTTCCTCTGACGGCCTGTGGGTCTCGCCTCGTCAACCGTCGGACCAAGAATACATGACAACGTTGTCACCGCAAGCGCGATGCTGCGTCGCAACATGAAAATGTTAGCGGTAACTTGTCGCAGGCCGGGCTCAGCGTTTGCGAACGGGCTTGCGGGTCTTGGCCGGCGGAGGCGGCGGAGGGGGCGGGGCGGTCCAGTCGAACGCCATCAGCAGGGTGCGCTGGCCCGGCAGGCCGCCGTCGTCAGAGATCAGGTAGATCCGCGTCGCGCCGGAGGGCGTACGGCTGAGCGCCACGCCCTCGTAGTTGTCGCGGGTGACGGATCCGTCCAGGTGCAGGCTGGCGGCGTGGACCTGTCTGGCGGCCGGCGTCAGGGGATTGGCCACGAACCGCAGGATGCCGCGCCAGCCCCGGATGGGGTCGAAGCCGCGATGCAGCGTGGCGATGGCCGGTCCGTCAAACGAGGCCATGGCTGTCAGGCCCCAGGTGAAGTCAGGGCCCTGCTGCGGGGCCAGGGCCTGGCAGGCGGCCGACAGCTTGCAAAGCCAGACCTCGCCCTCCTCGCCGCCCGCCAGATAGGCGTCGGGACCAGCGGCCGGATAGGCGGCGAGGGCCTCAATGCCTTCGTTATAGGGCAGGGTCGTCGCGGGCTTGGGCGCCGGACGCGGGGCGCCGCCGCCCGCCGGATAGAGCCAGATACGGTGGTCGCGCTCAAAGCTGATCAGGCGATCGCCATTGGCCAGAATGGCCAGGCCCTCGGCGTCGGCCTTGTCCTTGTCCTGTAAGGGCTGGCCATCGGGGCCCTTGAGGCCCTCAAGCTTGCCATCCGTCAGGCCGACCAGCCGACCGGCCGGGTCCAGCACCAGCCGGGCCTGGAAAAGATCGCCAAAGTCGGTGACGGCCGCCAGCCCGCCGTCGGGCGTGATCGTCAGGTCGGACAGGCCGTGGAGGCGCGAGGTCTCGGCGCTGGTGATGGCGACGCCGCCGGCGAAGACGAAGCCCTCCAGCGTGGTTCTGGCCGGGTTGGAGGCGTCCAGCGGCACGGGTGTGGTCTGCAGGGCGATCTCGGGACCGGCCTTGACCGGGGCGGCGGGCAGGGGCGGCGGCGGCTTGCGGCCGCAATGGCCCAGCATGCCGGCGGCCAGCGCCAGGACCAGAGCGGCGCGCAGTCCGATCACGCGGGAACCTTGCGAGCCGCCTTTGGCGCGGAAGGCTGGACGGTCTGCAACGGCGCCAGCAGGCCGCGCGCGCGCTTCACGGCGCGGGGCTCCTCGTCGAACAGCGCGGCCAGTTGCTCGACCAGCACGCCGCCCAGCTGTTCCACATCGACGATGGTGACGGCGCGGCGATAGTAGCGCGTCACGTCGTGGCCGATGCCGATGGCGATCAGCTCGACCGGGCTCTTGCCCTCGATCTCGGAAATGACCTGGCGCAAGTGGCGCTCCAGATAGTGACCCGAATTGACGCTCAGGGTGCTGTCGTCCACCGGGGCGCCGTCAGAGATCACCATCAGAATGCGGCGAGCTTCGGGCCGGCCGATCAGGCGCTGGTGGGCCCACATCAGGGCCTCGCCGTCGATATTTTCCTTCAGCAGCCCCTCGCGCATCATCAGGCCCAGGTTCTTGCGCGCCCGGCGCCAGGGCGAGTCGGCGGCCTTGTAGATGATATGGCGCAGGTCGTTCAGGCGGCCCGGGGCAGGCGGCTTGCCAGCCTTGACCCATTCGTCGCGGCTGGTCCCGCCCTTCCAGGCGCGGGTCGTGAAGCCCAGCACCTCGGTCTTGACCCCGCAGCGCTCCAGCGTGCGCGCCAGGATGTCGGCGCAGACGGCGGCCACCATGATCGGCCGGCCGCGCATCGAGCCGGAATTGTCGATCAGCAGGGTGACGACCGTGTCGCGGAACTCCTGATCCTCTTCCTGCTTGAACGACAGCGGCGCGGTGGGATCGATGATCACCCGCGTCAGGCGGGCGACGTCCAGCATCCCTTCTTCCAGATCGAAGGTCCAGGCGCGGTTCTGCTGGGCCAGCAGGCGGCGCTGCAGCTTGTTGGCCAGGCGCGAGACCACGCTGGAAAGGGCGCTGAGCTGCTGGTCGAGATAGGCCCGCAGGCGGGTCAGTTCCTCGGCGTCGCAGAGGTCCTCGGCCGGCACCACCTCGTCATAGCTGTTAGTGAAGATCTTGTAGGCCGGCTCGCCCGGCTGGGCGGGGCCGGCGTCGGGACGCGCGGGCTTGGCGCCGTCGCCCATTTCCGGGCTCTCGTCGCTCTCCTCGGGCTCGCCGTCCTGTTCGGACTGGACCATCTCCTCGTCGCCGGGCTCGGTCTCGCGATCTGAGGCTTCGGTTTCCTGGGGAGAGGAGCCTTCGGGCTGCTCGCCCTCGCCTTCGCCCTGGTCTTCGTCGGAGGTCTGGTCCGGCTGGTCCTGCTCGCCGTCGTCCTCGTCGGAGCTCTCGGTGGCGTCGGACATCTCCTCGCCGAGATCCAGATCGCGCAGGATCTCGCGGGAGACGCGGGAGAAGGCGACCTGATCGTCGATGGCGGCGGCCAGGCGGTCCAGGTCCTTGCCGGCCTTGGACTCGATATCAGCGCGCAGGATATCGACCAGGGCCTTGGCGCCTTCAGGCGGGGCGTCGCCGGTCAGGCGCTCGCGGACCATCAGGCCCAGGATCTCGGCCATGGGGGCGGACTGCCGGTCCATCGCCACGTTGCGAGTCAGGCCCTGCTTTTCAAGCCGGGCTTCCAGAGCGGCGGTCAGGTTGCCGCGCACCCCGCCCAGGGCGTTGGCGCCGATCGCGTCGAGTCTGGCCTGCTCGATCGATTCAAAGGCCGCCTGGCCGTCGGGCGTGGAAGGGCGGGCGCGGGCATGAGCCAGTTGGTCGTGATGGGCCAGCCGCAGGGCCATCTGGTCGGCCAGGCCGCGGATGCGCGCGGCCTCCTTGCTGTTGAGATCGCGCGGCGGATGCGGCAGCACGGCGCGCTTGCCCAGCAGCTGGGGTCCGTCGCCCGAGAACACGACCTCCAGATCCGGCATTTCGGCAAGCGAGCGCGCAGCGTGCGCCAGGGCGCGCTTGAAAGGTTCGGTCGGGCTTTCGGGCTTGGAGGCCATGCTTACGGGTTACCGGCCCCGGGCGGCGAAAACAAGGAACGCCGTGCGCTCTGGAGTGTTGTTTTGCCACAAGCACCACCGACTTCCAGAACAAGGAAACGCACCATGCTGAAGTGGGCCATCATTCTCGCCGTTGTCGCCCTGATCGCCGGGGCCCTGGGCTTTACCGGCATCGCCGGCGCCGCCGCCGGCGTCGCCAAGATCCTGTTTGTCGTTTTCCTGATCGGCTTCGTCATCATGCTGGTCCTGGGCGCGACGATCTTCAAGACCGTCGCGAAATAGTTCAGGCAGGCGACCGGCCCCAGGGTCCGGTCGCCTGTCCTGTTTCTACGGCCTGGCCGCGTAGGCCTTGGACTGCTCGCCCGCCAGGGCCACCAGGTCGCCCATCGCCAGGTTCACGTCGATCAGATGCAGGCCCCAGTCCTTCAGCGGCCGGCCCATGATCAGGATGTCGCCGGTGATGTCGTCGACGCGCGGATCGGCCGGGTCTGCATTCACGTCCACCGACAGATAGGTAAAGTCACCCTCGCTGACGCAGCGGCCGGACAACAGGCCCGGCGTCGAGGCGAACGGCGTGGTCACCGTCACATCCGTGGCCCAGGGGCCTTGCCCGCCAGCAGGGCGGCGGGATTGACGCAGGCGGCGCGTTGGCCGGCGGCGTCGGTTCGGCCAAAGCGGCTGCTGGCCGGGGGCGGCGAGGAAGCCCGGAACGAGACATAGGAAACCAGGCAGCCGGTCTGGCTGGCGCTGGCGCAGCTGGGGATCGTGCCATAGCGGCCTTCGGCGTCGACCGGCGTGTTCATGCCCAGGACCAGGGCCGAGATCATCTGCGTCTGGACCGGCTTGCCGTCGATCTCTTCCTTCAGCAGCTGCAGCAGCATCCGCGACCCCTGGCTGTGGCCGATCAGGATGACGCCGCGTCCCTTGTTCTCGTGCGCCAGATAGTGGTTCCAGGCGTCGCGCACGTCAGCATAGGCCAGGGCGGCGTCGCCGGCCTGGCCGCCCATCATCACCTTGCGCAGGGCCGCCAACGTGATCTGGCGATACATCGGCGCATAGATCCGGCACTGGCTGGCGAAGCGGTTCAGCTGCTGCTCGACCACCGAACGCTCGGCGGCGTCGATGGTCATGTCGCTATTGTTCCCCGGATCGGTGGAGACGGTCGGATAGACATAGAAGCAGTCGACCGGCGCGTTGGCGGCGGGGGTGAAGGTCTCCACGCTGGTCTTGCCGTCAGCGGCGACGATGGTGGTGGTCTGGTCGGTCGCGCAGGCGTCCGCGCGGCCAGGCAGGCATAGCCAGTTCTCGGTCTTGGCGTAGTCGTTCGGCGTGGCGGGGGCGGGCGCCTGGGCGCAGGCGGCGCTGCCCAGCAGCAGGCCGGCGGTCAGGCCAAAGGCGGCCAGCATGGTCTTGGACATCGTTTCCCCACTTCGCGCTCAAACGCTTGTTTGGGTCAGCATGGCGAAAAGCTTTGGCCGCGCCAAGGCTTTCTGGCCCGCTTGTTGCGGCGCGGCGGGACGCCGTCCCGAAACGGCACGTGTTTTTGAGTGCGAGACCCCGATAATGACGCCGTTCAGGACCCTTCTGCTCGTCACCGCCCTGGCGGCCGCGAGCCTGGCGACGCCGGCCCTGGCCGACGGCTATCCCGCCGAGCTGCGCAAGACGCCCGCGCCGCGACCCGCGCCGGTCAAGCGCGCCAAGCCGGCGACCAAGGTGGTCTATGTCGATCGCGTGGTCGAAAAGCCGGTCTATATCGACCGTCCGGTGGAGCGCATCGTCGAGCGCCGGGTCGAGGTTCCCGTGGTCAAGGTGGTCGAGAAGATCGTCGAGAAGCCGGTCGACCGCTTCGTGGATCGTCCCGTGGACCGGATCGTCGAGAAGAAGGTCTATGTCGACCGGCCCGTCGACCGAGTGGTCGAGAAGATCGTCAAGGTTCCGGTCGAGCGCATCGTTGAAAAGCCCGTCTATGTCGATCGGGTGGTCGAACGCCCGGTCTATGTGGAGCGCGGCTGCGACTGCGGCCCCCGCCACGACCGCCGTTCCGAGGACGATCGCGGCGCCAGCGGCGCGATCATCAGCGACGAGACCTATGAGTCGGAAAGCGCGCGCTATGAAGAAAGCCACGAAAGCCGCTCCTGGGGCGGCTCGGCCTATTATGGCGGCAACCAGCACTACGCCACCCGCTATGGACCGGGCGGTGGCTGGCTGCCCCAGCCCGTCGAGACCGCGCCGGTCGACTATTATGAGCCACCCTATATCGGCGGCGGCTATGTGGGCCGTCCGTCCGGCGGGCGAGGCGGCGGCTATTATGGCGGCGTGGTCGGCGGATCCGGCGGCGGCTGGTCGGGCGGTTATGCCGGCGCCTCGGCGCGAAGCTCGGCTTCGGCCTCCGCGTCGGCTTCGGCCTCAAGTTCGGTCAATGTCAGGGTCGGCGGCGGCGGAAAGTCAGGCTGCGGCGGTTGCGGCGGCGGCAAGCGCGGCCACTAGGACTCGGTCTGCACGGGCAGCCAGCGACGGGGAAACTTGTCGCCCAGGGCCCGGATCTCGCCGGGCTTGAGACCCAGGTCGCGCATGCGATAGGCGACGATCTCGCGGATAGCCTCGACCGGCTCGGTTCCCCGGAACGGGCTTGAGGCTACCGCGCCGACCTCCAGAGCCTTATCGACGGCCGCCCACTCGGCCTGGGCGCGCTCGGCCTTGCCGACGCCGAAATAGTGGCGGACGGGCAGGCGCTCGCCGGCCACCTCGACCATCACGCCGATGACCCAGCCTTGAACGATCAGATCGGCGTCGGGGCGCTGGCGGAACATGCCCTGTGCTTGGCGGGGCTGGGTAGCGGCGTCAACCGCCTTCAGTTTCGGAATGAGCCCGGGCTGGCCCGGCAATTGCCTCTCGGCTGAGAAAGGCCAGCGCCAGTACCATATCGGCGAAACCGAGGATGAAGCCATCATGATCAAGATGAGACAGCTGACAGCGTTGATCGCGACATTTGCGAGCTTGGCCGGTCTGAGTCTTGCGCCGGCTCATGCCCAAACCGCCATTGATGTGGACGCCGCAGTCGGCGTTGCTATCGACTCCATCGCCCGCAAACCTAGGAACAATCAGGCCCCCACGGTAATCGTTGTGGATTCCGGCGTACCGGTGTTGCGGACGGTACTGGTTTCCGGTCGGCCTGCCATCATCATGAGCCGTGCTCAGGCGCGGGACGAACAAAGAGCGTGGTTTATTTCCCTACATTCTGTTGAGCCCACGCCAGCCGGCTTACAAATAATCTATGGCACGCCCGCCAACGGCTATTCGGGTTCGGTCGTGGTCGACTGGAATGGAAGCGAATGGGCGGTGAAATCCCGGGAAGAATCCCATTCCTCGTCCGGCGCGCGATACTTCTACGGCGAACTTTATGAGGGGGTTGTTTGCCGCGACGGGACCGAGATGGCGCAGCGGTGGACTGCCACATTGGACTTCATGGAACTGGTTCGGAGGCGCCAACCGATTCCAAATAATCTGCCGAAGACCAGCGGCATCTGTCCAGATCGAGAGTTTCCGGACGTCGTGACCTATCGTCAGATGAAGCAGATGCGGAGGCGTTAGCCGACCAGCTGGAAGGCGGCGTGGCTGATCAGGCCCAGGGTCAGCCAAAGGGCTCCTGCCAGAATCACCAGGCCGAGACGAGGCATACGGC
This sequence comes from Caulobacter sp. 32-67-35, assembly GCA_002280875.1. Lineage (GTDB taxonomy): Bacteria > Pseudomonadota > Alphaproteobacteria > Caulobacterales > Caulobacteraceae > Caulobacter. Next base: position 5,598 of record NCEV01000052.1, on the reverse strand, counting down.
GATGACTGATGTGATGGATGCGTCGCATGGGCATGATCGCCTCCCGTCGTTTTGTTCTTCCAACGGAGCAACGCGAAACAGGGCGGTTTGGATGCAATCGCCGTTAACTTTTGATCGCCAACGAAAAAGGGCGGGACCTTTCGGTCCCGCCCTTCGTCTTGTTCAGCGGTTGGCTGAGCGAATGGACTAGAAGTCCATGTCACCCATGCCGCCCATGCCGCCGCCGGGAGGGCCACCGGCGCCGGCGCCCTTCTTGGGGGCTTCGACGATCGCGGCTTCCGTGGTGATCAGCAGGCCGGCCACCGAGGCGGCGTCCTGCAGAGCGGTGCGGACAACCTTGGCCGGGTCGATGACGCCGTCGGCGATCAGGTCGACATACTGCTCGGTCTGGGCGTTGAAGCCGAACGAGGGGCTGGTGCTTTCCAGGACCTTGCCGACCACGATCGAACCTTCGACGCCGGCGTTTTCGGCGATCTGACGGATCGGGGCCTGCAGGGCGCGACGGACGATGGCGATGCCAGCGGTCTGGTCGGCGTTGTCGCCGGTCAGGCCGGCCAGGGCTTGCGAGGCCTTCAGCAGAGCCGTGCCGCCGCCCGGGACGATGCCTTCATCGGCGGCCGCGCGGGTCGCGTTGAGGGCGTCGTCGACGCGGTCCTTCTTTTCCTTCACTTCGACTTCGGTCGAGCCGCCGACGCGGATCACGGCAACACCGCCGGCCAGCTTGGCCAGACGCTCTTGCAGCTTTTCCTTGTCGTAGTCCGACGTGGTGTCTTCGATCTGGCGCTTGATCTGGGCGATACGGGCCTCGATCGCGTCCTTCTCACCGATACCGTCGACGATGGTGGTGTCGTCCTTGGTGATCGAGACCTTCTTGGCCTTGCCGAGCATGTCGAGCGACACGTTCTCGAGCTTGATGCCCAGGTCTTCCGACACGACCTGAGCGCCGGTCAGGATGGCCAGGTCTTCCAGCATGGCCTTGCGGCGATCGCCGAAGCCCGGAGCCTTGACGGCGGCGACGCGCAGGCCGCCACGCAGCTTGTTGACCACCAGGGTGGCCAGGGCTTCGCCCTCAACGTCCTCGGCGATGATCAGCAGGGGACGGCCCGACTGAACGACGGCTTCCAGCACCGGCAGCAGCGGCTGCAGCGACGAGAGCTTCTTTTCGAACAGCAGTATGAGCGGCTCTTCGAGCTGAACTTCCATCTTGTCGGGGTTGGTGATGAAGTAAGGCGACAGGTAGCCGCGGTCGAACTGCATGCCTTCAACGACGTCGAGTTCGGTCTCGGCGGTCTTGGCTTCTTCGACGGTGATGACGCCTTCGTTGCCGACCTTGTCCATGGCCTTGGCGATCATGTCGCCAACTTCCTTGTCGCCGTTGGCCGAGATGGTGCCAACCTGAGCGATTTCGGTGTTGGTGGTGACCTTCTTCGACGACTTCTTGATCTCGTCGACGACGATGTGCACGGCCTTGTCGATGCCGCGCTTCAGGTCCATCGGGTTCATGCCGGCGGCGACCGACTTGAGGCCTTCCTGAACGATGGCCTGGGCCAGGACGGTGGCGGTGGTGGTGCCATCGCCGGCCTTGTCGTTGGTCTTGCTGGCGACTTCGCGGATCATCTGCGCGCCGAGGTTCTCGAAGCGGTCAGCCAGTTCGATTTCCTTGGCGACCGAGACGCCGTCCTTGGTCGAGCGCGGGGCGCCGAAGGACTTTTCGATCACGACGTTGCGGCCCTTGGGGCCGAGGGTCACCTTCACTGCATTGGCGAGGATGTTGACGCCGCGCAGCATCTTGTCGCGCGCGTCCGAGGAGAAATAAACGTCTTTAGCGGCCATGTTGGAGCCCTTCTAAAAGAGAAACTTGAGGTGGAAAGTCGTTCGGACGGAGGAGGGCTTAGGCCTCGACCACGCCCAGAACGTCGCTTTCCTTCATGATCAGCAGGTCTTGACCATCGACCTTCACTTCCGTGCCCGACCACTTGCCGAACAGGATGCGATCGCCGGCCTTCACGTCCAGAGCGACGACGTCGCCCTTGTCGTTGCGGGCGCCGGGGCCGACAGCGACGACTTCGCCTTCCTGCGGCTTTTCCTTGGCGGTGTCGGGGATGATGATCCCGCCCTTGGTCTTGGTTTCTTCTTCGACGCGCTTCACGAGGACGCGGTCGCCAAGGGGACGAAATTTCATGGTTGTTCTCCGTCGGGACGGTTATCGATAAAGGGGTCGTTGACGCGGGAAACGCTGCTGTTAGCAGTCGCAGCCCTTGAGTGCCAACGCGAGGCTGAAGTAGGTCCGAGGCCCTCCGGAGTCAAGGACTCGGGAGCGTAATAGCGAGGTCGCCGACATGCTGGATCACATCACGCTGGGCGTGGCCGACTTCGACCGGTCGGTCGCCTTTTACGACAAGGCCCTGGCCCCGCTGGGTCTTTCGCGGCTCTATACGGTGCCCCCCGAGTTCACGGGCGGGGTGATGTCGACGGGCTATGGCGACACGCGGCCATTTTTCTGGATCGCCGGTCAGGACGCGACCCATGGGAAGTTGCATCTGGCCTTCCGCGCCGCGAACCGCGAGCAGGTCGACGCCTTCCACGTCGCGGCCCTGGCGGCGGGCGGCAAGGACAATGGCGCGCCCGGACTTCGCCCACATTATCATCCAGACTACTATGGAGCCTTCGTCATCGATCCTGACGGCTTCAACATAGAGGCCGTGTTCCACGGCGCCCGGGCGACCGGACCGGCCTGACCTCAAGGAGCGCCAAGCGCATGTCGAGCTATGCCCTGTCCCTGCTGCTGGCCGTGATCGCCTGCGTGATCGGCGGCGCGCTGGGCGGCATCGCCCTGGCCAGACCGGGTCAGGTGCTTGGTCTGGCGGGGCTGGCCGAGGGCGAGGCGGCGCCGACCCCGCTGCTGGCGGAAGGGCGGGCGTTCGGCGGCCTTCTGGTGCTGTCCCACGCCGGGGCGGCCCTCTATCTGGGCTACCAGCCAGGCATCGGCGCCGCGATGGCCTTCGCCCTGGCCCTGGCCTGGTTCGGCGCCGCCCTGGGCCGCGCCGCCTCGCTGCTGATCGATCAGGCTGGTGGCAGGTTCAATCTGGGCAACCTTGTCTTCGAGGTGCTGATCGGCGTTACCCTCAGTCTGCCGTTCTTCAGTGCGGGGCGGTTGGTGCTGCGCGGCGGGATGATTGCCTAGAACCGCACGCCCTCGTGCCTTAGCAGCCACTGTTTGCGCTCAAGTCCCCCGGCATAGCCGGTGAGCGACCCGTTGGCGCCGACCAGGCGGTGGCAGGGCACGAGGATCGCGATCGGATTGGCCCCGTTGGCGGCCCCCACGGCCCTTGTGGCGGCAGGCTTGCCGATCCGCGCGGCAAGGGCGGCGTAGGTCGAGGTGGTCCCGGCGGGCACATCCAACAGGGCGGTCCAGACCGTGCGCTGGAAGGCGGTTCCGCCCGTAGCCCAGGAGATGGCCGGCAGAGCGTCCAGCTGGCCGTCGAAATAGTCGGTCAGCGCCTCGCGGGCGGCTGCTGGCGCGACGCCCTCGTCCAGCGTCGTGTCGCCATAGTGAAGACGCAGCAGCCGCATCATGCGCGAGGCATAGTCATGGAAGTCGATGGCCCGCACGCGGCCGGCCTCGTCGGTGACCAGCAGGATCTCGCCGATCGGCGAGGTGAGGCGGTCGAGGGTGAGGCTGATGGGCGGCGGCATTCGAGCCTTATCGCCCGCCGCCGCCGCTGCGTCTTTCCGGTTCTTGTGAACAGGGGAGTGAGATGTAAATTACAATCAAAAGTATATTGTTCTCCCTTCCCCCTTGATGGGGGAAGGGCGGGGATGGGGGTGATGCGGCATGTCCGACAAGCCAAAAGCGGACCACGCGCCCGGCGCGATCAGCCGTGCCCGCAGACTGCGCCGCGACATGACGGCCAGCGAAAGACATCTTTGGAAGGCGCTAAGGGCGCTCAATCTCCATATCCGAAGGCAGGCTCCGGTTGGCCGATACATCGCCGATTTCATCCATCACGGCGCTTGTCTGGTCATCGAGGTTGACAGCGCCTGGCATGATTCGCTCAAGGCGCAAGAACGCGACGCCCTGCGTGATGCGTGGTTCCAGTCCCAAGGATATCGCGTGCTGCGATTTCGGGATCGGGAGGTGTTCAGCGATCCGTATGCAATCGCTGACCGTGTCGCGGTGGAGATTCAGCAGTCACCCCCATCCCAACCCTTCCCCCATCAAGGGGGAAGGGCTCAAGAATGATTACCGAATCCCCGGCACGTGCAGGGCCGCTTCCTTCTCGGCCTTCTGCTTGTAAACAAGGTCGCCGTACTTGCCGTATTCCATGCGGGCGATGGTGCGCTGGTGTACTTCGTCGGGGCCGTCGGCCAGGCGCAGGGTGCGGATGCCGCTGTAGGCCTTGGCCAGGCCGTAGTCGGTGGTGACCCCGCCGCCGCCGTGGGCCTGGATGGCGTCGTCGATGATCTTCAGGGCCAGGCGCGGAGCCGCGACCTTGATCATGGCGATCTCCAGACGGGCCGACTTGTTGCCGGCCTTGTCCATCATGTCGGCGGCCTTCAGGCACAGCAGGCGGCACATCTCGATGTCGATGCGGGCGTCGGCGACGCGCTCTTCCCACACCGAGTGGTCGGAGATGTACTTGCCGAACGCCTTGCGGCTCATCAGGCGCTTGCACATCTTTTCAAGCGCCACCTCGGCGGTGCCGATGGTGCGCATGCAATGGTGGATGCGGCCGGGGCCCAGGCGGCCCTGGGCGATCTCGAAGCCGCGGCCTTCGCCCAGCAGCAGGGCGTCCTCGATCGGCACGCGGACGTTCTTGAGGATCACCTCGGCGTGGCCGTGCGGGGCGTCGTCATAGCCGAACACCGGCAGCATGCGGACGATCTCGATGCCGGGCGCGTCCAGCGGCACCAGAACACGATGGCGACCTTGCAGCGCGGATCGCCCACGCCCGAGGACCACCACTTGCGGCCGTTGATCACATAGTGGTCGCCGTCGCGCTCGATGCGGGTCTCGATATTGGTGGCGTCCGAGGAGGCGACGTCGGGCTCGGTCATCAGGAAGGCGCTGCGGATCTCGCCGTTCATCAGGGGGCGCAGCCAGCGCTCCTTCTGGGCCAGCGTGCCGTAGCGCATCAGCACTTCCATGTTGCCGGTGTCGGGCGCCGAGCAGTTGAAGACTTCCGAGGCGAAACCCACCTTGCCTAGCTGTTCGGCGATCAGGCTGTATTCCAGATTGGTCAGTTGCACGCCCTCGAAGACGAACGTGTCGTCCACATGGGTCTGGCCGCTGTGCGGCGGCATGAAGAAGTTCCACAGGCCGGCGGCCTTGGCCTTGGCCTTAAGCTCTTCGACCACCTGCACGACCTTCCAGCGCTCGGCGCCGAGCACGTTCATCTCGGCCTCGTAGCGCGGGATGGCGGGCACAATGTGCTCGTCCATGAAGGCGGTGACGCGGTCGAGGAACTGACGCTGCGTGGGGGAGATGTCGAAATCCATGGCGCTTCCCAATCCCTAGCTTCAAACGCTTGTTTGAAGTGGTTGTAGCACCGGGCTGACGCGGACGGCAAGCGGACTTGCGGGCGGGGGCCCGGCGCC
>NCEV01000051.1:15146-32912 GCA_002280875.1 Caulobacter sp. 32-67-35 | reverse complement strand
CGTCGACTGGGCGGCCAAGGTGGTGGAACGCGGCGCGGGCGAGATCCTGCTGACCTCGATGGACCGCGACGGCGCCAAGATCGGCTACGACATTCCCCTGCTCAAGGCCGTCACCGGCGCGGTCTCCGTGCCCGTGATCGCCTCCGGCGGGGCCGGCAAGACCGAGCACCTCGTTGAAGCCGCTCGCGACGGCCATGCCGCCGCCGTTCTGGCCGCCTCGATCTTCCATTTCGGCGAAATCAGCATCGGCGAGGCCAAGCAGGCGATGGCCGACGCGGGTATCCCCGTGCGTCTCGACGACCTGAAGAGCGCGGCATGAGCAAGCTGTTCGAGACCCTCGAGCGCCTGGCCGCCACGATCGAGACCCGCAAGGGCGGTGACCCGGCGGCGTCCTATACCGCCAAACTGTTGGCCGACCCTTCGCTGGCCGCCAAGAAGTTGGGCGAGGAAGCCGTAGAAACGGTGATCGCCGCCGTCGCCCAGGGGCCGGACGCCCTGGCGAGCGAGAGCGCCGACCTGCTGTATCACTGGCTGGTGCTGATGGCCGCCTCGGACGTGTCGCTCGACGCCGTGGCCGACAAGCTGGCGGCGCGTGAAGGGATATCGGGGATCGCCGAGAAGGCTTCGCGGCCTCAGTAGGCCGCCATTCTACCTTTTCTTCCGTCATTCCCGCCCTTGTGGCGGGAACCCCTCGTACCGCCGCAGGTGCAGTAGGGGCGAAGTGCCTGCGCACTTCGCTGGCTCTTCACGTGTCAGCTGAAACAGGGGTTCCCGCCACAAGGGCGGGAATGACGGAGCTTGATGTGAGCCTTCGCGCGCTTAAGCCCGCCGCTTGAGCGCCACGTAGAGCGCCCCCTCGCCCCCGTGCCGCTGGTCGGCCTGCGACACCCCAGCGATCATCTCGCGCAAAGCGGGCGCCGCCAGCCACTCCGGCGTGCGCTTCTTCAGCACGCCATGGCCGATCTTGCCCTTGCCGGTGATCACCAACACCGCCCGGTGACCATCGGCATGAGCGCGGCGAATGAAGGCCTCAAGGGCCGGCCTGGCCTGGTCCTGGTCATAGCCGTGCAGGTCCAGCCGCGCGCCGATCGGGTCATGTTCCTTGATCAGGCGCTTGCGACGGTTGGGTTCGATATGGCCGGGGGCGGACTTTGGCGTCCTGACCGGGGCCGGCTTGATCTCGGCCGGGTCGATGCGCAGCGGCGCGATCGAGGCCAGATAGGTCGGCTGGGTCTTCTCGGCCTTGGGCGCCTTCACCGGCTTGACCTTGACCTTGGCCCGCAGCTTCAGCGGCTTGTCGCCCGGCCGCGCGCGCACCGTGTCGGCGACCATGCTCCAGAGGCGCAGCTCTTCCGGTCGCGTCGGCCGTTTCATGACTACGATTTCGGGATCGGAACCAGGCGGTACATCCGCAGGTCATGGCGCACGCGCCCGGCCTCGGCGCCGGCGGTGGCGCCCGTGCCCGTATAGAGATCGGCCCGGACCTCGCCCTTGATCGCGCCGCCGACGTCCAGCGCCACGGCCAGGCGGCGATAGACGGGAAACGCGCCAGCCAGCTTGGGCGCGGCGGCGTCCAGCCAGAAAAGACCGCCCATGGCGTGGCGGCTGGGATCCACGGCGATGGCCCGGCCCGCCGGCAGCGGAATACCGGCTGAGCCCACCGGCTCCTTGCCGTCGTCTTCCGACAGCTTGAAGAAGATGTAGCGCGGGTTCAGCTGCATGATCTCGTCGGCCCTGGGGCCGCGATTGTCGGCCAGCCAGGTGCGGATCGCATCGCCGGAGGTGTTGTTGTCGGGCAGCAGGCCCCGGTCGCGCATGGCGTTGGCGATGCCGACAAAGGGCTTGCCGTTGCCGCCGGCGAAGGCGGCCCTCATGCGGCGTCCATCGGGCATCACCAGAATACCCGAGCCCTGGATCTGCAGGAAGAACAGCTCTTCTGGCCGCATCCAGGCCAGGGGCTTGTCGACGGGCGAGGCTTCGATGGTCTTGCGGTCGGGACGGCACGCCGCGCACCGGGGCGCTGAACTCGTCCGAGCGCGACAGACGGGCGTCGTACTTCGGGGCGAAATAGGCGGTCAGCAGGCCCTGGTCACCCACGGCCTGGGGCCGGAAATTGGCTTCCAGGAACAGTCGCGCGCCCCAGTCGTCGCGCGGACCGTCGGTACGGGCCAGGCGGCAGACGCGCGCCATCTCCTGTTCGCGCGCCGCGCCGCAGCCGGCCCGGAAGGCGTCCAGGGCGGCCAGGTGATCTTCTTCCTGCCAGCCCGGCAGGGTGCTGAAGGCCAGTGTCGGACCGCCAGGCGTCGCTGGAAGGCTGGGCGCGGGAAGCGGCGCGACGGGCCCTGTCGCGACTGGCGGCGCCGTGGTTGTACAGGCCGCCAGGGTCAGCGAGGCCAGAACGGCGATCAGGCCAACGCGCAGCATCAGGCTTCGGCGGCCGCGACGTGGACCAGGGTCCAGTTGGGGTTGGCCGACTTCAAGTCGCGCTCGAAGGTCCACAGTTCGGCGGTGCGGCGGTCGTCGACGGCGTCGCCCTCAGGCCCGCTGGAGCGGGCGCGAACCTCGGCCAGAATGCGGACAGTCGCCCGGGCGGCGTCGCCGACCACGGTCACATTGTCGAGATCGACACGCGGCGGGGCCATCAACTCGACCTTCTCGGACCGGCCCTCGGTTTCGCGGGCGACCATGGCCGTCTCGAAATTGGCCATGACGTCATCGGCTAGCAGGGGCTTGAGCGTCTCGCGATCGCCCGCCGCGAAGGCCGTGACGATCATCTCGTAGGCCGCGCGGGCGCCGCTCAGGAAGTGGCCGGTATCGAAGTCCGGCTGGCGCGCGCGCAGGGCGGCGACGCCTTCCAGAGACGCGGCGGTGACGGGTTCGAGCGGCGTGGCGGGGGCCGGAACGGTCTTCGGGATCGCCGGTCCGTCTTCGGGCTGACGGCCCACGCGACGGCCCAGCGTCGCATAGAGCTGGTAGAGGACGACGGCGGCGATGACCGCCAAAACGAGAATCTGAATAAGCACTTGGATATCCGCGGCTGCGTCGACAAGCTGGTCGCCATGTCTATATAGGCGAGGCGAGCTCTCTCGTCAGGCGCCTGGCGTTGCGCCAGACCCGCCCGCGTGTTAGCAGCGCCGCTCTCTCCTAGCGGTCTTTTTAGACGCCGAGTACGGATTTATTCCTAATGACCGATACGACCGCCGCCCCTGAGGCGCTTGCAGACGACAATGCAGCCGCTCAATCGGGCATCCGCATCATGGCCCAGTTCATCCGGGATTTCTCGTTCGAGAGCCCGCACGCGCCCGACAGCCTGCGTTCGGGCACGGCCCAGCCGGCCATCGACATGGGCGTCGAGATGAACGCCCGCGGTCGCACCGACGGCCTGTTCGAGGTGGACCTGAAGCTGTCGGCCCGCGCCACGCGCGAAGATCAGCCGGTGTTCCATGTGGAAGTGGTCTATGGCGGCCTGTTCCACATTTCCGGCGTGCCGGAAGCGGCGCTTGAGGAAGTGCTGCTGATCGAGTGCCCGCGCTTCCTGTTCCCCTTCGCCCGCCGGGTGATCGCCGACATCACCAGCGAAGGCGGCTTCCCGCCCTTCCTGATCGACCCGATCGACTTCGCCGGCGTCTATGCCGCCCGCAAGGCCCAGGCCGAAGGCGTGGTGGTCGGCAACGCCTGAGGCGTTTTCGACCCGCCAGAATTGAGAAACCCCGGCGCAGCGATGCGGCCGGGGTTTTTCTTTTTCTATCGCGGTCCGTCGCTAAGGCTGAAGCCGATAGCCGCCCATCTCGGTGATCAGGATCTTGGCCATGGCCGGATCGGGCTCGATCTTCTGGCGCAGGCGATAGACGTGGGTTTCCAGGGTGTGGGTCGTCACCCCGGCGTTGTAGCCCCAGACCTCGGTCAGCAGCTCCTCGCGCGACACAGGCTTTGAGCCAGCGCGGTAGAGGTATTTCAGGATATTGGTTTCCTTCTCGGTCAACCGCACCTTCCTCTGCTTCTCGTCGACCAGAAGCTTGGCCGAAGGGCGGAACTCGTAGGGACCGATGCGGAAAAGCGCGTCTTCCGAAGCCTCGTAGCTGCGCAGCTGGGCGCGGATGCGGGCCAGAAGCACGCCAAAGCGAAAGGGCTTGGTGACATAGTCGTTGGCGCCGGATTCCAGGCCCAGGATGGTGTCGCTGTCGCTGGCGGCCGCCGTCAGCATGATCACCGGGGCCATCACACCGTTCTTGCGCATCAGCCGGCAGGCCTCGCGGCCGTCCATGTCGGGCAAATCAACGTCGAGCAGCACCAGGTCGGGCTTGATCTCGCGCGCCATGCGCACGCCCTCGCCGGCCGTGGCGGCCTCGGCCACCGCGAATTCCTCATGCAGGGCGAGCTGTTCGGCCAGCGCGCCGCGCAGGTCGTCGTCGTCGTCGATGAGCAGAAGGGTCTTGCGTTGCGCCATATGCCGGAACATGCACCGGTGCGCCCCCTGGCGACAACCCTCGGGAGTGGAGAAGCCGACAATGATCTTCAAGGCCCGCCCAGACGGCCAGATTGAACTCAACGGACGCACGGTTCGATGCGCCCTGGGCAAGGCCGGCGTCATCGCCGCCGCCGACAAGCGCGAGGGCGACAACAGGAGCCCCACAGGCGTGTGGGCGATCCGCGAAGTGCTGTATCGCTCGGACGTCTATCCAGACGGCCCGACCACCGCCCTCCCCATCAAGCCAATGGCCCCCGACGACGGCTGGTGCGACGCGCCGGGCGACCCGGCCTATAACCGGCCGGTCAAGCTGCCCTACCCGGCCAGCGCCGAGCGGCTATGGCGCGACGACCGCGTCTACGACCTCGTCGGAATCCTGGCGCATAATGATGATCCGCCGGTTCCAGGCATGGGCTCGGCGATCTTCCTGCATCTGGCGCGGGAGGACTATTCCGGCACCGAGGGCTGCGTGGCCCTGGCCCGCGAAGATCTTGAGGCCCTGCTGGCGATGGCGCAGCCGGGGGATGCGATCGAAATCGCGGCGGACTAGGCTGGCGGGTAGCGTCGCGATCCAAAGATCGCCGAGCCGACCCGCACCGACGTAGCCCCTTCGGCAATCGCGACCTCGAAATCGTCGCTCATGCCCATCGACAGCCTTTCGATCCCGTTACGGGCGGCGATCTTCCGCAGGGCGGCGAAATGCGGAGCCGGATCATCCTCGGCGGGCGGGATGCACATCAACCCCTCGATCGTCAGGCCAAGCGCGCGGCAAAGGGCGATGAAGGCGTCGGCCTCGGCCGGAGCAACGCCCGCCTTCTGCGGTTCCTGGCCGATATTGACCTGCACATAGAGGCGCGGGGCCTTGCCCTGCTTGTCGATCTCGTCGGCGAGGGCCCGGGCCAGTTTTTCGCGGTCCACGGTCTCGATCACGTCGAAGAAGCCGACCGCCTCGCGGACCTTGTTGGTCTGCAACGGGCCGATCAGGTGCAGCGCCACCCCGTCCCGATGCGGGGTCCAGCGCTCCATGGCCTCCTGAACGCGGTTTTCGCCGAACACCCGCTGGTCAGCGGCCAGAACCGGGGCGATATGGTCCCAGGGCTGGGTCTTGGAGACCGCCACCAGCGTGACCGAACCCGGCACACGGCCCGCAGCCTTTTCAGCGGCGGCGATCCGGGCGCGGATGGCGGCCAGGGGGCTTGATTGGAGGGCGTCGGACATGGAGGGCGACCGCTTGACATCGATGTATGAACTGGAAGCCCTGTCTAGGACGGCCATGACCTTCGCGCCAAGGATGGCGCGCGGGATCGCCCTGCCAAACCTGCTTTTCTTCACCGATCCAGCGCGAGTTCCGGATCCGGACGTTGTCGCCGAGCGCCTGCCGCGTGGGGCGGGCGTGGTATTTCGGGCTTTTGGCGCGGCGGACGCCGTGGATCGCGGACGACGCCTGAGGCGCATCGCCGACCAACGCGGCCTCGTTCTGCTGGCCGGCGCGGACGAGGTCCTGGCCGAGACCATAGGGGCAGATGGCGTGCATCTGCCTGAAAGAGGGAGAGATCAAGCGCCGACCCTGCGCACCAGACGGCCTGATTGGCTGATCACCATCGCCGCCCACGACCACGACGCCGTCCTTGCCGCCAGCGCGCTCGACGCAGACGCCCTGGTCGTCTCGCCGGTCTTTGAAAGCAACAGCCCGTCGGCAGGAACGCCGCTAGGCGTCGAGCGCCTGCGCGCCCTGGTCGCCGCGACGGAGACGCCGATCTACGCCCTCGGCGGAATCCGGGCGAGCACCGTTGAAGACCTTAGAAATACGGGAATCGTCGGCCTGGCGGCCGTCGAAGCGCTGGCGCCCTAGAACTTGAACGCGGTTTCCAGGCGAACCCGGGGCGCAGGTTCGACGGGCTCGGCCTTGCGCGCGGCCAGGGCGGGATTGGTCTCGCCAAGGGCGACGGCGCCGCCCACGCGGATCGAGGGGGTGAGCTTGAAATAGGCGCCGGCCTCGACGTCCTTCAGCTCCATCTCGCGGCCAACGGGCTGGTCAAGGCCCAGCTTGAGGCCCCATTTGCCCTTCTTGGCGTCCCACTGCAGGGTTTTCTTGGAGTCCTGCGGGCTAAACACGCCCTTGGAGTTGCCGGTGAAGTCGTTCTTGACGGTGAAATCAGGGGTGATGGAGCGGGTCTTGACCTGCGCATGGGCGATCGTCGCCGATCCTGTGAGGATCAGCACGGCGGCGCCGGCCGTAAAAAAACGCGTCGCGGTCATCGCTACTCGTTACCTGTCCCAAACCCCACGCCCTCCCCCACTTGGGAGGCCGCGCCCTGATATCGATTAAAGGCTTGGCTTGAACGCGGTCAACCGGCGTTTGGTCGCATGATACCGGTAATGTCGCGATCAGAGGGCGCCTGTGGCGGACCAGTCACGCGATTCCTGTTTTGAGGCAGCGCGGCCATGCTATAGACCGGCTCCCGGCCGCGGGGGCGCGCCAGTAGTGCGCGATCGCGCCGGCGAGACATTGGAGCGAGGTACTATGGCGTTTGAGCGTGGGTCAGTGTTGCGTGGCGTCGCCGCTGGCGTGCTGGCGCTGTCGGTTCTGGGCGTGTCCGCCTGCGGCAGCACCAAGGGTCCCAAGACCTTCACCACCCAGGAAGAGAGCGGCTTCAGCCTGTTTGGCATGGGCAAGGGCGCCAAGGCGCCGGCCACCGAGGGCTCGATCGGCGTCAACGGCTACCTGTGGCGCGCTACGCTCGACACCCTGGCCTTCATGCCGCTGGCTTCGGCCGACCCCTACGGCGGCGTGATCGTCACCGACTGGTATGTGAACCCGGAAAAGCCTGACGAGCGCTTCAAGGCGACCGTCTACATCCTCGACACCCGCCTGCGCGCCGACGGTCTGAACGTCAGCGTGTTCAAGCAGGCCAAGGACGCGGCGGGCGGCTGGACCGATACCCCGGCCGCCGACCAGACGGCGACCGACATCGAAAATGCGATCCTGACCCGCGCCCGTCAGCTTCGACTGTCCAACATCCGGGGCTAAGGCCTCCGGCAGGCCTTCGCCGTCACCCGGCGAAGGCCTGACCCCCGCACTTTCCAGCGCGCTCCGGCCGCGAAACCGCTTATATGTCTTGCGGACGCGCCTGCCCGGGCGCCTTTCGCATATCCAGACATCCGGTTTTCATGGCCCGCTACAATCCCAAAGACACCGAGCCCAAATGGCGCAACGCCTGGGCGGACGCCGACGTCTTCAAGACGGCGGACATCTCGGATGGGCGGCCCAAATACTATGTGCTCGAGATGTTCCCGTACCCGTCGGGCCGCATCCACATGGGCCATGTGCGCAACTATGCGATGGGCGACGTGGTGGCCCGCTACAAGCGCGCCCAGGGCTTCAGCGTCCTGCACCCGATGGGCTGGGACGCCTTTGGCATGCCGGCCGAAAACGCCGCCATGGAGCGCGGCGTCCACCCCAAGGGCTGGACCTACGACAACATCGCAGCGATGCGCGAGCAGCTGAAGGCCCTGGGCCTGTCGATCGACTGGTCGCGCGAGTTCGCCACCTGCGACCCGGACTACTATGGCAAGCAGCAGGCCTGGTTCCTGAAGCTGCTGAAGCGGGGCCTGGTCTATCGCAAGGAGGCCTCGGTCAACTGGGACCCGGTCGACATGACCGTGCTGGCCAACGAGCAGGTCATCGACGGCAAGGGCTGGCGCTCGGGCGCAGCCGTAGAGAAGCGCAAGCTGACCCAGTGGTTCCTGCGCATCACCGACTATGCCGACGCCCTGATTGATGGCCTCAAGACCCTGGATCGCTGGCCTGAAAAAGTCCGGATCATGCAGGAGAACTGGATCGGCCGGTCCAAGGGCCTGCGCTTCACCTTCAAGTTCGCCAATAACGACAATGGCAGCGAGGCCCCCGACGGCCATGCCGCCGGGCTGGAGGTCTACACCACCCGTCCCGACACCCTGTTTGGCGCCAGTTTCGTGGGCATCGCGCCCGAGCATCCGCTGGCCGAGCAGCTGGCGGTCGAGAACCCCGACCTGCAGGCCTTCATCGCCGAATGCCGCAAGGGCGGCACGTCGGAAGCCGATATCGAGGGCGCCGAGAAGCTGGGCCGCGACACTGGCCTGCGCGTCGTCCACCCGCTGGACCCGTCGATCACCTTGCCCGTCTGGATCGCCAATTTCATCCTGATGGACTACGGCACGGGCGCGATCTTCGCCTGCCCCGCCCACGACCAGCGCGACCTGGATTTCGCCCGCAAGTACGACCTGCCGGTTTTGCCCGTGGTTCTGCCGCCCGGCGAGGATCCGGCCACGTTCGCGGTCGGCAAGGAGGCCTATGTCGGCCCCGGTTCGATCTTCAAGTCGCAGTTCCTGGACGGGATGGACATCGAGTCCGCCAAGTCCGAGGTGGTCGCCCGCATCGAGGCCCTGGACCAGGGCCAGGGCGCGACCGTGTATCGCCTGCGCGACTGGGGCGTCAGCCGCCAGCGCTATTGGGGTTGCCCGATTCCGATCATCCACTGCGAGGCCTGCGGTCCCGTGCCCGTGCCGGAAGACCAGCTGCCGGTGGTGTTGCCCGACGACGTCACCTTCGAAGCCGACAAGCCGGGTAACCCGCTGGTGCGTCACCCGACCTGGAAGCACACGACCTGCCCGTCGTGCGGGGCCCCGGCCCAACGCGAGACCGACACGCTGGACACCTTCATGGACAGCAGCTGGTACTTCGCCCGCTTCGCCAATCCCGACGCCGCCGAGTGCATCGACAAGGCGTCGGCCGATCACTGGATGCCCGTCGACCAGTATATCGGCGGCGTCGAGCACGCGATCCTGCACCTGCTGTACGCCCGCTTCATCACCCGCGCCCTGAAGGACGAGGGCCTGCTGTCAGTCGAAGAGCCGTTCGCCGGCCTGTTCACGCAAGGCATGGTCACCCACGAGGCCTACAAGAACGCCGCCGGCGAATGGGTCGAACCCTCGGACGTCGTCGTCACGGCCGAAGGCAACAGCCGCACCGCCAAGCACGCCACCACCGGCGAGCTGATCACCATCGGCGACATCGAGAAGATGTCGAAGTCCAAGAAGAACGTCGTCGCGCCCGAGGACATCTTCGAGGCCTACGGCGTCGACGCCGCGCGCCTGTTCGTGATGAGCGACAGCCCGCCCGAGCGTGACGTGCAGTGGACCAACAGCGGCGTTGAAGGCTCCTGGCGCTTCACCCACCGCTTGTGGAACGAGTTCGACAGCCAGCCGGCCGGCGATTTCGCCCATGACGCCGCCGACGAGGCCGCAGTGGCCCTGCGCAAGTCGGCCCACAAGCTGATCGGCTTTGTCACCGACAGCATCGAGGGCTTCCGCTTCAACAGCGGCGTGGCGCGCCTGTACGAGTTCCTGAACGCCCTGAAGGCTGCTCCAGCCGAAGGCGCATCGCAGGGCGTGCTGGCGGCCCGCAAGGAGGCCCTGCACATCCTGGCGCGCCTGGTGGCCCCGTTCACGCCTCACCTGGCCGAGGAAGCCTGGGCCAGCCTGGGCGGCGAAGGTCTGGTGGTCGACGCCCCCTGGCCCAAGGCCGACCCCGCCCTGGCCGCTGACGACGAACGCGTGCTGCCGATCCAGATCAACGGCAAGCGTCGCGGCGAGATCAAGGTCAAGGCGGGTCTCTCGGAAGGCGAGGTCGAGAAGATCGCGCTGGCTGATCCGGCCGTTCTGGCCCACCTTGAGGGGGTCACGGTCCGCAAGGTGATCGTGGTCAAGGACCGTATCGTCAACATCGTGGCCAACTGACCGATGAAACGCATTTTCCTGGTTGGCGCGCTCGCCGTCTCCACCCTCGGCCTCTCGGCCTGTGGCTTCACGCCGCTGTACGCGACACCTGGCGTCACGCCGGGCCTGGCGTCGATCCAGACGGAAGCTCCGGACGGCCGCGCGGGTTTCCTGCTGCGCGAACAGCTGGATGACGCTTTCGTCTACAACACCGGCGCGCCGGCGGCGTACCGCCTGACCCTGGCGATCAATGAGCAGCGCTATGCGCGCGGCGTGCGGGTCGACAATGTGGCCAACCGCTACGAGCTGCGGATGGTGGTCAACTGGCGCCTGCTCGACGCCAGGACCGGCGCTGAGGTCCGCAAGGGTCGCACCGACGCTGCGGTGACCTACGACTCGGCCGACCAGCCCTATTCGGCCATCGCCGCCCAGAACGACGGCCAGGAACGCGCGGCGGCCGAGGTGGCCCGTCAAATCCAGCTGGACCTGGCCGCCTGGATGGCTGGCGGCCGCAAGGCCAAGACCTGACGCGCC
The DNA here is from genome assembly GCA_002280875.1 of Caulobacter sp. 32-67-35. GTDB lineage: Bacteria > Pseudomonadota > Alphaproteobacteria > Caulobacterales > Caulobacteraceae > Caulobacter. The sequence goes on along the minus strand of NCEV01000051.1, from coordinate 22,153 downwards.
CCCTGAAGGCCTGACGCCATGATCCTGTCCAAGCGGCCGGACGTCGAACGCTTCCTGAAGGATCCGGCCCCGGATATCCGCGCCGTGGTGATCTATGGCAAGGATCGCGGCGTCGTGCGCGACCGCGCCGACCAGCTGGCCAAGCGCCTATTCGCCCGGCCCGACGACCCTTTTGACACCGCCCAGCTGACCGAGAGCGATGTCGAGTCCCATCCCGGCAAGCTGGAAGAAGAGCTTTCGGCCCTGTCGATGATGGGCGGCCGACGCCTGGTGCGCCTGCGCCTGACCGGCGAGAAGGCCGGGCCCGACAAGGCCACGGCCGAGGCCCTGACCCGCCATGTCGAAGGCCAGCTCAATCCCGAGGCCCTGTTCATCGTCGAGGCCGGCGCGCTGGGCCGCGACTCGACCCTGCGCAAGGTCGGCGAGAAGGCCAGCGGCTGCGCCGTTATCCCCTGCTACGAGGACGAGGCCGGCGACATGGCCCGCCTGGCGCGCGAGACCCTGGCGCGGGACAAGGTCAGCCTCAACAGCGAAGCCCTCGACCTGTTCGTTTCACGCCTGCCCAAGGAGCGCGGCGTGGCGCGGATGGAGATCGAGCGCCTGATCCTGTTCCTGGGCCCCGGCAGCGGCGTCAACGCCACGGCGGCCGACCTGACCGACTTCCTGGGCGTCGAGCCCGAGGCCTCGCTCAGCGACGCCGCTGTCGACGCCTTCGGCGGCCGTCTGGGCGCCGCCCAGGCCGGCCTGCGTCGCGCGGCGGCCGAAGGCGAAGGCGGACCGGCGGCGGTGCGGGCCATGGGCTATCACCTGGGCCGCCTGCGCCGCACCCTGACCCTGCACAAGAACGGCATCGATCTGGCCCAGGCCGCCAAGGCCTCCGGCGTGTTCTGGAAACAGGAGCGCGAGTTCCTGCGTCAGGCCCGCGCCTGGACCCTGGAGCTGCTGCTCGACATCCAGGGCGAGATTCTCAACGCCGATCGCGCCTGCAAGACCTCCGGTTCGCCCGACCAGCTGATTTCCGAGCGCCTGGCCCTGATGATCGCCGGTCGCGCACGCCGGTTGGGGCTTTAGGCCAAAAAAACCCCGAAAACGGGGCGTTTGCGCCGCTGTGGATGACTTTCCGGAAAGCCTTACGGAACAGCGCCTTACATGGATTATCGAGAAATCGACCTTCGTCTCACGAAAACGGCGCCTCCCTGAGTACGGAAAGGCGCCGCTCCGTGCGCGACAGAGGCCGTCGAAAAAGCGTGACTTCACACCTTTTGACTTCACATTTCGTGCGGACGATCAGACCCCGCGCGTGAGCCGGTTGCAGAGGTCGTCCAGCTGCTCGAGCGTCGCATAGCGGATGGTCAACTGGCCGGCGCCGTCGCGATGATCGATGACCACGTCCAGGCCCAGCACCGACGACAGATCGGACTCCAGGGCCTGGGTGTCGGTGTCCTTGACCTTGGGCGGACGGCCGCCCTTGTTCTTGGACGGGCGGGCGTCGGGGGTCTTGCGGGCCAGGGCCTCGGTGTCGCGCACCGACAGGCCCTTGCCGATGATCTCGCGCGCCAGGGCGGCGGGGTCTTCGGCGGCGGCGATGGCACGGGCATGACCGGCCGACAGCTCCCCGCTAACCAGGTGTTGCTGAACCTCTTCCGGTAGGGCCAGCAGCCGCAGAGTGTTGGCCACGTGGCTGCGGCTCTTGCCGATGGTCTGGGCGATGTTTTCCTGGGTGCGGTCGAACTTGTCCATCAGGACGCGATAGGACAGCGCCTCTTCGAGGATATTGAGGTCGGAGCGCTGGACGTTCTCGATGATGCCGATCTCGAGGACAGCCAGGTCATCCAGTTCGCGCACCAAAATCGGCACGCTGCGCAGGCCGGCCCGTTGGGCCGCGCGCCAGCGGCGCTCGCCGGCGACGATCTGGTATTCCCCGGCCGCGCCGGGCGCGGGTCGCACCAGGATCGGCTGCAGGACGCCCTTCTCGCGGATCGAATTGGACAGCTCGACCAGGTCGTCCTCGCGGAAGGTCCGGCGCGGCTGGTCGGGATTGCGGCGCAGCAGTTCGATCGGCGCCTCATTGGCCCCGCCCAGCCGTTCGCCCGGCGCCTGGGCCGGCGCGGCGTCGACCTCGCCCAGCAGGGCGGACAGACCGCGACCCAAACCCCTACGCCCTTCGGCCATACCCGGCTCTCCCACCACGACGGACTCCATTCAACTCGTATCGACGACTGTTAATTCGGTTCTAGGCGGCGTGGGACAGGCGGGCGCGTTCGCGGCTGATCACTTCACGGGCCAGTTTCAGATAGGCCTGACTGCCCGCGCATTTGAGATCGTAGAGCAGGACCGGCTTGCCAAACGACGGCGCCTCAGACACCCGCACATTGCGCGGGATGACCGCGTCATAAACCTTGTCGCCAAAGTGGGCGCGCACGTCCTTGGCCACCTGCTCCGACAGGCTGTTGCGCTTGTCGTACATGGTCAGCACCACGCCCTGGATCTCCAGGTGCGGATTGAGGCTGCCGCGCACCCGCTCGATCGTGCGAATGAGCTGGGTCAGGCCCTCCAGAGCGAAGAACTCGCACTGCAGGGGCACGAATACGGCGTCGGCCGCGGTCATGGCGTTGACGGTCAGCACGTTCAGCGACGGCGGGCAGTCGATCAGCACATAGGTGTAGGGCCCGTTGGCGCGCAGGGGCTCCACGGCGTCACGCAGGCGGTAGGACCGGCGGGCGGTCTGACCCAGTTCCAGCTCGACGCCCGACAGGTCGGCATCGGCCGGCACCACGTCCAGACCGGGCAGGCTGGTGGCCACGGCGGCGTCAACGACCGGAGAGGCGCCCATCAGCACGTCATAGAGGGTGGTGCGGCGCTGCTGGCGGGTGATGCCCAGGCCCGTTGAGCAATTGCCCTGCGGGTCGGCGTCGATCAGCAGCACGCGCTCGCCGCACGCCGCCAGGGCTGTGCCCAGATTGATGGCCGTCGTCGTCTTGCCCACCCCGCCCTTCTGGTTGGCGATGGCGAGGACGCGGAGCGGCTGGAGTGGCTTAGCGGACACGGGAAAGCCTCTTGACTTGAACGATCCGACCACGAGGGTCGCTTTGGCTAGGTCGCAACTCGGCGTCGAAGTTCCAAGCCTTCTCGGCTTCCGAAAGCTCGCTTGCGACATCCTGTCCCTTCAGGAACAGGCCCAGCGCGCCTCGGTGCAGATAGGGCCACGAGAACCCGAACAGCTTGGTCATCGGCGCGCAGGCGCGGGCGGTAACCACATCGACCTTGAGGTTCAGTTCCTCGGCCCGGGCATTGTGCACCTGGGCCGGCAGGTCGAGCGCGGTGACCACCTCGGTCAGGAACCGGCAGCGCTTGGCCATGCTCTCGACGAGGTGAACCTTCGCGCCCGGTGTGCCTTTCAGAAGTATGGCCAGCACCACCCCGGGCAGACCGGCGCCAGCGCCGAGGTCGGCCCAGGTCTTGGCCTCCGGCGCCAGTTCCAGCAGCTGTGAGCTGTCCAGAACGTGGCGAGTCCAGTAGGTGGCGATGGTGGCCGGGCCGACGAGGTTCATCACCGCGTTCCACTCGGCCAGCAGATCCTGATAGCGGGCCAGGTCGGCCAGCTGGCTGTCGGTGACGCCGGTCAGGGCCTGGTAGCCCGCCGCGTCCAGCACAGGCTCGGCGACAGGTTCGGGAGCGGGAGCGGGAGCGGTTTCAGGCTGCATGGCGACGCACGTGGGCCAGCAACGCCGTCAGGGCGCCCGGCGTCACGCCTTCAATACGGGCCGCCTGGCCCAGGGTGAGAGGCTTCACCCGCGCCAGCTTCTCGCGGACCTCGTTGGAAAGGCTGCCCACGGCTCGATAGTCGAGATCGGCCGGCAGGCGCAGGTCCTCTTCCTTGCGGAAGGATTCGGCGTCGGCGCGCTGGCGGTCGAGATAGCCGGCATAGGCGGCTTCAATCTCGATCTGCTCGCGCACCGCCATGTTCCACGTGGAAACCTCGGGCCACACCTCAGCCAGACGATCCAGGGTCACGTCGGGATAGGCCAGCATGGCGAAGATGTTCCGGCGCTCGCCGTCTTCCTTGACCTTGAAGCCGGCCTTCAGCGCTTCCGGCGGGGTCAGGCTGACCGAGCGGGCGAAGGCGCGGGCCGCTTCCAGCTTGGCCTTCTTGTCAGTCCAGGCCTCGGCGCGCGCCGGCCCGACGACGCCCAGGACGATGCCCCGGTCGGTGAGGCGCTGGTCAGCATTGTCGGCGCGCAGGGTCAGGCGGAACTCGGCCCGGCTGGTGAACATGCGATAGGGCTCGGTGACGCCACGGGTGACCAGGTCGTCGATCATCACGCCGATATAGGCCTCGTCCCGCGCGAACACGGCGGGCTCCCTGCCCTGCGCGGCCAAAGCAGCATTGAGGCCCGCGACCAGGCCCTGCGCGCCGGCTTCTTCATACCCCGTGGTGCCATTGATCTGGCCGGCCAGATACAGGCCCGGCAGACGCTTGGTCTCCAGGGTCGGGAACAGCTCGCGCGGATCGACATAGTCGTATTCGATCGCATAGCCGTAGCGCTTGACCTCGACCTGCTCCAGGCCGGGGATCGTGCGCAGGAACATCAGCTGCGTTTCTTCCGAAACAGATGTCGAGATGCCGTTCGGATAGACCGTGGTGTCGTCGAGACCCTCGGGTTCCAGGAACACCTGATGGCTGGTCTTGTCGGCGAAGCGGACGACCTTGTCCTCAATCGACGGGCAGTAGCGCGGGCCGATCCCCGTGGCGCGGCCGCCATAGACAGCGGACTCGCCGAGACGGTCGGCGATGATCTGGTGGGTTTCGGCCGTCGTGTAGGTGACGCCGCACTGGATCTGCGGGACGGTGATCCTGTCGGTCAGGAACGAGAACGGCACAGGCTCGTCGTCGGCCGCCTGCATTTCCAGGCGGCCCCAGGCGATAGTCGCGCCGTCGAGACGGGCGGGCGTGCCGGTCTTCAAACGTCCCATGTGGAAGTCGAGGCCGTACAGGCGGTCCGAAAGGCCGATCGACGGCGCGTCGCCGACCCGGCCAGCCGGGGTGCGGGTCTCGCCCAGATGGATCAGGCCCTTGAGGAAGGTGCCGGTGGTCAGCACCACACGCGGCGCGCGGTACGACACCCCTGCCCCATCGATCACGCCAGCGACCTTGCCATCCTCAACGATCAGGTCCTCGGCGGCGGCCGCCACGATGTCGAGGTTACACGTGGCATGGAGCTCAGCCTGCATGGCTTCGCGATAGAGCTTGCGGTCGATCTGCGAGCGCGGGCCGCGCACGGCGGGGCCCTTGGAGCGGTTCAACATCCGGAACTGGATGCCGGCCTTGTCGGCCATCCGGCCCATGACGCCATCAAGCGCGTCGATCTCGCGAACCAGGTGACCCTTGCCCAAGCCCCCGATGGCCGGGTTGCAGGACATCTCGCCGATGGTCTCAAGCTTGTGGGTCAGCAGCAGGGTGCGGGCGCCCGTGCGCGCGGCGGCGCTGGCCGCCTCGCAGCCGGCATGGCCGCCGCCGATGACAATAACATCCCAAGTGTTGGACAAAGGTACGCCTCAATGCGAACGCCCCCGGGTCTGGCGGGGGCGCTAGCGTTTCCTATACGCTCTTGAGGCGAAAAGGTCGACGTGAGTCCGAGACGTTTCACGTGAAACACTCAGGATAGAGCTGTGATTACCCTGTGGACAACCTGTCGATGTTTCACGTGGAACCTACTTGCCGATGCAGAAGCTGGAAAAGACCCTGTCCAGCACGTCCTCGGCGTCGATGCGGCCGGTGATCTTGGCGAGGGCGCGGGCCGCCAGGCGAACGTCCTCGGCCGCCAGCTCCACTTCAAGCCCCGTTTCAGAGAGGGCCCGTCCCAGATAGGCTCGGGCTTCCCGAAGGCGCTCCGCGTGCCGGAGTCGCGTCGCGGCTGGGAACTCCGCCCCCGAAAGCGCCGCTGTCACGTGAGCCGTCAGATCCGCGCGCAACCGATCAGCCGCGCCCTCGATACGCGCCGCACCGGTCCGCACGGTCAGGCCCCGCTCGACCAGCGCGGCGCTGGCCATAGCCACCGCTTGCGGGTCGGCGATATCCATCTTGTTGATCAGCGCCCAGTCGCCCGGCGCCAAGAGGTTGCTCCCCTCCCCCGCCAGATGTTCCACGTGAAAACCATCAACGACCCAGATCCGCAGGTCGGCATCGTGCGCCCAGGCTCGGGCGCGGCGAACGCCTTCCGCTTCCACAACATCTGTTGTCTCGCGCAGGCCGGCCGTGTCGGCCAGCAGGACGCGATAGCCGCCCAGCACCAGCGGAACTTCGATGATGTCGCGCGTGGTGCCCGCAATCTCCGTGACAATGGCCGCATCGCGCTCGGCCAGCCCATTGAGCACCGTGCTTTTACCGGCGTTCGGCGCACCGACCAGGGCGATGCGATAACCGTCGCGGATACGGCGTCCACGGGAAACATCGGACAAGGCGGCGTCGATCTCGGCCGCCAGCGTCTCCAGTCCAGGTCGGGCGCGCGCCGCGACCTCTTCCGGCAGATCCTCGTCTGGAAAGTCGACCGCGGCTTCCAGCATGGCGAGGGCATGGACCAGCAGGTCCCGCCAGCGGTCGTAGCGCTGGCTCAGTGCGCCGCCGATCTGGCCGAGCGCCTGTTTGCGCTGACCCTCCGTCTCAGCGTCGATCAGGTCGGCCACGCCCTCGGCCTGCGCGAGGTCGAGCTTGCCGTTCTCGAACGCGCGGCGGGTGAATTCGCCGGGCTCGGCCAGACGGAGGCCCAGGGCCGCCAGGGCGTCCAGCAGCGCCTCAACGACGGCCCGCCCCCCGTGCACGTGAAACTCGGCGGCGTCCTCGCCGGTGTAGCTGCCGGGTCCCTGGAAGAAGAGGACGAGCGCTTCGTCCAGCGCGACGCCGTCATGCTTCAGGCGTCGAAGCGCGGCCTGACGCGGCGGCGGGACCTTGCCCGCCAGCGCCGCCACAACGTTTCGCGTGGCGGGGCCGGATACGCGCACCACGGCCA
>NCEV01000051.1:0-15109 GCA_002280875.1 Caulobacter sp. 32-67-35 | reverse complement strand
AAGGCCATCCAGTTCTTCATCAGCTCCTCGGGCGCCAGCATGGCCATGTTGGCGTCCATGCGCGTCTGCATCTCCTTGACCATGTGGTCGTTCAGGGCGGTGACATCGGGGAGGCCCAGAAAGGTGCGCGCCTCCACGGGGGTGCAGTCGATCTCGATGGTCATCTTCATGGCGGTTCCCTCAGGTCAGGGCACGATATTGTTATGGGCCAGGCCCGACGCGTCACGTTAGAGCGCTTCGGTCGAAAGTCACATCGACCCCATGCGACGGAGAGACCCGATGAGCGAAACCCTCACCATCACCACACCCGACGGCGCCTTTTCCGCCTATGTGGCGCGGCCCCAGGCGCAGAGCGCCCCGGCTGTCGTCGTGATCCAAGAGATCTTCGGCGTCAACAAGGTGATGCGCGACATCTGCGACGGCCTGGCCGCCCAGGGCTTCGTCGCCATCTGCCCCGACCTGTTCTGGCGCATCGAGCCCGGCATCGACATCACCGACCAGTCGGAAGCCGAGTGGAAGCGCGCCTTCGAGCTGTTCAATGCGTTCGACGTGGACGCCGGCGTCAGCGACATCGCCGCAACCATCGCCGCCGCCCGCGACCTGCCCGGCGTGTCCGGCAAGGTCGGCGCGGTCGGCTATTGCCTGGGCGGCCTGCTGGCCTTCCTGACCGCCACCCGCACGGACGCCGACGCCTGTGTCTCCTACTACGGCGTGGGCCTGGAAAAGCACGTGGGCGAGGCCGACAAGCTGGCCCGCCCCCTGCTGATGCACATCGCCGAGAAGGACCAGTTCGTGCCGCCGGAAGCGCAGCAGGTGATCCTGGCCGCGCTGAAGGATCACCCCCAGATCGAGATCCATACCTATGCCGGTCGCGACCACGCCTTCGCACGGGAGGGCGGCGCGCACTATGACGCGACCGACGCGGCCAAGGCCAATGGCCGAAGCCTGGCCTTCTTCAAGACCCACCTGGCCTAGGCCGATGCTGGCGATCCAAGCTGTCCGCGCCGGCGGTCCAGAGGTGCTCCTACCCGATGAAGATGCCCGCGGTGCTGGGACTGGAAGCGGCCGGCATTGTCGAGGCCCTCGGCGAAGGGGTCACGCGCTTCGTCGCTGGCGACCGTGTTGCCTATAATGGATCGCTTGGCGCCTATGCGGAGGCGGCCGTCGTGCCGGCCGAGCGCGCGGTGAAGGTTCCAGACAGCGTCAGCCTCGACGTCGCCGCGGCCGTCCTGCTCAAGGGCATGACCGCCGAGTTCCTGGTCCGGCGATGTTTTCACGTGAAACCCGGCGACATCGTGCTGGTCCACGCCGCGGCCGGTGGCGTCGGGTCGATCTTGGTCCAGTGGTGCAAGACCCTGGGCGCGACGGTGATCGCCACGGTGGGGTCGGTGGCCAAGGCCGCCATCGCCCGCGAGCTCGGCGCAGACCACGTGATCCTCTATGGGCACGAAGACGTCGCCGCTCGCGTCGCCGAGATTACCGCCGGCAAGGGCGTAGCTGTGGTCTATGACGGGGTCGGCAAGGACACCTTTGAAGCCAGCCTCAAGAGCCTGGCGCGCCGCGGCGTACTGGCGACCTTTGGCAATGCCTCTGGTCCCGTCCCGCCGTTCTCACCGCTGGAGCTGTCGGGCAAGTCGCTGTTCGTCACTCGCCCGCGCCTGTTCGACTACATCGTCACCACTGAGGAACTGGACGAGAGCGCGCAGGCCCTGTTCGCCGTGCTTGCATCAGGCGCGGTGAAGATCGACATCGGCCAGACCTTCCCGCTCTCGGAAGCCCGGGCCGCCCATGAAGCCCTGGAGGGCCGGCGTACGACCGGCGCCACCCTGCTTCTGCCGTAGGACTTTTACCGGTCCGCCCCAGAAAAAAAGCGCCGGGGTCTTACCCCCGGCGCTTTGCATTTCGGCCCTACCGTGACCGGTCAGGTGTTCATCGACTGGAAGAAGTCGCCATTGGTCTTGGACTGGCGCATCTTCTCGAGCAGGAACTCGATGGCGTCCGAAGCGCCCATCGGGTTCAGGATGCGGCGCAGCACATAGGTCTTCTGCAGCTGGTCGCGCGGGGTAATCAGCTCTTCCTTGCGGGTGCCGGATTTCAGCACGTCGATGGCCGGGAAGATGCGCTTGTCGGCGACCTTGCGGTCCAGGATGATTTCCGAGTTACCGGTGCCCTTGAACTCTTCGAAGATCACTTCGTCCATACGGCTGCCCGTATCGATCAGGGCGGTGGCGATGATCGACAGCGAACCGCCCTCTTCCACATTCCGCGCCGCGCCGAAGAAGCGCTTGGGACGCTGCAGGGCGTTGGCGTCGACGCCGCCGGTCAGCACCTTGCCCGACGACGGGACGGTGGTGTTGTAGGCGCGGCCCAGACGGGTCACCGAGTCCAGCAGGATCACAACGTCGCGCTTGTGCTCGACCAGGCGCTTGGCCTTTTCGATGACCATCTCGGCCACCTGCACGTGGCGGGTCGCCGGTTCGTCGAAGGTCGAGGCGATGACCTCACCCTTCACGGTGCGCTGCATGTCGGTGACTTCTTCCGGGCGCTCGTCGATCAGCAGCACGATCAGGTAGCACTCGGGGTGATTGGTCTCGATCGACTTGGCGATGTTCTGCAGCATGACGGTCTTGCCCACGCGCGGCGGGGCGACGATCAGGCAGCGCTGGCCCTTGCCGAGCGGGGCGACGATATCGATGATCCGCCCCGAGCGATCCTTCACGGTGGGATCGGGCAGTTCCATGTTCAGGCGCTCTTCGGGATAGAGCGGCGTCAGGTTGTCGAAGTGGATCTTGTGCTTGACGTTGTCCGGGGCTTCGAAATTGATCTTGGCCACGCCGGTCAGGGCAAAGTAGCGCTCGCCTTCGCGCGGTGAGCGGATGGCGCCGTCGACGGTGTCGCCGGTGCGGAGGCCATACTTGCGGATCTGCGAGGGCGAAACATAGATATCGTCCGGACCCGGCAGATAGTTGGCTTCCGGCGAGCGCAGGAACCCAAAGCCGTCCTGCAGCACTTCCATGGTGCCCGACCCCGAGATCTCCACGCCTTCTTCGGCGAGGGTCTTCAGGATCGCGAACATCATGTCCTGCTTGCGCATGGAGTTGGCGTTCTCGACCTCGAAGGTCTCGGCGAAGGCCAGCAGGTCGGCCGGGGATTTCTCCTTCAGCTCCTGCAGGGACATGGTCTTGAGGCCCAGGGCCGCAACGGCGTCGGCGATGCCGGTGTCTTCGGCGTCGCCGGCGTCGTCGGACTCGGTCGAGGCGTTCTGGACGCCAGGTGCCTCAGCAGCGGCCGTGGTGTCGACGATGGCTTCCTCACTGGAAGCGTCGTGTTGGGTGTCTTCGGTCATGATCAGACTCAAACGGGGGCGCGGACCGCGAGAGGCGATCCGGCCGGAAAGGGACTTCAGTTCTCACGTCAGGCCGGGAGGCCAGACGAGCGCGTCATGACGACGACGCGGATCGATTGGGGAACAGACCTTCGAAGCTTGGCTCCGGGGGCGCACCAGGACGGGCGCCGGTCCGTGAAGAAACAGGTCAAACGCTCAGCGTCAGACTTGGAATTGATGGGAACCACATGCGGGAGAGCGGGTCAAGCTGCGCCGCCCCCGCTGACCCATGATCAGTGGTCCAGGAACTTGGTCGTCACCGACAGAACGATGATGATCGCCAGCACGAACGGGATCTCGTTGGTGATCCGCCAGAACTTTTCCGAGCGGGTGTTTTCCCCGCGCTCGAACTTGCGGCGGGCGGCCGACAGGAAACCGTGCCACCCATAGAGACCAACCAGGGCCGCCAGCTTGGTCGCCATCCAGGGCTGCATCAGAAAGCTCCAGCCGCGGATCTGGCTGTCGGCGACGATCAGGGCCAGGCCAAAGACGAAGGTCAGGATCGAGGCTGGATTGATGATGCCGCGAAGCAGCCGGCGCTCCATGACCTTGAAGGTCTCGTCCATCTCCGAACCGGGCGTAGCCTTGGTGTGGTAGACGAAGAGACGCGGCAGATAGAGCATGCCGGCCATGAACGCGATCACGGCCAGAATGTGCAGGCCGCGAAAGACATTGAAGTTCTGAACCAGGAAATCCGTCACGCAGCGACATCCCGGGTACGGGGACACTGCCTCAGGTCACCCGCACAGCGCCACGCACAAGCGGGCGCCACGCCCTCGCGCGGCAGGGCCTCAACCACCGCCCTGGTCAAGCCGTCGATAAAGACCGGCTCGATGCCCAGGGCCGCAACGCGGACATAGGCCGGGCAGCCGGCCTCGACCGCCAGCTCGCGATATTCGTGATCCAGCTCGACCAGGGTCTCGATATGCTCGGAGACAAAGGCGATGGGCGTCACCACCAGGGCCAGACCCTCTTCGCTGGCGGCGAGGATTTCATCGTCGGTGGAGGGACCGATCCACTTCAACGGGCCAACGCGGCTTTGATAGGTGACCTTCCAGTCCCAGCCATCGCCCAGACGGGCGGCGACCGCGGCGGCCGTGGCCTCAATCTGCTTCTGATAGGGATCGCCGGCGAGAATGACCTTTTCGGGCAGGCCATGGGCCGAGAACAGCAGGCGCGCCGATTTGGGGCTTCCGGCCTTCTCATAGGTCTCGCGGATCAGGCGCGCATGGGCGTCAATCAAAGCGTCGTCGGTCGGATAGCAACAGACGGTGCGAACCTTGCCGGGGCCGCGATAGGCCTTGTTCCACGCCTTGACCGACGAGCCGGTCGTGGTGGTGGAAAACTGCGGATAGAGCGGCAGCAGCACGACCTCGTCCGGCGCCCAGGCCTTGACGGCCCTGGCGGTCTCCTCGGTCAGCGGCTTCCAGTAGCGCATGGCAATGAAGCACCTGGTCTCGGCGTCCGGCAGAGCCTGGGCCAGGGCGGATTCGAGCGCCTGCGCCTGCTTCTGGGTCTCGGGCAGCAAGGGCGAGCCGCCGCCCATCATGGCGTAATTGGCCTTGGCGCTCTTTTCCCGCGTCGTCGAGATCAGGGCGGCGATCGGATAGCGGATGAAGGCCGGCGCTCCGATGATCGCGGGGTCGCGAAAAAGATTGAACAGGAACGGCCGGACGGCGTCCGGGCCATCTGGTCCGCCCAGATTGAAGAGAACGACGGCGATTTTCCTGCGCGAACTCATTTACCAGTCACCCGGGCCAGAACCTGTTCAACATGGGCGATCGGCGTATCCGGTAGGATCCCGTGGCCCAGATTGAAGATATAGGGGCCCTGCCCCCAGTGTTCGATCATCTGATCCACACGACGCAGCAGTTGGTCGCCGCCGGCCCGCAGCAGCAGAGGATCCAGGGCGCCCTGGATCGGCTTGAGCTTCTGGATGCGCTGACCCATGGCCGCGCTGACCTGGGTGTCCAGCGCCACGCCCTGCACCGGCACGACCGACGCATAGGTCTCGACCAGGGCGCCGGCGCCGCGCGGGAAGCCGATGATCGGAACAGTCACGCCTCGAGCCCGCAGGCCTTCAACGATGGCGATATGCGGCTGGATCACCAGCCGCTCGAACTGCGGTTCCGACAGACCCTCGGCCCAGCTTTCGAACAGCTTCAGGGCCTGGGCCCCGGCGTTCACCTGCATGACCAGATAGTCGATCGTGGCCTCGACCAGCACCGCGATCAGCTGGTCCAGCTTTTCGGGATGTTGATAGGCGTAGGTCCGCGCGCCGGTCCGGTCGCTGGAGCCGCCCTCGATCATATAGGTCGCGACGGTCCAGGGCGCGCCGGCGAATCCGATCAGCGCCTTTTCGGGATCGAGGGCCGCACGCACCCGGCTCAGCGTCTCGCCGATATTGGCCAGCTTGGCGCCGGCGCCGCCGGCCAGCTCGGCCATCGACTCGATCGACGGCATGTCGCCCAGCTTGGGACCCTCGCCCGCCTCGAACCACACCTTCTGGCCCAGGGCGCCGGGGATCAGCAGGATGTCGGCGAACACGATGGCCGCGTCATAGGGGAAACGCCGCATCGGCTGCAGCGTCACCTCGGCGGCCTTTTCCGGGTCGAAGCAGAAGCTGATGAAGTCGGGCGTCGTGGCGCGAACAGCCCGGTACTCCGGCAGATAGCGGCCAGCCTGGCGCATGAACCAGACCGGCGGACGCTCGGCGGTTTGTCCGGCCAGGACGGAGAGCAGCTTGGGCGTCTGGGGGGTCAGGCTGGGTGCGTTCATGAGGGGCGTTAAATCCCGTCCTGCCCTTGGGCTCAAGCCCGAAGGCCAATCTTCATTTCTTAATAAGATCTTAAGTTTGGAAGCAGGAGAGGCTGGGCAAGTGGGAACTGGGGAAAACCCTGCGGCGCGGACTGACTCCCACATCCCGTCCAGCCTTGTACCCACGATCCCCCACATGGGGATGGAGCCCTGTTAATCATGGGGATGGATGGCTAGAGCCTTTAGTTCCTTAACGAACTCTTAACGAGCTTCCGTGTGCTTTACGTCCCGTTAACCTTTCTTCCCCGAGCATGGGACGGCATTGATCCAAGATCCAGGGATGCGGGCTCGGCTTGGGGATGTTACGCGGTCAATGCGGCCGTTGATCACAGCGGCGACATGACACGACGCTTCGGGACGACTTTGGCGCCCGCGCGTCCCCAGAGGCAGGCCAAGTGGTTAAGCAACCGTTAACGGATGATCCACAGGAAGGTTCGGGCGGCGGACCGGGCGAAGACCGCCCGGCGCCGCGTTTCGCGACCTATTTTCATATCCATCTGGTGTCGGACTCGACTGGCGAGACGCTGAACGCGATGGCCCGGGCTGTCTGCGCCCGGTTCACGGACATCCTGCCGATCGAGCACATCTATGCCCTGGTCCGCTCCACCCGGCAGCTGGACCGGGCGCTGCAGGAGATCGCCGGCGCGCCCGGCGTGGTGATGCACACCATCATCGATCCGGGGCTGCGCACGGCGCTGGAGGAGGGCTGTCGACGTCTGGAGATGCCCTGCATTGCAGCGCTGGATCCTGTGGTCAGCGCCATGTCGCGCTATCTGGGCGCCAGGATCTCTACGCGGGTGGGTGCGCAGCACGCGCTGAACAACGACTATTTCGACCGCATCGAGGCGCTGGATTACGCCATCGCCCATGATGACGGCCAGGGCGGCCAGGACCTGACCCAGGCCGACGTGATCCTGGTGGGCGTATCGCGCACCTCCAAGACGCCCACCTGCATCTATCTGGCCCATCGCGGGGTTCGGGCCGCCAACGTGCCGCTGGTGCCGGGCCGGCCGCCGCCGTCCGAGCTGTTCGAGCTGAAGAACACCCTGATTGTCGGCCTGATGACCTCGCCCGACCGGCTGATCCAGATCCGCCGCAACCGTCTGCTCTCCCTGAAGGAGAACCGCGAGAGCGACTATATCGACACGGACGCGGTGCGCAGCGAGATCATCGCCGCCCGCCGCCTGTTCGAAAAGATGGGCTGGCCGATCATCGACGTCACCCGCCGCTCGGTGGAAGAGACGGCCGCGGCGATCATCAACCTGTTGTCAGGCGGTCGCGGCCAGGTCGAGGTGCTGGGATGAGCCGCACGCCGGTCACTCTGGCGTCGAAGAGCGCAGCCCGACAGGCGATCCTGCGCAATGCCGGGATCGACTTCGAGGCGGTTGTCGCCGGTGTGGATGAAGACGCGACCAAGGCAGGCCTTCTGGCCGAGGGCGCCTCGCCCCGCGAGGTCGCCGACGCCCTGGCCGAGCTGAAAGCGGTCAAGGTCTCGGGCAAGCGGCCTGGCCTGGTGATCGGCGCTGACCAGACCCTGGATTTCGCCGGTCGGCTGATCGACAAGGTCGAGACCCTGGACCAGGCCCGCGCCCTGCTGCTGGAGCTGCGCGGCCAGACCCACAAGCTGCACTCGGCCGTGGTGGTCGCTCGCGACGGCAAGCCGATCTGGCGGGTGGTGCAGAGCGCCAAGCTGTCGGTGCGACCCTTCAGCGACGCGTGGCTGGACGGCTATCTGCAGCGCCGCGGTGAGCACATCCTGCACTGCGTGGGCTGCTACGAGCTGGAGAGCGAGGGCGTCCAGCTGTTCGACGCCATCGACGGCGACTATTTCACCATCCTGGGCCTGCCGCTGGTGGGGCTTCTGGACTTCCTGCGTCTTCATGGAGCCCTGGAGGCATGAGTTCCCAAATGACGGGGGGCCTCACCGGCGCGGCGATCGTCGCCGGCGTCTGCGGCGCGCCGATCAAGCACTCGATGAGCCCGGTGATCCATAATGCCTGGATCCAAGCGGCCGGCCTCGACGCCGCCTATGTGCCCTTCGCGCCGGCCGAAGACCGCTTCGAGGCCTTCATCGAGGGCCTGCGCGGCGGCGCCATCAGGGGTCTGAACGTCACCATCCCCTTCAAGGAGCGCGCCCTGGCGGTCGCCGACACCGCCAGCGACCTGGCGCGCATGGCCGGCGCCGCCAATCTGCTGATCTTCGAGGCTGACGGCACGATCCGCGCCGACAACACCGACGGTCCTGGCCTGCTGGGCGCCATTGCCGCTCAGGCGCCCGGCTTTGACGTTTCCGCCGCGCCGGTGATTATCCTGGGCGCGGGCGGCGCGGCGCGCGGGGCGGTGGCGGCCCTGCTGCTGGCCGGCGCGCCCCAGGTTCGGATCGTCAATCGCACCCTGGCCCGGGCCGGGGAATTGGCGACGACGTTCGGCGCCAAGGTGATCGCCGCCGATGAAGCCGCCCTGCCCGGCCTGCTCACCGACGCGGGTCTGGTGATCAACGCGACATCCCTGGGCCTCGGCGGCGGCGACGGCCCGGCCGCGTCGCTGGAGCTCACACCCGCCGATGCGGTGATTGTGGACATGGTCTACAAGCCTCTGCGCACCGAATTTCTTCAGCGCGCCCAGGCCCTGGGTCGTCGCACGGTCGATGGCCTGGAAATGCTGCTGCGCCAGGCCGTTCCGTCGTTCGAGGCCTTTTATGGCCAGACCCCGCCGACCACGGTCGATGTGAGGCGTCTGGCGCTCCACCTGCTGGGCGAGGCCTGAATCATGATCATCGTCGGCCTCACCGGCTCCATCGGCATGGGCAAGTCGACCACCTCGGCGATGTTCGAGGCCGAGGGCGTTCCCGTCTATGACAGCGACGCGGCGGTGCATGCGCTCTATGCGGCCGGCGGGGCGGCCGTGGCCCCGGTCGAGGCGGCCTTTCCCGGCGTCGTCGTTGACGGGGCCATAGACCGCACCCGGCTGAGCGCGGCCGTGATGGGCGATCCGGAAGCCTTGCAGAGGCTGGAGGCCATCGTCCATCCGCTGGTCGGCGCCAACCGGATCGGCTTCTTCGAAAAGGCGGCGGCCGACGGCAAGGACATCGTCGTGCTGGACGTGCCGCTGCTGTATGAGACCGGCGGGGACAAGCGGGTCCACAAGGTGGTTGTGGTCTCGGCCCCGCTTGAGGTTCAGCGACAGCGGGTTCTGGCTAGGCCCGGCATGGACGAGGCCAAGTTCGAGGCCATTCTGGCCCGCCAGCTGCCCGACGCCGAGAAGCGGGCGCGGGCCGATTTCGTGATCGACACCAGCCAGGGGCTAGACCACGCCCGTCAACAGGTTCGTGCGGTGCTTGAGGCCCTGCGACAACCTGAGCGTCTTGATGGCGGGTCCGAACCGGCCCATTGAATCGGCATGGCCCGGGAAATCATCCTCGACACCGAAACCACCGGCTTCGATCCGAAGACGGGCGACCGTCTGGTCGAAATCGGCTGTATCGAGGTGGTCGACTTCATGCCTACGGGCCGGTCGTTCCATGAATATTGCGATCCCCTGCGCGACATGCCGGCCGAAGCGCAGAAGGTTCACGGCCTGTCGTCGGAATTCCTGACCGGCAAGCCCAAGTTCCACGAGATCGCCGACCGCTTCATCGAGTTTGTCGGCGACAGCCCGCTGATCGCCCACAACGCCGCCTTCGACCGCAGCTTCGTCAATTTCGAGCTCGAAAAGTGCGGCCGCGCCGCCCTGCCGGAACCGCGCTGGGTCGATACCCTGGCCATGGCCAAGAAGCGCTTCCCGGGCATGTACAACTCGCTGGACGCCCTGTGTAAGCGCTTCAAGATCAGCCTCGACAGCCGAGACAAGCACGGCGCCCTGATCGACGCCCACCTGCTGGCCGAGGTCTATCTGGAATTGCAGGGCGGCAAGGAGCGGGCCCTTGAGCTGACGGCCGTGGTCACCGCCGCCATGAGCGCCCAGCTGCAGGCCGGGGCCTATGGCGCCCGCCCTCGCCCGCTCGCCCCGCGTTCGACCGAGGCCGAACGCGAAGTCCATGTGGAGTGGATCAAGTCCACCCTCAAGGACAAGGCCGTCTGGGTGAAACTTGGGCTGGTCCAGATCGCCAGCTAGGCGGCAACCGGTTCGGCCGATGGCCGGGTAGGGCGGTACTGGGCTGCGTCGGTCGTGAACTCCGCATGACCATATCGCGCCAGATGCCCCCGTAGCTGACGCACCAGGTCACGGTCGGCCAGCGTCCGCAGGCCGGGGATCTTCAGCGCCAGCCCATAGGCGGCCATGCGGCTGGTGACGATGACCGCGACCAGCAGGAACAGGGCCCGATCGCCTGCGGTGATCTTCACGCCCATCCGGCCCGCCGCCGCCGGATCGCCGCCCATGAAATGACGGACAAAGAACACCTTGGCAAAGCCGCGCTCGACCGTGTCGAACAGGCGGTTGCGCCATGACCGGTCTGGCGGAAGATAGGCCGCCAGGGTCGCGCGGACCAGCACGCCGCAGGTGTCGTCGTCGAAGCCCCTGCGCAGGGTCTGGTTGCGGGCGCTCATGGTCTGGACGATCCCGACGGGCGTGTCGGCCAGCAGGTCCTCGGGCAGGCCCAGCAGGTAGCAGCGATAGCGGGCCAGTTCGACCCTGGCGCGTTCGGCCGGGGTAAAGGTGGTCCGGCCCTGTCGCAACAGCTTGTAGCTGAGCAGGAAGATCGGGATCAGACCGGCGGGCATCTGGTCGACCTGAGGGATCGGCACGCCATAGACCTTTGCGTCCCAGGCGCCGGGTCGGCGCAGGGCGTTGAAGCGCACCATCGAATGCATCAACCGCACCATAGCGGCAGCCTTGAAACCGGGGCCATGGCGCTCAAGAGCGCCCGGCAACAAGGTGGTGGTGAAAAAGCTGGCCGTCTCATTGACCCGGCGCGCGGCGGTCTCGGCCCCCAGGGTCCCGGTCAGGGCCATGGGCAGGGCCGCGTACTTGTTCATGAAGGTGGCGACGAACGCGCCGCGGATGGCGAAGGGCGACAGGTTGGCCATGGCGTTGCGGTCCAGCCGCGCGCCCTGGCGCACCAGATCCATGTCCAGCCAGTCGGGGACATGTTCCATGTCGCGAATGAAGGCGATCAGTTCAGGCGGCGCGTCGGGCACGGCTTCAAGGCCTTCGTCGCAGGCCTTGGTCAGCATGGCGATCAGGCCCCGGAAGCCATGTTGCGGCATCAGGCCGGCATAGGCGTCGGCCACCCGGTCGCCCAGCAGGGTGTAGGCGCGAACCAGGGCGATGTGCTGGGGTGTGGGCGCGGCGCCAGCCACGCTGGCGGGGGCGACGCTGTTGGCCGGATCATCCGTAAAGCGCTCGGGGGTGGCCGAGAAATCGATGCCGCCATAAAGCTCGGGCTGGCGTGTCTTCTGGTCAGCAACCCTGGCCCTTACCTGCTCGATCGTGCTGGTCATGTTCAATCCCGTTTGGCGGATGGCGGCCCCCGCCAGACCATGAGAATATGTAAGCATTGCTCATGTTTCTACTCGCCTTGCCCGGCGAGCGAGCCGACCGCGAAGGAAGCTGGCAAGTGGCTGAAAAAGCGAGACGATCGCCCAGGCAGGCCCGGGCGGAGGCCACGGTGGAGGCGATTTTTGACGCCACCTTTCAACTTCTGGAGGCCGGCGGACTGGAGCGCCTGACCACCAACCACATCGCCCAGCGGGCCGGGGTCAGCATTGGCACGCTGTACCAGTATTTCGGCGGCAAGCAGGAAATCCTGGCCGCCATGGCCCAGCGCCGGGCCGAGGTGGCGCGCGGCCGGATCGCCGAGACGGTGATCGCGGCGCCGCAGGTGGGTAGCGTGCGGCCCATCGTCCAGGCGTTGATGGCCACCTTCGAGGGTTCGCCCGAAACTCGGAAAGCCCTGCTGGACGCCCTGTTCGATCGCGGCGGCGACGCGGTGATGCTGCATCATCACCAGGCCTTCCTCGCCGCCATCGCCGGCAAGGCGCAGCTCAATCTGGATCTGTCGCCGGAGCAGCTGTTCGTGCTGACCCACGCGGTCGCCAGCCTGCTGCGCGCCGTGGCGGCCGAACCCGACCTGAATCTGTCGCCCACCGTGCTGGAGGACGAGTTCGTGCTGCTGATGGAGAGCTATCTGTCCGCGCTGATTGCGCGGGAACGACGCTAGGCCGAAATCCTAAAGCCTCAAATCCGCCGTCACCGGCGCGTGGTCGCTGGGGCGCTCCCATTCGCGGACCGTGTCATGCACCTTGGCCGAGACCTTGCCGTCGATGATGGCCGCGTCGCGCAGCCCGGGGCTGGCCAGGATATGATCCAGGCGCAGGCCGCGGTTGGACTTGCGGAAGTCGGCGGCGCGATAGCTCCACCAGGAAAACAGCTTTTCCGGCTCCGGCGTGGCCAGGCGCGGCAGGTCCAGCAGGCCCATCGATTTGATCATCGCATCGAAGGCCTCCAGTTCCGCCGGCGTGTGGCTGACCACCTTCAGCATCTGGCGGTGGCTCCAGACGTCGTTCTCGCCCGGGGCGATATTCAGGTCGCCGGTGACGATCAGCGGGTCCTTCGGGTCACGCTTTTTCAGGGCGGCGGTCAGGGTCTCGTAGAAGTCCAGCTTGTGGTCGAACTTGGGATTGCCGATGCGGTCGGGCGTGTCGCCGCCGGCCGGGATGTAGAAGTTCTGGATGTCGACCCCAGCCACCTTGACCGCCACGCAGCGGGCGTGGCCCTCGCGGCAGTTCATCAGGGTGGGAACATCCTCGAACGGCAGGCGCGAGGCGATGGCCACGCCGTGCCAGCCCTTTTGCCCGGCGATCTTCAGGTGCGGCAGACCGGCGGCCTCGAAGGCCTCGCGCGGAAACTCGCCCTCCTGGCACTTGATCTCCTGCAGGCACAGCACGTCGGGCGCCTGCTCGTCGACGAAGCGGGCGACCTGCTCGGCGCGCAGGCGGACGGAGTTGACGTTCCAGGTGGCGATACGGAGGCGCATTGGCCGGCTGTAAATCGTTTGGTCTCCCGGCCAAAACGAAAAACGCCCAAGCGCATCCAAGCGCTTGGGCGAAAGTCAGGTCTCTCATGCCGCCGCCGGGAGGGGATAGTGTCCGGCACGGTTTGCGAGGAGAGGGTCGGGCTCTTCTCGCCATGCGTGTTAAATATGCCACTGCACGATTTATAGTCAAGTACTAAGTCTGTTGATTCTTGCGTGTTGTGTGAATGTCACAATTACGATTTGGCGCCAGCGCGTCGCGGACGGGGGTCGGTGAGCACGAACAGCTTGGGGTCCAGGCCACCGGTCTTTTCGAAATCCACCAGCCGCACGCGGATCTGGCTGCCCTTCACGTCGCTGACGGTCCAGCCGATCAGCGAGACCGGGCCATCGCTGAAATCCAGGCTGATGCGGCCCAGCGTCTGACGCTTGGCGTCCTGGGCTACGATGGTGAAGCCATCGGCCAGCCTGCGCACGTCGGTGATGACCACGCCGCGATCCAGACGGACCTCGCGGGCCAGCAGCAGGGCCAGAGGCGTGCGGCTGAGCGGATAGCTCTCGAAGGTCTTCAGCCGCCGATCGAAGATATTGACGTTGTTGCCGTTGCTGACCACCAGCAGGCCAGATGGGCCCTCATAGGCAAAGCGGGCGCGGCCGGGCCGCTGCATGTAGAAGTCGCCCTGCGTGACCGTGCCGCGCTGGTCGGTCTGGATGAAGCGCCCCTTCGCCGACGCCAGGCCCTGGATATAGTTGGTGGCCTTGTCGACCAGCCCCCTCTGCTCGGGTGTCAGGGGAGCGGCCTTGGGGGCGCCGGACTGGGCGAACACCGGCGCGCCGAACGAAGCGGCGGCCAGGCTGGCGCCGGCGGCGGCGATCAGGGCGCGGCGGGTGGTCGGGTGGTCGGTCATGCGGTCTCCTTAGGCGTCAACCTTTGCCCTGACGCGGTGACGAGCGAAAGACCGTCGCGAGGCCATTTGACGGCGCTCCGATGAAGCGCTGTTCAGGTTGGGGCTGTGGGGAACGCGGAAGCTAGGCCTTGGGTTGCCGAGGAGTGAGATCTGCCAGAGAGCTTAGATGATCTCCGAAGTAGTTCGGAGCGAACGCTAGTGCCAGCCGCCAGCAAGCTGCCCTAAGCCACCGATGGCGAAACCGAATAGAACAGCTGACGCGAAAACTGCATATCCGAGCACGGCTTTCCGCGCATAGCCTTCATGCCTATCCATCTTTCGGAAGCCCTTCGCCCAAATCGGAAGAAAGAAGCGAGTCCCGTAAATCCAGCCAGCCAGAGCCACAAACCATGCAGCGATGAAAACTATCAGCGTGGCTTGAGCGAGCGGATTCATGGCCGGAAATATTGCACCCGAACCTCACATTCGCAACTCGACCCCATGGTCGGTGCGATCCTTAAATTTTTTGGAGGCTGCAACGTGCAGGGCTGATCAGGTCAGTCCACCGACCCCGGTCTGCGACCGGCCGCTTCGCGGCGACGCGAAGCGTCGGCCTTGAGTGACCTGATCAGCCCTGCGATCGTCTCGCCGTGAGATGTAAGGATGGTTCCGTCCCGAGGCGGGCAGATATCTCACGGCATCACTCAAACCCGTCATCCCGCGCTTCATGCGCGGGACCCATTTGTCCGCCGCAGATGCGGAGAACCATCACGGTCTCACGGGGAAGCTGAACCATGGGTCCCGCGAACAAGTCGCGGGATGACGATCTTAGGGAGCTGGGGCGGTCAGCCCTACAGCCCCGGTGGCGGCGGCGCGAGGATCTCGCGCTTGCCGGCGTGGTTGGCCGCGCCGACCACGCCTTCCTTCTCCATCCGCTCCATCAAGGATGCGGCGCGGTTGTAGCCGATCTGCAGGCGGCGCTGGATGTAGCTGGTCGAGGCCTTGCGGTCGCGGGTGACCACGGCCACGGCGTGGTCGTAGAGGTCG